>NZ_VMHE01000021.1 GCF_007559425.1 Allobacillus salarius | reverse complement strand
TCAGACCGAAAGCGAGGAGGGGAAATAACCCTCCACCGGATCACCCTACTTTTTTACACAAACTTATTGACGGTACCCAAATTCTTTACTGATTTGATTTATTGTAAAACCAATATAAAAGTTGTCAAACAATTGCCTTTGGTAGCCTTGTTCTACTGTATGTAACATTGATTCAATCATTTTATTCATATCTTGAATTTCTTGTTCGTTTATTGAAATACCTTTATTATTTAAATAATCATCGAATGTACTTTCGGACAAATCATTATAAGCATTAATTAAAGACATTAAGTTGACAGGTTTATCCATTTAAATCTTCCTTTCACTAACTAATAAACTTTACCTGCTTAACATATTAAAACATCTAATTTTTGAGCAAATTGTTTTTCACCCCTTCTCCCATTAACAGCACTTTTCCAATTTAGAATAAGAAAAAATAAGTACCAAACGAACATACTCTTATGCCCACTTTAATCGTAAGAAATTTCTGTACGGTCATAGCTTCTTTATGATGAACGAATTGGGTCACTAGTGATTGAATAATCCAGTATTTCATAGAAATACACAAGGAGTGATTGCTTAAAATATCTTAATCAATAACTCCATGGTATTTGTATGAAAATCAATGGAAAGGATACTGTTATGGTAAGCACTTAAATAATAAATTAAAACGTATAAAGCACGGATGATTTTCACTTTCTTAATTAATCTAGCTACTTATATATAAATATAACAAAATTTCACACAATAGCCAGGTTCGCTTTTCGCGAATTAATAATAAATTGAACTTTACTTTAGTTTTGCTGCAAGTGTCTAACTTGCTCAGCAATTGTATTTTTTTGTAGTTCTATTTCATGTATAATATTTGGTAATTAATGTTCTTCTTAAGGGTGGTTTATGTGAAGAAAAAGTTAGTCTCATTACGTGACAAATTAAATAATATCAGTAAAAGCAACCGTTCGATCCGTCTGTTAAAAAAATATAATAAGTGGACGTTTGACTTATCCGAATTACATAAAAATGCTCAAGACCCACTAGAAATTTTAGAAAAATTACGTTCTAACCAAGGTCAGACAATCGTCACAGCTCGTTCAAGTGATGATGTATCGATGCAACAATCCAAAAAACTAACTAGTCTGTATCGTAATATTAAATCAATTGAAGAAGAAACTGGATTATATGAATTGTACTTGGGCTACCCTTTCATCGAAGGATGTTTGGCTGATGGAACCTATATAAGAGCTCCACTCTTTCTATACCCTGTTGAATTAAAGCGGGTGAAAAAGGCAGATATTCAATGGGATGCCTTACCTGTTAACGATCAACAACCACAGGTAAATAGAACGTTCTTCTTGGCTTTTCAAAAAATTAATGAAATTTATTTTCCAGATGATTTTTTTGATCAAGTGGAAGAACTAGCTCAAGAAGATAACCCTGAGGGAATACTAGAATTTTTACAGGGGTATCATTTCAATATATCGGATAATCGTACAGAATATTTGGAGCAAATTGAAGATTATAAACGAGATGAGATTCCAGTATTCAATCGAAATAGTTTCCGTCTTAATAACCAAGCAGTCATAGGTCATTTCCCTCAAGGAGATTCAGCAATATTAAAAGATTACAATGAATTTATTGATTTGGTTGAGGAAGATCAGGACCTTGGAAAAGTCAGTGATTTTTTAAATTTACAGGCGATGACTACAGATTTCAACTCAGACCAACTACCCAGCGATAAACCTTTTATAGAACAGGTAAATCATGAAAAATCAAAGTTTTTGGTATTGGATACCGACGCATCCCAAGAGAAAATTATCGATATCTTGGAAGAACAAGATGGATTGGTCGTTCATGGACCCCCCGGCACGGGAAAATCACAGGTCATAGTTAATATGATTGCTAATGCAATGGCCAAAGGCGAAAGGGTAATGCTTGTCACACAAAAGCGAGCTGCCTTGGATGTAGTCTATGAAAGATTGGATGCATTACAATTATCCAACCATGTGGCCCTTTTACATGATGAAAAAAATGATCGAAAAAGCTTATACAGCAAGATCAACAGCAACTTGAATCAAAGTAATCAGTTAGAAGACATTTATTATGAACATGAAAGTCTATCTGATCAAATTATTCGAACAGAAGATGAAATGAATCAGGTGACTAAGGCAATTTTCACACCTCAGGAACACGGCTATCGAGCGTACGATCTTTACGGATTTAGCAAACCATATAAAGATCAAGAAACAATCATCGATGTGAAAAGTATTCTAAAGTCCATCAATAAGAGCAATATTGACGACATCTTAGCTGATGTAGCAACTTATGCCAATTATTTTGAAACATTCGATGGCAATAATAATCCTGTCAGTGACAGAAAGCCTTTTCACGAGACAACTTTGGCTGATCGAATGGCCTTAATTGAAATTCTCCAAAAATCGATCGATCACTCTAGAGAAATTACCAATTATTTGGATCACTTTGAAGACGAAGAAATAACTCCAGCGTATAGCCTGAGCATTGATAAGAAAGTTGAAAAAATCTATGATGATTTAAACACAAATGAACAAAGAACGCTTCAAAAGCTAAGACTTTGGTTATGGACAAGCTTCACTGGAAAGACAATTATTGAAGATTTGTTAGATGGAGATAAATTTAGAGGTTTAAACTCAAAAGAATGGCCAAAATTAAGAGAAAATATATCTTTTTTATATGAACTATCTCAGGGAAGCAGTGAATTACTTGAAGAAATGCAGAATTTGAGTAAGTATTTTCAAGATGAATCAATTAAAAGATTTGAAAAAAGAATCTCTAAAGGAGATATACCTTTAATAGATTTTCAAAAGAGATTAGATTATATCAAGGAATACTTTGATAAACTGCGAGAAATGGATCAATTTTACCAATCCAGAGAAAAACACGTTCAGTTTATTATTAATGCATTGATTGAAAAGGTTCCCAAAGCACATTCATTACAAAAGGCTTGGGTAGATATTACGAAGCAATCGATTTACATTCATTGGATTGACGAAATCGAAGCTAAACACCCTGAGTTAGTTAAAATTGGCAATGGCTCCTTTCAGCAACTTCAAAATAAACTAGAAACTCTTTTAAAAGAAAAGAAAAATATTACGATTAAACTGTTGCAAAATGAATTGAATCAAAAAATTGAGAAAGTTAGAAGGCAGAACGTTAAGGCATTTAAAGGTATGAGTCACCAAACAAACAAGAAAAGAAAACTATGGAAAGTCAGAAAATTTGTCAATGAGTTTTCTTTAGATGGACTACTCGATATCATGCCTGTTTGGCTTGTATCACCTGAAGTCTCATCAGCTATTTTTCCGTTGGAAGAAAACCTCTTTGATCTGGTTATTTTTGATGAAGCTTCCCAATGTACCGTTGAAAATGGAATCCCGGCAATATATAGAGGCCAGAAAGTCGTTGTAGCAGGAGATGAACAACAACTTCCTCCAACTAACTTATTTAAGAGCACTGTTGATATTGATGATGAACTGGATGAAGATGAGTTGGATGAATTTGAAGAATCAGAGAGTCTATTAAACTTAGCGAAACGAATTCTGCCAAACCAAATGCTGGAGTGGCATTATCGTTCTAAATCAGAAGAGCTAATTAACTTCTCTAATCACGCATTTTACAACGGTTCAATGCAAATCGCGCCAAATGTGAACCACTTACAGAATCCTCCTGCGATACAGTGGCATTCATCGGACGGACGTTGGATTAATCAAAGAAATACAGTGGAAGCTGAGGATGTTGTAAAGCTTTTAAAACAACTATTAATTCAGGACCACAATAAAACAATCGGAATCATCACATTCAATGCGAAACAACAGGAAGTGATTGAAGATGTAATTGATAAGTACACAGAAGAAGACCCTGAATTTGGTGTCATTTACGAAGAAGTGATGAGTCGGGATTTGGATGAGCGAATTTTCGTGAAAAACATTGAAAACGTTCAAGGTGATGAGCGAGATATTATCATTTTTTCAATTGCTTATGCAAAAAATGCTGAGGGTCGAGTGTATAATCGCTTTGGAACGCTAGGACAACAAGGCGGCGAAAATCGGCTGAATGTTGCTGTCACTCGAGCCAAGGAAGCTATACACATCGTTTCAAGTATAAATCCAAATGAGTTAGATGTAACCAATACCAAAAACTTAGGACCAAAATTATTGAAGCATTATTTAAAATATGCTTATGAAGTCTCCAACCTGAATAAAGAAAAAATTGAATATGTCATTTCAGAAATTAATACAGAAACAAATACAAAGACTCAGCAAACTACTCTACATTTTGATTCACCATTTGAAGAGCAAGTTTATAATCAACTAAGAAACATAGGTTATCAAGTTAATACACAAATTGGTATGTCTGGTTATCGAATCGACCTGGCAGTAGTTGATCCCAATGACTCAAGTAAATACGTATTAGGAATTGAATGTGATGGTGAAATGTATCACAGTGCTCCATCTGCAAGAGAGCGAGATATTTATCGACAAAGATACTTGGAATCGAAAGGTTGGACAATAGAAAGAATTTGGAGCAGAAACTGGTGGAATGATCCACAAGCAGAAATTGAACGGATTGACCAAACTATCAAAACACTCTCTAAATCACAAGCTCCTACTGCCAATTAAGAAAGCTTGAATATCAGCACAAGAATGTATATGAAATTCATTCTTTGTGCTGATTTTTCATTAATGCTACTTTTTCTATTATAAAAGGTCTTAACAGTTATGATTCAAAATTACACAATTCATAATAACAAAATAATAATCGAACTAGTTATAACTTCTCCCCACTAATCATCCCAGCCATATCAAACTAGCATCTTGCTCAACGTGAATCGCCGGCAATTTCCCATCTGTATTCATAACCGCTTCCCTTCGCTATATTTAAGCCGACCCGCCAACTGACGGCTTTTCCTAGCTAAATCTTAAGCTTATGAGTAACCATCTTTTTGTGACTACAACCGCTAATTCAGAAATGGCTTTTCATTATTCAAAGGCTTGCTACAGAAATATAATACGCTTTCACCGGGCTCTCTCGAGTAGACTCTGTGGGCTCTCATCGGCTTGGCTTTCCCGAAGGAGTCTTCGTATATTTCTTTCGCTATATAAAAAAGACAGGCTCATCACCTGTCTTTTTTATATAAACCCCTTCGATTTTCTCTATTATTTAACCGCAGACTTCTTTTTCATCCGTTCTAATTTCTCTTCATCCAATGGAAGTGTCCCTGTCTCAATCCCCAATTCAGACAACCAACGACGGTAAGCAATGGTCAGTGCGTCTGATTTTAAATGCATCTCCGCCTGCAAATCTAATGGAAGCAATTCTGGTTTTTGGCTTTCGACGATATCCAAATCTTGATAGAAAATTGTATCTTGAAATTCGCGGTATGGCTCATCTGGTTGATCGAGCTCATAGTTTCGCGTCAATAACATGAATACACGACTTTTTTCATTATCTTCTTGATTGACTGCCGTTAAAATCGTGAACTCTTCGTCGGATCCTTCCGTCGTTTTCGTAAACCGAGCGACTGTCGGACGTAATACTTGATAGACATAGTCGGTGTATCCACCTTTTGAGCGACCATCCGCATTTGGTTGATAGACTGGTATTTTACTCGTTGTTAAGTGTCCATCCACGAAATCTACACTGTAATCAACGACTTCTGCATGATTTGCATCGCCTAACATGCCTTCGTGAACAAACATGAGATGGGCAACGTCGATAAAGTTTTCGATAATCCGTGGTGCATTGGCCTTTACTTCATACGGTCCGCAAATAATTGTTCGGTAACCTTCCGCTTCACCTTCCGGATAGTTGATGAGTTCTTCTGGTTCATCACCAAGGCAAACCCAAATTAATCCCATGTATTCTTCACAATGATAGACAACGGCACGAGCTTTCTTCGGGATTGGTCGTTCGCAAGGTAGTGCAGGGATTTTTGTACAAGCTCCTTGTTCGTCGTATTCCCACGCATGATAAGCACAGACAAGTTTTCCATCGACGACTTTCCCTAACGATAACGCTGCGCCACGGTGAATACATAAATCTTTGAATGCATGAACACCTTTTTCATTTCGGAAAATGACGACGCGTTCACCTAATACGTGTACCTGTTTCGGGTCGTCACCTAGTTCGTCAGCTTTACAAACGGGATGCCAATCATTCCATAATCTATCTTGTTGCATATTCTATCTCTCCTTTTGCAGTAACTGTCTTTTTATCTTCCAGCTTTTCTGGTAGTAATACATTCAATACTAATGCGCCAATAGCACCGACGGCTGTTCCAGAAGCAACAAAATAGGTAGCCAGATTTGGCAAACCGCTCATTACTTCTTGTGGAATTAGGGCCGCAAATAAAGCCAACATAATAGGTACACCAATGACAATCATATTTCTTTCCGTGAATGGTTCGTTTTTAATGACTTTCAAACCGTTCATCATGATGACGACACATAGAACAGCAAACACACCACTGATGACAACACCTGGAATGCTGGCGATGACACTCGTGAGTTTAGGCATCATACCAAGAACAACTAAAATCGCTCCTCCTGCAAGGATTGGACGGCGACTTTTAATGCCTGTAACGGCGATGATTCCTGCGTTAGAGGAATATCCAGTCACAGGTGTCCCACCGAAAAATGATCCGGTCAAACAACCTAACCCTTCACCAACTGCGCCTCCGTTCAACCGCTTATCATCAAGTTTTTGATCCGTCACTTCACCGACTGTAAACCATGTTCCGGTTGTTTCAATAACGATAATCATATAGATGGCTATCATAATTAAAACAGCATCTAATTCGAATGTTGGCATTCCAAAAGCGAAAATACTTGGAAGGGCAAACCATGAACTATCTTTTACGGATGAAAAATCAACGAGTCCATAAAAGGACGCGATAATTGTACCGATGCCAAGCGCCATAATGACAGATGCGAGCTTCACAAAACGGAAGCGTTTAGTCGCTTTTTCACCGAGATACATGCAGCCGATCAAAATCGATGCAGAAATAAAAGCAATCATGATATTTACATTGGCGTTTCCTGGAGCGTTATACACGGAACTAATGGCACTCGGCATCAAGGAAATTCCCACAACGACAATGACCGTTCCAGCAACAATAGGTGGAATGAATTTTTTCACGACTTTACTGAATAGCTTCAGTCGTCCGATTAATGCAATGAGAATTGCTCCTGGAATCAAACTGCCGATCATCGCTCCTAATCCTGATGTCGTACCGATTGCTGCGAGTGCAGTTAACGGAACAAACGATGGTCCTTGCATCACAGGAAGCTTCATCGCAAATCCCGCTTGAATTAATGTTGCCAACCCACACGCGATAAACGTCATTTGAATCAATAGCGCTGTATCCCCTACCGTCAATGAAAGCAGTCCAGCTAATATGATCGGCGGAATAAATAAATCCATCGCCAACACATGTTGGAAGCCAACAAAAATTGATTTACTGACTGATGTTTTCTCATTGTTGGGAGACGGCTCTTTTTCCTTCTTTTTAGGTTCCATTTTAGTAACTTTCACTTCACTTTGAACACTTTCCATTCATGAACGTCCTCCCTTAATTGGTTGTTGGACGTTTTTCATATAATCCAATCTCTAAAAAATGAAATTGGAACACACAGTACGTTTTCGAACATTAAAAAAGCTCGAACTACACGCCTATGTAAAAGCATGTACTTCGAGCTTAAAAAGTCGAAAAGTAACTCGCATCTTAATAAAAAGATGCTACCGTACGTGCTTTTCATAGTCGGTTTATTTACGGTAAACCGGTAGAAACTTGCAGGCCATATCCCCACGATTATATGAAAAACGCTTATGAAATTGTTTGATTTTAGTATAACATTATTCTGAAAGCTGGCAAGTAGTTTGTGAGATTTTTTTATAAAAAATGAGTGAAACGCTTACAATAACTTTGATATGCATTAGAAAAATAGTTAAAAACCGAACATTAAAACAATATTTTTTATTAACGTTAGTTAAATCCAGATTCGTTCTATTCCTTGATTTTAAGTGTTAGAACGCTTATTTGAACGGTCTGATTGAAGTTTTGAACAGTCAACGACATTGTTTGAACAGTCAAGGCGATGTTTTGAACGGTTAGCAGTATGTTTTGAACGGATAGTGAGCAGCATTGAACAGTTAGCTGATTTTTTTGAACGATCAGAGATCAACTTTGAACACTTAGAGAGACGATTTGAACGTTTAGCATACTTTCAATAGTTAATCCTTCACCGTCACACCAAATAACTCAATCAATGAGATCGCTTGCTCTGCTGAAACGATTGCTCCTTGGATATCTTCTTTTTGAATATGTATCTGTCTTAATTCACAGTTACTAAGGTCAACATCTTTCAACGAAGTTCCGGTAAATTGTACGTCATCGATTGTAGATGAGCCGAATTGTACATTGAAAAACTCCGATTCTATGAAGTTGGCACTTTTCAGCAAGCAGTCATTGAATGATACATCTTGCATGTTTGCTAAATTAAATAACGTATAAGGAGCTTGGCAATCAATCATTCGGACATCACGTAAGTCAGCGCGGTCAAAATCTGTACCGACCAATTTACAATTTCTAAATTCAACCCGATTCATCTGCACATTTGTCAACTTCACATTCGACAGGTCACAGTTTTCAAAGGTCACGTCAACCCAGGATGAATGAGGAAGTTTTGCATAATCAAAATGAACACCTTTTATATACACTTCCCGAAATCGAACATGCTCTGCTTCCAGTCCTGGAGCAACAGATTCAACTCGCAACATTTCGATCTCTGAAGCATCTTCAAGAGTGCTCATATTTGTTGTTTCGAGTTGTTTAGGTAGGTCTGGACTTTCAATTGGACGATTTCGTTTTTTCATTATACTCACCCTTCTTTGGAATCAGCATTTTGTTTCTCAATTGCTTTCACAAGACGTATCAACCAATACAATCCTTGGAAGGATCATCGTCGTAGCGAAACGTAACATCATTAAAATAAATGTATTTAATAAAATCCGATATTGATCGCAAAAAATTCAAGTACAAAAAATAAAAGAACGATCACAAGAATAACCAATATATAATTAACTTTTTTTAATGCGTTCAATCGTTCCCCCCCATGATTAACGGTGATTTAAATATAACAAATTTAGGAAGCTATGCCCAGACCATTAAAAAACCGGCAATCCTTTTTTAAGAATCACCGGTTATTATTCAGATATTGAATCATTCGTTGATCGCACGCCCAATAATTCCAACGTCCGAATCGGATCGAATCCAGAAACCCATTCGCCACCGACATTCAGTTGGGGGACAGACAATCGACGCGTTTGTTTCACTAGTTTCATCCGAGTAATCGGACGCAAATCAACATAAATTTCTTCGTATTCAACGGATAACCCGGTCAGCAAATCTCTGACCATAGCACATACCGGGCATGTCGTTGTGGAATAGAGCGTGATTTTCTTATCATTCATTTTATTTACTTTGTTCAATTGCTTCAATTAGTTGGTTTTCAATATCTTTTGCTGTTTCATGAATGGCATCATCGCCAACCATTTTCATTAATTCTGTCGGCTTTGGCATTCCGATTTTTGTTTTTTCATCTTGATCATCTTGATAAACGACCATTTTACAAGGAAGCATATAGCCAACCATTTGATTAGTCGTCAATACTTGTTGTGCTGCCTTTGGATTACAAACTTCCAACACTAAAAATGGATATTCATAATCGAGGCCTTTACTCTCTAGTGTTCCTTTTACATCAAAATGCCATAACACACCGAACTGCTTTTCTTTCAAGCTCTCTTCTAATGTTTTTGCTGCTTCTTCAACTGACTTTGTTGTTTCTACTGTATAATGAAACATTTTCATCCGCTCCTTTTATTGATTTACCATCTGCTCATTCCGCCTTGAACATTATAGACATGAGAAAAACCATTTTTCTTCAATAGCTTTGCCGCTTTTGTACTTCTCATACCGCTTTGACAGATGACGACAACTTCTTTTTCTCGGTCTAATGAAGATAAATCATTTTTCAAACTGAAAAGCGGATAATTTTTAAACGGCTTTGCATGATTTGCTTTGTATTCTCCTGGTGTTCTAACATCGATGAATTGAACCTTTTTATCTTTCATTTTTTTCTTTGCTTCGTTTACATTGATGTTTGTAATCCCTTTTACTGGCATAAATCGGTTAATCAAAAATGCGATTACAATCGCAATAATGATCCATTCAATAATACCCAATCCCGTTTCCCCCTTTTTTAAAACCCAAACTCTATTTATTATTTGGTTTCATTATATACCCCCATAGGTAAAATAACAAACGTTACGATTCAGTTTATTTTTAGGAATTTTCATTCGTTTCCTCTTCATCTTCTTCATCTTTATCCGAAGATTCGCCTTGTTCGCCCTCTCCTTTTTTACCGTGCTTTTCAATGTCTTCGATCAACGACTCCATCAAAGCAATTTCTTCTTTTTGTGTCTGAGAAATTTCAGCTGCTAGCTTTTTCACACGTGGATCTTCAAGTTCTGCGCGCTCACTCGTTAAGATGGCAATCGAATGGTGTGGAATCATCGCTTCCATATAATCAGTGTCGTCTACAATCATCTGACTACGAACGAGCCATAAGGAAACACCGAATACAAGAACACCTACACCGAGAATGACAACGTTCAATATTTTCTTTTTTGTGCATCTTCCACATAAATAGCATCATGATGATTGTCATACATGAGCCCATAATCAACACCATGTAGACACGCATTTCACTGAAAAATATATGATTGATTTGAAATACGTTTAAGTACATTAACCAATACATGACAAACGTTGAAGTTACAATCATCAAACCGAATTTTACATAAGGATTCATTTTACCCCTCCTAGTTGTTTATAAATCGATTTCCCCATATGACAAAACACAAACCTATAGGGGGTATTTTTAAGGATGAAAAATAAGCACAAAGCCGTCTTTTTTGACGGACTCCGTGCTATATAGAACTTTCCGGTGTTTTTCTCTGCCGTTCGGTGAAATAGAGAACTCCTATTCGACCGTTCAGCAATTTTTCTCAGCTGTTCGGGGGAATAGAGGCCTTCTATTCGACCTTTCGGCAGTTTTTCTCAGTCGCTCGGGGGAATAGAACGCTTCTATTCGACCTTTCGTGAGTTTTCCTTAGCCGTTTGGGTGTATAGAGTGCTTCTATTCGACCGTCTGGCAACTTTTCTCTGCCGTTCGGGCGTATAGAGCGCTTCTATTCGACCTTTCAACTGTTTTTCTTTACCGTTCAGGGGTATAGAGCTTCTATTCTTTTTCTTTCACGCGCATCAAGCGCATACTGTTCAATGCAACGAGTACAGTGGCACCCATATCAGATAGAATAGCAATCCATAAAGTTAACCATCCCGGAATGACGAGGAGCAATGCAGCGACTTTGATGGCGATCGCAAAAGTGATATTTCCTTTGATTGTGTTCAATGTTTTGCGACTTAGTCGGACGAGGAATGGTAGTTTTTCTAAATCGTCTCCCATTAACGCAACATCCGCTGTTTCAAGTGCAGTATCAGTTCCTGCGCCACCCATGGCGATTCCGACTGTTGATGCTGCTAATGCAGGAGCATCGTTGACACCGTCTCCAATCATAGCCACTTGCTTATGGCTATCTCTTAAGCTTCGAATAACTTCTAACTTATCTTGAGGTAATAGTTCTGAGCGAACATCCGTAACGCCAACTTGTTTACCAATCGCTTGAGCTGTATTGGCATTATCACCTGTTAACATGACGGTTTTCTCAACTCCTGCACGGTGAAGTTTTTCGATGACGCTTTGGCTCGCGTCTCGAACTTCATCGGCTACAGCCAAGATTAGTTCAACGTTTTCTTTTGTTCCGGCAATCAAAACGGTTTTCCCTTCATTTTGAAGTGCTTGAACTTTTTCTTTTACCGTAGGATCTAATTTATTCATCGTTAACTCATTGAATAGGTTTGGACTGCCGACATAGTACGTACTTCCGTCGATGTCACCTTGAATTCCTTTTCCAGTTATAGACGTAAAGTCGTTAATTTCAACCGTTTGATAGTCAATCATCTTCTCATCCGCTGTTTTCAAAATCGCAGAAGCTAATGGATGTTGTGAGCGATTTTCAAGTGCTGAAACTTTTTTGAGTACTTCTTTCTCATCCGCTTCTTGGTCTACCAGCTCAATGTTCGTGACGACTGGAACACCTTTCGTCAATGTTCCAGTTTTATCAAACGCCATGGCTTTCAAACCACCGATTTCTTCTAAATAGATGCCGCCTTTGATCAGAACACCTTGCTTCGCGGCATTTCCAATCGCAGAAACAATGGAAATTGGTGTCGAGATGACAAGCGCACATGGACAACCGACAACGAGTACGGCCAAGCCTTGATAGACCCATGTGTCCCAACTTGCTCCGAAAAATAACGGCGGCAAGACGGCAACCAATGCGGCGATGACCATAATGATCGGTGTATAGTATTTGGCAAAACGATCGACAAACGCTTGAGATGGCGCCCGTTCCGCTTGTGCCTCTTCAACAAGATGAATGATTTTTGCCAATGTTGTATCATCAACAAGCTTAGTGACTTTAACTTCCAAGTGCCCTTCCTCATTCAACGTACCTGCGAAAACTTCGTCAGCTTCTGTTTTTTCTACAGGAACAGATTCACCTGTAATGGCAGCTTGGTTAATCGATGACGAACCGTTAAGAATGACGCCATCCATGGCAATTTTTTGGCCTGGTTTTACAATCATCGTATCTCCGACAACAATTTCATCGACATGGACAGTCGTTTCCTGACCGAACCGTTTAACAATTGCCTTATTCGGCGCAATGTCCATTAATGATTGAATCGATTTTCTTGCCTGATCCATTGAGAAGCGTTCCAGTTCTTCACTGATTGCAAAGAGAATAACGACGACGGACACTTCTGCCCATTCACCTATGATGACACCACCAATAACGGCAATTGTCATTAGCGTACGCATATCAAATTCAAAGCGAACTAAGTTTTGCAAACCGGTTTTTAGCAAGGAGACGCCACCGACTAACATGGAAGCGATAAAGAGTAACGCCGTAACGACGTTATCGCTGCCGTTGACAAACATCGATAAAAACCCAAAAGCCATAAACAATGCAGAGAAAAGAACAGTGCTATATTTCTTATAAAACGGCACTTTCTCCTCTTTTGTTTCTTCTTCTGTTGATGACTGCTTAGGCGGTTTATCTGGAGAAACTTTTAGATTTTCAAATGAACCCGCTTTTTCTAATTCTTCAATGGTCGCTTCTCCATATACGTAGATCTTTGAAGCCCCGAAGTTTACTTTTGCATCTTCCACATTCGGTAATTTTTTGACGTTGTTTTCAAATTTCCCTGCGCAGTTCGCACACGAAAATCCTTGAACGCGGTAAGTGGATTTATCTTCATGTTCCTTTAATTGCTCAGCCACTGACCATCACTTCTTTCTGATGCTCTATTGCTACTAGCATGATTTGTTTGATATGATCATCGTCCAATGAATAAAAAGCTAGTTTATGTTCTTTACGATAGCGAACAACACCTTGCTTATAGAGTGTTCGTAAATGATGCGATGTCGTCGCAACAGTTGCACCAATAATATTAGCCAAGTCACAAACGCATAGCTCTTCCTCTTGGCAAAGTGCATAAACGATTTTTGCTCGTTTTTCATCAGCGATTGCTTTCAACAACATCGCTGTACCTTTAATATCAACTTCTTCTAGATCTTGTTGAACTTGCTCAACCTTTTCCTCGTTGTAACAAAAAACTTCACATGTATCTTTTTGAGTCATTAAAAACCCCTCCCTCTATTCGACTAGTTGCTTGAATATTGTATGTTTTATTTCATTCAAATGTTCGTTTGATTATAGTATAAGACCTTTTTATGTATCATTCAAGTAATCCTTTGAATAAGTACTACTCATATTCGTTTTGGGTGTTTTTTGTTTGTGGTAGAACGTCATTTTGCTGAGGAACACGTATGAGAATTTTTCTATTTGAGGGTGGAACTGGTTTGGGGAGCTCTAACTACTATTAGATCTGGGCTATTCATAGATAGACGTGGTTTTGGGAGTGCTATCTGTGAATAGCGGGGGCCTATTCATGGATAGGACCGGTTTTGTTTGCGCTATCTTTGAATAGCGGGCGCATTTAATTATAAGACTTTGTTAAAGTTCGTTGTTGATGATTCAATAATGATTCTTCCATGATTTTTCGATGGCTTCAATCGATTTTTCTGCGGCTTCGCTCGGTTTTTCTGCGGCTTTGCTCAGTTTTTCAGCGGCCTCACATGGGTTATCGATGGGAACGCTTTTAATCCATAAGATGTGTGCGGTTTTATCGGTAATTCTTTCACTTGGCCCGCTAGGTTCGCCACCGATGAGATCCACAATTGAACTACTCGATACTATGTCATTTGAAAATCAACACTAATCTTTAACATACCCATTTTTAATAAGCGTTATAGAACTTCCCAGTGAAAATTTATGGTCATTCAGGGGTATAGACCTCTTCTATAAGACGTTTCAGTAGATTTTTCCGACCATTCGGGGGTATAGACCTCTTCTATAGGACTTTCCTACAAATTTTGCTGGCCACTCGGGGGGATAGACCTCCTCTATAGGACTTCCCTACAAATTTCCCCAACCACTCGAGGGTATAGAGCTATCCTATAAGACTTTCCTACAAACTTTCCCAGCCACTCGGGGGGATAGCCTCCACCAGAAGTCTATCCACCAAAAAAGCTGGTTTCCCTATATGGAAAACCAGCTTTGCATATTTTATTTAACATCATAGCCTTGATCTTCGATGGCTTCTTTCATCGCTGCGTCGTCTATTTTTGTCTCATCATACGTTACAGCGACATTCCCAGCATCAAGGTTCACTTCTGCTTTCTGAACGCCATCTAGTTCTGTTAATGCATTTTCAACAGACATTTTGCAGTGACCGCATGTCATGCCTTGAACGTTTATGGTTTGTTCCATTTTGTGCACCTCCCTTTCAAGCTCATTCATCTTTATAATTTCACTCGTTTTAAACGAAGTGAGTTTGTCACAACACTGACGGAGCTTAAGGCCATAGCAGCTCCAGCGACCCATGGGGCCAGTAAACCAACGGCTGCAATTGGAATACCGGCAGTGTTATAACCGAATGCCCAAAACAGGTTTTGACGAATATTTCGGATCGATGCGTGGCTGATTTTGATTGCTTTCGGTATGAGCAGTAATTCGCCACCGAGAATCGTAACATCAGCCGCTTCAATCGCTACTTCGGTTCCTGTTCCAATGGCAATTCCAATGTCGGCGACAACTAATGCTGGTGCGTCGTTCACACCGTCGCCAACCATGCCTACTTTTTTCCCTTGCAATTGAATTTCTTTCACTTTTTCTGCTTTTTCTTCTGGTAAAACTTCGGCAATAACTTTATCGATTCCTACTTGTTTTGCAATCGCTTGAGCAGTTCGTTCGTTGTCACCTGTCAACATAATGACTTCAAGTCCTTGCTCTTGTAGTTCGCGGATTGCTTCTGGTGCAGTTTCTTTTATCGTATCTGCGACCGCAATCGTGCCACGATATTCTCCATCGATGGCGATTAACATCGCTGTTTTTCCGTCAGCTTCAAGTTCAACTAAATTATTTTCATAATCAGTTACGTTCACATTATGGTCCTGCATCAATTTTCGGTTACCGACTAATACTTGTTTGCCAGCAATGGTTGCTTGAATTCCGTGACCTGGAATCGCGTTGAATTCGTCAACATCTACAAATTTGCTGTCTTGCTCCGTTGCATAAGCGACAATTGCTTCGGCAAGCGGGTGTTCAGATCCTTTTTCAGCGCTAGCTAGCAATTGTAATGTCTCTTCATCACCTGTGAAGTCTGTCACTTCTGGCTTACCTTTAGTAATCGTTCCTGTTTTATCTAATACGATGGCTTCCAGTTCGTGTGTTCTTTCTAAGTGTCCGCCACCTTTAAATAAAATTCCGCTCTCGGCAGCTCGACCTGTTCCAACCATGATTGAAGTTGGTGTCGCTAGTCCTAACGCACATGGACAAGCAATGACTAGAACTGCAATCGACGCAACTAACGCTGGTTCGAATTGACCTGGTTGGACAATTGAAATCCATACAATAAACGTAATGATTGATATGACTACGACGATTGGAACGAAATACCCTGAAATGACATCCGCCAACCGCTGGATCGGTGCTTTTGATCCTTGTGCTTCTTCGACTACTTTGACGATTGATGCCAATGCCGTATCTTTTCCGACGTTTGTTGCTTCCATTTCGACTGAGCCATTTTTATTCATCGTTGAACCGATTAAATTCGTACCCACTTCTTTTTCAATCGGAATTGATTCTCCTGTAATCATGGATTCGTCTACAGACGTTCGGCCTTTCACGACTTTTCCGTCGACGGGAATCTTTTCACCTGGTTTAACGATGAGTCGGTCGCCAACTTCAACTTCTTCTACTGGGATCATCGTTTCTTCTCCGTTTCGGATGACACGCGCCTCTTTCGCCTGCAAATTCAGTAAGGAAGAAAGGGCATTCGTCGTCTGGTTTTTCGCTTTTGCTTCCAAGTACTTACCGAATAAAATTAGCGTAATTAAAATCGCACTTGTTTCAAAGTAAAGATGTGGTTCATATCCTGGGTTTCCTAGCGTTTTAAACGATTCATACAAGCTATAGAAATAAGCAGCACTTGTCCCTAAAGCAACAAGCACATCCATGTTTGCGCCACCATTTCGGAGATTCTTATACGCACCAACGTAAAATTGCCAACCGATAATAAATTGAACCGGTGTCGCTAACGCAAATTGGAACCACGGATTCATGAATATATCCGGAATAGACATATTGAATAAATGAACAAACATCGTCATTAACAACGGTGCTGATAAAATGATTGAAACAATTAATTTCGTTTTTTGTTTCTTCAGTTCTTTTTCTTTATGAGATTGTTTCTCTTCCGCTTCTACTTTCGTTTTCGCATCATAACCGAGCTTCTGGATTCGATCAATTAAATTTTGGACATCTACCATACTTGGGTTATATTCAACAGATGCACTTTCTGTCGTTAAATTAACTGATGCTTCGGAGACACCTTCTTGCTTATTCAATACTTTTTCAATCCGACTGGAACACGCAGCACATGTCATCCCAAAAACATCTAAATCAACTTTTTCGGTGAGTACACCGTAACCGATATGCTCAATTTTATCTGTGATTTCATCAAGAGACGCTTTATCTGGATCATAGTCAATGGAGGCCTTCTCTGTTGTTAAGTTCACTTGAGCTTCGACACCATCCATTTTGTTCAATACTTTTTCAACCCGATTGGAACATGCCGCACATGTCATTCCGGTTATACCGATTGTTTCGTGTTTCACTTCACTCATGTTGTTCCCTCCTTACTTGGAAAATTGTCGCATGACACTCATTAATTCATCAATGGTGTCTTCTCCTTCACCTTGCTTGATTGCATCACTGACACAGTGCTTGATATGCCGCTCGGTGACCGAGTAGCCAACATTTTTCAAGGCAGATTGAATCGCACTGATCTGAACTAAAATGTCCATGCAATAACGATCCTCTTCCACCATTTTTTGAATGCCACGTACCTGGCCTTCTATTCGTTTCAAGCGATTCATAACCGCCTGTTTTTCATCTTGTGTTCTAGGCTTAGCGGGTTTGTCATGTAAAAAATCAGTCATTTTACATCACTTCCTTTTCATTTATACTTATACTATACCCCCATATGGTATATCAGTCAACGTAATTGCTTGCTTTTTTTAAAGCCTTTTTCATTCGCATTAAAATAATCTGGACGTAGTGAAGAGTCTATGAAACAATAATTTTAATACATAAAACTTGTCTATTAGCCAGTGAAGGGAGTTTAAACATGAATGACTAAAAGAATCGAACATAAAGCAGTCGTTGTTGTGATCATGGCAACAGCGTTTTTATTTACGTTTAATCAGTTTTTACTCATCACAGGTTATCCAACCATTATGGATGAATTTAATGTGAATGCGACACAAGTTCAGTGGCTTACGACCGCCTTTCTGCTCACGACGATTGTGTTCATTCCAATAACGGGTTACTTATCGAATACATTTTCGGCAAAAAGCCTCGTTGTCTTTTCTCTCTCTTGTTTAACACTTGGCCTGATTATTGGCGCTTATTCCCTTAACTTTGGCATGTTAATTATCTCCAGAGTCGTTCAAGCAGTCGGTGCTGGGATTATCCTTCCATTAGTGCAAACAATTTTATTTAAAGTGTTTCCCTATGAACGGAGAGGTTTCGCAATGGGTCTATTAGGTGCAGTCGTTAACGTCGCTCCTGCTTCAGCGCCTTCTCTATCTGGAATTGTCATCGATTATTATGGGTGGCGTTCACTGCACTGGATGCTACTGCCTATTGTTGCAATTGTGCTCGTATTCGCTGTCTTCAAAATGAAAAACGTGCTGGATCACCAAGAAGAGAAATTGGACTTTTCTTCGATTGTTCTTTCAGCAATCGGTTTTTCCGTATTTATATTTGGTATGAGTCGAATTAGCGTAACGGGATTCAGTGACCCGCTCGTTATTATTCCGATGTTGATCGGCCTGTTGACGATTACTTTGTTTATCCGTCGCCAAGTCCATTTACGATTGCCAGTATTGAACATTAGATTAGTAAAAAACTCAACTTTCAGGCTATCGCTTATGCTTATTTTTATCAATATGATGCTACTGTTATCGACTGAAACAATACTACCGATGTTTGCACAAGATGTTCTTGGTGCCAGTGCATTTTTATCAGGATTCGTGTTAGTTCCGGGTACGATTCTTCTATCGATTATTACGATTGTTTCTGGGAATCTATTTGATCGCTATGGCGGAAAAATCATCAGTATCATCGGTTTTTCGTTTACGTTTATCTCTCTCGTTCTCTTAAATACAATCGGTATCGATCAATCGCCACTTTTGATAATGATCTACTTCTGCTTTTTCATGATTGGTTTTGGGTTGACTCTCATGCCTTTAGTAACGTTAGGAATGAATGCATTAAATGATAAAGATATCGCTCATGGATCAGCAATCGTCAACACAGTACGCCAATTTGCCATGACGTTTGGGATTGTAGCGCTAACGACCATTATCAGTGTCACCACGGCAACGTTGGATACACCTTATCGAGTTAGCACTTATTGGGGTACAACCTACGCATTTTTAGTAATGGCCCTGCTTGCATTGATCGGTGTCATTCTTTCGGTATTTATCAAAAATAATGAATGAAATAACTTTTTGGTCTAACTATTTTACGTATAGGTAAAATTGCTAATTGTCTAGTCAGTTATGGATATGATATATTAGTTGTTACTTGCAATCGCTTACAATCAACCAGACATACAAGGAGTGACTATTTTGATTACATTTTTACTTGCCATTGCACTATTAATTATCGCTTATTTTACGTATGGAAAGTATGTTGAAAAAGTTTTTGGTGTTGAGGGAGACCGACAACCTCCTGCCTATTCAAACAGTGACGGTGTCGATTACGTTCCGATGAACAAACAGAAGAACGCGTTAATTCAATTATTGAATATAGCCGGTACTGGTCCAATTTTCGGACCAATCATGGGAGCGCTTTACGGTCCTGTTGCCTTTTTATGGATTGTTTTGGGTTCCATTTTTGCTGGGGCTGTACATGATTATTTAACCGGTATGATCTCTATCAGAAATAAGGGAGCGCATATCCCAGATCTCGCTGGAAGATTTCTCGGTAAAATTTCACGTCATTTAGTAAATTTTTTCGCTTTATTATTGCTTCTATTGGTCGGGACAGTGTTCGTTACGACGCCTGCATCGCTTTTGCATAATTTAATTGACGGGCGAGTTGCGTTATTTGTTATTATTCTAGCAATCTTCATTTATTATATTGTATCTACTGTCTTGCCGATTGATAAAATCATCGGGAGAGTTTACCCGTTTCTCGGTGCTGTATTATTAATCGGTACCATTAGTGTTGGTGTCGCACTATTATTCTCGGATTATTCCATTCCAGAAATTTCGGTAGCCAATATGCACCCGAATGATCTGCCGATTTTCCCGATACTCTTCTTAACAATCACATGCGGAGCATTATCTGGATTCCATGCGACACAGTCACCGTTAATTTCACGCACGACCCAAAATGAGAAACAAGGACGTTATATTTTTTACGGCATGATGATTGCTGAAGGTGTCATCGCCATGATTTGGGCAGCTGCTGCCATGAGTTTATTCGATGGACAAGGTCTACAAGGATTAATTGATGAAGGAACTGCATCTCTAGTTGTTAATGAAGTATCGATGACATTACTCGGAGCAGTCGGCGGTACAATCGCTGTTCTCGGTGCTGTTGTTCTTCCAATTACTTCAGGAGATACGGCATTCCGTGCAGCACGTAATATTATTGCGGATTATTTAAGCATCAATCAGATTAAAATGGTGAAACGATTAGCGATTGCCGTCCCAATGTTCGTCGTTTCGTATTGGTTAACGACCATCGATTTCAATTTGTTGTGGCGCTATTTCTCATTCGCCAACCAAGGTACAGCTGCACTCGCTTTGTGGATTGGTACGATGTATCTTTTTGTGAAAAAGAAGAATTTCTTTATCGCGTTAATCCCAGGTATATTTATTACCGACATGGTATTGACTTACATTTTATACGATAGTAATCTCGGCTTTGGTTTATCCTATCAAGCTGCGCATACCGGCGGAATGATCATGACTGCCATCATTACGGTAGCTTTCTTCTGGAAAGGATACAAAAACCGAAGAGAAAACTTAGTTGTCGACCAAGTCGCTCCATCCTTTGATGAAGCAGCTTAAATAAAAACTGACTGGAATATAATTTCCAGTCAGTTTTTTATGTGTATGGTGATTGTTTGGGTGGAGCCGTTGAAAATCGAGTGAAGCCATCGATTAATTGTCGAGAGCCATCGAAAAAGTGGGTGGAGCCGTCGGTATATTGCTGCGAGACGTCGAAAAATCTTATGCAGCCGCCCGACAAATGCGGCAAGCCACCCGTTCAGCCTGTGCAGCCGCCCGACAAACGCGGCGAGCCACCCGACAAAGCGTTGCAGCCACCCGATGAGTGAGTAAACTTGCCGATAAACGATGGAAACTCGCTAATAAAACGAGAAAACCCGCCAATAGAATACCAGCCTCCCCCGTAATTCTGTTCTTAAACGATACCTCAATTATTCTTCGCTATTAATTCGCTCACCATTTCATTTACTAACGCCTCTTGATAACCAGCTTTTTTACGTTGCCTCATTTCTTCAATGACCGGTATCAATGTTGGTGTTGAAATTCGATTTAATTTGGATAATCGCTCTTCTGGTAACTCTAACTCAGAAAGAGAAGCAAGATAGTCATTTACATTCATTTTCCATAAACGTACGTGCTGTGGATGTCTATTCAGCAGTCTTTCGGCCATACCGAGTCCTTCTGGGTCAATATCACCCGAATAGTAAATGGTACATCCTTCTTTCACCAAGAAATCGATGAGTAACAGACCTGCTAGCCGATACTGTCCATGCGTACAGATTAATGGAGTAGCAGGTGCCTGGTCTAATAGGCTAGAAAAAACGCCAGAGTTCTCGACAATCCACACACTTTTGTTTATGTTGTTGGGATAGGCTTTTGTCAGTTTGACTAACTCCCTAAGGGGGACATTCATCACACTGTGTACTCTTGCGGCCGCTTCCCACATGGGTTGAGCACCTTCTTTTGTTTCCGCCATTAAATTGGCGCAGCTAACATAATTGGTGATGTCATCTCTTAAGAGTCGATAAGTTAACAGGAGGTCATTCATCCCTTCACTATCCGTCGGTACAACAACCGAACCTTCTTTTTGAGAATCAACGGATAAAACGTGAATAAACAACTTCCCAAGATTCGTATTTAAATCAAATGCATGCGGATCTTTTGTCAACCGCTGGCTAAACATCGGTAAACGTTCATAATTATACGGCATCTGTGTAATGGCTTGGTTTAGCTGATGCATCCAGTTTACGAATTCTTCTGAGGAAGATTCGATCAATCGGTAAATCCAATACGTATCTGGCTTCTTCTTTTGGACATATTCCAACCAAAATTGAAGAGCGGAGAAGTCGCTCTTCAACTCGGTTAGAAACTGGTTCTGTTCATTTTCCTTCGCTTGTCTTTTTTCTTTATTGGAGCGTAAAGGTTCACGAAAATAGGCTTCTAGCAACTCTTTCAACCTGATTTCTTCAAATTTAGTTCGTTGTAGATGATTCTCAAAATGGCTAATGGATATTTTTCCTTTGCTTCGTAATTCGCTTGGGGTTAATCCGAAAAAGCGAGCAATCCCTTCTAATTCTTCATCGGTGAAATCAGCGGTTTTCACTGTTCCCCCAAACCGTCCGAGTGATTCATATTTCTTCTTGAAAAGGGTAAATAACCGCTGGTAACCAGCTTCACTTTTAAAATAAGCTAATGCTTCATTAATCATCTTCTCACCCTTAACTGAATAGCTGTTCCTCTTGTGTAACAGGAAGGTCTACACCGAGTTTATTACCATCCCAGTGATAACGAAGAACACTGACATAGTCAGCATTTTTCGGCCGAACGAGCTCACAAATCGACAACTCGTTGATTGTATCGTAATCTCCCCACAATACTTGAGAATTCATCATGTAATCAAACCCAAGCTGTTCAACGATTTCAAACATTTCCCGAATATTGTTCTCATCCACTCCTGCAAACGCTTCATCCAACGAAATGATATAAGGAGCATTCCGATCGGCTTCCAAGTAACGCGAGTAACAAGAAGTAAATAGAGGAATATACATCGCCATCGCTTTTTCCCCACCACTAAATTTATAAAATTGGTTATTATTCAATTCGCGTTTTTTCTCGCCTTCGCGTTGGAAGTATAGGACAAAAGAGAACCATTTACGATAATCCAAGACTTCTTTTAACACTTGGAGCAATGTCTGTAACTCACTATCGTCTCCAATCATTTCATTCGCCTTCGCAATTTTTGTCCGAAAGTGAGTCGTTATTTTTTCTCGATCTTCTTCTTTCAGTAATTTGGAATCCTGTTTAAGCAAATGGACCAAATCAACCGTGTCCATTTCAGCTTCCGAATCAGCCGTGCGTGGCTTCCATTTAATCGAAAACGACAGACCAGAAGATGTATCCCTTCTTTCCATTAGCTTTTTCATCTGTTGAACCCACTGCTCAGCCCGTCGAATTCTTGCGCGTAACTTCTGGCCAACCGAATGAAATAGTATTTCTTCATATAATGCTTGATCTTGTTCATCTAGAAAACTTTCTTGACGAGCTTGTTCCATTTCGATTTCTTGTTGAACGAGGTAAGGGTTCACTTGCTTGGCCTGATAATTCAATTCAATTAGCTGGCGGGAAGCTTTTTGCTTCCACTTTTCAATATGGGGTATTTGCTCCTCGTCTTCTACTTCATTCATCCAAGCAGGTGGACTGATAATCGCCGGAAAGTTATTGGGGCGGTATTCCATCAGGTCACTTTGTTGTTTATAAAACTCTTGTGTGAGTTGGCTAGCTAATTTGGATCGGTCAACTTCATTTTCTTGGTTGCTATATTCCTTGATGACGTCTTTAGCGATTTCATTACTATCTTTATCTCGATCCAGCTTCACAAAACCCCGGTTCAGTTCATTTTCAAATGATGTTTTCCATGCATCTGAAAGGTTTGTCAAAAATTCAAGCTGCTCTCTTTTTGTTTCTATATTTTTGATCAATTGACGACGGTTTTCTTGTTTTCTAGGTGTGGCGTCATTTTTTTCTTTTAATGCCTCTTCAATTTCTTTCAGTGCTTTTTGGACCCCTGTTATTTGCTGGCGTATGTCCTCAACACCTTGTCGTTCTAATTGCTGATCGATCAGCTCGACTGTCTGTTTCATGCCAGCAATGGAACCTTTCAACTCGTTGATTTCACCAGTTATTTCTAATATATCATCTTCCAGTTCGTTAATCCGTTCAGAGATTGCATCGATCCGCTGGCGTTCATTAACGTACTGAATCTGTTCTTTTTCCAACTGGGATAGACCTTTTTCATATCTTTTCATAACCGTAATCGCTTCTTGATAGGATTCTCGATTTATCGTCAGTTGATAATCTCTCGTGCGCTCGTCAATCACTCGCTTCACGTCTGTGTAGCTCTTATGAATTCTTTTCAATTCATCCGATAGGCGCTGAGTCTGTTTTTTATGATGATTTATTTGAAGTCGTGCCTCTTTAATCTGAGCAAAGCTTTCCTGCAAATCATCATCAGTAGGGAAATTTGCAAAATCATGCTTGGCATTTGAAATGGTTGCTTCGATTGCATGTATTTCCTCACTAACCTGCTCTTTTTCCAAATGCAATCCGTCTATTTCATTTTGGAGCAGACGAATCTGTTCTTCCCTAAAGCGTTTCCGAGCGTTACGACCAATGTAGCGGACATTGTCAATCGGTAGTGCGTGTCCTTTCAACAATCCCAGTTGATATTCCCCTTCTTCACTGATCCGTAGAGTCGTCTCTTGATCTACTCCAATCGTAATGCTTCTTAACACCTCGTCGACAAGGCTGGCTGACAGTTTACTCGATTGATCCAGATCTGGTTTTAAGTAATCGGCTAATGTTGTCGTCAGTAAATTCGGTGCTGGAGTCAATATGCGATCGTGTTTAAGTTCAAAATGATGTTCAGTAATCAGAGCATCCAGTATGCCACTTTCCATCAATGCCGCTTCCATCCGTTTTTGTGTTTCCAAATCGACTTGTTCCTGAAATTCAACAGCTGAATAAAATGGCACATACGGAACATCCTTGTTTTCTAATTGCTGTCGGGCTTCTTTGGTTAACGTATCAATCTCTGGCTCAGGATCTTTTTTCTCCTTCCATTTCTGGAGTTCCATCTCTTTTTCTTCGATTCGATCTAGCCGTTGGTTCTCTTCGAATCGCAATTCAGATATGCGCTGATTTTGCTTCATCTCATACGTAATCAACGCTTCTCTGAATGGTTCTATGACCTTCTCGAAATTCGCTGGCTCGTATAAATGATGAACGGCTCTTGCTGTCTCTTGTAAAATTTCTTCCTCAATCTCAATCCACTTCTTATCCCAAAGCCAATGATGAATTTCATTTAGTTTTTCCTCTTTATCTGCCTCGAATAATCTGGTCCACTCTTTTTCTTGATCAATCACTTCATCCAGCTGTTTCGTTTCTTCAGCCAACTCATGATTCTTTTCCATATATTTGGATTTTAATTGTTCATAGTTTCTGAGCTCTCGTTCGATTTCTTCCAAACTAGCTAAATGGCTGCTTGCCTCTTTCATCCAGACAGTAAAATCAAAATGCTCAGACCGATGGCGTACAAAGTCTCTTTCATTCAATTCGTGAACTTCTTGAAAGGAGGCTTCTTCTGCATCATTCATTAAATCGATTAACTTGTCATCCATTTCTTTTGTTCGGTTTTCAATCGTTAAGTTTACTTTTTTTTGGTCATTCTGTAATTGGAGTTGTTTTTCTTTTCGATCCTCCAATTGTTCGTCTTTTCTATTTTGATTGACTATTGATTTTTCTATTTTTTCTTCTGCCTCTTGCCGTTCTTTCTCCAAATTCCATACTTTATGAGTACGCAATCGATCCTCTTGTGCTTTGTTGGCATTTTGCCGTATTTCTAACTCGTTGATTTCCTGTTCCAACGATGCAATTTCAACATCCAAATGTTCTTTATCCGTAGTCAATTGCTCATAGTTCTCTTTTTCTTTTGCCAAACGTTTACTCGATTGCAAGTATTCACTGGCTTGTTCAACTAAAACTTTTTGATTATAACGATGATAAATTTGATTCAAACGATTAATGGCAGTGGCTTCCCGATCCAACTGTTCAATCTGTTGCTTTGTCTGATCCATTTGTTCGATTGTATCGGATAAATGGCGTAAATCGTCGTCTGATAATGGAGGTAGAGCCGCTTCCAAAATTTCATAGATGACAGTCGGCTTGAAATCTTTGGAAAGTTTCGGGCTTCGCAATTGAATAAGCAGTTTGATCAAATCTTCATAGGCTTCAATCGTTTCAAACCCAAATAAATGCTTATTGACCAGCTTAGCGTAATCAGATTTTGTTTGAACAACTTGTCCACCTTGATTAATCATATTTTCCAGTTCTATTCGTGATAAAGGGATCTTTTCCTTTTGGCCACCATTGTTTTCCAGTTTATATAATTCCGTATCGATGCCAATTCTCCGGTTATCGGTAATGATGAAGCCCCAAAACTTCATTTGCTTATTACGCTTCGCTTGTAATCCAATTCCAATTGTCGTATATTGCTCTGTTTCTTCTCGTTTAAATTCCAAAAACAGATAACCAGTCCGTTCATCGCGGTCAACAATTTCTTTTTCGCCAAGTAAATAATCTTCCATCTTTCTGGCTCTTGAACCAAACGGATCTAAACGGTCCGGGGAAGTTTTTCCGTCTAACAGCACCGGCAGAAAGCTTTGCATCGTCACTGATTTTCCGGATCCATTACTCCCTCTGAGCAATAACTTCCCATCAGCAAACGGAAAAACCTCTTCATCGTAGTACCAAAAATTCAATAAGCCCGCTCGATTCATTTTCCACTTATTCATTTCTATCTTTCACCTCCGCTAAATAATCCTTTGGGTAATGGCCGACCATTCGGGCGATTGCAGGTTTTAAGATAACCATCCGTGTATCCTCTTCCATGCTAACCATTTCCCATTCCTTATACAGTTGCAATAACTCATCAGCAATTGCGGTATAGGTCATCTCGCGGTATTGTTTACTCCACCCGTGACCGTATTGCGCTTTGACATCTTCAACAATCTGCGCAAATTCAGTAACCGTAACCTTGATTTCCCCCATCGAATTCATTTCATATCGATCTAGGCGCTCACGGATATACGCTTGAACATGGAGCGCGATGCTCATGATTGCTTTTTGATCAGGAAACAACGTGTAGCGCTGTTTACGTTCCGTTAAAACAAGAAAAGCTGCGTTTTTAAAAACTTCCAATTGAAAAGGGGTATGCTCCTCTAAGTCATCGCGCAGTCGGTTACGGTAGTTTCGAATATAACCGAAGTCTGGATCATCTTCAGACTCCCTGTATACAACTGGCGAGAACATCAATTTACGATAAACCCTTTTCCTTCGTGTATCGGTTTGGTGCCTTTTCCATTCACTATCGAGTATCTCTTGCATTGTTTCATATCGAAATAAATCATCCGGATAAGAACGCATAAAATAACGGGCATACACAGTGACTTCATATAACACTTCTTGTTCTTCATCACGAGCAAACATTTCAATATCGCCATCGACCGCTTTGATAATATGTAAATCCACCATTTTCTTCAACGCGCGAACGAGCGATTTTCTGTGTTGATAATTCGTCCAATCCAATGGAAATTCTCCTGGGTACATATCTTGAATATCTTCTGTGATGTCCGATAGCAAAAATTGCTCATCGACTGACCGCCGCTCTGTAAAAGCTAGTCCGCAGCAAAAGATTGCATAGTCTTGTGGTGTGGTGAAAGCTTGGATTCCCATCCACGCTTTCGGATCGACGGGAATTTTTTCAAGTTTGATAAAATGCTGATGAGCAATCAGGTCGAATCCAAACTTCTCAGATACATAACGCTTTAACCCATTCTCACGCTCACGTAAAAGTTGATAGGTTTGTGGTTCTTCTGTCCGGAGCACCCAAAATTGCTCGAAAAGGATGCCCAAAGCTTCCTGTGTTTTTTCATCAAAACTCAAATTATCCATCAGCTCACATCCCCTTCGTCTACGAAGTGAAAAACAGCGTTCGGCATTTCCAATTGGCCATCTTCCGCTTGTAAAAGAACTCGTTTGTCGCTCAACTTCACCCGTACCCTTCTCCCTAATTCCGTTTTGATTGTCCGATCTTTCGTGGCCATTGCCTTTCCGATCCAAGAGAGTAATAATTTACGGACATGGGTTTCAACAACCGGCAAATTCTCAATTTTGATTTCATTTCCATTGATATATTGCCCAATTAACTCGTTCTCCCGTTGTCTTTGTTCGAGATGGATTCGTGCCATTTCTTCTTTCTGTTCTCGATTGCTCTTAACCGCGCTCGCACGAGTTTTCTCCCTGTAATGCCGGACAATCGGTTTTGTTTCGTGTTGCATCGGATTTTCATCCCATACATCGGTGTAAATATCATCTGTCGGGTTTTGATCAATATGAAAATGACGCGTATGGAACACACCAAATGCTATCGAAGACAACTCATGCGCCCGGTCCATTTCCGTCATCGAATCAAACCACTTGGCAAGGTGAAGGTAATCTTTTTTCCGGCTTCGGTATTGCTGATGCCGCTCCCCCAGTCGCTGAACAACACGGGTGATTCGACGAATGGACTCATTCGTTCGTTGTTGCAGCATCTCATATTCACTTTCGCCATATTCATTACCAAGAAACCATGCCTTGATACTCACCCATTTGTCTAGGTACTCTTCGATTGGATTTTTCTTTTCCATTTCATCCTCATCAAAACGAAACACTTGTTCATGATGACGTTTGACTTTTTCAAAAAAGAATTGAAGCTTATTTTTGTGAAGGCTCATCAATAAATCTTGTATTTGCAATGCCGTTCCTTGTAGGGCGATAATAAAATCCCTTAAATACATCGTGAATTGATCCTTATAAACAAGAAAGGCCTCTGTTTGCATTCGCTCCTCGACCTCTTCGCTATTGATATAAGCGATATAATCGGATGTGTTTTGCGTAATTTGCCGAAAATAGGACAAAACATCCTCCCAAACCTGAGCACATTCCTCATCTGTTTCTTGATGTTTCCCGGTAACAACCTGTTCTATTTTCATTAACGATTGATACAAACGCTCGAATTGCGTCTTTTCTAGCGAACCACCAAATGTTTCACCCTCATTTTCTAATTCCATCAACATACGTTCAAATTCAACTGTATAAGGTGTACATTGGTAACGAAATCGCTTCTTTTTAAATTCTTCAATAGTCCTGGACTTCCCCGACTCCTGTCTGGCGATTAAATTTCCCCATTTAACAAGTGCATCCAAATCGAGATGAAGCGCTTCTTCCGAATAATCTTGAAACTCAACAAACTGCAAGAGGTGCTCTAAAATCTCTTCTGGAAAAAGGAACTCCCGCATCCTTTCGTGTTGCATATAAAAATAACGGAGAATCGCCCGATACCTCCATGCCTTTTCTGCTGTTAAATAGGTTGCTTCTTTCACCCGCTTAAACATTCGAACACCCTCTAATTCGACATCTTTTTTACCATTTTATCATCTTTTAAAGGATAATAGTCTTTTAGAAAGCAATGAAGTGAGGAAATTACGGGACATTTGGTCTCAACTCAGAAGTTTTGGGCGGGGCATAGAGGTAAAACTATGTTTTAGAGTCGTGTGTGTTAGGTGGTGTATAATATTGGAGAGCCGTTGATAGAATGGATGGAGATGTCGATATATTGAGTGGAGCCGTCGAATAATCAGCGCTAGACGTCGATAAACTCGCGGAAGCCATCGATAAATTGCTGCAAGCCGTCGAAAAAGCGGATGCAACCGCCCGATAAACGCGCCGAGCCGCCCGACAAAGCGCGTCCAGCCGCCTGACAAACGTGCCGAGCCACCCAACAAAGCGTTCCAACCGCCCGATAAACGCATTAAGCCACCCGACGCAGCGCGTCCAGCCACCCGACAAAGCGTTGCAGCCACCCGATGAACGTTTCGAGCCGCCCGATTAGCGCGTGCAACCGCCCGACAAACGTGCCGAGCCGCCAATAAAATGAGTAAACTCGCCGATAAACGTTGAAAACCCGCCGATAAATTGAGAAAACTCGCTGATAAATAATGAAAACCCGCCAATAAAACTCTGGAACCCGCCGATAAATTGAAAGTAGCCGCTCAATCACCTTACTCCAATAAAAAAAGCAAGAGGAGTGTGAGCCCTCTTGCTTCTTTTTAATTTAAAACAACCCAGCCAACAACTCAATCGCTCGTTTGCGAACGTCCATTCCTGGCATGAGCGGAATCAACAATATTTCATCCGCGTGAAATTCATCGATCAATTGACCGAGCTGCTCTTTAACTCGCGCTGGATCGCCTACAATCATGCGTGTCCGATTCTCTTCAATCGTTGTGATCTCTTCATCCGAATAATTATATGCTCGAGCGGTTTCCACGGACGGATATTGTTTGACGTAACTGAAGTTATCTTTTCCGAGTAGCCAAAAGTCCAAGGCTTCAGCGTATTCCTCTGCTTCCTGATTCGTTTCTGCGATGACAACGAAAGGTGCAATCGAAACGCTAGGTTTCTGCATAAACGGTGATGGCTGGAATTCATCTCGGTACGTTTCGGAAGCTTTGACACCGACTGCAAATTTATCGGTTCCTGGAGCTGGAAACAAGCCGAATGTATAACCGATGCCTAACTTAGCAGCCATCTTCGCGCTTTTAATGCTTGTCGATAACACCCACATTTGTGGCACAGTCGGAATGACCGGGTTCGCCGAAATTCCGCTAAAACGGTGATCATCCACCGCATCGTCATTTAAGTACACTTTCAAATCAGTGATGCTTTGCTCGTAGTTGAGCTTCCCTTGTTTTTTCTCATTCAACGCTTGATTGACAATTTTCGTTCCAATCGTGTTGCCAATCCCTAAATCAATTCGCCCTGGGTGAGTCGCTTCAAGCATGCGAAAATTTTCCGCAACTTTATACGGACTATAATGCGGTAGCATCACACCACCTGAACCAACACGGATCCGCTTAGTCGCATTAGCAATCCGCATCATCATCAGTTCTGGCGAGCTACAGGCAAAAGCAGGTACATTATGATGTTCAGCCATCCAAAAACGTTGAAACCCAAGTGACTCAGCCAGCTGTGCGAGCTCGACTGAGTTCTCCAATGCCTGCTTGGCATCACTGCCTTCATCAATTTGTGCATAATCCAAAATTCCTAATCGTACCATATGCATTCTTCTTTCCTATGTGGTCGGTACTTTTTCACTCATTAAAAAACTGACAAATTCTTCAGTTGAAATGTTTCCGAAATAATCGCTTAAATCAAACGGCTGTAGAGCTTCCAAAATATCCGCCTTACGTAAACGGACACCCATTAACGCAGCTTCGATTTCTTTCGTATCTTTTTTCCCGAAAAAATCACCGGTAATTTGTACATCAGCTATTTTACCTTGCTTCACAACCAAACCTACAGTTATGGTTCCAACCGGGAAGCGCTCGGTCATCTTATATTCAAATTGCTGAAAACGTCCGTAATTCCAGTCCCAATTATGATATTTTTCAGCGGTTAACTGATCGATATTCGCCCAATCTTCCTCCGTTAACTCGTAGCGTTTTGCCTCACTGACATCATCAATACCTAATAGCTCACAAAGCATATAATCGGTAAACTCCCAAACATTCATGTTCTGATATTCCGGTGCTAAGTAAGGGCGAATCGAGCCAACACGACTACGTACCGATTGAATGGCGTGGGATTCGAGCTTTTTCATGTTTGGATTCAACGCAGACACCATCGCTTCATAGTTGGGATCCGTCAATAACGAATAGCCCGCATAAACGCGTCCCTTTTCAACAGTCATCGCCGCACCGGATATTTTTTTGCCATCAAGGACTAAATCATTTCGTCCTTTTTGTTCAAGCAAGTTTTCATCGACACCTAATTTTTTCAAAGCCTCAATCGCAGGTTCATATAATCGTTTATAATTCCCGAAAATATCGTTTGATTGATTCACGTCCATCAGGAAACAAAAGCTCATATTGCGGTCATCGAGATAAATCGCCCCGCCACCTGTCACTCGGCGAACAATTTGAATGCCATGCTCGTCCATATACGGTTGATTGACTTCCTCATACGCATTTTGATACTTACCGATTTGTACGACTGGATGCATCATATAAGTAAACAGAATATCTTCATCCAAAAAAATATGATTCTTCACATAATCTTGAATGGCCATGGATACGCCTGGATCATACACCCATTGACCATTTCGTTTCGGTTCAATTAAATACATCGGTCATCCCCCAATGTGAGTTACTTGTTCGCTGCTTCTTGAAAAATCTCAGCAATATCATTATCCAACTGAATCGTTTGCGGACGAATCGCATGTGGAATAAAATATTGCTTTTGATTCATCGTTACAAACAGCGCTTTTTCATTTTCCTCGGTCATTTTCCAAAAAGGATGCTTGATGAACTGTGGCGTTGTATGACCCACACCAATTTCCAAATAAAGCACCTTTTTATCTTTGTTTTCTTCTAAAAATTGTTCGTAGCGTTCTTTTTGTTCGTGGAAATGGCCATCTTCGACCATCCCCTTCTCCTCTGTCCGCTTATTCACTTCAAGAGGTGCACCGCATTCCGGGCAGTACGGTACTAAGTCTGCCGGCACTTTCATGTCGGATTGTTTCTCAGCCATCTCGCGAATCAATGCTTCATTTTGATATGTTTGCTGGTGACAATGTTCGGTACACTGCCATAGGCCATATTCGCCTTGAATACGGAAAACTTTGTCCATATCGTACTCTGCTGCGTAAAACGCATTATCCGCATTCGTCGTAATGACATGATAGTTTTTATCCGCCAACATCTGCTTCAAATCAACATAAGCTTGTCCGACAGGCTGGTCAAAATAGTTTAATAGACAGAATCGACTTTGAAACGCCCAGTATTCTTGCCAGTCTTCAAATTCAAAAAGACTCGCCTGCAACATATCGAAGAAGCGATATTTTTCGATAAAATCAGGAAACGTATCCGTGAATCGCTTTCCTACATATGTAAACCCCGTCGCAGCAGACATTCCCGCTCCGATTCCGACGACGACCGCTTCGGCTTCGTCAATCAGTTGCGTTAAAATATCTGCTTGGGATAAAAAAGAATCTTGTGTCGGTGTTTGCCAAATAGAGTTAAGCTTTTGCATAAAAATCTCCTATTCGTTCACTAATAAGTTTTCATAAATGGTTAGATCTTCTTCAGAAAACACATTAAAAATTACATTTAATTTAGATTTATATTTCGACAGATACTCTTTCACCGTTTGAATCGCAATCTCGGCTGCCCGCTCATTTGGAAAATTGAATTCACCTGTCGCGATACAGCAAAACGCAATCGTATCCAGTCCTTGTTCGTCAGCCAACTTTAAGCAAGACGAATAACACGATGCCAACAGTTGTTCTTTTATTGGGGAAACGCCGCGTTCATCGATGAATGGGCCAACCGTATGAATGACATACGAGGAAGGTAAATTGTAAGAATCGGTCAATTTCGCTTTCCCGGCCGCTTCCATCCGACCTTGTTCGGTCATGATTTCATCGCATGCTAAGCGGAGTTGCACACCGGCTCGCGTATGAATGATGTTATCAATGCAATCATGATTCGCTTGTGTGCACCCTAACAGTCGACTATTCGCCGCATTCACAATCGCGTCCACTGCAAGCGTTGTAATATCGCCCTTCCATAAATAAATCTGGGATTGAACTGGTTGCAAATCATCTAATCGCGTGATTTTACGATCGTGGTTCCATTCGGTTAAAAAAGCATCCTGAGTTTCGATAAATTCATCACTGACTAGTTTGGCTTCACGGACATTGCATAAGCCACGAAACAGCTCGAATTTTTCATCCATCGAGTTAAGTTCGGACTGTGCTAACTCTTGTCCATTTGGTTTTTCTTCTAATAGATATCTAATCAAATAATCTAATCTATCTTCTTGATTCAACATAAGTTCTTAAGCGTCTTCCAATTGGTTAAATTCCGCTTCATCTACATCGGAAAGTTTAATTAACCAATTTTCTTCCGTTTTTGCAGAGTTCAACAGCGCTGGTTCGCTCACCGCTTTATCATTACGCTCGACAATTTTTCCGGTTAACGGGGAATAAGCTTCCAAGACCGTTTTTGAAGCTTCTAAATTTAAAATCGGATCATCTTTCTTTACATTGTCTTCATCGACGAATTCAACGAATCCAACTGTTCCAATATCGTCTTGTAATTCTGGTGTCATACTGACTGTATACACATCATCCTGCTTTTCAATGAATAAGAAATTTGCTCTTTTTTTCATGGTAAAGATCCCCCTCTAAGTTCGTTAATAATTCCAAATTTCAGTATAACATAATCAAAATTAAAATTTATAAAAGCAATTACCACACTATATTTAAGATAGGAAACTGATTTTAATATCATTTACTTTATTGTAACCATGGCGATTTTGAATAACCCCAACTTTTGATACCCGATGCACCTTTAAATGGATTAGATTCAGCCAGTGCTATAAGAGTTCGTTAACTTAATTAGTACGTCGCTATTTCCGTGATTAACTTTCTTCCCAATAAAACAAGATAGAACTATATTGATAGCTCTATCCTGAGAGTATTTAACTTTGAAATTTTATCTTATATTTTCATCATATTGTCTACAAAATTCTTCAATTCTATTGCTATTTAAAGTAATACAAAATGCATCACCAGAGGATGTTGTGGCACGACTGGTACCAAGAAGACCAGAATCAAGTACGAAAATCATTTTAAGCATATCTTCATAATGAGGGTTGTCATTTATAATGTAAACTTCTAAACCTGGTTCTATCATCGGGTGAAAGGAGAGTACCTCGTCTTTTGAAGGAATAATTTTTAACCTGTCTATAAAACCATCAAGATCTTCTTTCGAAACATCCCACTTAGGTGATGTATTATGAAATAATCCGTTAAACGTAACAGTCAATTCACAACTATTGAGAGAATTGAACTTTTCAACGGATAAGGTTATTTTATTTCCATTTAATTGATAATCAATATCTATTAAATTGAGTTTACACATTATATAACCCAACCTTCTACAAAATTTATTAGTAGGTCCAATAAGACTTTCCAATGTTATTTCATGTAAGAAACAATATTTATATTTTGTTTAGCATCTAAAACTACTGCATTTGTACCTTTCATCACCACAGGAGCACCGGCTGCTGCGTTATGGCACCTTCGACATATAGTTTTGCTCAAACTTCATTAAAGGAAGGTTCATTAATTCTTAAGATTTTTATGTCATTTTTAAGTTCTTCAGCCGATTCAGGACTAATTTCAACTTTATCAGTTTTTTATTAATATTAAACCCTTAATAAATAATTTATCTTTTCATTTTTTATTGAATCAATTTCATAATTGCTCTTTTTAAAAATACAAAGACTTCTCCAATGTTTTGAATTGCATTTTTAAAAACAG
>NZ_VMHE01000020.1 GCF_007559425.1 Allobacillus salarius | reverse complement strand
ATTGAACCGCCGTATACGGAACCGTACGTACGGTGGTGTGAGAGGTCGGAGGTTAACTACCTCCTCCTACTCGATTGAATTTTAATTACTTTACTTATTTAACGGAATTTAGCAAGGTCTGCTGCTGAATTCATTAATTTTTTAAAAGAAGATGAAATTAAGCTAATTTCATAACTGACTTCCGTTTAGCTATAATGATTTTAAAAAAAGAAACGGGTGTATAATTAATGATCTATAATGAAAGGTCAAAACCTTTGGAACTTCTGCAGCTTGAAGTTTTAGCTCACCGTACAACATTATCACCGAAAGAGCAAAGTGATTTAGTTAAACTTAAAAAGGGTTTTGAGGGAGAAAGGTTATTTGATTTCATGCTTGAAGGTTTGAGTAAGCAACATCTACAAGTGAACGATTTATTATTGACGTTTAATGGAACGGTGTTTCAAATCGATACCTTACTGATTACTCAAGACAAAATCTTTGTTTATGAGGTAAAGAATTTTGATGGTGAATTCATTTACGAACAAGAAAAATACTTTAAATATCCCCAACAAGAAATTCAAAACCCTCTCCATCAAATCGCAAGGTCAACTTCTCTATTAACTCAGCTCATCCGAAAACTAGGATTTAACTGGCCGATTCAGTCATATGTCATTTTTGTAAACAAGAACTTCACACTTTTCAATGCGCCACCAAATACCTCAATGATCCTACCCACTCAAATTGGTTCTCATTTAGAATATCTCCAAACAATCCCATCACATCTTAATCGTGTACATAAGCGATTGGCGGAAAAACTTATAGAACGACATTTAGATGAATCACCATTTCAAAAAAAGTCATCGTACTCTTATGATCAAGTAAAAAAAGGATGCTTTGTAGAAAATGCAGTTCTCCCATCGTTAAGTTGGAAGGAAGAACGGTTTACTGTGATGACTGTGGATGGAATGAACCATTTGCTGATTCAGTAGTCCGGACAGTGAATGATTTTGTGTTGCTGTTTCCTGAAATGAAAATCACAGTTTCACGAGTATTTGAATGGTGCGGGGGATTAGTATCTAAAAAAAGTATTTCCTATATATTAAATAAAAATTTTAAGAAGTCAGGTAGCAATCGTTGGACTTATTACGTATTTCATAAGAAATAGCTGGTTAATCAACGAGAAGATCCCCATTGAATTCTTTAAGAACACCTCAACAACGGAAGGAAAGAAAAAGTGATTCTTTCCGTGCTCGATAATTGCTCTCAACAACGGAAGGAAAGAAAAAGTGATTTCTTCCGTGCTCGATAATTGCTCTCAACAACGGAAGAAGAGAAAAAATGAAACCTTCCGTGCTCGATAAGTGCTCTCAAAGTCAAGTCCATTATTATGTGTAAATTCTCTCAAGTGATTTCAACGGGTAAAACAGCCTATTCAACTTTGACATCTGGATTGGATTGAGAGGGCGGGTGTGATAGCCTGGCGGGCACGCCGGTTCTTTTTTAAAGAGCTGGCGGCCAGGCGTAGAAATCACACTCGCCAGGAGCCTCAATCGCAATCCTCGTTAATTAGAGATTTTCTTCTTAGGTAAATACCTTCTTTTCAAATCCAAGTTTTCATCTACATCCATTAACACGGCGCCAATTAATCGAACAGCACTTTGTGTGTTCGGAAAGATTCGTATCACCTGTTCTCTTCTTCGGACTTCTTGATTAATCCGTTCGAGATTGTTGGTGGTTCGTAAGTGTACATGATAGTTTGTAGGTTCGCTCATATATTGAATGGAATCTTCGAAACCATCCTCGAGACATCTACAGACTTTTGGATGTTTATCTTCATATTTCTCAATGAATTGGTCTTTACGTTTTCTGGCGACATCTGGATCGACGGTTTCATAGATTAAATTCATTTCATGTTTGATTTCTTTTACGTTTTTCTTGGGCATTTTCTCAATTAAATCTTTTTTTAAGTGAAAGGTACATCGCTGCCAACTTGTCCCGATAAATGCTTCCGGTACAGAGGCTTTCAATCCAGCGTGAGCATCGGAAATAAGTAGTTTGGGTGACTGTAGCCCTCTGCTTTTGAGGTTTTCAAAAACCTTCAACCACGCGTCTTTCGACTCGACATGACTGATTTCCATGCCAATGATTTCACGTTTATTTTGTTTATTGACGCCTACCACGATATAGACAGCTTTGGATACGACTTTATTATCTTCTCTTACCTTGATATACATAGCGTCTGCGTAAATATAAGGGTAGTACGTGACATTTAAAGGGCGATTCAGCCATTCCTTCACAATCGGATCTAACTTTTTAGTTAGATTGGAGACAAAGGATTTAGAGACTGATTTACCACACAGCTCTTCTACAATCTTGCCTACTTTCCGTGTTGAAACACCATTAATAACCATCTCTAACATACTTAAGACGAGAGCCTGATCTCTTCTTTCGTAGCGCTCGAATACACTTGGTTCGAACTCTCCATTGCGCGTGCGGGGAACTAATAGTCTCAGTTCAAATGAGCCGATCATATAGCCACGCTCATAAAAGCCATTACGGTAATCGGTTCTTAGGTCATTCCTTTCGTACTGGCTAGCTTTTAAATACTCTTCCTGCTCTTTCAACATTATTTCATTTAACACCATCACAAGAGCGGACTTTAGTACGTCATCCAGCTTTGAATCCATTACCTTTTCTTTTAATTCATCGATATTTAGGCTAAAATTAACTTGGGTCATCTTTCTCATCCTCCTAAAGTATTTTGTGGTTGAAATCACTTTAACACAGGAGAGAAAGATGGCCTATTCTTTTTACACAATTATATGGACTTTATCTGCTCTCAACAACGGAAGAAGAGAAAAAGCGGAACCTTCCGTGTTCGATAAGTGCTCTCAACAACGGAAGAAGAGAAAAAGTAGGACCTTCCGTGTTCGATAAGTGCTCTCAACAACGGAAGGAAAGAAAAAGTGGGACCTTCCGTGCTCGATAAGTGCTCTCAACAACGGAAGGGGAGAAAAAGAAGCTTCTTCCGTGTTCGAGAGAAAGACAAGCACATCCTCAAGTCCAACTAATAACAATATACTAAGAAACCCCACCCAAAAAAGCTCTCATTCCTATCAATAACAACCATTACTGTTTCTTTTGCTTGCCGCCTGGTTTAGAATTAATATGACTAGTATACAAATAGGTGATCAGCATGACTTGGGAAGTTTTAAATATTATTGGGACGATGGCTTTTGCGATTAGTGGAGCAATCGTTGCAATGGAAGAGCGATATGATATTTTTGGTGTTTATTTGCTTGGTTATGTGACGGCATTTGGTGGCGGAGCGTTCCGTAACTTACTCGTGGGGCTACCAATTTCAGATATATGGGCTCAGGGAACTTTGTTTACTGTAGCTTTCATTACGATGACAATCATGTTTTTTATTCCATTTCATTGGTTAATGACATGGAATCGATGGGGAGCCTTCTTCGATGCAATCGGGTTGGCTTCTTTCGCGGTGCAGGGCGGATTGCTGGCTTTGGCGGCAGGATATTCGCTCAGTGCAGTTATCGTTGCGGGTGTGTTAACCGGATGTGGTGGAGGTATTATTCGTGATCTGTTGGCTGGCAGGAAACCAATGGTCTTGCATCAAGAAATTTATGCCATGTGGGCAGTTCTCGGTGCATTTATCGTAGGGCTTGGTGTAATCGATACACAAACAGAAATATATATTTTGCTTGCAGCAATCGTCACGATGCGTATATTATCCATCATCCGAAAATGGGAATTACCTAGTCGATTGAATTGGTTAGAATTAATTCGATCAAAAAATAAGTAGAGGAAATCCAGCAGTTGCTGGGTTTCTTTTTTTGTGCTTAACACCCTAATGTAACCGTTTTCACAAATTAGACATTTTATCTTCACAGAATCTCCATCGAATTGCTCGAAATTGTGACTTATATCACAATCTTAATTTTTATAAATCCTATAATAAAAGTAACCACACAAAAGGGAGGAGAGAGATGATGGGTGCCAAGTCAAAAAGCAATGTAGAGGCAATGGAGAAAGAGGAGTTAAATGTCCAATCTACCCAGGCTGTTGAAAACGAGTTCCAAGATGAAGAACCGAAGTTGAAAGGGGCTTTTGTTTCTTCGCTAATCGTAGGAGCCATCATTATCGTTATGTGGGTAGCTGTTTACGCGCTTTACCAGGCTAGTTAACTTCTAAAAATGAGGGGGACGAACGATGTTACACATGCATAAGTTCGAAAAAATCTGGATGATTGTTGGAGTGATCACATTAATTTCTTTTTTGACGATTGTTGGCGTTCAAGCTTTTTCAAAAGCAGAAGGGGAAGGCCACCACGGTGCGCCGAGTGATATGACGTTAGTTGATCCTGAAACGGTTACGGAAACGGCTCCTTTTAATGAGCCAGGATTAAAGCAAATTGGAGAAAATGAATATGAATTAGTCATGGTATTGCAATCATACGGCTTTACACCTGGAGATATAGAAATTCCTCAAGGAGCAACGGTTCATATAAAAGCTACTTCCATTGATGTTGTTCACGGATTTGAAATTGCTGGAACGTCAGCAAATATGATGGTCACCCCAGGACATGTGAATTCAATGACTTATACATTCGATAAAAAAGGATCTTTTCTAATATTATGTAATGAATATTGCGGTACAGGTCACCACTTTATGAGCACAAATCTGGAGGTGATTTAAATGAAAATCAATCAATTGGATGCACGGCTTAGTCTAGTCCATTTCTATGTTGCTTTTGGATCCATATTATTTGCCGGGTTACTTGGACTTGTGCAAACGCTTGTAAGAAGTGAACTAATCACCTTGCCCTCATGGATCAACTATTATCAAATATTAACCGGTCACGGAGTCGTTATGGCCTTGGTATTTACAACCTACTTCATCTTTGGATTCTTCTACGCAAGTGTTGCAAAGTCGGCGGGGGAATTCACCAATAGACAACGAAAAGCTGGTTGGATCGGTTTTTGGTTATTGACGATTGGTCTCGTATTGGCCGCGGTAATGATCGCTTTAAATGAAGCAACTGTACTATATACGTTTTATGCTCCACTACAAGCTTCACCGTTTTTCTATATTGCACTTGCACTTATCATTATCGGAACGTACTTTGGCGCATATGCGGTAATCAGCAGGTATCGATTATGGAAAAAAGAACATCCTGGCGAGAAAACACCGTTACTTGCCTATATGGCAGTCGCAACATTAGTGCTATGGTTAATCGCTACAATTGGTGTCGTCGCAGCTGTTCTATTTCAGTTCCTTCCTTGGGCTTTCGGCTGGACGGATACAATCAACGTCGCTTTAACAAGAACATTATTTTGGTATTTTGGTCATCCACTCGTTTATTTTTGGTTACTGCCAGCTTATATGGCTTGGTATGTCATGGTTCCGAAAATTATTGGCGGAAAAATATTCAGTGATCAATTGGCAAGGTTCTCATTCGTACTATTCATTTTGTTCTCTATCCCGGTCGGTTTTCATCACCAATTGCTTGAATCAGGAATTAGTGAAGGATGGAAATTTTTCCAGGTCATCTTAACCTTTGCCGTCATATTACCATCACTAATGACTGCATTCGCACTGTTTTCAACCTTCGAAATTGCCGGTCGTCAAAAAGGTGGAAAAGGACTGTTCGGTTGGTTTAAAAAATTACCTTGGGGTGATGTCCGATTCTTGGCACCTTTCTTGGGAATGTTAATTTTCATTCCTGCGGGTGCAGGCGGGATCATTAATGCTTCCCACCAATTGAACCAAATTGTCCATAACACGGTTTGGGTCACGGGCCACTTTCATATCACTGTCGGTGGAACGGTTGCTGTAACCTTTTTCGGAATCAGTTACTGGATCATTCCTCATTTGAAAGGTCGTATATTAACGAAGAAAATGAATAAGATTGGAATCTATCAAACAGTGCTTTGGGCTGTCGGTATGGGGATCATGTCTTCTGCCATGCATATTTCCGGGCTACTCGGTAACCCAAGACGTACGCAAGTGACAAGTTACAACGGTCATGAAGTCGCCTCTTCATGGGGAGCTTATGAAATGGCACACGCAGTAGGTGGAAGCTTGTTGGTCATCTCGTTAGTACTCTTTGTCATCGTTTTGATCAATCTAGCTTTCTTCGCGCCGAAAGGCAATGAGGAATTTCCAATTGCTGAGGAGTTAAATCCAACGCAGCAAACGCCAAATTGGCTGGAAAACTGGAAACTTTGGATCGGAATCGTGTTCGCATTGATTTTCATCGCTTATACGTTACCGATCATCGACATCATCAATAATTCACCACCAGGCTCTAGCGGATTCAAATACTGGTAAAAACAAAAAAGCAGATACCGATATCGGTGTCTGCTTTTGTTAAAACATTAGGTGTATAAATCAGCCATGGTCACATCATACTGTAATTGTTTTAAATAATTGTAGAATTGACCACGATGGTGAAAGACGTGGGACTGAATCTCAGCTAGCCACTGAGCTTGTGTATGACCATCTTCCATATAAAATGCTTTCGTTTTTTTGTTGAAAAACTCTTCTTCGGATAGCGAGCTCATATATTCACAAAGTGCATGATAGCCTTCTTCAAATACGACACCCATGTCCGTTGCCGTGTGTAGTTGGCTATATTTGTTTTCAAGTTCCTGAACCTTCTCTAAAGGTTCTTCTTTTAAGATATATAGGTCTGTCTCTGGAATAGAAACGAGGTGAATAGCGAGCTCTCTCAATGTGCGCATGTTTTCAGCTGGACGGAAAGCCCAATCGGTATCCTTGATCTGTAACAATAAACTTTGAGTCGTCCGAACACACAGTTCAATTTCTTCAAACATGACATTCCGTAAAACGGCTGCTTGATTCATTTAAATCCTACCTTTCTGCTCCGTTGTTTGCTCAGTCGGGAGTGAATGTATTCAAAATATTTTGTCTTACTCTTATGAGAGTCTAACATAAACAATAGGATTCACGGGTATAGAACAATGAGGAGGTGTATTGATTGAAAAGACACGAAGGACTCATACCTCTATCGCATCATCATCACCATGCGTTAGTGGTATCAAAAAGTCTTAAAGAAATAGGAACTGGGAAAAGTGATAAAACGTACAAGGTAATCTTACGGGAACTTATTGATTTTTGGGAAAAAGACGGGAACGAACATTTCCGAGATGAAGAGGAAGTATTAATTCCGTTGTACTTACGCTTTGAAAATGAACCCGACATCGATTTAATCAAAAAAGTACTCTACCAACATGCGGAGATTCGAGGCATGATCGCGGCTATCCGAAACAATCAACAGGCAGATCATGAACAACTTAATCTATTGGGATATTTACTAGAGGAACATGTTCGTTTAGAAGAACGTGAACTGTTCCCGATAATTGAAAAAGCTGTTCCAGACAATTATTTATATCAAGCGAGCGGAAATTTTCATAAAGATTCTTATAGTGGATATTAAATTTGTAATTTCCAGACCGAAATCTCTCGGTCTGATTTTTTATTTGAATTAAAAAAATCCAGCTGCAACAAGGCAGCTGGAAATGAGAGAGTGGATCGGTAATAAAATATTATTCTGTTGCTTCGTTTTTGATTTCAGCAGGTACTTCCAAGCCTAAACCTTCAGCTACCCGTGTACCTAGATCTGGATCTGCTTTGTAAAAGTGACCGATTTGACGAAGTTTAATTTCGTCAATCGTCACAGGTTTCATATGATCAACGAAATTTTGAACTAAGCGGTCTTGTTCATCATGACTCATTAAACGATAAAGATCGCCCGCTTGTGTGTAATGATCGCTTGAATCATATGGCACACTGTCTGCTTGACCTTCCACTTCAAATGGATTGATGTCTACAGATGAATCTTCTTTTGGCTCTTCGTCATAGCGATTAGGTTCATAGTTGATCGGACTCACCTGTTGGCCATATTGCATGGCACCAGCACGTTGATAATTGTTTGTTTCAACAATCGGGCGGTTAACAGGTAGTTGTTCATGGTTGACGCCTAAACGGTAACGCTGTGTATCGGAATAAGAGAACAAGCGGCCTTGAAGCATTTTGTCTGGAGATGCCTCAATTCCAGGTACGAAATGGGCTGGAGAGAGAGCAGCTTGTTCCACTTCTGCAAAGTAGTTTTGTGGATTGCGGTTCAATACCATCTTACCTACTTCGATTCTCGGATAATCTTTTTGGCTAACCGTTTTGGTAACATCAAACAAATCCCACTTGTACGTTTTATAATCTTCAAATGGAATGATTTGTACATATAAAGTCCAAGAAGGGTAGTCACCGGCTTCAATTGCATTGAACAAATCTTCTGTATGATAATCAGGGTTTGTTCCTGCAAGTTCGTCTGCGAGATCAACGTCCAATCCTTTGACGCCTTGGTCACTGATGAAGTGATATTTAACCCAAAACGCTTCTCCTTCTTCATTCACCCATTTGTACGTATGGCTTCCATAACCATTCATATGACGGTAAGTCGCCGGAATACCGCGGTCACCGTGAAGGTAAGTGATCTGGTGCATGGATTCTGGTGATTGAGACCAAAAATCCCATACAGCATTTTTATCCTTCAAGTTTGTTTGTGGATTTCGTTTTTGAGTATGAATGAAATCAGGGAATTTAATCGCGTCACGTATAAAGAAAATCGGTGTATTGTTACCGACTAAATCATAGTTTCCTTCTTGCGTGTAAAATTTCACTGCAAAACCACGTGGGTCACGAACAGTGTCAGCCGAACCTAGTTCACCAGCAACTGTTGAGAAGCGGATAAACATCGGTGTACGTTTGCCTTTTTCGTTTAGAAAGTCAGCTTTTGTGTATTTTGATATTTCATCGTTTGTTACTTCGAAGTAACCGTAAGCTCCGGCACCTTTTGCGTGAACGACACGCTCTGGAATACGTTCGCGATCAAAGTGTGCAAGCTTTTCTAATAAATGAACGTCTTGCAATAGAACAGGTCCACGATTACCAGCAGTGATTGAGTTTTGGTTGTCCCCTACTGGAGCGCCACTGGAAGTTGTCAAGCGTTTTTTGTTTTTATCCATTATTTAAAATCCTCCTTAAATAAATTGTATATTTATCATAATGCATTTAAATAGATTTGTAAATAATAATGATTATAAATAAAGAAGTTTTATTTATTAGAATTTATTTAAATGAATAGTCGCAAAAAGGTGAAAGGGTGAGGCTTGTGGACTTTTGTTGTTTGTCTAAACGATCAACCTTTTGTCGAATATTATCAATTAAGTGGGTGTCCTTGAGAAAAAAGCACCTTAGAATACAAATCTAAGGTGCTTTTTAGGTTATTTACTTGCGATTGCTTCAATTTCTACTTTCACATCTTTTGGAAGGCGGCTCACTTCAAAAGCAGCACGAGCTGGGTAAGGTTCCTCTAAATAACTCGCATAAATTTCATTGACTGTCGCAAAGTCATCCATGGAGTTCAATAAGATCGTCATTTTAGCGACATCTTTAAACTGTAAATTAGCTTCTTTTAGGATTGCTTCTAAATTTTTCATGACTTGGTGTGTTTGATCTGCAACATCTTCACTGACAATTTCCATTGAATTTGGATCAAGTGGAATTTGTCCTGATATAAAGACGAGATCACCTACTTCAACTGCTTGAGAATAGGGTCCAATTGCTTCTGGAGCTTCTTTGGTGGAGTATGCTTTCTTCAACGTTCATTCTCCTCTCGTAAATTAATTCAAGTTTCATTGATGATAAGGATTGACGTGAACATGTACATCATGAACTTCCTCAAAATCATCTATTAATACTTCTTTCACTCGTGCCGCAATGGAGTGTCCTTCATCGACTGTGATGGTTGGATCTACGCTGATTTTAGTATCAATTATAACATAAGACCCGTGTGACCTCGCATGTAAAGAATCAATTCGTTGCACTCCATTTACTTCATTCACTGCTCGGTTGAATTTCTCTGTTTCTACCTCGTCTAGGACAATCTCAAGTGAAATTCTCACAGCTTCTTTCCCTAAACTGAACCCCATCCACATAATAATCCCCGCAATGATTGCTCCTGCTATTGGGTCGAAATAAGTTAAATAAGGAATTTGGAAACGTTCACCGAAAATCGCTAGTCCAATACCGATCAGCGCAACAATCGAAGAAATCGCATCTGACCGGTGATGCCAGGCATCGGCAATTATCGCTTGGCTTCTGATCTTTTTCCCTAAACGGTTTTTATATTGAAACAAGACTTCCTTGACGACAATAGAAAAAACGACAATATATAGCGCCAATGGACTTGTAGATTGCGCAGTATTAGCCCAAACGGCTGAAATAGCATCGACAAGAATCTCGAACCCGACAACGATTAGCAACATGGAAACGATTAAGGTAGCAATGTTTTCAGCCTTACCGTGTCCATATGGATGTTCAGAATCGGGTGGCTTCTGTGCAGCACGAATTCCGACTAATACGGCAATTGAACTAATTACATCAGAAGCAGAGTGGAGGGCATCTGCGATGAGTGCGCGACTATCGCCAATGACACCACCAATTCCTTTGATGATAGCTAGAATTAAATTGGCGACCATCCCAACAATCGAAGCAAATTGGGCTTTTTGAAAACGAGTGTTCATAGAAAAACCTCTTTTTATGTTTGTCTTTTAATCATACCAATATTTTTCATGCACAGTCCAAGAACAACTTTCTTAAACAACTTTTTATAAAAAGATTTTTAAAATGTTGATGAAATACATCGTGCCCCAGCCGTTGATGAAATATGAGTGCAAAATAAACGGAGAACAACTACCTATGAAAAAGGGAAAAACATTCAAATTTATATATGCCAAAAGGACTTTTGTTCGAGTTAAAAAAGTACACATTACAATTCATTAACATGGGTTTAGCTAGTGTTCAAAACGGTAATTAGTCTATTAGCACGGCGCAACACTAAGAATAAAAAATCATTTAAGGAGTGTTACTTCATGAAAAAACTATTTATGACTTCATTTTTTGCGCTAATTCTTACTTTAGCAGCTTGTGGTGGAGATTCTGGTGAAGAAGATCCAGCAACGAACGAAGATACTGGAACACCAACTGAACAAGATCCAGGCTCTAGTGAATCAGAGGATACAGGCTCTACAGACACTGGTTCAACTGGAACTGAAGGAGATTCCGATATGGGCTCTGAAGATTCTAACTCTGACACAGGTGCTGGCACAGATTCAGACATGGAGTCAGAAGGCGCTGAATCCGACGCAGGATCTGGAGACGCTGATGGCGACGATTTAGATTCTGACGTTAAAAATGATGGCTAATAAGTAAAAATACCAAGGCAGTGGTGCTCAAACCACTGTCTTTTATTTTTGGATACATAACATTATCACCTATTTATTCAGTGTATAATCCTCGTATTTGTTGGGCTAACTAATGATAAATGAACAAATGAGGATGAATACACCATGACAGATAAAACATTACCGTATTTTGTGACAGCGTTGCTCATTAGTATGGCAGCGGCACATGTATTTGGCTGGAACGAGTCTGAGCCTACAGCATATGAAAAAGCCATTCCTGTAATGGGTGAAGAAAAGCTAGAAGAGGAGATTATCGATACAGATTATGAAGAGGTAAAAATTAAACGATTAATCGAAAAAGCTGAAACGTATGAACTTCAGGTTGAGTTTCCGATATTTCAAGTAAAGAAAATCGACCGTTTTTTTGAAGAGGATGCCGAACAGCGGATTGAGCATTTCATTGCATTGCTCGAACATAGCGGGAATGTATCGCCATCCCATCAAGGTGCTTTTTATGTAACGACAGACCTTTATAAAAGTGGAAAAGACCTCTTTTCTGTCGTCATGTCTGAAGAGACCTATACAGGCGGTGCCAATTTTGACCAAAAAGCCTCTGTATATTTGGTTGACCTGTTAAACGAAGATTTTGTTGATCCACTTGATTTATTCGACCAACCATTTGCGGCACAAGATAAATTTTTCGAGTTGGTCGAAAAGAATTTGAGAGCTTCCGAATATTATTCAAATTACATTCTGGAAGACCAATTGCAGGAATGGTTAAATCAAGATGAGTATGATTTTTCCAATGTTTTTATTCGAGATAATAACTTAGTCGTTAAATTTGATAAATATGAAGTAACAGCAGGTGTCGCAGGTATGCCAGAGATTGAAGTTCCTATAGATGAAATGAAAGAGTTTATGAATGAAGATTGGCTGGAGCGTATTGAAGCGATTGATGAAACGACGGATGAGTATTACTTATAATAAAAATGAGGGTGGACCAAAAGTGCTTAACTAGCACAACGAAAATTGTTCCATCCTCATTTTTTTAACAAAGAAATTATCCTGATTCCTCCAACCGAGTTTCATAAAGCTCAGCATATCGGCCGCCGAGTGTAATCAGCTCATCGTGGCTTCCTTTCTCAATAATTTCTCCGTGCTCAAGCATAATGATTTGATCGGCCGACTTAATCGTGTTTAGTCGGTGAGCTATAACAAAACTAGTCCGACCTTCCATCAACCGTTTTAACGCTTCCTGAATCTTAATTTCTGTAACCGTATCAATGCTACTTGTTGCCTCATCTAGAACAAGTATCTTTGGATCCGCCAGAAGTGCACGTGCAATGGTAATCAGCTGCTTTTGTCCTTGACTAATACTCATGCCATCCGCATCAATTGGCGTATCGTATTGATCTGGAAGCTTCGATATAAAGCCGTGCGCGTTGGCATTTTTTGCAGCTTCAATTACTTCTTCATCGGTTGCATTCAATTTTCCATAGCGAATATTTTCTCGAATTGAACCTTCAAATAAAAAGGCATCTTGTAAAACGAAAGCCATATGTTTACGTAAGCTATTCCGTTTAATTCCTTTGATATCTTTTCCGTCAAGCAATAGTTTCCCATCGTCATAATTGTAAAATCTTGCAATGAGGTTGATGATTGTCGTTTTTCCGGCACCTGTATGTCCGACAAACGCAGTTGTGCTACCTGGTTCTGCAGTGAAGCTAACGCCCTTCAAAATTGGTTCGTCGGGATTATAAGAAAAGGTGACATCGTTGAATTCAATCTTTCCGTGAGGTTCATTGATGGATTCAGCATTTATTTCGTCAAGTTCTTCGCCATCCTCATCCATAATGTTAAAAACTCGTTCGGCCCCAGCTACAGCTGCCAATAGTTGATTAAATTGGTTGGATAGCTCGTTTAACGGCCGAGTGAACTGTCTTGCCAATTCAGTAAACACAACAATGGTTCCGACGGTGATCATGTCGTTTAATACAAATACACCACCGATAAAAGCAATCAAGGCAAAACTAAGCACATTCAGCATGTTCATTAATTTCGGAATGAATCCAGAGATTGTACCTGCCCAATAGCCTGAATTGCGTACGGCATCGTTTTTTTGTTCGAATTCATTCGTTACTCGGTCTTCTTGAGAGAATGTTTTAATAATCCGCTGCCCAGATATCGTTTCTTCTACATAGCCGTTTAACTGCCCAAGTCGTTGTTGTTGAATTTTATACAAAGGGCCGGTTCTACTTGTAATCCACTTCATGCCAAACACCATAATTGGGATAATACTCATTGTAATCAAAGCCAATAACGGACTAAGATAGATCATCACACTGACTGTTCCAATCAGCGTTAGAACGCTGGACAAAATTTGAATGATGGACGTATTTAAAGTGTTGCTTACATTATCGATATCATTAGTGACACGACTCATAATTTCACCTTGCTGTCTTCGATCAAAGAAGGGAATCGGTAATGTGTGTAATTTTTCGAATAACTCCGAGCGAATGGTGTAAACCGTATTTTGAGCAATGCCAATCATGAAAAAATGTTGGCAAAACATTGCGATGGAGTAACCTAAATAGACGAGAAACAACCAAAAGAGCATGCGGTTAATCCCTGACATCTCTTGAACCGCAATGTACTCATCAACCGTCATACCGATCATATACGGTCCGAGAATGGCAAAGCCCGAGCTTAAAGCAACCATGATCGCTACAAAGAAAAGCATCCATTTTTCTGCAAATAAATAAGAAAAAATTTGGCGTACTGTCTTTTTCCAATTTCGCACTTTAGGCTTTGCACGTTCATCCGTGACGTGGTCTGCTTCTGCTAAGTCTATTTTTTGCTGTCGAAAGGGTTCCAGTAGTTGTTTAAGCATATAAATTCTCATCTCCAACTTGTGATGCAACAATTTTTCGGTAAAGCTCAGATGTTTCGACGAGTTCTTCGTGAGATCCTTGTGCTAAAATTTGGCCATCATCCATTAAGATAATTCGATCACAGCTTTTCGCGGTGTCAATTTTTTGCGTGACGATAAATGTTGTACATCCGTATGTCTGTATCGCCTGCAGAAGCTTTGATTCTGTCTTCAAATCTAATGAGCTTGTACTGTCATCCAATAGAAGGATTTTAGGATTGCGGATTAAAGCACGGGCGATAGAGACACGTTGCTTCTGACCACCTGATAGATTGACGCCTTTTTGACCAATTTTCGTTTCATATCCTCTAGGCTGTTCCATAATCGTTTCATGAATTTGTGCGTCTTTCGCTGCTTGGATGATTTCTTCTTTAGATGCATCATTTTTTCCCCAACGAATATTTTCTTCAATACTTCCGGTAAACAATAACGGTGCCTGTGGAACGAAACCTATGGCCATTCGCAGTATGTCTAACGGATAATCCCGGACATCGACATCATCAATTTTTACTTGCCCCCCCGTTGTATCATAAAGTCTCGGTATTAATTGAAATAGTGTTGATTTCCCTGAGCCTGTTGCCCCAATAATAGCTATCCGCTCTTCTGGTTGGACAGTAAACGATAACTGATCGAGCACTTGATTAGTAGTTTCTGGATAATAAAAATCAACTTGAGAAAATTCAACCTTTCCAGCCGTCACTTTCAAATCTTTCGAAGCATCGGACTTTTCTAGTAGATCAACTTCTTCATCCATGACGATTTGAAGCCTGTCAGCAGATGCTTTCATACGTGATAAAGCCATCGTCAAAAACCCAAACATCGTAATAGCCATCGATACGCGTAACGCATAATTAATGATTGCGACGACTTCACCGACTTGTGCTTGTCCTGCTTGAACTTCATTCGATCCATACCATAAGATGACCAACAAGCTCATATTCATGCCAAACAAAAGAACAGGCATAGATGATTCGATGAGACGTAAAGCTGATTTCGTTCGGTTCATAAGCTCTGTATTCACTTCTTTGAAACGACTTTCTTCAAAATTCTTTCGTAAAAACGCTTTAATTAATCGAATGCCGGATAAATTTTCTTGCATGACACGATTGACGCGGTCCAACCGAACTTGCACTTTTGTGAAAAGGGGACTCGCTTTTTTGATCACCCACAAAATTAATAACACAAGTGCAGGAACAGAAATTAAGAAGACGATAGAGATTCGCCAATTGACGAGAAATGCCATGATTACACCGCCAATGACTAAAAGGGGTGCACGGAGCATAATTCGGAGACCCATGAAAATACCGTTTTGTACCATGCGAACATCATTCGTGAACCGGGTAATCAAGCCGGATGTCGGAAAGTGGTGTAAATTCTTAAAGGAAAACGATTGTATCTTTTCAAATAGCCGTTGGCGAATATCGTAGCCATAATGGAAAGTGACATACGATGAATAAAACGAATTGAGCATTCCGGCAATAAATGAAAACAAAGCAAGCGCGAGCATTAAGACGCCCCATTTAACGACGATGTCCATATTTTGAGTCACAATGCCTTCATCAATCATTTTTCCAAGAAAGAAAGGGAGCATCAATTCAACTGCCAACTCAATTAACATCAAGGACCAAGCGACAATCATATGTAAACGATAAGGTTTTAGGTGCGATAAAATTTTCTTCAAGGTGTTCAACTCCATCTATGCAAACAGTAATTAATTTTAAATCATTGTGATTATTCTAACATATCCACTTTGCGTTATATTACTATAATGAATCAATTTATTCCGTTCATAAGGATTGTTTGGAAAACGGTAATAGCGATTTTTCCTCCTTTGCATGATATAATAGCGACACAAACTGAAAGATTTAAGGAGAGACGGAATGGAATTAGAAAAACATCAGTATGTAAAATTCAGAAGAGAGATGGATCCCATCAATCTGGAACAAAAGCATATTGAAGACGTCAGTTATGTGTACTTATATGAAGATAAAATTGTAACCGATGAAAAAGAATATGAGATTCATAAAGTACATGATTTATCGTATCGCATGTTATCGGAAGAATACGGATTTTTTTATTTGCATACGACAATGGGCGTAATGACGTTAAATGTAAAAGATGAACCAATAGAATTTATAAAAAAGTTCCGTGAAGTGGAACAAAAATAGAAGGGGGAGGACTTAACAATGGAGAAAAGAGTATTACTCGTCGATGGCATGGCACTTTTATTCAGGGCTTTTTATGCAACGGCGATGTCAGGTTATTTCATGGTGAACTCAAAAGGTATACCGACGAATGCCGTACACGGATTTACGAGGCATCTACTGACTGCAACGAATCATTTTCAACCGACACACGTCGTTTGTTGCTGGGATATGGGTTCACATACTTTCCGAAATGATCTGTTCGACGGCTATAAAGCAAACCGCTCGGCACCACCAGAAGAATTGATTCCTCAGTTTGACCTCGTTAAAGAAGTCACAGAGGCTATGGACATTCCGAACATAGGAATTAAAGGGTTTGAAGCGGATGACTGTATAGGCACACTGGCGAGAGCTTACCAAGAAGATTCGGAAGTGTTGATTTTGACTGGTGATAGAGATATCTTACAATTATTGGATGAACGAGTAAAAGTAGTTCTGATGAAAAAGGGTGTCGGCAACTACGATATCTATCACACGGAACGATTCGTAGAAGAGCATGGAATTCAACCGCTCCAAATGATTGAACTGAAAGCAATGATGGGAGATTCAAGTGATAACTATCCTGGAGTTAGAGGAATTGGCGAAAAAACAGCATTAAAGTTATTGCATACACACGGGTCATTAGAGGCTATTTTAGAAAACTTAGATTCATTGACAAAAGCCCAGCGAACGAAATTTGAAACGGATTTGGACATGGTGCACTTATCACGTCAACTGGCTGAAATTAACTGTGAAACGGAAGCGTTCTGTGATTTGGTAGATGCGGTATTTCAACCGAATAGAGAGCGGATCATTGAAAAGTTTAATGAGCTGGAATTTAAACGCATTGAGCAATTGGTGTAATATTTGATTGAAGTGAAGAAGCAATAGGGGGTAACCAAATGACAATCATCTATACAATGGCGATCGGATTAGTTATTTTCATTGCCGTGTTGGCAGTTACATTAAAGGCTATTTCAAAAGGATATAATTATAAGCATGAAGTAGATCCGCTTCCAGACGCAAACAGAAATGAAAGAAGTTGAATAAAGGAAAGCTGTTCGATTTTCGTTATGAATTACTTAAATCGAACAGCTTTTTTACATTTGGAGGATGACATAAAGGAATTTTTCAGCATGTAAAAGCAAAGCATCTACATTAATTTGAGCTTCTTCAACATTAAAAAGCAGAGCTTCAACATTAATAATTACTCACAAAAAAGCACCGACCGAAGTCAGTGCAAATGTTTACTCAACCAAATTTAAATTCTATTTATTGCTCAATGAATATTCCTCTAAAAATTCCTCATATTTATCTGTTGGCGCTGCACCCATGATTCGGTGCACTTCTTCGCCATTTTCATAGTAAACTAATGTTGGTGTTGCTTCGATGTTATACTCACTCCAACCATCTTCAAATTCTAAAAGGTTGAACTTCTTTAATTCAACACCTTTGTCTTTTGCTAATGGGGACAATCTTGGAGTTGCTTCCCTACAGTGCTCACAGGTCGGACTGAAGAAATAGACAGTCATCGTTTCACCAGAAGATAAGTCTTCTTCTAATTCATTTGGAGTAATAACATTTTGATAATGCTCATTATCCAATAATTTAACCGTTTCTGGATGTAAGGAATCTTTTCCATAAGGGTTTCCTTCGACTTTCTCAGATGTTGCCATATTCGTTAGTAAGACGATCCCAATAAATAAGATGATCACTAAACTACCGAAAATTAGAATTTTTTTCATGGTTACACTCCTTTTGTTTGTTTCAAGCCAAGGATGCTGATGACTAATATGAGTACAAATGCGATTCCGGCTAGAAACGGTATGGAAATAAAGCCGAGCCAGTCAATATAGCTGCCGATACAAGAAACTTGTCCACAGCTCGGTGCAGTTGATTGTAGAAACTCTAACTTTTGTATCCCATAGTGATAAATCGAGATGGACAGACCGATACTAGAAAAAACGATAGAATAAATGAATACTTTTTTGTCTTTTAATATCGTTCCAATCAACAGTATGAGTACAAGGGGATACATAAAAATTCGTTGGACCCAACATAGCTCACAAGGTGGGTACTGTCGAACTTCCGAAAAATAAAGTGATCCCAGTGTTGCGATTAAAGAGATAATCCATCCGATTATAGCGAAATTTTCAGTTCGTTTTGTCATAATTAGTCTCCTATAGGTACAACAAAATTATAGTATGAAAAACACCAAAAAGTAAGAAGTATGCTTTGAATATTTTATTACATCTATTCTTATTGTAAGATAGAGAAGATTGGAGGAAAGAAAATGACCTTTAACATCTTATCTAGGCTTTCGATAGCATTAGCAGCTTTCCTATTTACATATATCGCAAATTTATTATTTTCTGATATGAGTTTACAAGCTGCGAATGACTATTTATCCAACCCTTTACATTGGATCGTCTTTACATTCTATTTAATAGGTGTATCTTTCTTGATCGATTGGATTTTCCGAAAAATAAATGAAACATCTACTTGGTCTTATGTTTCCGCCTATACATTAGCCGGAATTGTCATATGGGCTGTACTGTTTATTACTGTGTTGTTTGATTCCTTTTCATGGTATTTCTTTGTGGTGATTTATTCAAGTATTTATACTGTGTTAGGGTTCATCGTATTTTATTTGTTTTTAAAAGTTTTTCGTATGAATGTGAAAAAGATCTTGATGATTGGAATTCCATCATTAATAGCAATTCTTTTTATCGTTTTCACAAACCCGGCGATCAAATCGGGATTTTCAAGTACGTATGAAGCGAATACATATCATGCTGAATTCGATAATTTCAATGGAGAAGAGCCTGTGTGGATTCCAGTAGAAGAAGGACAAGAATATGAAATTACGATTGATTGGAAGGTAAAAAATGATGCACAGCATGGACTTCGTGTCTCGCCAGAAGTTCATGACATGGGTGAATTGGCCATTGAAGAAAATGAATCCATTTCTTATGAGGCAGCTGAAACAGGAGAATTGCTGTTCTTTTTTCATGGGGTCAATATAGAGGGTGAAGTAACATTTACTTGGGAAGAAATCTAGCAGAAAAAGGAGTATGACAACGTGGAAACAACAATCGCCATTGCAATCTTTTTACTAACATTACTTTTTGTTATTTGGCAGCCAAAAAACCTAGGAATTGGTTGGTCTGCTTGTGCGGGTGCAATCATTGCCTTATTATTTGGTGTCGTTACGTTTGATGATGTTGTTACCGTCACAGAGCTTGTCTGGAATGCCACACTTGCTTTTGTCGCCATTATTCTCATATCATTAATTCTCGATGAAATAGGATTTTTTGAATGGGCCGCTTTACATATGGCGCGGCTGGCTAAAGGAAATGGCGTAAAAATGTTTTTTTACGTTACATTACTCGGTGCAGGTGTTGCGGCGTTATTCGCGAATGATGGTGCTGCATTAATTCTGACGCCAATTGTTTTGTCGATGGTTCGCGCTTTGAACTTCAAAGAAGCTATGATTTTGCCGTTCATTATGGCGAGTGGGTTCATCGCGGACACGACATCTTTGCCATTCGTTGTAAGCAACCTTGTCAACATTGTATCAGCAGACTTTTTTTCGATTGGCTTTATCGAATATATGCTTCGAATGATTTTGCCTAACATGTTCTCGTTAGTCGCAAGCATGGTTGTGTTGTATTTATTTTTCCGTAAATCCATTCCTGGAAATTATGATGTGACAGCGTTACGGAAACCGAGTGAGGCGATAAAGGATCATACGATGTTCCGATTGTCATGGATTGTTCTAAGTGTTTTATTAATTGGCTATTTTGCCAGTGAATTTATCGCTATTCCCGTGTCTGTCGTAGCTGGAGTTACCGCTATTATCTTTTTTATCATTGGTAGACGAAGTCCAGCTGTTTCTGCAAAAGAAGTGATTACAGGTGCACCGTGGGATATTGTATTTTTCTCAATCGGCATGTATGTCGTCGTCTTCGGCTTGCGAAACGTCGGCCTGACTGATTTGCTGGCAGAGATTATTAATTACACCGTCGATGGCGGATTACTTGCTGCGACGATGGCCATGGGATTCATCGCTGCAATCTTGTCCTCTGTGATGAATAATATGCCGACCGTGATGATTGATGCGTTGGCGATTGCGGATACGAATGCAACCGGAATTGCGAAAGAGGCACTGATTTATGCAAACGTAATCGGTAGTGATCTCGGTCCGAAAATAACGCCGATTGGTTCACTAGCAACTCTATTATGGTTGCACGTCCTATCCAAAAAAGGAATTCATATTTCCTGGGGCTATTACTTTAAAGTGGGTATTATGTTAACGGTTCCTGTGTTGGTGATTACGTTATTTGGACTGTACCTTTCATTGATATTATTTTAAGGAGTGAGTCTAATGGATAAAAAAATTGTTTATTTTCTTTGCACCGGAAATTCTTGCCGCAGCCAAATGGCAGAAGGATTTGGAAAAGAAATTTTAGGAGAGACGTGGGATGTTTATAGCGCAGGAGTGGAGGCCCACGGATTGAACCCAAAAGCAATTCAAATGATGAACGAAAAAGGAATTGATATTACGAATCAATCCTCTTCCATAATTGATAAAGAAATTTTAAATCGTTCGGACCTTGTCATAACGCTCTGCGGGGATGCAAAGGACCGTTGTCCAACAATCCCAGCAAATGTACAAACAACACATTGGGATTTGCCAGACCCAGCGAAAGCAGTGGGAACGGAAGAAGAAATATTACGTGAATTTCGTAATGTTCGCGATGAAATTGAAACACGAATTAAATCACTTGCCGAAAATTAAATACAACTCTCACTAGCAGAAAAATGATGATGGCATGCTGTCATCATTTTTTTGTTTTCATAGGACTAAATCCCTTTTTTGTTATTGTATTCTTATAAATTTTCTGTAAAATAAAAAGGGGAGGGGAACGGTGATGAGAAAGTATTTACGTAAAATTAGCTGGAAACATGCTATGTTTACATTATTCTATACGGCACTCTTGATGTTAGTAATATCACCTTTTTTCTATATTTATTATGTCAATAATGGCTTGCCCATTTTTGACAATCGATTGGAAGCGGCAACAATCGATCATTTAGAATCGGTTGGTCTTTCAGAGGATGAGATTGCAGATTCAAAAGTTGTCCGTCCGAATTATGATACGAGCGAAGACTATTATAAAGCGCATGTTTTTGTCAGCTTCGTCGATGATCCCGATGTCTATTACATATATGGAAAAGAAAAGTACTTTGGTGACATCGTTCAATACTGTGAAAAAGAAGTCGCACTACCGAAAGGGAATCAGCTTGTGCGTGAAGCTATGAGTTACGATGAACGAGGCTGTATTTCCATACCGAACGAGGACACTGAAGAATAATCTACATAATCGGTTAAACACCTGATCTACTTGATTGGGTGTTTTTTTGTGTTCAATTTAATTGTTAGGGACCATATATTTTTAATCTGGGTGCATATTTACGCGAAAAGGTAGCATATCACCAGCCGTCCAATGTTCTTTTGTGCAGGTTTTATGAAACGGTTGACCACTATTCAGAAAGATTTCCACAAAATTTGTATATCTTGATATAGGTCAAGGAATAGAACCACAATCCCTTCTATACTTAAGATGAACCAAAAAACAAAGGAGAGATGAAGATGAAAACAACTAAATTTCAGTTAGAAACGTTAACATGTCCATCTTGCATAAAAAAAATTGAAAGCAACTTAGGAAAAATGGATGGTGTGGATGAAGTGAAGGTTCTCTTTAACTCAAGTAAAGTCAAGGTCCAATACGATGAAGCAAAAGTGAATAAGGATCAACTTGAAAATACGGTCACGAAGCTTGGTTACCCAGTATTGTCAGCTTCTTGATTGGAGGAGAACACATTGAAAAAGATACTCCTCACCATTGACCCACTCACTTGCCCGGGATGTGCAAGTGAGATGGAATCAATGATTCTTGAAAAAGAAGGTATTGAACTTGGAAAGGTATTTCACCAGCTCGGCAAGGTTTTATGCCGGTATGATGAGGAAAAGATCGATTCGGACACGGTAGAACATTGGATACAACAAATTGATGCAACAGTCAGGTAAAAAAGAGAGGGAGTGTTTAGGATGGTTCGTTGGATACAAAGGCAGACAAATCAACTGACGTTTACGGCAGGAGCATTACTGATTATTGCTTTCATTGCTCATTGGATAGGAATTGTAGCGGTCAAGCAAGGTGCCTTGATTGTCGCGACAATTGTTGCGGGCGTTCCGATTGCCATTAAAGCGTTCCAAGCATTGCGAATGAAGGCTTTTAGCATCGAGTTGTTGGTGACTATTGCAGTAACAGCTGCGTTGTTTATAGGAGAATATGTTGAATCGGCAGCGGTCACATTTCTATTCTTATTTGGAGCATATCTTGAAGCGCGTACACTCAATAAAACAAGAGCATCATTAAGAGAATTGACGGAATTGGCACCTGATGAAGCATCTGTTTTCAGGAATGGAGATTGGGTGTCCGTATCGGTAGATGAAGTTGAAGAAGGAGAGAGAGTCGTCGTTCGCTCAGGTGGAAAAATTCCAGTCGATGGAAAAATTTTAACCGGTGAAGCAACGATTAATGAAGCAGCCATTACAGGTGAGTCTGTTCCAGTAGGAAAAACAAACGATGATGACGTTTTCAGCGGGTCAATCATTGATTCAGGTTATATCGAAATGGTGGCTGAAAAAGTTGGAGAAGACACGACATTCGCAAAAATTATTGAGTTAGTGGAAGAAGCGCAAGAATCCAAATCAAAAACACAGCGTTTTTTGGATAAGTTCGCGAATATTTACACCCCATCTGTCGTTGTATTATCGGTTCTCGTTTATTTAATAACGAGAGATCTTCATTTAGCCATTATCTTTTTAGTTATTGCTTGTCCTGGCGCGTTAGTTATCGGTGCACCTGTGTCAAACGTGGCGGGTATAGGGAATGGGGCTAAGCGTGGCGTCTTGATCAAAGGCGGCGACGTGATGGACCGGTTATCGAAAATTGATACCATTGTCTTTGATAAAACAGGAACGTTAACAAGAGGAAAGCCGGAAGTGACTGATTTTCATGTTATCAGCGATGACAATCCTAACGACTTGCTACAAATGATTGCGCAAGCAGAGATGGCTTCTGAGCATCACTTAGGAAAAACGATTGTCAAACATGCAAGAGCAAAAGGGTTATCATTACAAAATGATTATGAATACGCTGAAGTCGTAAAAGGAAATGGCCTCAGAAACCGCGTTGCTGGCCACCAATTCAGTATTGGCAACCGTATGTTAATGGAAATGGATGGCGTCAAACTAACAGATGAAGTCAATAACTATGCAATCGAGCAAGAAAAGAAAGGCAACACAGCAATTTTCGCAGCAAAAAACGGTCAATTAGTAGCCATCATTTCAATTGCTGACCAAATCCGTGAAGATGCCATTGACGCTTTGAAAGAACTTCGTGAACACGGAATCAAGCAGATGATCATGCTTACTGGTGATAATGCGCACACAGCGAAGCGAGTGGCGGATCAACTTGGCTTGGATGGATATCATGCGGAACAATTGCCAGTAGATAAAGTGAAATTCGTAGAAAAACTACAAAACGAAGGACATAAAGTCGCGATGATCGGTGATGGAATCAATGATGCGCCATCCATTGCAAAAGCGGATATTGGCTTGGCGATGGGCGAAGGCGGAACAGATGTCTCCATGGAAACAGCTGATGTTGTCTTGATGGCTGATAAATTAAAGCAATTCTCCCATGCTTACGCATTAGCGAAAGTGACGGTTCGGAACATGAAACAAAACATGGCTTTTGCTGTCGGAACAGTATTCTTATTACTACTCGGAGTGCTAGCAGGAAGCATTCACTTAGCATCAGGCATGTTCATCCACGAGGCAAGCATCCTGGTCGTCATCTTGAATGGTATGCGGTTGATTCGATTCAACCGTGAACCATCAGAGAAAAAGATCAAAACAGTACCTGCACACGCTTAATCATCTAAACACTCCCTTTTATTCGGAAACCAATGCCTCCGCATTGGTTTTTTCTTTATCGTAAGTTCTTTGGCACATATTTTTCTAAGTTTGGCTCAAAAAAATCATTCATGGCCGCATATATTCAGTGAGTGGTATCAAATATTTTCAATTAGGATTTATATCGACATAGATCGGTTTCATATTTCACCGAATTGGGCGCATATCGTTTCCGTCCAGCAGTTCAGTAGGATAGACCAACAGCCTTCTAAGCTGTAGATCGGGCGTTCGAATCTCTCCTGGGACATGCCAGAATCCAGTAAGCCGTCACAACAGAGTGAATGAATTGACGCTATTGAGATTTTCACCGATGATAGAATCAACAGATCCACTCAAGAATGGGGGATGAAAATGACAGAGGAACATACACAAGAACAAGGCACAGGACATACATGCCATCCAAGCGGGTCACGGAAAGCCTGTGTTTCTCAAGTGCCGATCTTCAACCATCTTGGACATGAGCAGATGAATGAGATAATGAATGTGGTCCGACACGTTTCATTCAAGAAAGGAGAGATAATCTTTGGAGCTGGGGACTGGTCGGATACGTTGTATATCATTCACCAAGGTAAGGTAAAGATCTATCGGTTGGCTGAGTCTGGGAAAGAACAGATTTTAACAGTTCTATACCCAGGTGACTTTACAGGGGAATATGCATTATTCAACGAATCGACGCACCATGACTACGCTGAGGCGATGGAAAAAACGAATATCTGTATGATCAAAAAGGAAGATCTGCAAAGTTTCTTAACGAAGTATCCAACCATATCGCTAAAAATGTTGACAGAGTTCTCTAAACGACTGGAAGAATCAGAATCGCAAACAACAAACTTCGCAACTGAAAGAGTGGAAACCAGAATCGCATTATACCTAGCCGATTTAGCGAATAAAAGTGGAAGTGAAACCATCAAACTGCCAATGAGCCGTCATGACCTAGCATCTTACTTAGGAACCTCACCGGAAACGATTAGTCGACGCCTGGCGGATTTAGAGGACCGTGGATTGGTTAAGCAACTTTCAAGAACGAATATTGAAATTATCGATATGGATGGGTTGTTGTTGATCTAAATATTTATCAAAAATAAAACTCATCAACGTCATGTCGATGAGTCAAAAAGGAAGAATGGTTATAGAAACGTAATTCCAATTAAGAATCCAGCGATAAACAATAGGCTAAATGCCCAATGATGCACGGCGGCATGTTTCATACCAGCTAACTCTTCAGCTCTTGTGGCATCCTTTCGGTAAGATGTCACAAGTCTGATTGCGAATGGTATCGCTAAAATGGATAAAACAACCGTCAATGGGAGGTAATCCCCCAAGACTAATAAAAACATGGTTAGATAGCCTAACATGAGGATAACCGTAAGTAACTTAACCGCATTTCTTTTTCCAAGTAAAATGGGGATCGTCATACGGTGATTGGTGTCTTTTTGAATATCACGAATATTATTTGTCAGAATCATCGTGGAAATCATCCAGGCGAAAGGCAGAGCGATTAAAAAAGCGTGAAAACCAAGGTGCTCGCCTTGAATCCATAAAGAGACGAACAGAGGGGCTGGGCCCATAAAAATAAATGCCGTCACTTCACCAAGTGCCATTGAAGATAATGGGCGGGGACCACCAGAATATAGCCAGCCTGCCATAATTCCTGCGACTCCTACCAAAATGATCCAAAAAGTTGTCAGTATTGCAAGCCAAAGTCCAATCAATGAGGCGATCGCCAGCATCAATGCTGCAACTTTCGGTAAAGAAGCGTGGCTCGGTCCGTGAATGATCCCGGAGTCTTCAATAGGTTGAATCCATTTCTCCTGATCCTGACCTCGCTTGAAATCATAATAGTCGTTCAGCATGTTAATCGAACCCTGAACGAGTAATATGGCAAATAGGAACAAAATGAAAATTTCTACCTGAAAAGTATGATGTTGTATCGACAAAACAGCTCCTGCAGAGGCAGGAGCAATCGTTCCGGTAAACGTTAGTGGCCGAAAAAGATGAAACCAAGAATGTCGGTAATGATATAGCTCGGCCGGATGTTTAATCGCTACACTCATCTGCATCATCCTCTCTAACATGCCTTATCGTTTATATAACCCACATTACTAGATTTGAAGCATCAACGCGATGATACCTAGAAAACCGATGACTTCAACACCCGCGACCAATGCAGTGAATCGAAAAGCGCGGTTCAATGGAGTGCACATATCTTTCTTGGCTAAGTTCCATATCGTATTATCTTCTAAAACATTCATTGTTTTTCGGAACCCAATCAAAGACCCCCAAAGTAATACAAAAACCGCTAAGAAGAAGGCAGCAATGAATTTACGCCCATACATCGTTGTATATAAATCACTCCATTGGTCAATTGGGCCGAGGACGGTACCGAGTAGAATGCCTGTGAAAATGACACCGATTCCTTCAATGATAAATAACCAATGCGTATGTTTCATCAAAGCAGTTAAAAACGTACGTTGTTGGGCCCGATCTAACTTGTTGGAAGCGGGATAGACTGCCCACCCGACAAACATAACCCCTCCGACCCATAAGATTGCTATGACAATATGCAACCAAAGCACTGTTTGATACATTGTCCATATCATCGGATACCCTCCTCACTTCTACCTTCAATATGATCGTATCAACGTTTGGCGCTCATTTCCTTGATGTAAATCAAGAAACACAAATTGTAACTGTTTTCCAAGTGTAAATATTCACACAATATTGATAAACAATGATAAATATGGAGGAGTTCCATGATATAATAGAACTAGAGAGGGAAGGTATTCCGCTCTATATCCAACAAGCTTTGTAACGACATTTTACTCTTCAAAAAATAGGAGGGGTCCATATGTTTTTGGATAGACAATATCAGTATGATGAAGGAATTGATCGGATGATGAATGAAGGTGGTGTATTCCATCCGGATGTGTTGAATGAGCTTAATGTTCAAGCCCACTTAGTGGAGTACAAATATATTTACGACGAAGGAATAGACCGGTTAGTCAACGAGGGAGGTTTATATATCCCGATAATCCAGGAAAGGAATGAATGGTTTGTTGAACCGAAGGAACTTGTGTTGGCTGAAAATGAATTATAATCCATAAAAAATCTGCACTGCTAATCAAAATAGCATGCAGATTTTTTAATATGTAAACGATAAAAGCATGAAGTGTAAGACACTCCATGCTTTTGATTACATTAGATTAATATTTCAATCTCTTGTTGTTCACGTAGCTCGTCAATGTACTTTTGTTCCTGCTCTTGAGCTTTCTGTGACTGAAGCTGTTGTTCTAATTTAGGCTTCATAGCTTCAAAGTCTTCTGCTTCTTGGTCCATTTCTTTAGCTTGTTTCTTGTAATTATCATAAGCTTCTTGCAGCTCTTCCTCTGTCACTTCAGCATCTTCAATGTTTTCTTCCATGAATTTATTGATCACAATGTTTCTTTTAATGTCATTTTTGATTTCTTCTTCTGTAACGTCATTTTCTTCAAAAACTTCTTTGACATCATCTGTTTCATACTGTTCTTTCAACTGGGAAACGAGTTCATCGTAATTACTTTTAACCTCTTCTTCAGATGCTTCAATGCCGTTTTCCTTTGCGGATTGCTCGATGACTTCTGTATTGATTAACTGGTCTAACGCCGTTTGTTGAATGCCATCTTTATTTTCTTCGACATTCATACCGTACATTTGATATTGTTGCTGAATTGCATTTACGTTTAGTGCAAGTTGTTCATTCGTGATTTCTTCTCCGTTAACTGTTGCAACGACATCAGGGAAATCTTCTGCTTTCACTTCTTCAACTTCTTGTTGGCCTTCAGCGTTCTCGCCTTCAGCACCTTCATTTTGTTCCGTATTCTCGTTTTCATTGGCCTTTTCGCCATTCTCGCTATCCCCATCATCACCACCGCATGCAACCGCTACAATCGATAAAAGTAACAATACGCTGATGAGAAATAATTTTTTCATATAGAATAACCCTTCCTTTTGAGTGAATTAAATTAGGTACGACCTGAATTTTAGCACACGGTTTAAACAATATACAAGCTTTAACAGTAATTGAAATTAAATTGTAATATATTTCTTTTCACTTGCTTTTTTTTTGGAATCGAGTTAAAGTAGTAATTGTACGAAATGATTCGATTCATTGTTTACTTGGGTGGCCTCTCTTTAGGAAGTCAAAGTAACAAGATCCAATTGTTTTGTAGTATTTTAAAGGAGGTCATTCATATGACAGGTACAGTAAAATGGTTTAACTCAGAAAAAGGTTTTGGCTTCATCGAGCGCGAAGATGGCGACGATGTATTCGTACACTTCTCAGCAATCCAAGCTGAAGGTTTCAAAACTTTAGAAGAAGGTCAAACAGTAGAGTTCGAAATCGTTGAAGGCGATCGCGGACCACAAGCAGCTAACGTTGTTGCTCAATAATGACTATACAAGATGCACGCTTACGGGCGTGCATCTTTTTTGTGTGTTTACGCATAAACGAAACAAGATCTCCAGCTTTTAAAAGGCTGGAGATCTTTTCTTTTAATAAGGGTCTGCGTCATGTCCTTCACGTTCGGCTTTTTCGGTTGCCTCTGATGATGATGTATTTCCTAGAGGGCCTCTACTTGAGTCGTCCATTCCATTTTTCGCTTTTTCAAGCCCTTCACGTAATCGTCGTCCATATTCATCATCAGCTTCTTCTGCGAGTTCCATCCATCGATCTTGGATTCGTTGATCGCATACTGATAAGTCATTGACGAGATTGGAAATCAATTCTGCTTTTTCCCATTCCTCAAACTGTCTGAATGTCTCTCCTGCTTGCTTAGTATTACTTGTTCGTTCAATGGATTCGCGTGTTAAATTACCTTCAACATATGGCTCGTGATCTTTACCATACGGTTCAGCTTCTTCATAGCCACCTAAAATGGATGGCTCATAATTGATAGCCGGGTTTTTACTTGAATGACGATCAACTTCATAACGCATATTACCGCCTTCTTGGTTCGTATTCACTTCTTTATTTGCCCGGTTGATTGGTAACTGTAAATAATTCGCCCCTATCCGATGACGTTGAGTATCGGAATAGGAGAATGTGCGTCCTTGAAGCATTTTATCGTCTGAAAAATCAAGTCCATCAACCAATACACCAGTACCGAAAGCAGATTGTTCAACCTCTGCAAAGTAATCATCCGGATTTCTGTCTAGCACCATTTTCCCGACCGGAAGCCAAGGAAATTGATCTTCTGGCCACAGTTTTGTATCATCCAGTGGATCAAAGTCGAGTTCCGGATGCTCTCCGTCCGCCATGATCTGAACATATAGTTCCCATTCTGGATAATTTCCTTCTTCAATGGCTTCATATAAATCTTGTGTCGCATGATTAAAGTTTTGTCCTTGAATTCCTTCGGCTTCTTTTTGCGTCAAGTTTTTAATACCTTGTTTCGGTTCCCAGTGGTATTTCACCAATACAGCTTCACCTTCATCGTTTACCATTTTGTACGTGTTCACGCCAGAACCTTGCATTTGACGATAATTTGCAGGGATTCCCCACGGGGAATAAATGAATGTAACCATATGAAAAGATTCTGGAGAACTTGCACAGAAATCAAAAAAACGTTCAGGGTCTTGAATATTTGTCACTGGATCTGGTTTGAATGCATGAATCATATCTGGGAACTTCATTGCATCGCGGATGAAAAAGATTTTTATGTTATTGCCAACTAAGTCCCAATTTCCGTCTTCTGTATAAAACTTCACTGCAAAGCCACGTGGGTCCCGTAATGTCTCTGGTGAATGTGTACCATGAATGACAGTTGAAAAACGAACAAACACAGGGGTTCGTTTGCCTTTCTCTTGGAAAAGTTTTGCCCTCGTATACTTTGATGAAGGTTCATCGCCGATTTTTCCATACGTCTCGAAATAACCGTGTGCGCCGGCGCCTCTTCCATGTACGACACGTTCAGGGACTCGCTCACGATCAAAATGACTGATCTTCTCGATGTAATCATAGTTTTCCAATGTTCCTGGGCCGCGATTACCGACAGTTCGAATATTTTGGTTTTGCGTTACTGGATGACCTTGTCGGTTTGTCAGCCTTTCTTTATTCATCTCATGTTTCTTACGGCTGGATTGGTCTGACATGAAATCCTCCTATAATATTATTTCTCCTCTATTCTTGATATAGAAGAGCTATATGTATATTTTCCCAACTTACAAGAATTTAACCGAGTTCATACGTAAGATTTCTGACATTTTATTTGAAGTATATTGAAAGTTCATTTATGGTTGAATTAAACAGCAAAAGGGAACAGTTCAGAGAAACCAATAATCCAACCTAAAAGGAGTGTTGATGATGAGTAACGAATTGTTTACAACAAAAGCAACCGCAAAAGGTGGAAGAGCTGGTCACGTAAAATCTGAAGACGGTGTCATTGATTTAAACATTGTCATGCCGACGGAAAATTCAAATGAAACAGGTACAAACCCTGAACAACTTTTTGCGGCAGCTTATTCGGCTTGCTATGATGGTGCGTTAAATTTAGTCGCCAAGCAAAAGAATAAAAAAATCGATACGACCACAACAGCAGAAGTAACTTTCTTACAAGAAGGAGAAGGTGGTTTTAAAATTGCTGTTAAATTAGTTTCTGAATTCAATGGTGTCGCTCAGGACGAGGCAGAAGAGTTAATGAAAGAAGCACATCAAGTATGTCCATATTCCAAAGCGACAAGAGGGAATGTCGACGTTGAATTAGAAGCAAAATCAAATGAATCTTAAGAAAATAATTCAAATAAGACTGTCCGCTACTTAAAGTGGGCAGTCTATTTGTATATAATTTTTGACAATCAAAAGGGTGACGTCAATGTATGAAGAAATGTTAAAACAGACTGCTCACCGCAATTCGTCTTTGCCAGACAGCCCTTGGCTAGCGAGTCAATTATGGAAGGATCTTTTATTTATCAATTATCCTGTGGATCTTGAAGCTATTCGGACACTCATTCCGAATGGCTTACAGTTGGATACGTATGATGGGCAAGCATGGATAACCGTTTTGCCATTTAGCATTACTGATTTTACATTGAGGGATCATTCTTTGAAAGGATTAAATAATTTCCTGGAACTAAATGTTCGGACATATGTCATCCGTAACGGTAAACCAGGTGTCTATTTCTTCAGCTTGGAAGCTGACCATCCTATAACAGTATTAGGTGCGCGTTTTTTGTCGCTACCTTATTATTTGGCAAAAATGTCTATAGAAAGAAGGCCGAAAGATCGTATGTATAATTTTCAAAGTGAAAGAATCATGAACCGTCAACGCTCATTTGTTGCGCAATGTAGCCCATCCAAAAAGACTCATTCCGTACGAGAAGGTGGCCTGACGGAATGGCTAGTGAACCGATACCATTTGTATTCTACTTTCGGAGACCGGATTATAGAAGGACCTATTCATCATCGACCTTGGAAAGTGGCTGATGCCAATGTAACAATTCAACGAAACGGCATGCTACCCCAATTGCCTGGTGGATCAATTCTCGAGGAACCGTATTGTTTTTATACTTATCAAAAAAGGGCATTATTATGGCCGCTTCGTTTTTCCCATTAAAAAAGGAAGAGGTTCTATCAAACAACCTCTTCCTTATTTTTGAACTATTTGTCTTCCATAATCCAACCCCAAGCAGCATCGACTTCATCTTTTTGAAAATGTTTCGTTGCGACACCAGGGAATATTGTGCCGATATTTGAAACAGCTTTTACCCAGCTTTTATCACTGATCATCGCAAAGCGTTTCAGTTGGTCCCAACGCTTTGTGTCAAACTTCAAACCTTCAAGAGCTCCTTTAAGAGATGTACTTTCCACTTCATCCATATATGCGACGATATTAAATGGCTCGTCATCGCCGAAATTTTCTTCAACGTACTTGTTAAGTCTTTCGGCGTCTTCTTCGCTTACTTTACCTTCTATTCCTAAAGCGATTGTCTGTTCATCTCTACTTTTTAAGAAAGAAAACATGTGTGATGCCTCCTTATTGCCGTTTAATTTTTTGTGTATGGCAATTTTTATTCCATTCCCTTGAGGAAGTTGATCGAAACAAAAAAAGAAACCAATTGTAATAAACAATTGGCGTGGAACAAGAATAAGTTATTTAATGATTTCTATTTTTACTTCACGGACACCATATCGCACTGCTTCATCATGAGAAGGGATAAATAAGTCAATCCGATTGCCTTTAATCGCTGAGCCCGTATCACCCGCAATAGCAGTTCCGTATCCTTCGACCCATACTTTTGATCCGAGAGGGATCACGTTTGGATCAACGGCAATTACTTTTTGATTCGGATTTGCGCGTAAGTCAATCCCAGTTCTTGTGACACCACTACATCCATCACAATAGGCTGTATAAGCAGTTGCAGTAACATAGAGTGTTTGATTGCTTGATTGTTGTTGGCTTGCTTGGACAATTTTACCTTTTGATTTCTTCTGATTCGATTGTGCCGTCTGTTTATTTGTTGTTTCTTGTACTGGCTCTTTCTTTATAGAGGTCGGTTGTTTTTTTACAGCTTCTTTCATTGCTGCTTGGTTCATTCGAATATCTGCCTTTTCACCCAAGTTTAGTTGCGCAGTTGTCAATTGGCCGACCGTTTGTTGATTATCAGTCGTTTCAGTTTGTGCGCTAGATTTCTGATCTGCAACATCGCTTTGACCAGATACAACAGCAACCGTTAACATCGTCAAACAGATTAAGATGAGACCAATCAATCCGATGTTTCTTTTAATAGATTGATGCATGAAAATCCCTCCGAATATTTTAATGGTTGGCTTCTTAGGCCAAGGATTCTACCTTGCACGCAAATGCCATCCACTGATTCTTTAATCACAAGTAGGATTCTATCAGACAATGACTACAGCCTAGTTTCAGAATAACCACAGAATGAAAACAATCTCTTAACAAAGCATGTAATGAAACATAATAGTCTGAAATCTGATAAGATAGATATGAATATTTTGTAGATAGATAGGATTGCATGTGCGTAATCCTATCATTTCCAACTCAATCAATGTTTATAAGTCAAAGCGTTAACTATTTCAATAAAAATCGTTTTCATATGAGAGATAGTGTGATAGAAAACGAATTAGAATTAATCGGAAGTTAGGATAGAGAGGAGTTTGTTCTTTGAATATATTGCTAATCAATGGAACGGTAACTGGCGAGAAACCAAAAGTTCTATTAAGAGAGATTGAACAATACTTAAACGAAGGAAGTTATTCGTATGAAGTAAATCAACTATCATTGGACCAATTAACTCTTGAGCTTGCAGATGGGCGCTCAAAGGAAAGTTATAATGAAGATACACAAGAAGCCATCGCTAAAATGGAAGCTGCAGATGGCTATATTATTGCGACGTCTATTTTCCAAGGGTCAATCCCTGGATCTTTTAAAAATTTGTTGGATTTAATTTCACCGAAGACGATGCGATACAAGCCTGTTTCAGTTATAGCAAATGGAGGAACTTTTCAGCATCACTTGGTAATTGAAAATCAATTGAAGCCCATTTTAAGTTATTTTCGTTCATTGATAACGCCGAATTACGTTTATGCACATAGCGAGCACTTTTCTTCAACAAATGAATTAATCAATGAAGATGTAATCAGTCGTCTCAAAGAAATGCTTCGTATTTTTAATCTTTATATGAAAATGAGTGTGGAAGCTAGAGAAGGCAATAACTTTGGAAATGAATTTTATTAAATTTTGATCAAACAATCGTCAATTTAATCAATAAAAAAGCCAGTCGGCTGGACTGGCTTTTTTATGTTTAAGGAACTGATTTTTTGTTAAGTACGAAATAATTCATTCACTTCTTGGACAACTTCATTGGCATTTTTACCGTCACAGTTAATAACAGTTGCCTGTGTAGTTGTATCACTCATTCCCATGACATTTTGATCTTGTCCAGAAATGCAGTAGCAATCACAATTCTGTGACTGATCGGATTCGAGACTCACAACTTCGTGTCCGTCCTTCTGTAATGCTTGCTTTACGTTAGTCAATGTATCTTCTACAGCAACTCTCGCCATTTTCATCACCTCCATTAATCTCGCTCATTATTATGAGAGGGGAACGCGAGGATTATGCATGTATGGAACAAATGTAACAATCATTGTTCGAAAATCACTTTTAAGCCGTGAAGGGTAAACGAAAATGCTTTCTTTCGTGTTCGATAAGTGCTCTCAACAACGGAAGGAGAAGGAAAATGCTTTCTTCCGTCCTCGACAGGCGTTTTCAACGACGGAACAAAAGAATCCAAGTATCTTTCCGTATTTGAGAATCATACTTGGATACAAACATGGAGCGTTTAAGAGCCGAACATCTTTAACAATAGCCAATCATGGCACCAGATAAATGTTTTTGCCCAATCAAAAAAGCGTCACATTAAGAATTAGAGTTCTTAATCGTGACGCTTTACCTCAGATAACATCAATGAACTACTCACCGCGAAATTCTGGCTTTCGTTTCTCCATAAATGCTTTAATCCCTTCTTGGTGATCTTTTGTTTGCCGCATGGCAACTTGACCTTCAGCTTCACCTGCAAAATAAGACTCAAGTTTTTTAAGATTTTCTTTATGATAAATCGTTTTTGTTTGAATCATGGCACGTAATGGTGCATGTTGAAGTTTTCCTACATATTTCTGTGTTGCTTCTTCTACGTTTTCCGTTGCAAAGTCGACAAGGCCTAATTTTGCTGCTTCTTCAGCTTGCATCATTTTACCTTCCCAAATCATCTGTTTAGCTAAATGCGTGCCAAGTCGCTGTTCCATGAAAAAGTGACCGCCGCCATCAGGAATTAATCCTATGCCAATAAAATTCATAGCAATTTTGGCTTCTTTTTGAGCAATAACATAGTCAGCGGCCAATGCCAAGCTTAACCCAAGGCCTGCTGTTGCACCATTCAGCTTGGAAATAGTGATTTTCGGCATGCTATAAAAGGATTTGACTGCCTTTTCAATTGTGTCCATAATCTTTTTGAATTCATTCGGATCATCATTCTCAAGCATCATATTAATGTCGCCGCCCGCTGAAAAAGCACGACCTTCTCCAGATAAGACAACGATTTGTGCTTCGCTCTGACTGACTTCTTCCATCTTTTCAGCCATCTCTTCAAGCATTTCTTGGTTCATCGAGTTCATCTTGTCAGGTCGATTCAACGTGATTTTTGCTACTTTTCCTTCATACTGTACAGTTACCCTGTTACTCATTACACCTCATCCTTTACTTGGTTAAATTGATCAATCAAAAATTTATAAAAATTAGCTGCTTGCTTATAATCGCCAGTATCATAGGATTGATTTCCTAGCATTAAAGAGAGTTCTTTCACTGTCTTTTTCTCGCCTGAGTTTTTAAAATAAGGCAATAACACATTTTTAGCTTTTTTCAAAAAATCAGGGTCTGTTGTTTTTTCGTAGATTTGGTGTCTTAAAACATAAAATTGGTACTGATATTTTAAGTATTTCACTTCTCTAAGAGCTTTCTCGCCAATTTCAAGAAACTCAATCGCTTGTTCGTTTTTGTTGTTTAAATAATGGATTTTCGCTTGCATATAATACGATTGAATCTTGTCATACAAGTTATAATCATATTCATTTAACTCTTCCATATAAGAAATGGAGCGGTCATATTCTTCCATATAAAAATAAAGGATTGCTAAGTTATGTTTCACACGTCGCTGGATGTCGGGTGAATCTCCCATAGGCTTCGAATTCAAAACTTGTAAAAAGTATTTTTCAGAAACCTCATAAGCCTCTAATAACATATAATTAACACCAAATAAAATATAACAATCCGTTACATTGGTATATAAGAAGTCCGCCTCAAATTGATCCTTAGCAATCTGGCAATAATAATTTGATTGGGCAGGTTTACGGATTCTAGTTAGGGATAGAGCTAATAAATAATAGATTTCTGTATCGTTGATCGATAACTGTACTGACATGGTTTTAGCTGTTTCAAAGTGACTGAGTGCTTTGTTTGGTTGTGCTTTGTAATTGAAATAAAGTCCAATAACTTTGTGGAAAAGATATAAATTTTCGTCTTTAAACCGATCCTCTAAACGAATGACTTCTCGGTACATTTGTTCAACTTTGTCATTTTCCCTTGTTTGAATGATGAAATAAAAATGGACCAATTGAAAGATGCTCAATGCTTTCGGTGCATGAAATGGTGTGAGAATGCGGTTTAATTCTTCAATCGATTCTCTCGCAGCCTCGTAATCTTTTTCTTTTATCCGTTTATAGAGTTTGAAAACTTTTCGGACAATTTGTTTGTTATTACTATGAGTGATGTCATCGTAGCTGATATCCAATCGGTCAAATAACAATCTAGCGACATCTTCTTTTGGTTTAATCATTTCATTTTCAATCTTGCTAAGATAAGAAACTGAACAAATTCCATCCGCCATCTGCTTTTGGGTGTAACCTTTTTTTGTACGATAGTATTGTATGATGGCACCAATATCCATATTTCTTCACCTTGCTTTTTCCCAATTAACTATATATTACCATACTTTTTTGAATATTGATAAAAGGTTAGAGAATATCTTGACGAAAATAATCGCTCGACTTATGATGATTATACAATCGTATAATCGAAACGAGTAGGTGTGAGTATTACAGCTCACATAATAGGGAAGATCGGTGTAAATCCGACGCGGTCCCGCCACTGTAATGAGAAGCAAACCATCGAGCCACTGTTTTCAAAAATGGGAAGGGATGGAATGCAATGACTCTAAGCCAGGAGACCTGCCTATTTGTTTGGCTTCAATCCTTCGGGTCAAAGGATAGCCTGCGCATCGTTACTGTTATGTATGCTCTGGCTCCTAATGACAAAGGATTCAGAGCTTTTTTGTGCGAAAGTATACCATTACATATGAGAAAGGAAGTATAACATGAAGATGGGAAGTTGGAAAAAGCTTTTAATCTTGCTAGTCATGGCATTTGTGATTGCATTAGCGGCATGCCAAGGTGGAGACGACACGTCAAGTGAAGAAGATTCAGGAGTAGAAGAAAATGAAACAAGTGAGGAAACAGCGGAAGAAGATGGAGATTCCGAATCTGTAACTTTAACCGATAAATCAGGCGAAGAAGTGACCATTGAAGAAGAGCCAGAGCGAGTAGTAACAGTCATTCCAAGTGCAACGGAAATTGTTTACGCAGTTGGTGGTGGCGATAAAGTCGTTGGAGTCGATGAATGGTCCAACTACCCAGAAGAGGTAACCGATATTGAAAAAGTCGGTGATATGAACTTAAATATTGAGAAAATTGTCGAACTAGAACCAGATTTAGTTGTGGCAGACTTAAATAACGGAGAGGACATTCAAGCATTACGGGATAAAGGTTTGAAAGTTGTCGTGCTTGGTGCACAGACGTTAGAAGAAACTTATGAAGACTTACGTTTAGCTGGTCAAGCTGTTGGAACAGAAGAGAAAGCAACTGAGATTGTTGAAAATATGCAAAATAAAATAGAAGAAATTGAAGAGAAGACGGCGGAGCTATCTGAAGATGAAAAGAAATCCGTCTGGTTTGAAATTGATCAAGAATTATTCACAGCTGCAGAAGGTACATTCATGAATGAGCTGCTACAAATTGCAGGTGGTAAAAATATTATGGCTGGGGAAGAAGGCTGGCCACAAGTAAGTGAAGAAGTGGTTATTGAATCGAATCCGGATGTCATTATCACGACGTACGGCTACTATATGGAAGATGTCGAAGAGCAAGTATTGGCGCGTGATAGCTGGAAAGACGTAACAGCGATTCAAAATGAAGCAGTTCATAATATCGATAATGATCTTCTATCACGTCCTGGTCCACGATTGGTCGAAGGGCTTGAACAATTAGTAAACATTCTTTATCCCGATTTAATGGAGTAACCAATGAAACGTCCAACATTGACCCATTCGTTTGGGAAGGTTGCTTTTTGGTCAATTCTATTATCGATCCTTTTACTGATCGTAATGAGCCTATCCATTACGTTGGGCGCAGCAAGTATTGATTTTATCGTTGTTTGGAAAGTCGTTCTATCGAAAATACCATTCCTTCAAAACTGGATAACAGTTGATTGGAAGGAATCGACAGAAACAATTATTTGGGATATCCGGCTTCCAAGAGTCATTTTAGGGGCGCTGGTGGGAGCGGCATTATCACTGGCTGGAGCAATCTATCAAGGTGTATTGCGCAATCCCCTTGCCGACCCGTTTATTTTAGGTGTCTCGTCCGGTGCTTCATTTGGAGCTGCATTGGTGATGGTTTTCGGTTGGCAAATCGCTTGGTTAGGGAAGTTCACCTTACCATTCGTTGCATTTTTAGCCGGACTTGCATCTCTAATGATTGTCTATTACTTAGCAACTGTGGAACGGAAAATGCGGGTAGAGACGTTGATTTTATCTGGTGTTGTTATTCAAGCTTTTTTAGGCGCTTGTTTATCTTTAATCATGGCGTTATCGAATGAGCAGTTGCAGACAATTGTTTTTTGGATGATGGGAAGTTTATCGTTAACGGACTGGAGCTATAATCAAATCGTCTTCCCAGTCATTTCAATTGCTGTCATCATTGCTTATTTTTTCTCGAGAGATTTAAATATGTTTGGCTTGGGAGAAGAAGTGGCGCATCATAGCGGTGTTTCTGTACAGCGGTCACGAATTATTATGTTAGTTTTAGCTTCATTAATTACTGGGGCTGCCGTATCTGTATCAGGAGCGATTGGGTTTGTCGGTTTAGTCATTCCGCATATTATCCGTTTGATTTTCGGGGCAGACTACCGCATGATCATTCCATTGAGTGTGATTGGTGGAGCCATTTTTCTCGTCGGAGCTGACGCCTTTGCTCGGACGATCATGGCACCGAGAGAGCTACCATTGGGCATCATTACAGCGTTCTTAGGTGCACCATTTTTCGCTTACTTATTGCGAAGAGCGCGTCGTGGTTTTTTCTAGAGATCTAGCTGGAAAAATGTCTGTTTGAGCGGTTAGCGTGAATCTATGAACGGTTAGAATGCTTCTTTGGACGTTCAGCGTTGTGCTTTGCACGTTCAGAGGCCTCGATTGAACGATTAGAACGCCTTTTTGAACGGTTAGCATCATCATTTGAACGTTCAGACGCTTCCTTTGAACATTTAGCACCTGACGGCTGATTTTTAAATTAAGCAACAGTCTTTAACGGATCTTAACTTAACAAAAAAGGATGATGAACATCATGTTATCCATCCATCAAGTGACTAAGAAAATAGAAGGAAAAAGTTTGCTGGATAACGTGTCTTTTAATGTGCCAAAAGGCAGTTCGATTGGACTAATCGGTCCAAATGGTGCAGGCAAGTCGACCTTGATGAAACTGATTTCTGCTTATGAAAAGCCAACGAGTGGGAGCATTACTTTTCATAATAAAGATGTTCAACAATGGAATGTGAAAAAATTAGCGCAACGAATTGCTGTTTTGACACAAGAAGGGTTAGCAGCCTACCCTATTAAAGTGTTTGATGCTGTCTTGCTCGGAAGATATCCGCATTTGGGTTTTTTCCAAAGAGAGAGCAAAAAAGATTATCAATTAGTCGAGGATGTATTGGCGTTCACTTCACTGACCGATTTAAAAGATCAATTTCTCGATACGCTGAGTGGAGGAGAAAGACAGCGCGTTGCAATTGCCAAGGCGATGGTGCAGCAACCGGAATTACTGTTATTGGATGAACCAACGACATTCTTGGATATTGGTCATCAATTGAACATACTAAAGTTAGTTAAAGAATGGCAGCAAAAAGATAATTTAACGGTAATCATGGTCATGCATGACTTAAACTTAGCTTCTCAATTTTGTGAAGAGCTGATTTTAATGAGTGAAGGTAAAGTCGTTCGCTCAGGGAGTAATGAAGAAATCATTGACTCCGATTTATTGGAAAATGTTTATCATACAACCCCTGAAATTATTCGTCATCCAAAATCAAATGTACCCCAAATTCTCTTAGGACATTTTTAAAAAACATGGGCATATGCTAGTCTTATCTAGTATAATATTGAAAGTGTATGAAGAAGAGAAATGGGGATTTACATATGATTGAATGGAAAAATCTATATCGTGGTGCGCTTATGGGAGCGAGTGATATCGTTCCAGGTGTGAGCGGAGGCACGATTGCTGTTGTTTTAGGGATTTATCAACGCCTGATTGAAGGCATTAATGGCATATTCACGCGTGAATGGAAAAAACATTTGGCATTCTTAGCACCTTTAGGCGTTGGTGTGTTAGTTGCTGTCTATTTTTTCAGTGGAATTATTAACTGGTTATTTAATAACTATCCGCATCAGTTGCAATTTGCTTTTCTAGGATTGATTGCGGGTGTAATTCCATTTTTATGGCGTCAGGCAGATGGGAATCGTCAGTTTCAAGGCTCACATTATTTGACCCTATTACTAGCAGCGATTTTTGTAGGTTCGATGGCCGTTTTCCGTGGCGATGACTCAATTACCCCGATGACAGAGTTTGAAGGCATGGATTATCTCATGTTATTTCTATCCGGATGGTTAGCGAGTTCAGCAATGATTCTCCCTGGAATTAGTGGCTCGTTCTTATTGTTGCTCATTGGTATGTACACCACCTTTACTCATTCGATCGAAAATCTCGTGATTGAAGCGTTAATCCCATTAGGTTTAGGGATTGTGCTTGGCTTATTGATCATGAGTAGAATCATTCGTGCGTTGTTTAATCGATTCTATTTCCATATGTATGCGTTGATCATAGGCTTGGTCATTGGTGCATTGGTCGTGATTTACCCCGGATTTGAATCGGATACGATGCGAAACATCGTCAGTGTGATTTGCTTAATTGGTGGGTTGATTGCAGCCTATGGTTTAGGGAAATTGGAATTGACAGAGGAGTAAAAAATAATCCTACATTTAAATTTAAAACAGTTCATCCCAAGTTAGCGTGGACTGTTTTTCTTAAGGATTTTTTTAATAAAACTCTTGACGTATGGACAGTTAACCCTTTAAATGGATAAAGAAATGAGGGGTGAGGTAGATATGATTCGACAAGCGAAGGCAGAAGATTTAGAACGGATTAAAGCTGTAGCTGAGCGTTCAAAGAGAAAAATGAATGATGAGGGAAACCCACAATGGAATGGCACATATCCCGAGTCATTTTATGAAGATGACATACATAACAGGCAGTTATACGTATATGAAATAGATGGAACGATTGCAGGTGCCGTCTGCATCAGTACAGAAGGACATGAAGAATATGCTGAGATTCCTTGGACATATAAGGAACCATATTTATGCATGAAGCGGCTGGCGGTTGATCCGGACTATCAAGGGAAAAGCATCGCTCAGTCCTTTTTTCATTTTACAGAGGAATTGGGTAAAGAGAAGGGCATCCATTATATATGCGCCGATACAAATGCAATCAATGAAGCGGCTTTAAGGTTATTTAACCGAGCAAACTATCAATTTGTCATCGAAAAATACCAAGAAGGAGAGCCATATCCTTTTAGATATTATGAAAAGAAAATCAATTTATAAATAATCCTAGTCGGATCATAGGTCCAACTAGGATTATTTTTTATTCAGTCATTCGCAAATATTCTTCTACATCTCTTTCACATAATTCAATGCCTTTTTCCCAGAAAGATTCTTTCGTAATGTCTGCGTCTAAATGTTTTTTAGCCAAATCTTCTGTCGTCATCCGTGCTGTATCTTGAAGCAATGCAATGTACTGGTCTTCGTAATCCGTTCCTTCTTCCAATGCTTTCGCATAAATCGCAAGCGAGAAGAGATAACCGAACGTGTAAGGGAAGTTATAAAACGGCACGCCGGTAATATGGAAATGAAGCTTATTGGACCAATAACTTGGACTCGTCGTTGCAATCGTATCGACATAAGCTTCACGTTGAGCTTCATCTGTTAAAGCGTTCAGACGATCGGCCGTAACGAAGCCATTTTTTCGCTCTTCATAAAAACGAGTTTCAAATAGAAAGCGGGAATGGATATTCATGAAGAAAGCGACACTCCGTTGAATTTTATCTTCCAATAAAGCAATTTTATTCTCTTCTGATTGAGCTTCTTTCACAGAAGCATCCGCGACAATCATTTCCGCAAACGTTGATGCAGTTTCCGCGACGTTCATGGCGTAACGACGATTTAACGGATGGACATCACGGAGGACGTAACTATGATAAGCGTGTCCAAGTTCGTGTGCGAGTGTCGCCACATTCGACATCGAACCACTATAAGTCATAAAGATACGCGATTGGTTACTAAGTGGCAGACCTGTACAAAATCCACCTGGTCGTTTACCTGAACGGTCCTCAGCTTCGATCCACCGGTCTTCAAAAGCCATCTTCGCAAAGTCGGCCATTTTCGGGCTGAAGGTTTGAAAATGCTTTAAAATAAAGTCAGCACCTTCATCATAAGAAAGCTTTTGGTTATTGTCTTGTGTTGAAGCATTCAAATCATACCAATCGAGCTGCTCTTTGCCCATTAATTGAGCTTTACGTTCAAGAAATTTAACGAACGTAGCTTTATGTTTCGTAATGGCACCCCACATCGCGTCGAGTGTTTCCTGCTGCATCCGGTTATAATCAAGTGGCTCTTTCAATACGTTTTCCCAACCACGTTTTTGATAGACATTCAACCGGAAACCAGCTAAATGGTTGAGCGTACGTGCGAATAGTGCTTCTTTACTTTTCCATGCTTCTTCTAATTTTTCATAGACCTCTTTTCGCACAGACGAATCCTCATGAGATAACAGGTTGTTTGCCTGTCCGACAGAAAGCTCTTTTTCTTCCCCGTCAACCGTCACGCGAATAGTCATTTGTCCAACAATTGTATTGTACATCTGGCCCCAAGCGTGGTACCCGTCAACAGATAGAGCAGAGATGAGCGACTCTTCCTCTTCGGAAAGTTGGTCCTTCGCTTTTGCTCGCCACTCTTCCAAAACAAACCGAAAATCAGACAACTGCTCGTCCTGAATGAGTTGATCCCAAACGGTTTGCTCAGTGTTCGCTAGTTTTTGTTCCAACGAATTAAAAGCTGAACGGAAGGTAGCGACAATTTGAGTGACTTCACTACGAAGCGTGTTCGCTTTCGTATCATTCATATCTTGTGCTTCCAAACAACTGATAAATCCACTCGCCTGGCCAATTTGCAATTGAATCGATGAACCTTCCTCAAGCAATTGAGCGACTGAGCCAGCAGCACTCTGAGTTGCAGGTGTTTCAAACGTTCGTAACTTACCGGCGAATTGATCGACCTTTATTTTCGTTTCATCCAAATGAGTTCTTAATTGAGGCGAATCACTTCCCCCTTCAAAAAAGACATCCAAATCCCAAACCTGTGAATAGGACATAAACTTCCCTCCGAAACTTCTAAATTTTCTAAACACATTTCTATTGTAGCAAAAAAAGTATTCCGAATAAATAATATTTCGGGAATAGAAATAGTATTTTGTTATTTGGGAAGCGATTATAGTTCAATTCGTGAGAATAGGATTGAAATAGATAAAGTACATCTTTGGTTAGAATAAATGTCATCGAGAAGCGCTCTCGTAACGCAAAAGTGTAGTGGATGCATAGGAAATGTCATCGAGAAGCGCTCTCGTTACGCAAAAGTGTTGTAACTGCATAGGAAATGTCATCGAGAAGCACTCTCGTTACACAAAAGTGTAGTGGTTGCATAGGAAATGTCGTCGAGAAGC
>NZ_VMHE01000002.1 GCF_007559425.1 Allobacillus salarius | reverse complement strand
ACTATGTGCTTACCGCTACCAGGTCACACTCGGGACTTTCACCCGTTAGAATTCACCCATGCCGGGCAAACTAAAAAGCTTGATGGAATCCCACCAAGCTTTCAATCAAATAATACCTAATTTTTTCATACCATGATAAATTCCATCATCATCGACAGAGCGTGTCACATGTCTCGCAGCAGCTTTAACCTCCGTTAATGCATTTCCCATAGCTACACCATGCTCCACGTCAGTTAACATTTCAATATCATTCAGCCCATCACCGAACGCATAAATGTTTTCACTCGATACGTCTAGATGGGTTAACATTTTTTGTATACCAACCGATTTCGAACCGCCTTTTGGCAAGACATCGACAGACAGCGGGTGCCAACGGATAAAATCAAAATCAGTATACTTTTCTTCGTATCTTGCTTCTTCCCCTTCTTCGCAAAATAATAAGGTTTGGTATAAATCCCGATCTTTATAATAGTACGGATCATGAGACGGAAAATAATCAATTTTTAATGTACGTATACTTTCCTCAATGAAAGGATGCTCAGGAATATTTGCTTTCATATCTTCATGGTCCATGAATACAACTGGATGATTATGGTGAAGTGCATCATCTGTTAACTCAATTAATGAGTCTATCTTTAAAGGATTCGTGAAAATAACTTCCCCGTTCAAAACTACATATTGACCGTTATAGCTAACGTACGAATCTAGTTCAAGCTCTTCTCGCAAATCTGCAAACATAAAAGGCGCACGGCCTGTCGCTATAATAACATGATGACCTTTATGTTTAGCCTCTTGAATCGCTTCTATCGTAGATTTAGGTATTTCTTTATCTGAATTCAAGATCGTTCCGTCGATATCAACAAAAATAACCTTTTGATTGTTCATGTCAGTCACTCTTTTCTATTTATCAAAATGCTAGCTCCATTATATCGAGGAATACTAAAAACGCAAATTCATGCAGTTTTAGTTTACATAACAACATTACAGTATTCATTTTAGTTAACATAACTTTAATATAATCAACTAAATAATTTACATAATAAGTTTATAGTCACCTATTGTTACGCATCCCCTATTGTACTTCCTACAACTTTTCCGGTGAATAAACAACCACCTAGAAAGGTTCCTTCGAGTGCTCGGTAACCGTGGATTCCACCTCCACCAAACCCGCTTGCTTCTCCAGCAGCGAACAAACCTTTCAGTGGATTTCCAGCAGCATCCAAAACGCATCCTGACAGATCGGTTTGCAGTCCACCTAATGTTTTCCGGCTTAAAATATTTAACCGGACAGCAATCAAAGGTCCGTTTTTAGAATCTAATATTTTATGTGGTTTCGCTGTGCGAATGATCCGGTCTCCACGAAAAAAACGAGAACCTCTTAGAGCAGCCACTTGAAGATCCTTCGTAAATTTATGATCAATTTGTCGGTCTCTTGCTTCCAATTGACTCTTTACTTTATCGTAATCAAGCAAATTGTCTCCACTCAAAGCGTTCATTTGATCTACTAAGGTTTCTAAGTCATCGTCGACAATAAAGTCCTCTCCGTGTTTTTTGAACGCTTCTACGGGTTCTGGAGCACCAGAACTCAAACGCTTTAACAATTGCTTAATACTTTTACCGGTTAAATCCGGATTTTGTTCGGAACCGGATAAGGCGAATTCTTTTTCGATAATTTTTTGCGTTAAAATAAACCAAGAATAATCATAGCCTGTTTTCATAATGGCTTCAAGTGTACTTAACGTATCAAATCCAGGATAATTCGGAGCATCGAATCGATTCCCTTCCGCATCTAACCAAATTGATGAGGGCCCGGGTAATATTCTTATCCCATGAGCTGACCAAACAGGGTTCCAGTTTTGAATCCCTTCCGTATAATGCCACATACGGTCACGGTTAACGATTCGCGCTCCTATTTTTTCTGCAATCTCTAACATCCGGCCGTCTACATAATCAGGAACACCTGAAAGCATTTTTTTCGGGGGGTTACCCAATCGTTTAGGCCAATTCCGACGAATCAAATCAAAGTTCGCTCCCACTCCACCACTAGCAACGACCACTGAATCGCCTTGATATTCAAACTCGCCTACCTTCTCTCTCGAACTTTTTTCGCCTCTTTCGACTGGATCATCTATTAAAATGGTACCAGCTACACCAGTAACTTCGTCGTTCTGAACAATTAAATTATCAACTTGGTGGCGTGGCTTGTATGTAACATTTCCTTTTTGAATATGTTCTCGGATACGTTTCTCAAATGGTGCAACGATTCCAGGTCCTGTTCCCCATGTAATATGAAAGCGAGGAACTGAATTTCCGTGTCCATCCGCTAAGCCACCACCTCGCTCAGCCCATCCGATAACTGGAAAAAAATTAATACCCATTTTTCGTAACCAAGTACGTTTTTCTTCTGCAGCAAACTTCAAATAAGCTTCCGCCCACTTCTTCCCCCAATAATCTTCATCTTCCCGGTCAAAATTTGCTGAACCGAACCAATCCTGCCTAGCCAATTCATATGAATCATGAATTCCCATTCTTCTCTGTTCAGGCGAATCAATTAAAAACAAACCGCCAAAAGACCACCAAACCTGACCACCGAATGAGCTTTCTGGTTCTTGGTCCAATAACAATACTTTCTTTCCACGATCAGCAATTTCTGTCGTCGTTACTAATCCAGATAGTCCAGCACCTATAACAATTGCATCAAACTTCATATAATTCTCCTCCTAAAATGTAAAACCAGCAGCTCTGTTTCATTAGCTGCTGGTTCGATCGGTATGAAATATTAAACTGGGTAAACACCGTGTTTTCTTTCGGTGAAATGAAGGTTTTTTGATTGATAAGCATCTAACCGAAGTTCTAACGCTTTTCTTAGATTGTCCGGTTCAACAATATCATCGATGACCATCTCTGAAGCCAATCGATAAATATCAATATTTTCTTGATATTCTTTATGCTTTTCTTGAATGAATGCTGGGCGCTCTTCTTCTGGAAGTTCGGCAATCTTGTTGGCATATACAGCATTCACTGCAGCTTCTGGCCCCATGACAGCAATTTGAGCTGTTGGCAAAGCAATCGTTACATCCGGTTCAAACGCCGGTCCTGCCATAGCGTATAGTCCTGCACCGTAAGCTTTACGAACAATTACAGAAATTTTTGGCACGGTTGCTTCACTCATTGCAGAAATCATTTTCGCACCATGGCGGATGATCCCTGCTTGTTCAACACGTGTTCCAATCATGAAGCCTGGAATGTCAGCTAAGAACACTAACGGTATATTAAATGCATCACATAATTGAATGAACTTCGCTGCCTTGTCGGCAGAATCATGGAATAACACGCCACCTTTCATCCGTGGTTGGTTGGCGAGGATTCCTACTGCTTTACCATCAATTCTTGCAAGTCCGGTAATTAACTCCTTCGCAAAGTTTTTCTTAATTTCACAGAAGCTATCTGCATCAATCAAACGATTGATTAATTGATACATATCGAACGGAGCGTTTTGATTTTCCGGTATTAGCTCACTAATCGTTTTCTCAAATGAAGCTGGTGACTTCGTCTCTGCAACAGGAGGTTTGCTTCTAAAGTTTTCTGGAAAATACGTTAAATACTTTTGCGTATATGCGATCGCTTCAGATTCATCTTTCGCTAACACATCACCTACACCAGAGACTGAAGTGTGCATCTTTGCTCCGCCCATTTCTTCAAGGCTGACCTTTTCACCGATGACCTTTTCTGCCATTCTTGGTGAGCCGAGATACATGGAAGCATTGCCATCAACCATAATAACAACATCACAGAATGCTGGTATGTAGGCACCGCCTGCAGCAGATGGACCGAATAACAAACACACTTGAGGCACTCTTCCAGAGAGCTTCACTTGATTGTAAAAGATACGTCCTGCTCCTCTTCTATTTGGAAACATATCAATTTGATCCGTAATTCGTGCACCTGCAGAATCGACTAAGTAAAGCATTGGGAGCTCTAATTTCATCGCGGTTTCTTGGATTCTAAGAATCTTTTCGACTGTACGTTTTCCCCAAGAACCTGCTTTTACTGTCGAATCATTCGCCATAATACAAACACGTTGGCCATTAACTTTTCCAATGCCAGTGACAACGCCATCTGCCGGAAGTGAACCGTCCATGCAATTGGCAAAGAAGGCATCTTCGACATCGAGATCGTCATCGAGCAATTCTTTCAATCGGTCACGGACAAACATTTTTCCTTTTTCTTTATTTTTCTCATGATATTTTTCCGCACCACCGGACTCAATTTTTTGACGTAATTCTTCATGATTTTGTATCGTCATGCCATTACACCCTTTCTGTCTCTTTACAATCTATTTTCCTTTGTACTGTGGCTTACGCTTTTCTTTGAATGCTTGTAAGCCTTCTAATCGATCTTCCGTCGGAATTGTTTCTAAATAACATTCTCGCTCGACTTGCAATCCATCGCTTTTAGGTAACTCATAGCCTTCATCGATTGCTTTTTTGGCCATTTTGACACCAATTGGTCCATTGCCAGCAATCTGTTTAGCCATCAATAATGCTTGGCCTTCCAATTCCGTCGGCTCAAAAACTTCTTGAACCAAACCAATTTGTTTAGCTTCACCACTTTCAAAGCGCTTTGCCGTTAAAATATAATATTTAGCATTCGCTATACCTATGAGTCTTGATAGACGTTGGGTTCCACCTGCTCCTGGGATAATAGCTAACGATGTCTCTGTTAATCCCATTTTTGCTGAACTGCTCGCAATACGAATATCGCAAGCGAGCGTTAATTCTAATCCACCACCGAAAGCAGCACCATTAATGGCTGCAATCGTTGGTATTTCTAGCTGTTCAACCCGTGAAACGATATCGCCAATTTTACCTACTGTTTTGACAACCTCTTTTTCATCCATTGATGCTCGTTCTTTTAAATCTGCACCAGCACAAAACACCTTCTCACCAGCAGCTGTGATAATTAATACACGCAACTGATCATTGTGTTCAATTTCATCTAATTGTTCATTAAAATCATCCATGAGCTTCAATGAGAAAGCATTTGCGGCATTCGGTCGATTGAGCTTTAAAATCCCAATTGTTTCATCGACAACCTGGAAATCAATTGTATCCATTGTTTCTCACACCTTTATTCTTTTGCTCTTACTTGCATTTGCTTACTTGGTAAAGGTTTTCCGATTTTATCTTGAATAAAGAAGCCTGCTTCCGTCAGTCGATCTAGGTCAATGCCTGTATCAATACCCATTTCATGAATCATATGGACAAGATCATCCGTTGCTAGATTCCCAGTAGCTCCTTTAGCATATGGACACCCTCCTAGGCCGCCTAAAGAACCGTCAAAGGTATGGTAGCCTAACTGCAAAGCAGTTGCTGTGTTTGCTAACGCCATACCCCTCGTGTCATGAAAATGCAATGCAATTTGATCTTTTAAAAGAACATGTTCCATTTTGCACAAGAACTCATGCACTTGACGCGGATTAGCTACGCCTATCGTGTCACCAAGTGAGAGTTCATCAATTCCCATATCAAAAAGACGCTCGCAAACATCGACAACTTGATTTTCATCTACAGGCCCTTCATAAGGACAGCCAAAAACCGTTGATACATATCCTCTGACTGTTTTTTTAGCTTCTTTAGCACCAGTGACAACTTCTTTTAAGACCGGATATGTTTCTTCAATTGATTTATTAATGTTTTTCTTATTATGCGTCTCACTAGCTGACATGAAAATTGAAACTTCATCTACATCAGCTTCTAATGCTCGCTCTAGCCCTTTCATATTTGGGACTAGAGCTGCATAAGTAACGCCTTCTTTGCGATTGATGGACTTGGCAACCTCTACGGCATCTTTTAATTGCGGTATCCACTTCGGATGTACGAACGAAGTGATCTCAATGTAAGACAAACCTGATTCAGAGAGTTGATTAATCCATTCAATTTTATCTTCGGTAGATATTTCTTTCTTTTCATTTTGCAAGCCGTCGCGCGGACCGACTTCTTTAATCGTGATTTGATCTGGTAAGTCCATAAATGTCCTGTGCCTCCCTAGCTTATTCAATGACAGCGAGAACATCTCCTTCGTTTACAAAGTCACCTTCCGACACTTTCAATTCTTTAATTGTCCCAGCTGATTCCGCCGGGATAGGAATTTCCATTTTCATAGATTCTAAAATGACTACGTCTTGATCCTCTTCGACTTGGTCACCTTCGTTTAATACAATTTTCCAAACGTTTCCTGCCATTGATGATTTTAATTCCATTATAAATTCCTCCTATTTGTTTGTAATATGTTCTTGGATAAACGATGTTTGAGTATTTCCATTTTGAAATGCTTCATTTGCTGCTATTTTTAAAAGTAGTGGAATATTCGTCTTAATTCCTTCGATTTTGTACATCGAAAGGGCTGTCTCTAATCGACTAATAGCCTCAGCTCGATCTTTTCCTTTAACGATCAATTTCGCAACCATTGGGTCGTAAAAAGGAGTGATTTTGAACCCTTTCTTAATGGATTGGTCATTCCGAATGAATTGCTCTTTTGGAATGATTAAGTCTTCGATTGTACCCGGAGACGGAAAAAATGTTTTTGGATCTTCTGCGTAAATCCTTACTTCAATTGCATGACCTTGAATCTGAACGAGCTCTTGATTAATTGCGAGTTCTTCACCACTCGCAATTCGGATTTGCTGTTCTACAAGATCAATACCCGTAATTTCTTCGGTAACTGGATGTTCCACTTGAAGTCTTGTATTCATTTCAAGGAAATAGTAGTTTTGGTTTTCATCAACTAGAAACTCAAGTGTTCCAGCATTCCGATAGCCTAGAGATTTGACAGCTTGAACCGCTTTTTCACCCATCTCTTTCCTTGTTTCCTCGGTTAAAAGTGGTGACGGTGCTTCTTCAATGACCTTCTGATGTCGACGTTGAATAGAGCACTCACGATCAAATAAATGAACGGCGTTACCGTGATGATCACCTAGTACTTGAATTTCAACATGGTGCGCATCTTCAATGACTTTTTCAATGAATAATGTTCCGTTGCCGAAAAATTGTTCTGCACGGTGTGCATTGGATTCAATTGCTTTCTCCAAGTCTGATTCGCTTTGTACAATTTCCATTCCAATACCGCCACCGCCATACGATGCTTTGACCATGACTGGGTAGCCAATTTCATTCGCAATCTCTTTTGCCGCTGCTGCTGTTTCCACAGGGGTGTTTGTACCGGGAATAATAGGTACTCCTGCTTCTTCCATCGCAGTTCTTGCAGATAATTTACTACCCATCTTTTCAATCACTTCTGGCGTCGGGCCAATAAAGGTAATTCCTTCTTCTTCGCAACGTCTAGCAAATGACGCATTTTCACTTAATAATCCATACCCCGGGTGAATTGCTTCTACTTCTGCTTCTTTAGCTATTTCAAAGATTTTATCCATATTTAGATAGCTTTCATTGACACGTGAACCTCCAAGCGGATAAGCAACATCAGCCTCTTCGACATATGGTGAATCTTCATCAGGTTCGGAATATACCGCTACGGATTTAATGTTTAATAGCTTACACGTTTGAATAATACGTGAAGCGATTTCTCCTCTGTTTGCGATTAAAATGGATTGAAACATGATAACCCTCCTATAATTGTGCCCTAGTCAATTTGAATCAAATCTTTTGCTCGCTCTCTTAATCGGTATTTTTGAACTTTCCCACTAGCTGTCATTGGGTATTCTTCCGTCAACTCCATGTACTTCGGAATTTTATGATGCGAGATTTTTCCTTTACAGAAAGATTTGATGTTTTCTTCTGTTAAACGTGCACCCTCTTTTGGAATAATCCAGGCCATCAACTCTTCACCGTATTTGGGATCCGGTACACCGACGACTTGAACGTCCAGCACATCCGGATGTGTGATAATGAATTCTTCAATTTCACGTGGATAAATATTCTCTCCACCACGGATGACCATATCTTTCATTCTTCCCGTCACTTGAAAATATCCATTCTCATCCATCATTCCGATATCACCCGTGTGTAACCAGCCATCCTCATCAATCGTTGCATTCGTTTCTTCCTTATTTTTGTAATAACCCGCCATGACATGATATCCGCGAGTCACAATTTCACCAGGTTCATTTGGAGGAAGCGTTTGATTTGTACCTGGTTCAACGATTTTCGCTTCAACGTTCGGATGAACTTTTCCAACGGATGTCGTTCGAATTTCGATTGAATCGGTCGGACGAGTCTGCGTAAAGACAGGCGACGTTTCCGTTTGTCCGTAACAGATTGTTACTTCAGGCGCACCCATCTTATAAATCACATCATTCATGACTTCTTTCGGACAATTGGAACCAGCCATGACTCCCGTTCGAAGTGACGAAAGATCAAATTTTTCAAAATCAGGGTGATTCAATTCACCAATAAACATTGTCGGAACACCATGCAATGCTGTACATTTCTCATCTTGGACAGCCTGTAAAACAACTTCGGGGTTGTATTGTTCGATCATCACCATCGTCCCGCCTTTGGAGACTGTTGCCAGTGTACTCATCACGCAACCAAAGCAGTGAAAGAGTGGCACTGGAACACATAAGCGATCTTCACTTGTGAAATTCATTCCTTCTGCTACCTGCTTTCCGTTATTGACGATGTTATAGTGAGTCAACATAACGCCTTTTGGAAATCCGGTTGTACCTGAAGTGTATTGCATGTTAATAATGTCATCATGATGAAGTGATTCTTTTCTTTTTTGTAGATCTTCATCGGAAACATCAGCTGCTTTTTGCAGTAACTGATCCCATGTGTAACATCCTGCAATTTGTCTTTCTCCTAAAACAATGACCCGTTTTAATTTCGGGACTTTATCGCTGCTCAATTGTCCCGAATTACTGTTTTTCAGTTCAGGAGCTACTTCATTAATGATGTCTACATAGGAAGTACCTTTAAAACTCTCTGCCAGAATTAATGTTGTTGCATCTGATTGATTCAACAAATATTCCAACTCAGCTGCTTGATAACTTGTGTTCACCGTCACTAATACGGCGCCCATTTTTCCTGTAGCAAACTGAGTCAAAACCCATTCCGGTTTATTGTCAGCCCAAATTGCGATATGCTCACCTTTTTCAATGCCAAGAGCCATGAGTGCTTTTGCCGTCTCATTTACTTTGTCGTCAAACTCTTTGTACGTCCAACGAATATTCCTTTCTGGATAAACGACAGCTTCATGGTTCGGTCTCTCATTCACTTTCTCTTCCAGCAATTCGCCAATGGTTGACGTTAGTAGACTCATATGGATTCCTCCTTTTAATCTAGCATCCTAATTGCCGAGCAATCACCAACCGTTGAATTTCAGAGGTGCCTTCACCGATTTCTAGCAGTTTAGCATCACGTAAAAATCTTTCAACTTCGTATTCTCTCATGTAACCATAACCGCCAAGTATTTGAATCGCTTGGTTGGCAGAACGCGTTGCTGTCTCTGTTGCAAACAACTTTGCGTAAGCGGCCTCTTTTGTAAATGGTTTCCCATTATCTTTCAACCATGCTGCTTTCAAAACCATGTTGCGAGCCAATTCAACTTCCATCGCCATATCAGCCAATTTAAATTGAATCGCTTGGAATGAAGAAATCGGTTTACCAAACTGTTTTCTTTCTTTTGCATAAGCTAGTGCGCGATCCAATGAAGCTTGCGCAATTCCGACACCTAAGGCAGCAATCGAAATTCTTCCACCATCCAGCGTGCGTAAAAATTGCTTAAATCCTGCTTCAGGATCACCTAATAGATTTTCTTTTGGAACTCTTACATCTTCTAATACAATTTCAGCTGTATTGGAACCTCTGACACCCATCTTATCGTAATTATCAGAAATTTTTAAGCCTGGAGTATCAGTCGGCACAATTAATGCCGAAATAATATTCTTTCCGAGAGAATCTTTCCCGGTAACGGCCGTTACGATAATTTGCTTAGCATAGGAAGCGTTTGTAATAAAGCACTTTTCCCCATTGATGACGTACTCGTCACCTTCTAATTTGGCTGTTGTTTTCGTTCCTCCCGCATCAGATCCTGCATTAGGCTCTGTCAATCCGAAAGAACCAAGAGCTTTTCCTTCTGCAAGCGGTTTCAAAAATTTCTTTCTTTGTTCATCAGTACCAAACATATAAATCGGACTTGAACCAAGTGAAACAGCCGCTGCATAACTTAGTCCTGTACTACCACATACACGGCCGATTTCTTCAACGGCTAGTGCATACGTAATCGTGTCGCCTCCAGAGCCACCTTCTTCTTCAGGAAATGGAATTCCCAGCAAGCCTAGTTCTCCCATTTCCTTGAAAAGATCTTCGGGAAATTCTGCCTTTGTGTCAATATCAATGGCCCTAGGCTTGATTTTGTCTTCTGCAAAATCCCGAACCATCTTTCTTGTCATTTCTTGTTCTTTCGTCAATTCGAAATTCATGTACTTTCCTCCTTTTATGATTGAACATTAAACTACAGTTTCACTAAGACCGACTGGTTGGTCTGTACGCGTTTAAATAAAAACGCTTTAATATAAGCGATTGTTAGCTACCTTAAAAATTTAATTCGGCATAAAGTGAAGATCTTTCATAATCTTTTAGAGCTTCATCTGTCAACAGTCCATGCATTAAAAGGTCTATATAAACAGAAGATACTTGTTCAATATTTTTATCTCCGTCTCGTTGATACCATTTATACGTCCAGTTCACCATTCCTAAAATTGACATCGTTGTGATCGTTGGAGGTAAACTTTCTCTGAAATCTCCTGATTGCTGACCATCATTAATCACTTCGTAGATGATTCGTTTGAACTCATTACGTTTTTGCTTGATGATTTCTTCATATTCTTGTTTTAGATACTTATTTTCTTGATAAAAAACGGTAATATGTTCATTGTACAAGTCAAACACATGAACAGATGTCTTTAAAATTTCATGTAACTGTTTCATTGGACGGTCATATTTTTCTTTTGCCGAGTGTGCTTCACTTAGAACATATGAAATAAATTTATCGTGGATAACATATAAAAGTTCATCTTTTGAAGAAAAATGATGATAAAATCCACCTTTTGATGTCATTGAATCATTTACTAAATCTTGAACGCTTACACCGTGAAAACCTTTTTCTGAAAATAATCTTAGCGACGATGCGATGATTTTCTCACGTAAATCCATGACCCTTCCCACCTTTTTTATCATATTATCATATTTATTGAAAAAGTGAAACAATTCATTTATTTTTTTAAAATACAAAGAGACTGAGATAACATCATTGTCATCTCAGCCTCTTCTATCATTCGATTTTTTAATCGAGTTTAATTTACCGTAAAACTTTAATGAAATAAACCGGCATCCTTAGATTTTTTCATCAATTTATCTGTTTGTTTATTGATTATGTTTTTAAATAACGTTCCGAATAATAAGGCACCAAGCCAGAACAGACTTAGAATAATTATATCGTATATGGCGGCTTTCCAAATAATACCTCCGACTGCCTCGCGCATTAGATCAATCGCATAGGTAAATGGAAGAAACGGACTAATTGTCTGAAACAATTCCGGTAATAAAATAACTGGATACGTTCCTCCTGCGCCAGCAATTTGCAAAACAAGAAGAACAATAACCATTGCCTTTCCAACATCGCCAAATACCGATACTAGTGTATAGATCATTGTCATAAATACTATACTAATTAACAACCCGAATAGGACAAACCAAACCGGATGTGCCATGTACGAACCAATAAACAACCAATCACCTAAGGTTACAACAAGTGTTTGCAATAATCCGATTGTAAGGAAAGTAAACATCTTACCAAAATAACGTTCCCGGCCAGTTAGATCTTCTCTATCATGTACTTCAACGGCCAGTAATGAAATCAACAGTAAGCCACCGACCCATATCGCCAAAACAGTATAAAATGGTGTCATTCCTGAACCGTAGTTTGGTATCGGAAAAAGCTCATTTTTGACCAACTTGACCGGTTCTTCAAAGAAATTTCTTTCGGCTTCAGGGTCATTTCGTAACAATTCGATAATTTCATTAATGTCTGTTTCGCCCTGAATTTCTCTAATTCGATCCGCCAGTTCGTTAATTTTACTATTTATATATGGATATTCACCGAGAAATGCATTCAATACACCTTGCCCTTCGCCAATGTGGGTTTCAGTATTATTCAATACATTTTTCACTTCTGGAATGGTCGATTTTATATCTGCTAAAATTTGATTCGCACTTGCTAATGTTTGTTGAGAATCGCTAATTTTTTGTTTCACGACTGGTTCAATGTTCTCTTTATAATCTTCTAAAAAATTTCCTATATTATTTGCTGTGTTAGCGGATAATTGTTCTAAATCAGTGAAAATAGAGTCGACTTTTTGTCTTCGATCTTCAATAAACACAGTAATATTTTGTCCATTTTCCTGCATTTCCACAAGCGCTTCACGTAATGTGCTTATTTGTTCCAATGCTTCATCGATGACCTGATTTGTATCATTACTATTATTTTGATTATTGTTCCGCTCATTATTTTCTTGGTCTGTTGAGCCGTCCTCGTTCTGATTATTTTCTTCTTCGCTGGTATTATTCTGTTGCTCTTGATTCATCTCTTTTAGCTGCTCTAATTTAGCTTCGATTTCATTCAAACGACTCGTAGCATCCTCCAATGAATGATTAATATTTTGTTGCAGCTCTTTACCCTCACTGAAATCAATGTTTACATCTTGAGCATCTTGAAGAAGTTGATTAATATCTTGCGCTGTGTTCTGTGCTTTTTTTAAATCTTCTTCAATCTGTGGTGCCATTTCATTTAAGCGGTCTTCAGCTTTTGACATCAAACTAGCGGTTTCGTTTACTATTTGCATACCATCATTCGTTGTCCGTTCAGCCTCTGGAAGTTTATTTTTCGCTTTATTAATAATCGACTGGGCATTCTTCGTGTCTTCAAGTCCACTCGAAACTAACTCATGAATTTCCGGTAACTGTTTTTCCATCTCAAAAATATACTTTTCAAATTGTTCGATATCAGGTAACTTATCGTTCAGTTCTATGCCAATTTCATCAAATATTTCAAAAATAACACCATTTACTTCAGAAATAAAATTGCTGCTAACCTGTTGTACAATCGTACTGGCACCTTTATCCGTAATTTTCGGTGAAATGGCGTTAACCTTTTCATTCACGTAATATTCCATTTGACTCTTTATCGGTTCATCAGATATAACCGACGATAAATTATTAGAGAAGTTTTCTGGTATAACGATAACCGCGAAATAGTCACCGTATTTCAGATCTTCCATTGCCTTTTCTCTGTCCGTGAAATGCCAATCCATCGACTTACTGTTTTCCAGTGTATTGACAAGATCTTCCCCGACATTAATCTTGTTACCCCTAACTTCGCCGCCTGCATCCTCATTAACTATACCTATCGGAATCTGGTCCGTTTGGCCATACGGGTCCCAAGAAGCTTCTATATTAAACCACGCATATAATGAGGGCAATAATATAAGCCCTCCTATTAAAATAGCCGCAACCCAATTACGTGATATGTTTTTTAAATCTCGCGAGTAAATTTTCAAGCTGTTCTTCATTGATATACCTTCTTTATTGTTCTATATTTTGACTGATCTAGGGGTAATATCGTCGAGCTCTAAAATATGTGAGCAGATTCATTTTTAACCTCACTACAAATGCCCGTGATAATGAATATCACGGACACTGTATTATTTCTTCATTAAAACTTTCTCCAACATGATCAAGATTACTCATTTGTGGAAAAATACTTCCGGTATCGAGCCTCAACTTGTGAATCAATAACAGCGCCTGTTTGGTCTGTATCTACAACGAATGATCCATTACTATACCGATCTGCTGTTTTAAGGTTTAATGGCATTACTGTTTCTATTGTACCATTTTCTGTTCGCAACTGTACGGTCGTATCCTCGCCAACTAAATGAAAACCGACTAGTCGATGTGCATTGCGCTTCAGTTCTCTCAACATCGCCAACCCTCGTTTTGCTCGGGTTCCTTGCTCGAATTGAGACAAATTCATTCGCTTACATGAACCGCGATGTGTGACGACGAATAAGGAAGGATTACTTAAGTCATCAAATGTTTCACCATTAATAATGTATTCATCTTTCTTGAGTTGCATCGATTTTACACCAGCAGCTTTAATGCCGATAGAATTTACTTCAGATTCATGGAACCAAAGCCCATAGCCTTTATTATTCGCAATGAATAGTTCTTGGTTTCCATCTGTCATGTGTACATTAATCACTTCATCATCTTTTTTTAAATTCATTCCATTAATCGGTCTTGAATATCGTTGAACTTTATATAAGTCTAAAGAAGTCTTCTTAATCATACCGTTTCTCGTGATCGATAAGATATAGTGCTTATCTGTAAACTCTCGAACCGGAATCGCTTTAATTACGCGTTCATCACTTGGAATCGAAATAATGTTCGCTACATGTTGCCCCATTTCCTTCCACCTGATTTCCGGAAGCTCATGAACAGGAATGTATAAGTAATTTCCTTTATTCGTAAAGACGAGTAACGTATCGGTTGTATTAATCTCCATTAATTGAATCAGTTCATCGCCTTCTTTTCGTTGCAGGTCTTTAACACTTGAAGCACCGAATGAACGAGGACTTGTCCGTTTGATATACCCATCTCGCGTTAATGAGACAACAACATCTTCTGAAGGAACCAACACCTCTAAATTGATCGTAATGTCTTCAATTTCATCTTCAATGCGTGTACGACGATCGTCATTATGATTTTTCTTTACTTGTCTAAGTTCATCTTTGATGACTTTTTTCAGCACTTCTTCATTGCCGAGAATTTCTTGTAAACGCGCGATTGTTTCACGTAATTTACTTGCTTCTTCTTCCAAGTCGGTCACATCGGTATTTGTCAATCGATAAAGTTGAAGCATGACAATCGCTTCAGCTTGTTTTTCTGTAAAGTTATAAGCTGCAATCAACCGTTCTTTTGCATCTTTCTTATTTTGTGATGCACGAATCGTCGCAATGACATCATCTAGAATCGATATCGCATATATTAACCCTTCGACAATATGAGCTCTTGCTTGAGCTTTATTCAAATCATACTCAGACTGTCGTAAAACAACATCTCTTTGATGACTGATATAAGCATCTATTAAGCCCGGTAAACTCATCAGCGTCGGTGTCCGATTAGATATAGCAATCATATTGAAATTGTAGTTCACTTGAAGGTCAGTGTTTTTATAAAGGTAATTTAAAACCCCTTGACTATCTGCATCTTTCCTTAGCTCAATAACAATTCGTAGCCCTGTTCGATCCGTTTCATCACGAATCTCGTTGATTCCTTCGACTTTTCGATCGATGCGAAGTTCATCCATTCGTTTAACTAAGTTCGCCTTGTTTACTTCATAAGGAATCTCTGTAATGACAATTTGTTCTCGGCCGCCTCTAAGCTGTTCAATTTCAGCCAATCCGCGTACGACAACTCTTCCTCTTCCGGTTTCATACGCCTTTTTAATTCCTTCTTTACCTTGAATAATTCCACCGGTAGGAAAATCAGGTGCAGGTAATTTTTCCATTAATTTATCCAATGAGGCGCCAGGATGGTCAATTTTATAAATAACGGCATCGATGACTTCGCCTAAATTATGTGGAGGTATATCAGTGGCATAACCTGAAGAAATTCCCGTAGATCCATTGACTAATAGATTTGGAAATTTTGCAGGCAATACAACTGGTTCATAAGATGTGTCATCAAAGTTTTCGATAAATTCTACGGTATCTTTTCCAATGTCCCTTAATAATTCGGATGCTATTCCAGATAGGCGTGCTTCCGTGTAACGCATCGCCGCCGGTGGGTCTCCATCGACACTTCCGTTATTCCCGTGCATTTCTACAAGTTCTTGACGCAATTTCCACTTCTGGCTCATCCGTACTAAAGCTTCATATACAGAGCTATCACCATGTGGGTGGTAGTTACCAATCACAGTACCTACTGTTTTAGCCGATTTTCGGAAAGCTTTATCATGTGTATTTCCTTCCTCATACATAGCATATAATATTCTTCGTTGTACAGGCTTTAGCCCATCCCGTACATCAGGAAGGGCACGCTCTTGAATAATATATTTACTATAGCGTCCAAACCGGTCGCCTATAACTTCTTCTAAAGGTAAATCCATTAAATTCGCTTCTTCGGCCACTTTGTTCACTCCTAGTTAAGCAATCTATCATTTTCCAATATTGTATCATTTTCTTCCATTCCGAATTCAACATTGCTTTCAATCCATTTTCTTCTTGGTTCAACTTTATCACCCATTAACGTTGCCACACGACGTTCTGCTTTTGCAACGTCTTCAATGGTAACTCTTATAAGCGTTCTAGTTTCTGGGTTCATCGTCGTTTCCCATAACTGGTCGTCGTTCATCTCACCAAGACCTTTGTATCGCTGAATCGTATAACCGGATTTATATTTCTTCAATAGTTCATTCATCGCACGCTCATCCCAAGCATAGTCTTCTTTGTACGTCTTCCCTTTACCTTTAGATATTTTAAATAGAGGTGGAAGTGCAATATAGATTTTTCCATGCTCGATGAGTGGTCTCATATATCGATAGAAAAAAGTCAGTAAAAGCACTTGGATGTGCGCGCCGTCTGTATCAGCATCTGTCATGATGATGATCTTCTCGTAATTTGAATCTTCTATTGAAAAATCAGCCCCGACGCCTGCATTGATTGTATGAATAATCGTTGAAATCTCTTCATTCTTGAAAATGTCATCGATTTTCGCTTTTTCCGTATTAATGACTTTTCCTCGAAGCGGCAAAATGGCTTGAAAACGTCGATCTCTTCCTTGCTTTGCGGAACCACCTGCGGAATCACCCTCTACAAGAAACAACTCATTTTTGTTTGGGTTTTTCGATTGAGCAGGCGTTAGCTTACCACTAAGCAACGCGTCTTTTCGTTTTCGCTTTTTTCCATTTCGAGCGTCTTCACGAGCTTTGCGGGCTGCTTCTCTTGCTTCTCTTGCTTTAATCGCTTTTTTAATCAATAACTGTGCAATTTCTGGATTTTCTTCAAAGAAAAAGGTCAACTTTTCACCTAATACATTTTCCATTGCACTTCTTGCTTCAGGAGTTCCAAGTTTACTTTTCGTCTGACCTTCAAATTGCAATAAGTCTTCTGGAATTCGAACTGAAATAACAGCTGTTAACCCTTCACGTATATCATTTCCATCTAGGTTTTTAGCTTTTTCTTTCAATAATTGTTTATTTCTTGCATATTCATTAACTGTACGAGTGATCGCCGTCTTCGCTCCAGACTCATGCGTTCCACCGTCGATTGTCCGTACATTATTCACGAAAGACAAAATGTTCTCTGAGTAGCCGTCATTGTATTGAAAGGAAAAATCAACTTCAATTTCATTATGAGTTCCTTCAAATGAAACAATCTCATGTAATCCGTCTTTTTCTTCATTCAGATAAGCGACAAAGGCCTCAAGACCTTCTTCATATAAAAATTCATCTTTTAGATCATTGCGCTCATCAATCAATTCAATTTTGACACCTTTTAATAGAAAAGCAGTTTCTCTCAGACGTTCGGCTAACAATTCATATTGAAAGCGTACAGTTGAGAAAATGGTCGGATCCGCTTTAAAGGTAATCTTTGTACCTGTTTTATTCGTATTTCCATGTTCTTCAAGCGTGGTAACTGGCTTACCTCCATTTTCAAACCGCTGGTGAAACTTTTTACCATTACGAAAAATGTCGACTTCAAGCCATTCAGACAATGCGTTAACAACAGAAGCTCCAACACCATGTAATCCACCACTAGTTTTGTAACCACCCTGGCCAAATTTTCCACCAGCATGCAATACCGTCAGAATAACTTCCGGTGTTGGCTTGCCTGTTTGATGCATACCTGTTGGCATTCCACGTCCTGCATCAATGACTGAAATGGATTCATCTTTATGTATCTTTACAGTAATTACTTGTCCATAACCCGCTAACACTTCATCAACGGCATTATCGACAATTTCATAAACTAAATGGTGCAAACCTCTATGGTCAGTGCTGCCAATGTACATACCAGGTCTTTTGCGGACTGCATCAAGACCTTCGAGCACCTGAATCGATTCATCGGTGTATTTCTGGTTATGATCACTCAATCAAATAACTCCCTTCCAAAACAACTCATCTGTTCTTATTTTCACTAATTGTTCTCTGTACATTTCACGATAGAAACAGAAAATCCCTGCAAGAGAGCAGAGATTTCAACCAAAAGGTTAAGAATTTCCAATTTGTACAGCATGTACAACTTTAATGCATAGGTCCATTATGACGGTAAAATCATGTTCTTTCAATATATCATAAGCTTCTTCATTTTCTACACCTAATTGAGCCCAGAAGATTTTGCAATCGGTTTTGATTGCGTCTTTAGCGATATCTGGAAGAAATTCAGATCGTCTGAATACATTGATGATATCAATTGACTCTGGTACTTCAGCTAGTGTCGGATAACTTTTTTCACCGAGCACTTCATCGACTGTAGGATTCACAGGAATGATTCGATATCCATTCTCCTGCATAATTTTTGCTATTTGATACGACGTTCTTTCTGGCTTGTCAGATAGACCGACGACAGCGATGGTTTTGGAATTCTGTAAAATATCTTTTAACGTTTCATTTGAAGGATTGCGCATATCCGTTCACTCCTTTGTACTTCTTACCTATTAGAATAGCTTTTTTCGAGATTATTCTCAACTAATCAGATAGTGACATCCTTAATTGCATCTTCTTTATTGTCGTTAATTCTGATAAAATAATACTAGGTCTTAAAGACAGATAGTAATGCTATTTACTACCTAACAAGATACATGTACCAAATTTATTGGTAAAGGGAGAGTTTCAATGGACTATGTTATATTTTCTATTATTGCATATTTTTTAGGGTCAATTCCGTTCAGTTTGGTAATCGGTAAAACCTTTTATCAAACGGACATTCGTGAACACGGCAGTGGTAATCTAGGGGGCACCAATACGTTTCGTGTACTCGGATGGAAAGCTGGTTTGGCTGTAACCATTTTGGATATATTAAAGGGAACAGCTGCTGTTGTGCTTGTCTATCTCTTCGCCGCACAGTTAGAACCATTAATTGTTGGTGCGTTTGCGGTAATCGGACATTCGTTCCCATTATTCGCGAAGTTTAAAGGCGGCAAGGCTGTAGCCACTTCTGGTGGCGTGCTTCTCGGAGTTAGCCCATTATTGTTTGCTATTATTTTTGTTTCATTTTTCGTCTTCTTGAAGCTATCCAAATACGTTTCCCTGTCATCCATGCTCACAGGGGTAGTCGCAGTTATTGTTGCACTATTTATGAAACATATCGGCTTGATTATCGTAACGATGTTATTAACGATTTTTGTCATCTATCGTCACACGGATAACATCAAACGAATCAAGAATAAAACGGAACCGAAAATTACATGGCTTTAATGTTCGTAAGGAATGGGAATAAAGGACGATAAGAGGTGAATATATAGTGAAGAAAAATCAAGCATATCAGGTGTTTGTTGGTATTCTTTTAGTAGTCATTCTTGTTTTATTGTTCTTGCCTGTGCCATCCGATCAGGATGCAGAATCATCCTTTGAACCTGAAGCACATGAAGAAGTTCGTTATTCGAAACTTTCATCAAAGAACAAACCAAACTATGAAACATCCATCACTTTAAACGCAATCGGTGATATACTCGTTCATCAACCGGTTTATGATGATGCTAAAACAGCAGATGGGTATAATTTCAAGCCGATGTTCGAACCGGTAAAATCTTTAATTGAAAATGCAGATATAACGATTGCTAATCAAGAAACGATTTTAGGTGGTACTGAACTCGGACTCTCGTCATATCCTTCATTTAATTCACCGTATGAAGTAGCGGATGCACTCCAATATGTCGGTGTAGATATCGTATCCATGGCAAATAATCATACGTTAGACCGTGGTGAGCAAGCGATCATGAATGCGACAAACTATTTGAACGAAATCGGTATAGAATATGTAGGCTCTTACCGCAATGAAGAAGACCGAAACACACCCCGCATCCTAACAAAAAAGGATATATCAGTCGGCTTCCTTTCTTATACGTATGGAACGAATGGGATTCCTGTTCCGGACGGTAAGGATTACTTAGTTAATTATATTGATCAAGAAAAAATACTAACAGATATAGAAAAATTACGAGATAAGACAGATTTCATCGTCGTCAGTATGCATTTTGGCGCACAATACGAACCACTGCCTAATGATGAACAAATTTATTTAACTGACCTACTCACAAGTAATGGTGCAGATGTTATTATCGGCCATCACCCCCACGTGTTGCAACCTGTAGATTGGATTTCTAGCCAAGATGGTCATGACCGATTCGTTATGTATTCGCTAGGTAACTTTTTATCCAATCAAAAAGGTCTTGAACGAAACATTGGTGTGATTTCACAAATTAAACTCACAAAGAAAAGGTTAAACAATGAAATGAACTATCAAGTGTCTGACGCTCAAATGATTCCTACGTATAATTACTCAGGAAATAATCGGGACTTCAAAATTGTCCCCCTGTCAGAGGCTGGTCAATATGGCTTACAAAATTCCGATCAAATTTACAAAGACACCATCAATCATTTACAATCATTCACTGATCAAGTTGACTTTCCGACAGGTTTTGAAACGGTTCAATAAATTGAAACAACCCTTTCAATTCATGTATACTAGAGGTTGTGGTTACAGCATGATTGCTTTGACCAGAAAGGGGATCTAGATATGGACAACTCATACAATCTAAAACAACTTCCTACTAAAGAAGAAAGACATAAATTATTTGGTTCTGTACCACCAGGACCTCGAACAAAACCTCATGAAAAAGAAAAAATGAAAGATTTACAAAATACAAAGCAAAATTTCTTATTCGAATTAGATGCAGTTGGTATTTCGAATGTGAAACATCCAATCAAAATTGCTAGTTCAATGACACCTGAGACACAAACGACCATTGGAACGTTTTACTTTGCCTCTTCTATTTCACAAGATTCAAAGGGCACAAACATGAGTCGGTTTACTGAACAATTGCATCATTATCACAGTGAAGGGTTCACCTTAAGCATTGAATCTTTAAAGCAATTCACACGTGACTTAAAAGATCGACTTGAGCAAAAAGATGCAGAAGTAAAAGTTGAATTTCCTTGGTTCTTTGAACGTAAAGCACCGTATACTGATATGGCAGGAATGAATCATGCAGATGCATGGATTCACGTACGCTATGATGAGCAAGATCATCATCAAGTAACTGTTGGGCTCTCTGGTAAAGTAACAACTCTATGTCCTTGCTCTAAGGAAATTAGTGAGTATAGTGCCCATAACCAACGAGGAAACATGAAAATGGAAGTAGAACTTGCCGAAGATTTTGATGAAAGTCAAACAGACTGGAAAGTTTTATTACTTGAAGCGGCAGAATCTAATGCCAGTGCTAGGATACATCCTGTTTTAAAACGACCAGACGAAAAAATGGTTACGGAGCAAGCTTATGAAAATCCACGTTTTGTAGAAGATATGGTTCGTCTTGTAGCTGCGGACCTTTATGAACTTGACATGATCGAAAAGTTCTACGTTCAATGTGTCAATGAAGAATCCATCCATTTACATGACGCGGTCGCTTCAATCACTTATGATAAACGTAAGAAATAAAGATGAGAAGGTTTGTTATGCATGAAGCATCTATTGATTGGTCTTGTCAAATTGTATCGGAAGTGGATTTCTCCACTTCTTGGACCATCTTGTAGGTTTCAACCTACATGTTCTGAATTTAGCTTAACGGCGATCCAGCGTTTTGGAGCATTTAAAGGCCTTTATTTAAGTATAAAGCGGATTTTAAAATGTCATCCTTTTCATCCTGGTGGTTTCGATCCTGTACCAGATTTGAAGAAACAGGAAAAATCGAATCATTCATAAATTGTCGTATTCCAGCGTAAATGCAAATGAAATAAGCTGTTCTTTTCACCTACCATTAAGATGAAAGGAACAGCTTTTTATTATTTTAAATCGATGTAATTGTTCAAGCATACCTTCTGCTTTCAAGATATCTTTTTGAAAACTTCCGATGAGATCAAAGTGAGGATATTTTTCATGAAAATCAATCCACTCTCGCTTCAACCCATGTTTCTTTCCCCATGCCACTAGCTTTTCTACATCACAGCAACCAACCTTCGTAACTGTTTTCATTGTAGGAAACCGTTCATCCACCCAATAATGTGTTAGAAATGCAATTTTGCCGTTTTCTACGTCTTTTTTCCACTGAACAAGCTCTTCTCTCTTAATTCCAAATGCCATCTGTTACGACTCCATCGCATTTAGATAAGTCTCATGTAACTCAGGGAAATGTTTTTTTATTGAAATTGGTCTAAAATTCGATTTTTTGACGCAAACATGGGTCGATGTACCAGTAACAGACAACTGATTATCTTCTGTAAATATTTTATAAGAATAAGTTACACGAAAACCATTGTATTCCGCTATTTTCGTCTCTACTCTAGCTGTTTGACCATATCTCACCGGTGTTTTATATGAGGCTTGTATGTCTATGACTGGTGCTAGAATACCTTCTTCTTCCATTGCTATATAATCAAACCCTAATTGTTCGATTAATCGTGTTCGTCCAATTTCAAACCAGACAAAATAATTCGAATGATAAACAACACCCATTTGATCAGTTTCTTGATAACGTACTGTAACGTCTGTTTCATTGATAACCATCGTTGTTTCTCCCTTCCATTTCTCTCTTATCTTATCGTATCATATTTTTTGGTAAATCGGCATCGATGAAAGATTAGTTCTCTGATTAAGAGACATAACACAAACTAGTTTACGTAATAAACGTTATGTAAATTAAGTAGATTTAATCTTTGTCTGTAGAAAATACCCCGGACACAGAAAGTAGTTTCTCTGCCCGGGGTAAAACATCAGTTTAATCTTCTAACCGTTGTTGATACGCATGTTCTTCTCGCACTTCTTCTCTCATAGCTTCAATGGACTCTTTTCTTCGTTCGTTCTTTAGCCTAATTTGTTCCTTCTCTTCGTCAGTAGCTGTTTCCATAGATGCTTCTGCTTCTCTAAAGTTTTGAATTGTATGCTGGATATTTTCCTGTAATCTCTCTACATTATCTGAACGATCATCTGGATTTGAATGTCTATCTGACACGAAACCACTCTCCTTAATTTTATTTCATTGAGTAGGTTTGTCAGAATAGGTAATTATTATGCATTAGGGCTTGGTTGTTTGATCACTTCAAATTTTTTATCCAACCTGTCATAAATTTTATCAATTTCTTTCGGATCTTTCATAATCCGATCCTTTTCTTGTTGGATCAGTGTTTGGAAAGATAATTGGTTATTTCTTCGCATCCATCATAACTTCCTTTCTACATAGATTTTCGATTTGCATCTACTATGTAGAATTGTCCAATTATTGATTATTTATACTTAATCTAGTTGTTTTATTTTTTCTTCCATCTCTTCATAAGTCATCGGACCAATTTTTTTAGGAAGTTGAATGACACCTTCAGAATTCACAAAATAAGTGACGGGCATACTCATCGCCTGATAACGCAACGTTACTTCTCCAGATTCGTCTAATAGAATTGGAAAGGTAAGTTCTCTTTCCTCAACGAATTCACGAACTTTTTCAACGGATGTCTCGGAGTGCAACGCATTCACCGCAACGATCTCTACATTTTCATACTTGTCTTGAATTTCTTGCATATGAGGCATTTCTTTACGGCAAGGTGGGCACCATGTTGCCCAGAAATTCACGAAAACCTTTTTACCTTTAAAATCCTGCAATTGTTTTGTTTGTCCATCCAACGTTTTTAACTGGAAATTCGGCGGTACATCACCGACTTCAATATCCGTTGTGTCCACTTCCATTCCTTCTGGCTGAATGTACATCATTCCATCTTCAGGATCATTTTGATTACTCTTGTTATCTTCGAGAATATTAAATATAATTACTCCGCTCAGTGTAATGATGACGCTAAGTGCGATTAGTCTTTTGACCAACATCTAGGGGCTTCCTCCTCTATTCATGTAAACGAATATCGATCATTTTATTCCATCATATCAAAAGAAATGGTTTATCAGTAACTTGGAAGACAACAAAACTGTGAAGTATGTAGTTTCTAACGATTATCTAACGCAAAATAAAACCCGAAAGTCATCAATGTGACTTTCGGGTTTGTTTTATAGTTATCTTTACACTGTTTCTAGTTTTTTACGTAACACGAGTTGTAGGATACCACCATGACGGTAATAATCTAACTCAACGTCACTATCGAAACGTGCAACGACTTCGAATTCAGTTTTCTTGCCGTCTTCATCAGTAGCAGTTACTTTAACGAGCCCTCCTGGTTTAATGTCTTCGCGGATGTCGACATCCATTGTTTCTTTACCAGTAAGACCAAGAGATTCTACTGTGTCACCTTTTTGGAACTGAAGTGGCAATACACCCATCATCACTAAGTTTGAACGGTGAATTCTCTCAAAGCTTTCAGCAATTACCGTTTTAATACCTAGTAGATCTGTACCTTTGGCAGCCCAGTCACGTGAACTTCCCATTCCGTAGTCACTACCCGCTATTACAACTAAGCCTGTACCATCTTCTTGGTAACGCATAGCTGCATCATAAATAGGCATAACTTCTCCGGTTGGCCAGTACGTTGTATACCCGCCTTCTTTTCCGTTAGCAATCTCGTTACGAATTCGGATATTTCCGAATGTACCTCTCATCATAATTTCATGGTTACCACGACGAGAACCGTAAGAGTTAAAGTTACGTGGTGAAACACCTTTTTCCATCAAATACTGACCCGCTGGCATATCTTTTGGAATAGCACCAGCTGGTGAGATGTGGTCTGTTGTTACAGAGTCACCAAACTTACCGATGACGCGTAGTCCATTAAGTGGTTTGATACTTTCTGGATCCTTCGCCATGTTTTCAAAGAATGGTGGATTTTGAATATACGTTGAATTCTCATCAAAATCATATAACGGCTGATCCGTTGTTTCAATTTGATTCCACTTTTCGTTGGAATTGAAAACTGATTCATATTCTTTACGGAAGATTTCCGGTGTGACAACTGCATCAATTTGTTTCTGAATTTCATCAGATGCTGGCCAGATATCTTTAAAGAATACATCGTTTCCTTCGCGATCTTGACCTAATGGTTCATTCATCAAATCAATATCAACTGTACCAGCAAGTGCATATGCAACAACTAATGGTGGTGAAGCCAAGTAGTTCGCACGCACAAGTGGGTGGATACGTCCTTCAAAGTTACGGTTACCAGAAAGAACAGAAGCAACAGTTAAGTCAGAATCAGCAATTGCTTTTTCAATTTCTGGCAATAATGGACCAGAGTTTCCGATACAAGTTGTACATCCGTAACCAACCAAGTTAAATCCTAACTGGTTTAAGTATTCCATCAAACCAGAATTTTCAAGGTAGTTTGTTACAACTTTTGAACCTGGCGCCAATGAAGTTTTTACATACGCAGGAACATTTAATCCTTTTTCAACAGCATTCTTCGCAAGTAAACCAGCACCTAACATAACATGTGGGTTAGACGTGTTTGTACAAGATGTAATTGCTGCGATCGCCAATGCACCAGTTTTCATTGTTGCTTCAGTACCATCGTTAAATTTAACGACAGCTTCTTTAGCAACCTCTTCATCACTCAATCCGAACCCTTGGTTACCTTGTGGAGCAGTTAGAGATTTGTTGAATGATTGTTTCATGTCTGAAAGTCTAATCAAATCTTGAGGACGTTTTGGTCCAGATAAATTTGGCTCAATTTCAGAAAGATCGATTTCAACTAAGTCTGTGAATTTAGGATCTTCTTGATTCGGTGTATAGAATAGATCGTTTTTCTGTAAATATTCTTTTACAAGAGCGATATGCTCTTCTGAACGACCTGTCAAACGTAAATATTTAAGTGCTTCTTCATCAACTGGGAAGAAACCACATGTCGCACCATATTCAGGTGCCATGTTGGAGATCGTTGCACGGTCAGCAAGTGGCATAGACGTTAAGCCATCTCCGAAGTATTCTACGAATTTACCAACAACGTTTTTCTCACGTAGCACTTGTGTAACTTTTAGTGCTAAGTCAGTTGCAGTTGCACCTTCTGGGAATTCACCTGTTAGTTTAACACCGATTACTTCAGGTGCTGGGAAATATGAAGGCTGACCTAACATTCCTGCTTCAGCTTCAATACCACCGACACCCCAGCCTAGTACACCTAGACCGTTGATCATCGTTGTATGTGAGTCAGTACCGAATAAAGTGTCAGGGAATGCGTCATACGTACCGTCATCTTTTTCGATTTCATGAACGACGTTTGCTAGGTACTCTAAGTTTACTTGGTGAACAATACCTGTTGCTGGTGGAACAGCGCGGTAGTTGTCAAAAGCTTTCTGAGCCCAATGCAAGAATTCATAACGCTCCATGTTACGGTCAAATTCCATTTCCATGTTAACGCGAAGTGCATCAGGTGTACCGTAAGCATCTACTTGTACGGAGTGGTCAATTACTAGATCTACAGGTACTTCTGGATTAATTTGGTCAGGACTTCCACCCATATCTACCATTGCTTTACGCAAAGAAGCCAAATCTACTACAGCTGGAACACCTGTAAAGTCTTGTAAAATGACACGTGAAGGTTTAAATGGAACATCCACTTTTTCACCTTTCACCCACTGAGCTAATTTTTCAACATGCTCATCCTTGATGACGTGTCCATCATACTGTCTCAATACAGATTCAAGTAGGACACGGATTGAAAAAGGTAATTCAGAGATCTTTCCTAGACCTTTTTCTTCCAATGCTTTCATGTGATAATAATTGTACGTTTTGCCATTCAATTCAAATTGTTTCTTGGCATTAAAAGCATTATTGTCTACCATCATTTTTACCCCCTTATTATGTAGTTTGATTGTTTAAAAGATTTCTTGAAAATATAGGTACAGAATTCTCTTTGACTCTGCCGTATTACATTTTATATGAAAATAGGCTATAAGTAAAATAATTAAGAGGATTTATGACAGAATGGTTAAAATCATTGATTTATACGACGTTTCAATCTAAATCTTTGAACGAAATTCTAAAGTTGCTGCCTTTTATTTCTCTGTCTTTCACTTCCAACTTTGCTCCATGATTTTTCAAAATTTGTTTTGTTACCATCAAACCAAGGCCTGTACCATTTTGTTTTGTAGTATAAAATGGTTCTCCTAACTTCTCTTTCATCTCTTCCGGCACGCCTGGACCTTCATCCATCACTTCGATGAGAAGTTGTTCCTTTGTATGTATGTGGATTTCAATCGTACCGTTTTCTTCCATCGCTTCAATTGCATTTTTAATTAAGTTGATAAGTACCTGCTTAAATTGTGACCGGTCACAATTTAACATAAATTCTTCACAATCAAATTTCTTTTTTAACCGGATATCATGCATGCGAGCTTGAGAATTCATTAATAGACATACTTCTCCGACTAGTTCGATCAAATTTTCTCGTTTTAATTCATTTGGCGACGGCTTTGCTATAAACAATAGTTCCTTTGAAATCGCTTCAATCTTTTCGATTTCTTCTTTCATGATTTTTAAGTAAGTACCGCTATTATCCATTCCTGCTTCCATCAACTGTAAAAAGCCTTTCAAAGAAGTGAGTGGATTACGAATCTCATGCGCTACACTTGCAGCTAGTTGGCCGGCACTTGATAGCTTTTCTGATTGAATTAATAAATTTTCAGTTTCCAAAATATTCGTAATGTCCTTTGCTAAAAAAATATAAAATATATCTCCAGTTTTATCGTAAATCATCTTCCCCATAGACACTTCATGACGTCTCAGCTCATTATTTACATTAATGACTCGAAAAACATTACGTTTAATCGCATTAACTTCCAGTTGATTGATCTCTTGCAGGAATTTCTCGGAATCAACGGAATCAACAAAGGTGATAGCGGACTCTCCAATCACCTGTTCTCTTGTAAATCCTGCTTTTTCTATTGAATGCGACGCATGTTGAATGATTAACTCTTCATCACAGAGAAAAAAATAATCACTGATCTGCTCATCAATCCATTCAAAAGCTTGCTGTAGCAATTCTTCATTGTGATTATTAATAAGCATTCATTCTCCACCAACCCTCTTGTTAAAACATTAATACAAATTATGAGGAGAGATAACAGATTATTACACCTGTTTATAATAATAGCCAAAAACAAGTAAATTGTCTAAATATTTTATATTGTTTTCATGTATTTCATGAATTTGTAACGGTTAATTGATTGAGAATCGTCAAACTCCGTCGTATAATAAAAAGAGAAATGCACTGATATATTGAAGAGAGTGAAAGATATTGGATACATTGATTGCATTGGTTATTATCGGTTGGACAACTTTGTTAGTCGTTTTAATGGGAATCGGCGGATTTTTCATGTTTCGTAAGTTTTTAAAAAAACTCCCTAAAGCAGATGGTAAATCAATCATCGACTGGGAAGAATTTTATATCGATGAATCTCTACATATGTGGGACGACGATGCAAAAAAACTTCTTAATGAATTGGTAGAACCTGTTCCACAATTATTTAGAGATGTCGCTAAACAAAAAATTGCTGCAAAGATTGCTGAGCTAGCGCTAAAAAGACGTAAAGAAAAGATCACTTTAGACGTTATGATCGAGGGATATATTAAAGCTACACCAAAAAGGGACCATAAGTTTTTGGTGAAAACGCTTAAAGAAAAAAATATCGATTTTAACCGATATGAACATTTAATAGAAATATAAAAGGTAAAGAGCTGCATGCAATTTGCAACTCTTTACCTTTTATTTTGGTACTATTCGTTTTTGAAAGCTTAAAAATTTGATGAGCATGACCATCCGCCATGTGAATAACATGCCGAATGCAAGCAAGTAAAACATCCCCGCTAACTCACCTATTTCAATGTATTGGCCCATATATTGTTTTGTAACAAGTCGAACGACCAATAGTACTACTAAAATAATCGGAAACATTTTAGAAGGCTTTAAATAAATATCTCCGTCTTTATATTCGAAATTCGATGTGAAAATAAGAAATAGCGAAAATATAATCCCAACACCTATTGCTTCAGCTACTTGAATCCATTCAACCCTGAAATATGGAAAAACAAACATTAATGCTCCTGTACTCATAAACAATGGAGGCAATACGATCCGTTTCACTGATGTCGGTCTATTTGCTGCCTTCATACGAACAAAAACCATTCCAATCGCCATGAAAAAAGCAACAATGGATGCAGCAATGACAAAAAACGTTTTCATAACCTTACATCCCTGCCTGTTCTTGTGAATCTTCCTTTTGATCCGTAGCGATTGTTAAAATAATTGTCATGGTGACACCTACAACAGTTAAGTAAACCCCTAAGTCAAAAATCATTGCAGTTGCTAATTCTGTTTTACCCATTATTGGCAAGTTAAAATAGCCAAACGTTTGTGTTAGAAACGGTTCGCCGAAAATGAAAGCTCCGATACCTGACAACGTCGCAACTAACAGGCCAATCGCCAACATTGCACGAAAATTAATCGGCAATACTTTTGACATGTTTTCATATCCATAAGTAATAAACATGAGAATGAATGCCGCTGCTGTCATTAATCCGCCAATAAATCCGCCACCCGGCGCATTATGACCAGCGAAGAACAAGTACACAGAAAATCCTAATAAAATGAAGGCAATTAACTGTGTCATTGTACGTAAAATTAGATCATTATAATTTTTCATCAGTATAATACTCCCTCAGATGATATGTTCTACATCTTATTTTAATATACTTGCTTAATAAGAATCAAATTCGACTTAAAAACCAGTGAAACCAAAGAAGTTTGCTAGGTAATTTGTCAAAATGCGTAACCAATCAAAAAACAATGCGATTCCGAGGAAAATCAAGATGTATCCACCGATTCTCATGATTTTCTGTGAGTTTCGTTTCAACCAACCCATCCGATCAATAAAGAATGACAGAATGAAAAACGGTATCGCAAAGCCTAATGAATAAGCGGACATTAAAAGCACACCAGAATCAGGATTCGTGTAAGCCAAAGAAATAACTGCTGCTAAAATTGGTCCTGTACACGGTGTCCAACTCATTGAAAAAGCTGCACCAATTAAAATGGAACCCAAATAGCCTGCTGGACGATTTTTGAAAGTCACTTTCCGTTCTTTCATTAAGAAATCAAAGTTAAACACACCTAACATAACAAATCCGAAAAAGATAATTAGTAATGCTCCAACTTGGCGAATTAAATCACGATATTGAATGAGAAAATCTCCGATTACATATCCTGAAAACCCGAGCATAATGAAAATGGATGAAAAACCGATTAAGAAAAAGAGTGTATGTAGCATACTTCGTTTTCTTAACATACCCTTTTCATTTTTTAATTCTTCAAGACTCATTCCAGTAATATAGGAAAGGAATACCGGATATAGCGGTAAAACACATGGTGAAATAAACGAAAGAAAACCTGCTCCAAATGCAAGGAACATATTCACGTCCGCAACCATACTCACACGCTCCAATCAAACTAAACTTTAACCCACTTTCAGATTAACAGATCGACCGCCAAATATAGAATAAAAGGATTGACAGTTTCATGACGATCGATTAAATAGACAAAAAAGGGTAAGCATTCGATTCAACTGCTCACCCTTCATCGTTATTTTTTCTTCTTTTTGTCTTGATTTTCCATTTGTTGTGTCATGCCACGCATCATTTGATTAATTTTCTTTTGAGATGGCTTCTGACCCATTTGCATCATCATTGTACGTAACATTTGCTCATTAATTGGCGGATTTTTCTTCAAGTAATTCATCATTGTCTTTCTAGCAATGAAGAAACCTAAAATTAGCCCGATTACCAACGTTGCAAGAGCAATTAATACAACCCAAATCGTGCCCATGCTTCAACTTCCTCCTTCTTGTTGACTCGTACACATTATATTAAAACGAATAACTAAAAACAATAGCAAGATTCATATGAATAATAACAAATTTTATGATCGTTCACATAATCAAGTGAGGTTCTATAAAAGAACCTCACTTGAAATCATTATTTAGATAGAAGCTCTTTTGCTTTTTGAATAACATTTTCTACTGTAAATCCGTATTTTTCAATGACGACATCTCCTGGTGCGGATGCGCCGAATTGATCGATGCCGAGCACAGTTCCATCTAAACCGACATAGCGCTCCCAACCGAATGGCGAGGCCATTTCGACAGCTATCCGCTTAGTGACTGTTTTTGGCATGACTTTATTTTTATACTCAGTAGATTGTTTTTCGAAACGATCCCAAGATGGCATACTAACGACTTGTGCATCAATACCATCTTCTTTTAATTTTTTGCTAGCCTCATAAACGAGTTGAACTTCTGATCCTGATGCCATCAATAGTAAATCTGGCGTTTCTTTTTCTGCTTCTTTTAGAACATAGGCGCCCTTTTCTACCCCTTCACTTGCACGTTCTTGAGTTTCAGGAAGTACAGGGAGTCCTTGTCGCGTCAATACTAAAGCCGTTGGATGATCTTCTGCTTGAATGGCTTGCTCCCATGCAGCTTTTGTTTCATTCGCATCCGCCGGGCGAATTAATGATAAGTTCGGCATCGCACGCAAGGATGGAAGCTGCTCAATTGGTTCGTGTGTTGGACCATCTTCACCAACAGCGATTGAATCATGCGTGAATACGTATGTCACTGGTACACCCATTAGTGCAGATAAACGAATTGCTGGTCGCATGTAATCACTGAATACGAAGAATGTTCCGCCGTATACTCTTAAACCGCCATGAAGTGCCATACCATTCATTGCACAAGCCATCGCAAACTCTCTGACACCAAACCAAATGTTACGACCGCTATATGTTGGATATTTAAAGTCATCTTCTTCTTTTACTGCTGTTTTATTCGAACCTGCGAGGTCGGCACTACCCCCGATAAAGTTTGTGATTTTTGATGAAATTTCATTAATGATTTCACCAGAAACAGCTCTCGTTGCAACGGGCTTCGTGTTTTCGTCATAGCTAGGTAGGTCAACGTTCCAACCTTCCGCTAAATTTCCTGCCAATGCATTTTCGAATTCTTGCGCTAATTCAGGATAAGCTTCTTTATACTTTTCCATCATTTCATTCCACTGATTTTCAGCTTGCTGGCCACGCTCAGCTACTGTTTTTTCAAAGTGCTCTTTCACTTCTTCTGGAATATAAAAATCTTCCTCGAATGTCCACTTGTAATATTCTTTCGTCATTTTCGCTTCGTCAGAGCCTAACGGTGCGCCGTGCGCATCTGATTTACCGGATTTCGATGGAGAACCATAACCAATAACTGTTTTAACTTCAATCATTGTCGGTTGCTCTTTATTAGCCTTCGCGTCTTTTAACGCTTGTTCAATTGCGGCTGTGTCATTTCCATCTTCCACGCGAATGACTTGCCATCCGTAAGCTTTATAACGATCTTCAACACTTTCGGAAAATGCCCGGTCTAAATCACCGTCTAATGAAATATCGTTTGAATCATACATCACAATTAATTTTCCTAGCTTTAAGTGACCTGCAAGAGAAGCTGCCTCTTGGGACACTCCTTCCATAAGGTCGCCATCGCCGCAAATTGCGTACGTATAATGATCAACGACTTCAAAATCATCACGGTTATACTGGGAAGCCATATATCGTTCAGCCATTGCCATACCTGTAGCCATCGCAACCCCTTGCCCTAATGGTCCTGTTGTCGCTTCTACACCGTCTGTATGTCCGAACTCTGGGTGTCCTGGTGTGTTCGAACCCCACTGACGGAAGTTTTTAATATCATCAAGGGTTACTTGATAACCGGATAAATGCAACAAGGAATATAACAACATAGATCCATGACCTGCAGAAAGAACAAACCGATCACGGTCAAACCAATTTGAATTCTTTGGGTTTTGATTCATTACCTTTGTCCATAACGTATAGGCCATCGGAGCAGCCCCCATAGGCATACCTGGGTGACCCGAATTTGCTTTTTCAACTGCGTCGATCGACAATGTTCGAATCGTATTTATTGCTAATGACTCAATATTCTCGCTCATCTTATAGAAGACTCCCTTCACTTCTTTATTCCATTTTCAATGCTATAATTAATTTGTCCATTTGACAAGTTATATCAAGAGTCAATCAAATAAATTCGGAAAACCGACAAATTTGCCATTCCATTAAAAAAAGTGCAAACCAAAATGATTTACACTTTCTAGTGTTCGTTCCGTCTTTTTTCTTCTTTTAATTTTTCCGGTGTAACATCCGTACCTTCCGGATCAACTACTTTAATGGATTTCAAATGATTTTTGAATGCCCCGCGAAATTCCTGTAAATACTCTTCTCTTAGCTCGCGCTGCTCTTCTTTTTCGCTTTTAGATAATCCTTTGTTTTTACTTTTTTTCGACAGTTCACTGATGCGGTTCAATTTATCTTTAGAAAGCATGAAATAAACTCCTTTTTCAACTATTTATCAGTATCTTAAATGGTTTTTCAATTTTAAACAAGAATTCCGAACTGAAAACGAACGAACGTTTGCGTTCCGGTCGCTTTATTGGTATACTACGAATAGTAAATAAAGACGTAGGGGTGAAAGAAAGTATGAAAAAACTATCCAAACGTCAGAAGGACATATTCGACTTTTTAGTAAGCGAAGTAAAAACAAAAGGATATCCACCTTCTGTTCGTGAAATAGGAAAAGCTGTCGGACTTGCATCCAGTTCAACCGTCCATGGACATCTATCCAGGCTGGAAGACAAAGGTTTTATCCGTCGCGACCCGACAAAGCCACGCGCCATTGAAATCATCTATGTAGACGAAAATGCGGTACATGAACGGGAAGCAATCTATGCACCCTTAGTCGGAAAAGTAACAGCCGGTGAGCCAATAACAGCCGTCGAAAACATTGAAGAGTATATTCCTCTACCAGCTGGGATTGCCGCTTCCGAAGAAAACATCTTCGTCCTTACCGTTCAAGGTGATAGTATGATTGAAGCGGGTATTTTCAATGAAGATCTTGTGATCGTTCGGAAACAAGCAACCGCTGATAACGGCGATATTGTTGTCGCTATGACTGAAGAAAATGAAGCAACCGTTAAACGGTTTTTCAAAGATAAAAACAATTATCGCTTGGAGCCGGAAAACCCAACGATGGAACCGATCATCTTAGATCAGGTCACCGTTTTGGGGAAAGTGATCGGGTTGTATAGAAATATTCATTAATAACAGAAACACTTGAATCGATTAACGGTTCAGGTGTTTTTTTGTGATATAGTAAAAGGAATCATTTAGGAAAGGTTGTGTTAGAAATGAACATGTTTATTCTTTTAATGAAGGGGATTAGCGAGTAATTCTGTAATCTTTTAATGCTCGCGGTTAAAATTGAATACATTGGAGGAGCATTCATGTTAAATAAACAAGGCTTTAATTTGTGGGCTGATTACTATGATCGAACCGTACAACTAAGTGAAGAAAATGATTCCTATCCATTTGCCGGCTATAAAGAGATTTTGAATACTATCTTTAATGAGGCAATGCAAACGGAGCAATCCTCAGTTCTAGACATCGGCATTGGTACAGGAACATTAACGAGCAAGCTTTATGAATATGGTCACCAGATTGATGGGATAGATTTTTCATCGGAAATGATTGCGATAGCACAAGAGAAAATGCCTTATGCCCAACTCTATGAATGGGATATTACCGATGGTTTACCTAGACAAATTCAAGGAAAAACCTATCAAACAATCATTAGCACGTACACACTACACCACTTAACAGACGAGAAGAAGGTTCAATTTATCGCCAGCCTCCTTCCTCTTTTAAGAGATGATGGTAAACTATTGATTGGTGATGTAGCGTTTTGGTCTCGGGTAAAGCTTGAGAAGTGTCATCAACATTACCTTGATGAATGGGATCATGATGAATTTTATTTTGTTTATGAGGAATTGAAGGAAGTACTAGAGGATCTTTGTACGATTCATTTTCATCCTGTTTCTCATTGTGGTGGCATATTCGTAATTTCAAACATGAGTTAAAGCATTTTTGGTATTTGTATTAAGTTAGGACTAGATTTGTGAGGTTGGGACAAAATCTTTAAAGTTTATTCAGATATGAACATTCTAATTCAGTGCAGTGAAAAAACTCGCTTCGGAAATATACTTCGCTTTTACCCACAGGGCATAAGGCGACATCTGCGATAAATCGCAGTGTCTTCTATATCGCGGGCAGCTGTTGAGCCTCCTCGTGCTTCGCACTGTGGGGTCTCACCTAGGCTTTTGCTCCCGACGCCCAGGACGGGCTAGTGTCAACGTTGGCCACAGGACGTACTTCCACAGGATGTGGTGGTTTCCGCGTTGCACACAGGACGTGTGCGGTTTTAGCGGAAGTTCTTTTATTTTCTGACCGCAGAAGTCTCCGTATATTTCCTACGCTAAGTTAGATTGTTATTCGTGTTTCTGAGTTTATAACTTTGATTTGTCCCAGCCTCATTAATGACTTTTACCAATCCTAAATAATTTAACTAGAATTCCTCATATAGCAATCAATAAAACTAGATGCTTCTACATTAAATAAATCCCTCATATCATCAATTTTGTTTGTTGATACATATTTCGATACAAGTTTCAATGCGAATGAATAACCACTAAAAACAGGAATTTGTTTTTTCTGACTACCAAAGCATAATGGAGTTTTTATTTGATCGTCCGTTGACTTTAAGTGGTCTTTACACTCATTCCAATATCTACTCTCTATTTCAATTGGAAAGTTGTTTTTCCACCACCTTTTATCTGGATACAAAGAGAGACTAAAATACTCCGCTGTACCCTCCATCTTATACCACTCTTCTAATGTAAATGTATCTAATGATAATTGGTAGATAGGATTTTCTGGGGTTGCGTGATGAAATTCATGTGCCAATAAATATTGAAAAAATTCTATGTCTGGCTCAGGAGGTATCGCGATGATAATGTTTCCAGGACCATTCGTAAAAGCATTGGTCCAAAGAGATTGAGGCTGGTCTTTGAAAAAAGGAAAAGGTAAAGCTGGCACAACCGTAACACGAACTTTATTGAACGTAAGATATTGACTGACATGAAGGAAAGTTTCTTTTATGACTGACATTACATGTTCTGTATCCCATTGAAGCCCTTTTATATCTTTTGCAGACATTTTTTTAAATTTTAGCAACTGAAATCGTTGAGCTAACTGTATCCACTCATCCATCCATGTGTTGCTAGTTATTAAATCACTAAGTTCTTTTCTTAGAAATTCATCTAATTGACTTTTATTTGCTAAGAGTTCAAGTGGAGTAATTTGTTTTATTTCGAGCATTTCCATCCCCCCTCTTCTTCACCTTTTTAACGCGTCAATTACACTCCTCACATTTTATACTAACATTCCCTGTTAATTTTTAGTAAGTGTCTTTATAAACATACTTTGTATTTTAACACAATTTTCCATATATTTAAAATTTAAAATAATTATATTGAAACTAAAATCAACTCTTACTGACTACTTCTAAATGATTTGAGGGATTATAATAGCAACCCTTTGGAGTTATTCGTTTTTACACTAATTAAAACACATGAATTCAAATATGAACTCACGTGTTTTAGAATTTCCATTTTTATCTTTTTTCATCTCTTATTGAAGATCGCTACCTTGTTCGCTAATCATTCTCTTTTCGGACTACATAAGTTATTGCTCTGGCATACAACCACATCGATTCACCATCTCGAACGGTTTCAAAAGCCAAAGGTTCAACAAAGCGGTTGATTTTCTCCCACTCCTTATAGTGTTCATCCAACTCTGCCAACAAATCTTCAGTCGGTTTGTCGATCTCCATCGTCTTTTCTTCTTGCTCATCAGATGCTTCTGCGTTAATAATGATGCAGTTGATTCCTCCTGGCTTTGTCCCTCTTTCCATGCGTGTTAGTACTTCTCTAAATGCAGTTTCTGAGCTTGTATGTTCCAAACTGGATACAGCGATAATGAAATCAAATTGATTTTCTTTAATTTGATAGTCTCCTATATCGAACTGTACAGCTTCAACTGCCTGCTGAACGTCATATTCCTTCGCGTAATGATTCAAGTTCTCAACAGCCTCTTCGAGTAAGTCGACACAAACGATCTTACCGCCTCGGCTCTTGATATCTTTCGCGATTGGAATACTATGCCGACCAACTCCAGATCCTAAATCGAGAATGCGTAAATTTGGTTTTTCTCGAATCTTTTTAAAGGCATCCATGACGGAAGGAATCGGTTCCTCCAACCAAGTTCCTTCTTCAAATAGTTCATGTTTTTGATAAAATTGTTGATGATATTCTTTTTCTTCTTGGCGAATTTGCTTCGTTTCTTTGTCCATGGGTACCTCCGAATGTTTTTTATTTATCTATACCCCAGTCGGTTCTTGCCATAACAAAAAAAGAAGCAGCTAGATTCGCTTCTCTAGCCACTTCTATGCAAAATGCCCACCGATTTTTTTGCTTCGATCCAGGGCAATTCCACCCGTTGTATAGCTACTCGCTCGAAGAATGGCTGTTGAACCGTATTTTTCTCGAATGTGGTCCATAACTTCCCCAACACTTCTTTTTTTCACTTGATTTTCAAATAAATCGAGCTGTGTGCCCACCTCATCATTCAGGTTGGTTAATGTGACAAATGCCCGACGAATTTTACTTTCTCCATCATAAAATTTATGGAATAAATGCAGACACATCTCATAAATATCCAAGGTTTCATTGCTGGCGACATCCCGTGAAACCGAGCGACTGAATCCGCCTCCTGTTTCAGTTGAATAGCCGATTCCTAGATGTACGGTGCGTCCTTCTTTTTCATCTCTTCTCGCCCGTCTGCATGCTTCTTCACATAAATCAAGTAAGCAAGCATAAATTTCACTTTTTTCATAATCTCTTAAAAGCGTCATTCCGTGACCGTAGCCCTTTTGTTCATCTTTAGTGAAGTTTCCGGTCACCGGGCTTAAATCAACACCCCACGCATGCCAATAGAGCTGTTCTCCCATAATTCCAAAACGTTTCTTCAATGAAGTCAGTGGCGTATTAGCCAGCTGGCCAAGTGTAACGATTCCCATTCGGTTCAAGTTACGCATCATTCGCGAACCGATGCCCCAAATCTTTTCGATGGGAATTGGCCAAAGCAATCGCGAGACGTCTTCGTATCGACATTCGGCAATTCCGTCGGCTGCTTTTTTGGCATGAATGTCCATAACGACTTTCGCCAAGAACTTATTGTCACCAATACCGACAACACACTCAATGCCAAATTGATCACGGATATTTTGTTGCAGAAGTTCAGCGATTTCATAAACCGAACCATATAAACGTTCCAATCCATCGACGGTCACCCATAATTCATCCACCGAATAAACGTGAACGGATTCTTTCGGAACGAAATCGGTAATCATTTTTGTGATTTCCACAGAAACGTTTAAATAATCACCCATATGTGCTGGTGCAATTAAAATATCTGGTTCATCTGGCAATTCAAAATAACGACTGACATTGGAGATCCCGTATTTTTTCTTTAAAGCTGGTGAAGCGGCGAGCACAATGCTCCCACTTCGATTCGGATCTCCTACCACCGCAAGCAATGTCGTTTGAGGATCGAGTCCGCGCTTGATGCACTCGACACTTGCGTAAAAAGATCTCATATCAATACATAACACGTCATGTCTCGGATAGATTGAATAATCCACTGTTTCTTCCATCCTGTCTTCTCCTTCCATGCATCGTTATTCAATCTGTAAAATATTTTCGATGGAAATAGTCTTTCGATTATCTTGTTGATCAGTAAAACGAATCGATCGTGTACTTGGTTCCATATACATTACACGCAAAAGCTCTTTGTAATACGCGCCTGCGTCATAATGCGTAACTTGAATTAACGATTGATTGATATAAGCTTGTTGGAGCAACTGTTCATTCCATTCTATCTGTTGTTCATCAACAGTCGGTTTCTTTTCATAACGGTCCTCTTGCCATAACCCTTGTAAAATTTCCACATGCTCAGGCAACATGAGCGAGGACCACTTCATCGTTCCACGGTCCTTATGCATCGATTATGCCCCCATTTGTTCTTTTCTTGGTCCTACTGGTAGTGCAGCTAACATATTATCTAAATTAAACCGCCTCACTTGACGCTTATTAAAACAATAAGCAAGGATATGATCCTCAGAAATAGCAATCACGCGAACGACACGTTGAGTAGTCGTGCCATCTTTCTTTATATAAATCACTTCAAGTTTTGTTTTTTCTCGCAATGAACGATTGAATAAGTTATTCATTAGCTATCCCTCCAATAGAACGTTTGTTTTGTGAACGTCTGTTCGTATTATACCACAAAACTTCATGTTGTAATACGGAGATTTATCATTTTTTTATACTGAAAATGAATGGGTTTCTAAAAAAGGCACGCATAACAAGGGTTATCCGGCAAAAAATCCCTCCAGTTATTTTCTGGAAGGATTTCTGATGGCAAAAATATGAGCCCCGAACCACACAGGTTCAAGGGCTCATATTATATTAAAATCCGTTCAAGTATTGCTCTCTTTCCCAAGGGTGAACTTGAGTTCTGAACATATCCCATTCAATCTCTTTGGATTCAACGAAATGACTCAATAGGTGTTCACCCATCGCCTCTTTCATGACTTCATCTTCCATTAATTTTTGAAGTGCTTCATAAAGCGTTGCAGGTAAATCGAGAACACCGTTTTCTTCTCTTTCCTTTTTATTCATCGCATAAATGTTCCGGTCGACTGGTGTCGGTACATTCAGTTCATTTTCAATACCATCCAATCCTGCTGCCAACATAACTGCCATTGCCATGTATGGATTCGCTGCAGGGTCGACACTACGTACTTCAATTCGTGTGCTCAAGCCACGAGATGTTGGTACACGAACTAGCGGGCTACGGTTTTGTGTTGACCAAGCGACATAACAAGGCGCTTCGTAGCCTGGCACCAATCGTTTATAAGAGTTAACGGTTGGATTTGTCACCGCAGTAAAGTTAACAGCGTGTTTTAAAATACCTGCTGTAAAATGATAAGCTGTTTTGCTTAATTGTTCTTCACCTTGCTCGTCAAAGAATACGTTCTCACCTTCTTTGAACAATGACATATTCGCATGCATTCCGGATCCGTTTACACCAAATAATGGTTTCGGCATAAAGGTCGCATGTAAGCCATGTTTACGAGCAATTGTTTTAACAACCAGTTTAAATGTCTGAATATCATCACAGTGTCTGATCGCGTCTGAATATTTAAAGTCGATTTCATGCTGACCTGGTGCTACTTCGTGGTGGGAGGCTTCAATTTCAAAGCCCATTTCTTCAAGCTCCAACACAATATCACGTCGACAATTTTCACCTAGATCCGTCGGCGCCAGATCGAAATAACCGCCTTTATCGTTTAATTCCATCGATGGTTCACCCATCTCATCCAGTTTGAATAAGAAGAACTCTGGCTCTGTTCCAATATTGAATGCTGTAAAGCCTAGTTTTTCCATTCGTTCCAAGTTGCGCTTCAGATTGTAACGCGGACATCCTTCAAAAGGTGTTCCGTCGGGATTATAAATATCACAGATGAAGCGAGCGACTTTTCCTTTTTCGGAAGTCCAAGGAAAGACAACAAACGTATCCAAATCTGGATGCAAGCGCATATCAGATTCTTCAATACGGACAAATCCTTCAATCGAAGAACCATCAAACATCATTTCGTTATTTAATGCTTTTTCGAGTTGGCCTAATGGAATTTCAACGTTTTTGATTGTTCCTAGTAAATCGGTAAATTGAAGTCGGATAAATCGAACATTCTCCTCTTCAATCCTTTTGTACACATCTTCTTTTGTGATTTTTGACACTGTTCTTTATTCCTCCTGATATGATAAAAACTTTTATTTTTTGAGGGGATCAAAATAGTAACGATGTTAAAATTTAGTACCTGTGCTACGAATGATAAAACCTGGACAAGTCTCCACGATTGATAGAAGTATGATGAACATAACCTGATTCCATCAATTCTTTTCTTAAGAGACTGTGCAACTCGTCCTCAGTTAAATCTGTACGGTAGCTATCTCTCACTCTTTCGCTTATTCCCTGTTCCTTCATGCCTAAAACTTCTTTTATTCCTGCAATATTAACGCCTTTATCTTTTAATTGTTTGATTTCCAATAAACGATCAACGTCATTAAAAGAAAACAACCGTTGTTTTCCTTTGGAACGAGTTGGTGAAATCAATTCTTTTTCTTCATAGTAACGAATTTGCCTAGGCGATAATTCAGTGAGTGTCGTTACAATACTAATCGAGAATAACGGCAAATCTTTTCGATCCATCGCTACCATTTTCATCCCTCCATAAATAAAGTATATTTTCCGAAAATTAAGTTGTCAAGGAATGTTAAGAAAGTTAACACACATTTAACTTAGACCAATAGCTTGTAATTAGGTGTTATTTATTGAATTATTCGTTGGTGAACTGGTATTCATTTAAAATAAAAATGAGTCTTGGGCCAATAGAAACGTGTAGGTAAAAAAATGAATATTTCTTGAGAAGATGGAGCGACTAACCACAAATATCGGGCGTTTCGATTCATTTATCGGGCGGCTCGACGCGTTTATCGGGCGGCTCGACGCGTTTATCGGGCGGCTCGGCGCGTTTGTCGGGTGGCTCGGCGCGTTTGTCGGGTGGCTCGGCGCGCTCATCGGGCGGCTCGACGCATCTCGCAGAGTTTTCATCAGGAACACCGACTGCCGGTGCGTTTTGCAGCTACTCTTTTATATGGAGGAGAGATTTCAGTGGGTATCATTCGAGCAGAAAGCTGCTGGGATAAATAAGAGTTGGTTAAAGAAAAATCCGAACGGCGATTCATAATTATATGAATCGGTTCGGATTTTTTAGTGGTATAGTCTTTTTCACGGCGTTTGTTCAAATAGATTAATAGACTTTTATTTGTTTAATGCGATGACACTTTTGACAATTGCTAGTTTGACATGTTCATACGTAAGCCCACCTTGAACATAGAGCGTATATGGTTCGCGTATCGGTCCATCTGCAGTTAATTCAAGGCTTGCCCCTTGGATGAAGGTACCTCCTGCCATGATGACATCATCTTCATAGCCTGGCATACTACTCGGCTCAGGTGTCACATAAGAATCGATTGGCGACTGCTTTTGGATCATTTGAGCAAATTGTATCATTTCTTCTGCACGATGAAATGAAATGGACTGAATGAGATCTGTCCGGACATCACTCGCTGTCGGGGCTGTTTGGTAACCATAATCGCTTAACAGCTGTGAAGTAAAGTATGCCCCTTTCAACGCTTCTCCTACAACATGTGGTGCCAAGAAAAGTCCTTGGAACATTTCATGCAGGCTGTAAAGGCTTGCTCCAGTTTCTTTACCTAGCCCTGGAGCAACCAACCAGTTTGCACATTTATTGACGAGTTTTTCTTTTCCAACAATGTAACCGCCTGTCTTCGCAATACCGGCGCCTGGATTCTTGATTAACGATCCAGCCATCAAGTCTGCTCCTACTTCACTTGGCTCGTATATCTCCACGAATTCACCATAGCAATTATCAATAAATATAATTGCATCTGGTTTGATTTTCCGAACCTCGTCAATCATTTCTTTGATTTCCATTACGGTAAATGAAGGGCGGTCGGCATATCCTTTCGACCGCTGAATCGCAACTATTTTCGTACGATGATTGATTGCATTTTCAAGGTTTGAAAAATCCACCTTGCCGGATTCTGTTAACGGTAATTCATTATATAAAATGCCATAATCTCGTAAAGAGCCATCCACGTTCTCATGGATTCCGATGACGTCTTCGAGTGTATCATAGGGCCTTCCCGTCAAATAGAGTAATTCGTCCCCCGGTCTCAAAACACCGAATAGGCAGGTGGTAATTGCGTGGGTTCCTGAGACAATTTGTGGACGCACTAAGGCTTCTTCTGTACGAAAAACGGTAGCATATAATTCTTCCAACTTTTCTCGACCGATATCATCATAACCGTAACCTGTCGACGGAGTGAAGTGAGATTCACTTACTTGAACTTGTTGAAAAGCATCGAGAACTTTTTCTTGGTTGGCCGTAACGATTTCTTGAATTTGAGAAAATTGCTTTGTTAATGATTGTTCTGTTTGTTGGATCATTTGCTTCATTTGATCATTCATTTACATTCGCTCGCTTTTTCATTTCATTGTATATTGGTGAATTTGGGTCAGCATACCCATCTACCAGGTATTGTTCTTGCTCTTCATCGAAGTGTTCATCCTGTACCATTGTTTCTTGTTTTAACCGGTGAAGCAGTGTTCCCTCATCTTTTGGTACAGCTACTTTGTATTGATTCCACTCTTCTTTTAATGTGGATTCGATTTTTTGTAATAACCGTTGTAAATCCTCTGAATCCATCGCACTAATGACGATGCTCGGAGAAGAATAAGGTGTAAACTCTTCTGATAATAAATCTGCCTTATTATATACCGTCAACATCGGGATTTTCTCTGCGCCTAAGTCTTCTAGAATCGAATAAACTGTTTTCTCTTGTTCGATCGCCCGGTCATTTGAGGCATCTACTACATGTAGGATAAAATCAGCTTCCAATACTTCTTCCAAAGTAGACCGGAAAGCTGCAACTAGCGTTGTCGGTAGATCTTGAATGAATCCGACGGTGTCAGAGATTAATGCTTGAAAACCACTGGATAAATGCAATCTTCTCGTCATCGGATCCAGCGTGGCAAAGAGCTTGTCTTCTTCAAACGAAACACTGTTCGTCAGTCGATTAAATAAAGTTGATTTTCCTGCGTTCGTATAACCGACAATCGATATTTGGAAAGCAGCATTTTTCTTCCGTCGTTCACGATATTGGCTTCGCTGCTTAACCACTTGCTTCAATTGTTTCTTTATATCGTTAATCCGACTTTGTATATGTCGACGGTCCGTTTCAAGTTTCGTCTCACCAGGTCCTCTTGTACCAATTCCGCCTCCCAAACGAGAGAGCGCACGACCTTGTCCATGTAGTCGAGGAAGCAAATACTCCAATTGAGCTAGTTCAACTTGGAGTTTACCTTCTTTCGTATTCGCACGCATAGCGAATATATCTAAAATTAACTGCGTTCGATCAATGACAGAGATGTCCCAATGGTTGTTTAAATTTCTTATTTGGGACGGGGATAACTCACCATTCATAATGGCAAGCTCAATCTCATTTTCTTCTATATACTGCTTAATCTCTTCTACTTTTCCAGTTCCGATATACAAAGAGTTGTGTATTTTTTCTCGTTTTTGTGTAAAAACGTCAACGATTTCTGCATTCACCGTATCGGCTAATGCACGTAATTCATTTAATGACGTTTGAAAAGTTTCGTCTGATTCCTTTTGGGTTTGGCAGCCAATCAATATGACACGCTCTCGTTCACTCATACAAAAACTCCTTTAGCTTGTTCGTCCTTTCACTTATCCTTCCCTATTATAACCAGATTGCTCAAAGAATTCATCTTTTGCTATGATGGATGACCAAAATTTGAACAGTTGATTGCCGATCAGTTGAAGTAATTGAGAGTAAGTAATTAGTTACTTCGTGAATAGTATAACCGCCAAAACAAAAAGCCCACCAACAATTTGGTAGGCTTTCACGTTCAGCAACAAAAAGATATTATGAGTCCAATTCAACATTTTTCGATGGGGAAAAGGTAGAAATTGCATGTTTAAAAATTAACTGTTGCTTACCGTCCGTTTCAATTAAAACAGTAAAGTTATCGAATGATTTAACGACACCTCTTAATTGAAAACCGTTCATTAAGATTACGGTTAGAAAGACTTTTTCCTTTCTTAATTTGTTCAAATAAGTATCTTGTAAGTTTGTTGTATTTGCCATTATAAAATTCCTCCTCTTTCTATCTACTACTTTTAACTATTCTCTCCATTTTGAAGAAATCCTTCTAAATCAGCCAAAATTGTTTTAAAGTTTTCTTCTGCATTCTGTGGAGTAATCTCATACCAATGGATTGCAGGTAACTTATTTCGGAAATAAGTCAATTGCCGCTTCGCAAAACGCCTTGTATTCCGCTGAATAAGTTCGATGGCCTCTGCTTTACCACATTCACCCCGTAAGTAAGGAATGACTTCTTTATACCCGATTCCTTTCATCGGTTGAATGTCACTGCCATATCGATTGTATAATTGCTCGATTTCTTCAAATAAGCCTTGATCTATCATATCCAGAACACGTTGGTTAATACGTTCATAGAGTAATGAACGTTCCATCGTAAGCCCAATGATATATGGGTCATAATATGAAGTGTCTATTTGTTCTTGTTCATAGATAGATAGCGGCTTTCCTGTCGTTTCATAAACTTCCAATGCTCTGATGACTCTTCGTATATTGTGTGGATGTATTTTCTTTGCTTGCTCTGGATCGACTTCTTGCAATCGTTTATAAAAAGGTTCGATTCCATCTTTTTCGATTTGTTCAAGCAACCTGTCACTGTATTGGTGATCACGCTTCACACTGGAAAAATTAAAGTCATATAATGCTGCTTGCACATAAAAGCCTGTTCCACCAACAAGCACCGGTGTTTTTTGCTTGCCATGAATCTCTTGTACCTTTTCTTTCACATCTTGTTTAAAGTCAGAAGCCGAGTATTCGTCTTCCGGTTCCAGTAAATCGATGAGGTGATGGGGAATTCCTTCTCGTTCTTCTAAGGTTGCTTTAGCAGAACCAATGTCAAATTCTTTATAAATTTGAATGGAATCACCATTAATGACTTCTCCGCCGATATGTTTACTAATTTCGATCCCTAGTTTTGTTTTACCAACAGCAGTTGGTCCAACTACACTAATGATTTTTTGTTTCATTCAGTTTCTCTCCAGTCATTCTTACATAATGCGCTTGAACATGCGCTGAATTTCGTAATCACTGAAATGAACGATGACCGGACGGCCATGTGGGCAAGTGAACGGGTCATTACATCCGCCCAACTCTTCAAGTAAGTATTCCATCTCTTGGTGACTTAAGTAATGATTCGCTTTAATTGATCGTTTACACGACATGAGGATCGCCGCTTCTTCTCTTATTTTCACTAAATCAATTGTTTTCTCGTTGATGAGTTCATCAACCATGTCACGAAGAATTCCTTCTTCTTCACCTGCCGGGAACCAACTTGGATAGGAACGAACCAAAAAGGATTGGCTTCCGAAAGGTTCCAAATATAAGCCAATAGCTTGTAGTTGCTCCTGGTGCTGTTCAATTGTAATGGCTTCTTGGTTCGTAAATTCGAAATGTAAAGGAACAGCAAGCTGCTGTGTCTCTTGTTCAGGATTCCCTAGCTTCTCTTTGTAAAATTCATACTTGATCCGCTCCTGAGCAGCATGTTGGTCGACCATATAAAGGCCTTCCTCATTTTGTGCCAATATATACGTTCCTCTTAGCTGACCAATTGGATACAAGCGTGGTAATCGAGTGGAAACCTGTTCCTCTGTTTCGTGGATCTGTCCTTCTTCAGTCGTTGGCATTTCCACGTCTGTAATCGATGGCTCTTCTACTTGTTGAACAGGTACTTCATTACTGCTTTGTTCAAACAGCTGACTGGCGTTATTTACATTACTATTATTCGTTTCACTTGCCGGAAAGTTATTTCGTTGATCCAACACAGGTTCATTTCGTTTTACATAAGAAAAGTCTAGAGCAGTCTGTTCGGATTTCTCCTTTTCTTTCTTTGATACATCCGGAATTAATCGCTGGGCGTGCATCAGATTATAAACCGCTTGCTTCACAACATCAAAAAGCTCTTTTTCTTTACTAAAACGCACTTCTGTTTTCGCCGGATGAACGTTGACATCGATTAAATAAGGGTCCATATCGATTTTTAAAACGACAACAGGAAATCGTCCAATCGGAAGCAATGTGTGATAACCCTCTAAGATGGCTTTATTGATCGTATAATTCTTGATATAGCGACCATTCACAATTAATGTCATGTAACTACGGTTTGAACGGGTTACTTCCGGTTTCGCTACATAACCTCTAATGGTGTAATCAAGCGACTCCTCTTCCAACGAAAGCATTTGTTGTGCTACATTTTTTCCGTAAATTTGTTGAATGACTTGAAGTAATTTTTTATTTCCTGGTGAAAAAAAGATACGTTTTCCATTATGATGACATTCAAAGCGGATCTCATCATGTGCAAGCGCCATTCGATTCACTAAGTCCATAATATGCCCGATTTCAGTATGGACCGTTTTAAGATACTTTAAACGAGCGGGCGTGTTGTAAAATAGATTTTCAACTGTAATCTCTGTTCCACGCCGCTTCGTATGTTTTTGTTTCTCGATGATTTCTCCGCCATGAATCCTCATTTCCGTACCACTTTGATCACCTGTCGAAGTACGGATTGTCAAATGGCTGACTGAAGCTATACTCGCTAAGGCTTCTCCACGAAATCCTAATGTTTTCACTCGAAATAATTGTTGCTCATTTTGAATCTTGCTTGTTGCATGACGAAAAAAAGCCTTTTCGGTATCTTCTGCCGTCATTCCTTCTCCATCATCCGTCACCCGAATTAATCGTAAACCCGCTTCATCTAGTTCAATTTTTATCCAACTACTACCGGCATCAATTGAATTTTCAATGAGTTCTTTGACAACGGACGAAGGTCTTTCGACTACTTCTCCTGCAGCAATCTTGTTTGATAACTCGTCCGGTAGCTGTACAATTTTATTCATCGGCTCCTCCTTCCTACTCTAAGTTTTCTTTTAATTGATAAAGTAAATTCATCGCATCCATCGGGGTCATTTTCATTAGATCGGCTTTTTTTAAGCGCTCAATGACTTCAATGTTCGCCGTCAGTGGGAGTGTCCCCTGATCTTCTTCAAAAAGTGTCAATTGCTCTTGTGGTTCTTCTTCTCTTAAAACGGTTGTTGCTTCAAATGATTCGAGTAATTGGTAAGCACGTTGAATGATGTCTCCTGGCAAGTCAGCCAACTTGGCAACGTGGATGCCGTAACTTTTATCGGCTTTCCCTTCTTTAATATGGTGGAGGAAAACAACTTCTCCGTCCTCTTCATCGACTTCAACATGAACGTTCCTTAATTTGGGTAAACTCTTGTCCAAGCTTGTCAGCTCATGATAGTGCGTAGAAAATAACGTTTTAGCACCCACTTGTTGATGTATATATTCAACAATCGATTGGGCGAGCGCCATTCCATCGTAGGTACTTGTCCCGCGACCAATTTCATCTAGTAAAATAAAGCTTCTTTCTGTGGCATGACGAACAGCATGTTCTGCTTCCATCATTTCTACCATAAATGTACTTTGTCCTGAAACGAGATCATCAGCAGCACCGATCCGTGTAAAGATTTGATCGAATACAGGCATTTCCGCCTCGCTCGCAGGGACAAAACAACCAATTTGGTTCATGATAATCATTAATGCGATTTGACGCATATACGTACTTTTACCTGCCATGTTCGGACCTGTAATTAGAAGAATGTCTGTCGTTTCATCCATTTGAATATCATTTGGAACAAACATCTCTTTCATTACTTGCTCGACGACTGGGTGACGTCCTTCGCGAATATGCAGTTGTTGCTCATCTTTTAATACTGGTTTCGTATAATTATTTTCTTCACTGACAATCGCGAAACTTAACAGGCAATCAATTTTACTAATTTGTTCAGCCAGCGTTTGAAGTGCTGGGATATAAGATTTAATTTGGTCACGAAGTTCGAGAAATAGCTCATATTCTAACGTTGTACTTTTTTCTTCTGCCTCCAAGATCATTCGTTCTTTCTCTTTCAACTCAGGTGTCACAAATCGCTCAGCGTTCGCTAACGTTTGCTTTCGTTCATAGCGATTCTCAGCCAAATGTGGCAAGTTTGCTCTTGTCACCTCGATATAGTAACCGAATACTTTATTAAATCCTACTTTTAATGATTTAATCCCCGTTTCTTCTCTTTCTTTCGCTTCGAGCTCAGCAATCCAATTTTTACCGTTTCGGTTCACTTCACGATATTCATCTAATTGCTTATGGTAACCATCTTTAATAATATTTCCTTCTGTAATTAAAATAGGTGGATTTTCTGCTAATGCAGAATCCAAAATCTCAAAAATTTCTTGATAAGACTCTACGTCAGACAGTAATGATGATACGGAAGGGTGATCAAACAAATTCAATAATTGTTTAATTTGCGGTAATGCACCTAATGAACGCTTCAGCTGTAATAGATCACGTGCGTTGACATTACCGTATGAAATTCTTCCTGCCAATCGTTCGAGATCATAAACATTTTTTAACGATTCCCGAAGCTCGTCGCGTTCCATGAAATGCTCCATCATCGTATGGACTTGTTGATGCCGCTCCGCAATTTGATCTTTTGAAAGTAGTGGGCGATCAATCCACTTTTTTAACAATCTAGACCCCATTGCTGTTATTGTTTTATCTAAAACAGACAGCAGTGTTCCTTTTTTGCTTTGATCACGTAACGATTCAATCAGTTCTAAGTTTCGTTTTGAATACAAATCAAGCTTCATATAATCGTCTAGCTCTATGAATTGAACAGCTTGCAAATGAGCTAGAAACCGTTTTTGTGAACGATAAATATACTGAAACAAATACCCGAACCCACGAATGAAACGAGTATCATCAAGTCCTGTCACTAGCTTCTGAAATTCTTCCGGTATATGGTTCTCATGCTCGGACGATAACGTCACATCTAAATAATGCGTTAATGTCTCTTTTAAGTCCTCTGGAAAATCAGTCGGTAAAACGACTTCTTTCACTGGCCGATTATAAAGTTCTCCAATAACATCCTTAATCTTGCCATTTACTTTGCTGACAAAGGACTCTCCAGTTGAAAGATCAACATAGGAAACAATGAAGTCATCCTCAATAAAATAAAGAGAAGCGAGGTAGTTATTCTCGTTTTCCTTTAACATATTCCCTTCCATAATGGTACCAGGTGTGATGACTTGAATGACTTCTCGTTTCACTACACCTTTTGCCGTTTTCGGATCTTCCACTTGTTCGCAAATAGCTACTTTATACCCTCGGTCGACTAACGTTTTTATGTAATTTTCAGCAGAATGATAGGGAACACCGCACATCGGAATTTTATCTTCTTTCCCTCCACCGCGCTGAGTCAGTGTAATCTCGAGTTCCTTCGCTGCTTTTAATGCATCATCAAAAAATAATTCGTAAAAATCTCCTAATCGAAAAAATAAAAATTCATCTTCATACTCAGATTTAATGTTTAAATACTGTTGCATCATCGGCGTATGTGTTGTCATTCTTTACGTCCCCCAATTGCTTAACTGTCTCTTATTATAGCATAGAGGAAATCGACTCTTCAGCAATGATACAAAGAGAAAAAATAACAGACTGACCAATATGATCAGCCTGCTTGTGATAGAATCGGCCATTAATCGTTCACTTCAATATCCGCTAACTCGGATTCTAAGTCATCAAAGTCTACATTATTTTCATCAAAGCCGTTTGGTTCGATCTTTGCCCACACCTTCGTTTCTCCGATGAGATCAACGACAAATTCTCTTTCCAAATCTACTTTGATTTGATTTCCTTTTTCAGAAATCTCACATTCTAACGTATTTGGTTGCTTCGTTGCTCTGGCAATCACGTCGAATTCATCACTGATTGTATTGCGATCCTTCATTGCAATTGGTACTTTATCTACGTATTGTTTCCGCTCAGTAATGACACCCGTTTTCGTATTATTGCTGTAAGAGTACCATACGTTAATATCATATGAACCACTCACTTCTACAATATGTCCCCGTTTACGTGCTTCGTATTGATGGTTAATGATCCAGCAACCAAGAATGCTATTCGGTCTATAATTGGGTGAACACATGTGAGAGGTTTCACTGAATTTTTTTCCTTTGCCGCAAACAGCCTTCGTGATAATTTCACGATATTCACGATCACTCATCTACATTCCTCCTCCTTTAATCAAGACACTTTATCGTATGCTACCTGGGTGTTTGTTGTGATTCTTACTACGATTTAGGCTATTGTTCTTTTATAATTATGACAATGCCTATAAAAAGGTGATTTTAAAGGAAGAGAAATTTATATGAACGACGAATCCGATGATATTAATGATAAAAGGATGGCCTTAATGCAATGATTGTGTGAACCGTTTATTCGATAATCGAAAAGTTTTGAAGTTTCCAGGGTTTGTTATTCGATTTACTACCTTGTTCAAATAGTTGTCCTCTGATCGTAATTGATTCTCCACGTTCATATTTTTTGTGTTCTATCTCAAATGGGCTAGCAATCGATCTAGCTTCAATTATGAAAGGCAAGAAATCTTGATGGTCTGATTGGATCTTCTCCCAATCTTCCCCACTGTAATCTGCTCCACCATTGATCACAAATTCGGTATCGCCAGAAGTAAATAAATCCGAACCACTTTTAACGATAACACCTTCCCATTCTACTTGTTCATTATATAGAAAACGGTGGAAGGTATCCTCTTGCGTTTCCAGGTCCAGCGAATAAAATCGTTCGGTAAACACTTGAAAACTGGTCATTTCTTGATTTCTGAACGCTTCTACGAAGTTCTGTTGTTCTGCGGATAAGTAATAACCTTTATGCAATCCTTCAACGGGTCCGCGAGCTTGCAAAACTTCTTGAACACCCTCCATTTCAGAGCTAAAACCAGATACAAATACACCTATATTCCCCTTTGTGAGCGCGAATGGAATCTCATCAAACTGTTCAGCATACGTAGCATCATCAAATTCGAAGATGGTTATATCGTCTATGCGAATGGCTTCAGTGATGCCCTGATAGTTATCCGTATAGTTATTCGTCACATCTTCGTCTTCACCATCCAAAAGATTTGAGTCATCTAACCACTGGTAAACATTCTCCAAACGATATTCTTGCGTATTTTTTTCAGTCTGTGATTCGTTTTCCGCAGTACAAGCACTCATCAGAAGGAAGATTAAGATACTGAGTATGTATGATTGATATTTCATTAGTACATCCTTTCTTCAAATAATAAAACTAGCTAGAATCCACAATCATTGCAGCAAGTTGCTTCTACCGATTATGAATTGATGAAAAAAGTAGTTCAATTAGGAATAACGAGCAAACGAAATCCCTAAATTGAACTACTCTATATAGAATTATCTATCATTTATTGTTATTGATTAGTTCTAGTTTCACAAGCATGAGCATCGTCAGTCGGACCGACAATTTCATTCGTCACTTCATCTGCAATTGTCTTTGTGACACGTTGCAAAATATCGTTAACGACAACTTGAGAGTCTTTAAATTCTTGAACGATCGGAATTTCATCCAACTCTCGTTGATATCGGTCAAGTTCCGCTTCCACTTGCTCAAGCGCTCCATGTTTATCATAGTGTTGCAGATTCACTGCTTGTTTCTGTAACGCTTTGATTTTCGCAATGTGAGCTTGAACTTTTTTGTTTTCGTTTATTTTAACTTCCAATTGTCTGAATCGATCGATCTCTTCGATTTTTGAAAGCTTTTTCGCTAATTCTTGTGCTTCTTCAATTACTTGTTTTCTTGTATATTCTGCCATTTAAATCACCTCTACCTGTTCACTCGCTGCTTTTTCTACGATTTTACCATTAAGTGACCAAGTTTTTGTATTTGTTATTTTAACTTCAACAATTTCTCCAATAGCTGATTTTGGTCCCTCGAAATTAACGAGTTTCCCTCTTTCTGTATAACCTGCTAAGACTTTAGCATTCTTTTTACTAGTACCTTCAACGAGTACTTTAACTGTTTTCCCATCATACTTTTCCATCGCTTTTCGGGAGTATTCATTCACTACAGCATTCAATCGTTGAAGACGTTCTTTTTTCTCATCCATGGAAATCTTATCATCAATTCTAGCAGAAGGTGTTCCTTCACGCGGTGAATAGATAAACGTGTAAGCACCCTCAAATCCAACTTCATGATATAGAGAAATCGTTTCTTCAAATTGTTCATTTGTTTCATTAGGAAATCCGACGATAATATCTGTTGTCAAAGCCGCATTAGGGATAGCTTCTTTAATTTTTCGAACCAACTCCAAATAGCTTTCTCGCGTGTAACGACGAGCCATGACACGTAATATATCTGAGCTACCTGACTGAACTGGTAAATGGATATATGGCATTAAGTTGCCACCTTTAGCTAACACTTCGATTAAGCGATCATCAAAATCACGTGGGTGAGAAGTTGTGAACTTCACCCGTGGTATATCGATTTTACGGATTTCATCCATAAGGTCGCCTAATCCGTAATCAATATCCAAGTCTTTACCATAAGCATTAACGTTTTGGCCTAGCAAAGTAACTTCTTTGTATCCTTGTGCAGCTAAATGGCGAATCTCTTGAATAATATCTTCAGGACGTCGGCTCCGCTCTTTACCACGTGTATATGGCACAATACAGTACGTACAAAACTTATCGCACCCATACATAATGTTTACCCAAGCCTTGATTTTTCCGTGACGACGTTTTGGCATATTCTCAATAATATCGCCTTCTTTAGACCACACTTCAACAACCATTTCCTTACTTAAGTAAGCGTTTTGTACGAGTTGTGGAAGACGATGAATATTATGTGTCCCAAAAATTAGGTCAACATATTGGTATTTCTTCAGGATCTTGTTAACAACAGACTCTTCTTGTGACATACAACCACATACACCGATGATTAAGTCTGGGTTTTCCATTTTCAATGGCTTCAGGTGACCGATTTCACCAAACACCTTATTTTCAGCATTCTCACGGATGGCGCAAGTATTCAACAAAATAATGTCTGCTTCCTTTGTTTCTGTCGTTGCTTCAAAGCCCATTTCCGTCAAAATCCCTGACATGACTTCTGTGTCATGCTCATTCATTTGACAGCCATATGTACGGATTAAGAATTTACGACCTTCCCCAATAGTTGCTAATTCTTCTGGGATTTCAAAATCATCATGGTATTGGACTTCTTTTTTAAGCCGTTTCTTGGCTTTTTTCATATTTGGCGGTTCATAAGTCGCTTCAAAATATTTCATAAAATCATCTGAAGTTTTTTCTTTAATACGTGACAAATTATCCTGCTCACTCTTTTCAACAGGATCGACTGGATTCACTTGATTCAGCTCTTTCCGCTGCTTTTCATTCATAATGAATCTCCTTTCAATAAAAAATCTATCTCAACGAACTTATAAGGTCATTCGTACATGTTAACAGTATATCGACTTTATCTTATTTTAACAACACTATCATTACGGTTACAAAGGAAATGTGAGAAAATCGACACATTTACATCGCATAAATAAAACTGACATTGAAAAAAGTTTCAATGTCAGTCAATGATTCAAAATAATTTAAATGTAACACATAACTATCTAGGTTCTACAATTAGCTTGATTGCAGTTCTCTCTTCTTGGTCGATCATGATGTCTGTAAAGGCCGGTATACAAATTAAGTCAACACCACTAGGAGCAACAAACCCTCTTGCAATGGCTACTGCTTTCACAGCTTGATTCAATGCTCCGGCTCCAATTGCTTGAATTTCCGCTGTGCCACGTTCGCGAAGCACGTTTGCTAAAGCACCTGCTACAGAGTTTGGATTCGATTTTGCTGAAACTTTGAGTATTTCCATTACTAGTTCCTCCTTCATCAGCTAAAATGATTTCATCACTAATCTATTCATCATGACTAGAACCTATTACATTAATTATGAATTACTTGTCCGAAAAATTCAAATATTCAACTAAATCTTATATGGTCATCATTAATCAGTATTCGCTTTATACGTTTAGCTATACCCGTGGATTCATCCACTGAAACGACAATCCCGCTCAGGACGGTTCGATTGGTTTCCGGCACTTCAAAACGGACAGGTAGAGATGTTTTAAACCTTCGAATGACAGAATCGATCTCTGTTCCAATCACACTGTCATAGGGACCAGTCATACCTACATCCGTAATGAAAGCCGTTCCTTTTGGTAATATGCGTTCATCTGACGTTTGTACGTGAGTATGCGTACCGACTACACAGCTGACACGCCCATCAAGGTACCAACCAAAAGCTTGTTTTTCACTTGTTGCTTCTGCATGAAAATCGACAAAAATAATTGAGGTGCGTTTTTTAGCCTTTTCAATTAACGAATCAATCACTTGGAACGGATCATCCAATGGAGGTAAAAACGTACGACCTTGTATATTAATGATCGCAACTACCTTGTTATTGACATTCATAAATCGCATCCCAATTCCAGGCGTCCCTGTTGGGTAGTTTGCTGGTCGGACTAAACGATCGGCATCATCAATGAAATCAAAAATCTCTTTTTTATCAAATGTGTGATTTCCCATCGTAATCATATCCGCTCCCCATTCAAGGAAGCTATGATATATAGGTTTCGTAAGACCTTTACCGTGAGCGGCATTTTCTCCATTCACGATCGTTAGATCTGCCTTGTGTTCCTTCTTTAAATTAGGTAAATGTTCTTTTAACGCTGTTCGTCCTGGCTTACCGACAACGTCTCCGATAAATAAAATATTCATTTGATCTAATTTTCCTTTCTTCCGTTCAATATATTTATCGTTGCATAGTTCAATTAGTGAGTCAAAACATTAATTAGTCTAATGTATGTAGACCATATTCCGTTCGTACAAAACCTTCTTTAGGTTAAAAAATGCCAAAAGTACTGAACGAGTCAGTCTTTTGGCATTTTGTTTATTTTGCGTATTCAACAACGCGTGTTTCACGGATGACTGTTACTTTGATGTGACCTGGATACTCCAGACCTTCTTCGATCTGTTTACGAATCTCCCTTGCCAGTTGAATAGCTGTTGCATCATCGATATCATCTGGGCGGACCATGATTCTAACTTCACGTCCAGCCTGGATGGCAAATGATTTTTCGACACCTTCATAAGAATCTGCAATCGATTCTAATTTTTCAAGTCGTTTAATATAGTTCTCCAACGACTCACTTCTTGCTCCAGGGCGTGCAGCTGATAAAGCATCAGCAGCAGCCACTAAGACAGAAATAATACTTGTCGGTTCTTCATCACCATGGTGTGATGCAATCGCATTAATGACAACTGGATGTTCTTTATACTTCTGAGCGATTTCTTTACCGATTTCAACGTGGCTACCTTCTACTTCGTGATCGACGGCTTTTCCGATATCATGCAATAAACCTGCTCGTCTTGCAAGTTGCTCGTCTTCTCCAAGCTCTGCGGCTAGAAGTCCTGATAAATAGGCGACTTCCAATGAGTGCTTTAATACGTTTTGACCATAGCTTGTACGATAATTTAGTCGGCCAATGATCTTAATTAGATCAGGATGTATTCCATGAGCGCCAATTTCGAACGTAGCTTCTTCACCAACCTCACGGATATAATCATCAACTTCGCGACGGGATTTCTCTACCATCTCTTCGATTCGAGCTGGGTGGATTCTTCCATCCTGTACGAGATTTTCAAGCGCTATGCGCGCAATTTCTCTACGTACTGGATCGAAACCTGATAATATAACCGCTTCCGGCGTATCATCGATAATTAGGTCAATACCAGTCAATGTTTCCAAAGTACGGATATTTCGTCCTTCCCTTCCGATGATTCGTCCTTTCATCTCATCGTTAGGCAAGTTGACGACAGACACAGTCGTCTCCGATACATGCTCTGCTGCACAGCGCTGGATCGCTAAGGAGAGCAGCTCTTTTGCCTTCTTATCAGCTTGCTCCTTGGCTTTCGTTTCTTCACGTTTAATCAACAACGCCGTTTCATGCGCCATTTCTTTTTCTACTCGATCAAGAATGATTTGACGTGCTTCTTCTTCCGTAAAGCCAGAAATGCGTTCCAATTCTTTTTGCTGTTCAGCAACCATTTCTTCCACTTTGCTTTCCGCTTTATTAAGTTGTTGTTGTTTTTCTGTCAAGGATTCTTCTTTTTCTTCTAACATCAGCTCACGTTTATCCAAAGTTTCACTCTTGCGATCAAGGGTTTCTTCCTTGAGCATTAGACGATTTTCTTGTTTCTGGATTTCTGAACGTCTTTCGCGTAACTCTTGTTCTTGCTCTTGACGCAATCGATGATTTTCGTCTTTCGCTTCTAACAGCGCTTCACGTTTCGCTGATTCTGCGTTTCGCTCACCTTCTTCAACGATTTGCTTTGCAAGCTCTTCAGCACTAGAAATTTTCGCTTCTGCAATCTTTTTACGAATAAGATACCCAACAACAGTACCGACAACTAAAGCAAGCAAAATGGAGATGATAATGATCGGTAAACTATCCATACGTTCACCTCCTCTTGCTATTCATTTTTTTCAATTGATCCAATTGTTTTGTTTCAGTCGGTAATGTACAATCTTGTCATCATTTTTTGACTTAAAAAATGAAAATTATACACTTTCATTTTAAGCCTGTCCATAAATCATGTCAAGGAAACCTCCGAAATCGTACAACAATTTCGACAAAAGATTTTGTTAATTTTTTCGAACAGTAAATTTGGACATTTGAAATGGACTAAAAAAGATAAAAAAGCAGTTCAATTGAAGGGCAAAACATAGGTTTGCACACTAAAACTGAACTACTTTTTATTTAAAGAACAGCTTCTTGTCGTTTGTACTTACAATGAATGTAATATAATTAGTTTAAATCTAGTTCTTCTTGGTCCTCAGCTTGCTCCTCAGGTTCTTTTCCAGATATATTATATGCATCTCTTAACTCTTCGTACACACGTTCATAAATATCCGGATTATCCAAGAAGAATTGTTTCGCATTTTCTCTACCTTGTCCGAGTTTCTCGCCTTGATAGGAGTACCATGAACCGCTTTTCTCGACGATATCCTGATCCGCTCCTAAATCAAGGACTTCCCCTTCTTTCGAAATTCCTTTTCCATACATAATGTCAACTTCAGCTTGACGGAATGGTGGGGCTACTTTGTTTTTGACGACTTTAAGACGCGTCTTGTTACCGACCATTTCATTACCTTGTTTCAATGTTTCTGCACGTCGTACTTCTAATCGAACAGAAGAATAGAACTTCAATGCTCGTCCACCTGGCGTTGTTTCTGGGTTACCGAACATTACGCCTACTTTTTCACGAATTTGGTTAATGAAGATTGCTGTCGTTTTCGACTTATTGATTGCACCAGAAAGCTTTCTTAAAGCCTGAGACATTAAACGAGCTTGCAGACCTACGTGCGCATCGCCCATCTCTCCCTCAATTTCAGCTTTCGGCACCAAAGCAGCAACGGAGTCAATGACAACAATATCGATTGCTCCACTGCGGACTAATGCCTCAGCAATCTCAAGTGCTTGCTCACCCGTATCTGGCTGTGATAATAATAGTTCATCAATATCCACACCTAGGTTCTTTGCATAAACAGGATCAAGCGCGTGCTCTGCATCAATAAAAGCTGCTTGTCCTCCCTGCTTTTGTGCTTCTGCAATCGCATGCAAAGCGACAGTTGTTTTACCAGAAGATTCTGGACCGTAAATCTCAACAATTCTTCCACGTGGATAGCCACCAACACCTAGTGCGATATCTAAACTTAGTGAACCAGAAGATACCGTTGAAACTCTCTGTCCTTCGTTTTCACCTAATTTCATGATGGAGCCTTTACCAAATTGCTTCTCTATTTGCTTTAAAGCCATATCAAGTGCTTGTTTACGCTCACTCATTAATTTTCCCCCTTCATTTAACTAACTCTATCATACTATGATTTTAGCATTTTGCCAACAAAAAAGCGAATATCTGTTCTATCATTTTCTCTTAGAGAAAACTTTGTTATCTATAAGGGAAAATACTGTTTTCTACACGGGATAATTGTTTTTTATATAGTTTAGAAAAATTTTTAACCCTCGCTTAGTAGCTTGGTTTCTTATTTCATTCCGTTTTCCGATAAGGGTTAATTTCTCACAAATAGTTGAGCCCTCTTTGCTAGAGATGGCTACGAACACAGTCCCGCTCGAATGACCATCGATCGATTGGTCTCCAGCAACACCTGTAAAACTAATTGATAGATCTGAGTTCATTAATACTCTCGATTTCTCTGCCATCGAACGAGCACATTCTTCACTGACAGCTCCATATCGCTCTAGTATTTCTATCGGAACGTTGACGATGTTTTCTTTGATTTCATTCGTATAAGAAACGATTGAACCTTGAAAAGCATCTGATGCGCCAGGTTCGGAAACTATTTGCGATGCAAAAAGCCCACCTGTAATACTTTCACAAGCGGAGAATGTCAGATTCTTATTACGTAAACGTTCGATTATTTGTCTTTCCAATGTGTTCGGCCGGTCACCAACATAGTAAATTGAAACGCGGGATAGGATTTGTTCTTGTATGCTATCCAACAATTCATCTGCTTCTTCTTTTGAGACACTCTTTGCCGTTAACCGAATCGTCACATGGCCATCTCCTGCAAGCGGTGCAATCGTGGGATTTGATTGCTTGCGAATAAGATCGATTAATTCATGTTCAATGGTCGACTCACCAATCCCCTGAAAATTCAATTCACGACTATACAATTGATATTGGAGAAAATCGCGACTATACAAATCAGGAATTAAACGATGATCGACAATCCATTTCATTTCTGTAGGCACTCCAGGGAGAAAATACCAAACGGTTTCATCATATTGGTAGCATAAACCTGGTGCCATACCGACTTCATTTTCGAAAACGGTACCACCTGAAAAAGAAAGGGCTTGTTTTCGGTTGTTTTCAGTCATGTTCATTCCGCGATTTTCATAGTAGGCCTCTATCTTTTTCATCGTAAACAAGTCGGTTTCCAAGTTACAACCAAATAAGTCACAGGCTGCATCACGAGTTAAATCATCATCTGTCGGTCCAAGTCCTCCTGTGACGATTACAAGATCTGATCGACTTTGGGCAAGTTTAAAGGCTTCATATAAACGCTTCCGATTATCACCGATTGTTTGACGATGGTAAACGTTTAAGCCGAGTGTCGCCATCTTTTCTGATAACCAAGTTGCATTTGTATCATCAATTTGACCAAGTAATAACTCGGTGCCTACGGATATAATTTCACATGTTTTTTCGGTTCTCATTTAGAATCCCTCATCACGTGCCAGTTTTTCATGAAATATTCAACTCCAGAAAGTACTGTGACAAAAGCGGCCAGGTATAAGAGGATTGTTCCAATTGGAAAACCTAAATAAGAGAAAGGAAAATGATGAAGTAATAAAAAGGCTGTTGCACTAATTTGCAATACGGTTTTTATTTTTCCCATATTACTTGCCGCAAGGACAATTCCTTCACCAGCGGCTACTAAACGGAGACCGGTTACTGCAAATTCGCGGCTAATAATTAAGATAACGAGCCACGCTTCAGCCATTCCTAATTCGACTAAACAAATTAATGCTGCAGATACAAGCAGTTTATCAGCTAACGGATCCAAAAATTTACCTAAATTTGTGACTAGATTATATTTACGTGCATAATATCCATCGACCCAATCGGTAACAGAGGCGATAATAAACAAAATCCCAGCCAATATATGTTCTAACGGAATGGACATTTCACCTATTGAATATGTAGTCCAATTAAATGGTACAACAAGTAAAATAATGAATAATGGAATCATTAAGATACGTGAAAGCGTAATTTTATTTGGTATGTTCATTTGATTTTCCTCCAAATTTGTTCTGTCATTGATTTTTAAATCATAAAAAAGGAATCCTTTGCTTTGGGCAAAGGATCAAACGTAATTCATAGTCAATTTACGATTCTGATGGTTCCCAAAGGATGTGGATTTTTTGATGGACTTCTTCATTTGCATCAATTGGATATTCGAATTCTGTGCCACTAATTTTTAAGTTAACGACAGAGGCTCTTCCAATATTTAGTTCAACAAAATCATTTGAACCAGATGCTTCTATTGTCAGTGGGGAGTCATCGGATGTGTAAACTCGCTCATCAGCGAAACTTTCCACTACTTCTCCATCTTCTATCCCGTGAACCCATAAGTATGTTTCGCCATCAATCTCAAATTCGAGTTCCAAACTTTCCGCATCCGTCAAACGTACGGTCGTTAAAGGTGTCGCTGCATCTTCATCTACCTCTTCAACAGATAGACTAGGCTGTATTTTTTCTTCACTTTGTTCCTCATTGCCACCTTCCGATTGTTCAGATGCCTTATCACCGTCTGTCGCTTCCTCTTCTTCATTTGATTCCTCTTCATCTACGTCAGGAGCTATTATTTCTGAACCTTCTTCACTTCCTGATTGTTCATCATTTTCCGTTAAGGCTGGATGGACAAAGTTAACATACGAATACCAAATACCGAAGATGATCCCAATCACCAATAGAAATACTAATAATTTGGGTAGAAATGAAAAAAAGGCGATATTGCCGCTTCTAGACTCTTTTCTTGAAGGTGTAGAAACATAGTCATACGACACATCACTTGTTTGAGGCAATTCGTTTTTATGTTCCTCTAACAACATAGCTGCGTCCATTCCTAAGACTTCAGCATATTCACGTATAAAAGCACGCACATAAAAATTTCCCGGCATTTTACTCCAATCATTTTCTTCAACTGCAGTTAAATAACGGGTTTGAATTTTCGTTTCACTTTTTACTTCTTCGAGCGATAAACCTTGGTTTAATCGCTCTTCTCGTAATCTTTTTCCTATCTCCATAACTATCCACCGTCCACTTTAAAAGTCAAACATTGAAAATTCATCACTTTGATCAGGTTCAAGACTTTTATAAGTGATTTCTTGATCAGAATCACTTCGCAGTTCAATAAAGTAATCAAAGTCATCCAATGTGTAATCCGATTGCTGTACAAAAATGTCTGGGTGTTCGACAACTTTCACTGCAGGTATTTGCATGACCTCGCGTAATACCCGCCAATGATCTTCACCAAATTGCTTCGCTGAAACAACTCCGTCGATGATAAAAACATTATCCGTGGAGTATTCATCCTTCATCAATTTCGTGCGTACAGTTTGTTTTAACAACGTACTTGAAAGAAACAACCATCTCTTATTGGCAGAAACACTTGCTGCGACAATGGATTCCGTTTTACCAACACGTGGCATACCACGGATTCCAATAAGCACATGACCACCTTTATTAAACAGTTCAGCCATGAAATCGACAAGCACACCTAATTCATCACGAACAAAGCGAAACGTCTTTTTATCATCCGAATCACTCTTTATGTATCTGCCATGCATGACGGCTAATTTATCTCGAAGTTTAGGTCGTCTAAGCTTACGTACTTCAATCGTTTCCATAATATCGAGAATGATACGTAAACGCTTAATTTGTCGATCATCTCTGCTCAATAAGAGCATACCACGTCGAGCATCTTCTACACCATTAATCATAATAATATTAATGGAAAGCATTCCCATCAACGAAGCAATATCTCCAAGTAAACCAGGTCGGTTATGCAAAATCTCATATTCAAAATACCAATCTTTTCGATCGTCCGTCATTTCCATACACCCTTTTTTTCAAGGTATTCAAGAAGTACACTATCTACTATCATAAATTATTTTAGCAACTAGATAAAGTATATTAATAATATTCCCTCTTTATTTTCGTTAAAACTTTGAATTCCACTTCTTTCGTCCTAGATTATGTTATTTTCACATCGTACTTGACACAAAAAACCCGAAAAATGATTCAAATCACTTTCCGGGCAGGTTCGTTATTTATTGATTTTGAACTAGTTTAACCATCATGCTAGCCATCGTACGTCTTTCTTCTTCGGAAGCTACGTTCCAAAGGTCACGAAGAATTGCTTCCTCATCATTTTTCGCATCGACTTTAGACGCTAAATGTTCACCGATTTCATAAGCTAGGTTATTGATCGTGTCTTGCTGCATACCTTTATCTTGTGCTTGGTTTAGACGATCACCTAAAAAATCTTTCCACTGATCGAAATTATCCAATATGGACATGGTTCATCCTCCTTTAATGTTCTTCTTTTATATTTTCTACGGAAGATGAAACCTTATACATGATTTTTTATATACCACCACTTAATCGAAGGACTTGTCCATGGATATAATTGCTTTCATTCGAAAAGAGAAAGCGGATAAGGTTTGCAACATCACCTGGTTGACCGGCACGTCTTAACGGTACTTGATTTGTCCAAACTTCTTGGTCTTGTTCTGAAATGACTTTGTTCATTTTCGTATCGATTAACCCTGGTGTTACTGCATTTACGCGCACTCCGGAAGGGCCGACTTCTTTTGCGATGGACTTCATCCATGCAAGTTGTGCTCCTTTCATCGCAGCATAAACCGATTCATTACTAGCGCCTAATTCGCCCCAAATTGAGGAGATCACTACGATATTACCCTCTTTTCGAGCAATCATTTGTGGTAAAAAAGCTTTAGCAATCAACATCATTGATTTAAGATGAATGGTATATTGCTCATCCATCTTTTCACTAGATGATTCAGTTAAAAGTTCATGATAGCTGCGTCCTTGCGCAAATAGTATACTGTGAACTTGAAAAGGAATCGATTCGATTAATTGCTGAATCTCTGTTTGCTCGGAAAGATTCGCCCGAACACTCATAATGACTTGATCTTCATCCAGTAAAGACATCGTCTTCTCAATTGCTTCTTTATTTTCAAAGTAATGCAATATAAATTGTCTTGAAGGGCTTGCCAAGCTTTGAATGGTCTCTTGAGCCAAATCACTGCTTGCCCCGATAACAAGAACTGTTTCTTTCATCATTACTCCTCTTCTGGCAAGACCATGCAAACAGTTATTTGATCTTGATCAATCCAACCATCAATGACCTTTTTCATATCATCTCTCGTCAAGTTCTCCAATGTCTCGAAAATATTTCGGTAATCGACAGAAAGATCATGATAGTGAATGATTTGGTTAGCTGTCCCTTCTAGCTCATTAAAGTCACGAATCAATTCACCATATTTTCGTTTCTTCATTCGAGAAAACCCTTCTTCTGAAATGGTTGAATTTTTCAAGTTCAACAACATATCAATGACACGGTCACTAAATTCTTCTGGTTTAAGTGTTCTTCCACCGATCATTGTTACACCGAATGATTTTTCCATATATGATTCAAGTCGCAACGTTTCAATTACGAGTCCTTCGTTATAAAGTTCTTCGAAATACTTTCCACTTTTAGAGAAGTATAAATCCATAACGAGTTCACGAACCAATTCATTTTTCAGTAACTCACTCGTTTGTAAGTGTTCCTTCTTATCTTTAATTCCAACCATGCATTTAGGCGTTTGCACAGGCATGTGGATGACTTCTTTTTTCTTAAATACCGGATCTTTTTCTTCACCATAATCTCGTTTGATATCATCAATAGGTGCAAATTCTTTTTTAGCTTGATTGTTTCTGACTAATTCAGCCATCTCTTGTAAGGAAAAGTTCCCGATAACAAACAAGGACATATTCGACGGGTGATAAAATGTCTCATAGCATAAATATAAATCTTCACGTGTAATGGTATATATAGAATCTACCGTGCCTGCGATATCAATTCGCACCGGATGGTTTTCAAACATAGATTGAAGTGTTCCAAAAAACAGGCGCCAATCTGATTGGTCATCATACATCCGGATTTCTTGTTCAATAATTCCCTTTTCTTTCTCCACCGTCTGTTCAGTGAAATAGGGATCTTGGACAAAATCGAGCAATGTCTCAACATTTCGCTCTTCATCTTCCGTACTGGAAAATAAATAGGCTGTTTGAGTAAACGAAGTAAATGCGTTAGCTGAAGCTCCACGCTCTGAGAAATGTTGGAATACATCACCGTCTTCTTTTTCAAACATTTTATGCTCCAAGAAATGGGCAATCCCATCAGGTACTTGAGTAAATTCATCACTGTTTAACGGTGTGAATTTTTGGTCGATTGAACCATAATTGGTTGAGAAAATAGCGAATGTTTTTTCAAAGTCTTCTTTTGGATAATAAAAAACCGTTAAACCATTCGGCAATGTCTCTTGATAAATCGTTTCATTGATACGAGGTATAGTTAATTCTTTCATGCTTCTTCCCCTCCATTCTCAGCAGTCAAAAAGTAAACCGTGTCTAGTTCGATTTGTTTTGAAACAGCAATAACGTCTTCTTTCGTTACCGATTGAATGGCTTTAGCGATTGCTTGAGGATCTTCAGATTTTCCACCAATCACTTGCTGATGAAACAGATCGATGATTCCAGTTGAACGATCCAATGTTTCTTTCAGCTGATTCGTGATTGCTTTTTTCGTTTGATCAATCTCTTTGTCTGTTATTTCACCTTCACTAATTGCCTGGTGTTGTGCTTCAATAATCTCTCTCGCTTGGTCATACTTATCAGGTGCAATGCCACTGAAAACAAACAATAGCCCTTTATTGCTTTCAAAACGAGATGCAGCATAATAAGCCAATGAATGTTTTTCTCGAACATTTAAAAATAACTTAGAGTGAGGATAACCCCCAAATATCCCATTAAATACTTGAAGAGCAGGGAAATTATCGTCAGCAAATTGCACACCTGTGCGGAAGCCCATATGAAGCTTTGCTTGTTGGATCTTTTGCTTTTCAGTAATGGTTTCTACTTTTTTCGGCAAGATTGATTCTGAACGATAAATGGATGCTTGTGGATTTCTTGAAAACGAAAGGTTTTCTTCAATATCTTTTTCCATTTGGTCGTTGTCAAAATCACCGACTACATAAACATCCAAACGATCTTCAGTGATCATCTGTTGGTATGTCTCATATAAGCTTTTTCCATCTAATTGTGGTAGGTCATCCAAATAGCCATGCGCGTGGATTCCGAATGCTTCATCTTCACACATTTCATCAATCAAACGCATATTGGCGTATTGCATTTTTTCATCAATAATTGATTGGATTTTACTCTTTAAGGTGTCCTTCTCTTTCTCAACTAATGTCTCATCAAAAGCCTGATTTTTAGCTTTAGGCTTCGTAAGTACCTCACTCAAAAATTGAAGTCCTTCCTTTGTGAGCGTCTCTTCATCTTTAATGAATTTCTCATTCGGTATATCCAATATAAACGTTACGATATGGTTCTCGCCTTTTTTGCCTCCATAAATACTGAACTTCGCTCCGTATAACTCATCGAGTTGTTGTCGTAATGCTCGTTCTGTCGGATACTTCTCTGAACCTTTTTGCAAAACAAATGGGAGTAGTGCACGTTCTGTAATGTTCTCACGCTTCAGTGGACGTGTGAATTTCAATACAATCGTATTTGTTTTAAATTTTTTCGTATCAAATAAATGAAGTGAATAATCGTCTTTTTGAATGGTTTGTTCTGTTACTTGCGACATATACATCCTCCTTTATCCTTCATACCCTATAGTTTACATGAAACAATCGTTTCATACTACACGGGCGATTTACAAAGGATTTGTAAAGTATATTTCGCGGAAAGCAATTTAATGGTACGGCTAGTTGTGTTTTTTTAATCAATTATATTTTTTTGTTGAAAGTCCGTTGTTGATGATTTATTATCGTTTTCTCAACGATTTATCGGCGGGTTCTCTCCGTTTTTCGACGGCTTCACCCAGTTTTCCGACGACTTCATATAATTTATCGTCGGAAGGCTTTACTCATAGGACGTGTGTGGTTTTAGTGATATCTCTTTTATTTCTTGGCAATTAAGAATCAACACTATTCTATTTTTTATTTGTGTCTGTATAAACGCTCATCGCAGTACACATGAATTGGGCTAAACCTTCACCGAATTGATCAATGTTTTTCGTAAAGCGCTCATCATTCACATACATTTCTCCTAAGCCTTTGAATGCCTCAAGCGAATAGTTCCCTATTTTATTTAAGTATTGATACCATTCTTGGATCATTGTTTGTGCTTCTTCCGAGTCGGGTGATAAATGACGAATGTCGGCGAGACGACGAAAAATATCGTTAAATCGTTCTTGTTCAAACGTAGTCATATTTTTTGTTTTTTCATTTGCTTGATCAACTGCTTTGTCACCCCATTTTTCTCTTGCCTCTTTTTCGTATGGGTTTTGATTAAAGTCAAAGCCTTCAAATTTTTCCTCACTTGACATTGAGATCTCTCCTTGCGAATGTTTTATGGTCTTTTCAATCGTTGCTATCATCTTGTTGAGTCGTTTTCTTTTTTCTAAAAGCATCTGATGTTGCATGTGTAATGCCTCTTGTCGATCGAAAATTGGACTATCCATGATTTCTTTAATTTTTTTCAAGTTGAAACCGAGCTCTTTAAAAAATAAAATCTGCTGTAGATCTTCAAGATTCTTCTCAGAATATACTCGATAACCCGCTTCAGTCGTATCTTCAGGAATCAACAAACCAACTTCATCATAATGATGAAGGGTGCGCACACTAATGCCCACTAAATCAGCAACTTCTTTCACTTTCATTTTAAATTTCTCCCTTCATCAGTAACTATAAAGTATCCCGTAACGTGAGAGTCAATGATTATTCTGTGAAATTGGATGAAACAATAAAAAAGATTCGCATCAGTTAGTAAATGAATATAAAACAGCATCAACCGAGTAGTCTTTTAAGTTCGGTTGATGCTGTTTTTTTATGTAAGACAAGAAGCTGATGATATGATGAAGAACGTATACTGAAGATTTGCTGATTAACCCTGAAGATTCGTGAATTAACCATGAAGTCTCTAGATTAAACACTGAAGGGCTTCAAATTAACCCTGAACCCTCACTGAAAAACCCTGAAGCACCGCAAATTAACCCTGAAGCCTCTCGATTAAACACTGAAGACAGCCTGTTTAACACTGAAGCTTTAAGAACGCCTGCCACCAACGACCGTCATCGAAACCTAAGCTATGTTGTGTATTTAACCTAACAAATATTTTAAGCCACGAAAAAAACTAGTCAAGAGATTTTCTTGACTAGTTTTATAATTCTTATTGCATCGATGTTTCTTCAGGCTGTTGGCTGACCAGTACTTTCCGTGGTTTACTTCCTTCATATGGACCGACAATTCCTCTTTCTTCCATGGCATCGATCAGTCTCGCGGCTCTCGTATAGCCTACCCTGAATTTACGTTGTAGCATCGAAACACTAGCACTTTGCATTTCAATGATCAGCTGAACGGCATCGTCATACAGATCATCATCTACTTCTTCCATATCTGTTGACGTTTCTTCAGGAATCATCTCTTCCTGATATTGTGCTTTCTGTTGTGCAATACAATGGTCAACAACACGTTCGACTTCCTCATCGGACAAGAATGCCCCTTGAATTCTTGTAGGCTTGGACGCACCGACAGGCAAGAAAAGCATATCCCCTTTACCAAGCAACTTCTCAGCACCATTCCCATCTAAAATCGTACGAGAGTCTGTAGCTGAGGAGACACTAAATGCAATTCGCGATGGAATATTTGCTTTGATTACTCCTGTAATGACATCCACTGACGGGCGCTGTGTTGCGATAATTAGATGAATTCCTGCAGCCCTTGCCATTTGGGCTAATCGTGTGATCGCATCTTCTACTTCATTCGAAGCAACCATCATTAAATCCGCCAACTCATCAATTAATACAACAATATACGGCAGGTGAGGATGGTTTTCGCCTTCTTCTTCATTCACTCGGTCGACATGTTCATTGTATCCTTCAATATTTCTCGTTGCTGTCTCCGAAAACAGATCATATCTTCTTTCCATTTCAGAGACGATTTTTTTCAATGCTTTAGATGCTTTTTTAGGATCCGTTACTACAGGAGCCAATAAATGTGGAATGCCATTATACACATTCAACTCCACTTTTTTCGGATCAATCATCATCATCTTCACTTCATGTGGTTTGGCCCGTAGTAGAATGCTCGTAATAATACCATTGACACAAACACTTTTACCGCTTCCTGTTGCACCGGCGATCAGTAAGTGAGGCATTTTATTCAACTCAGAAGCAATGGATTCACCAGCAATATCTCGACCTAAGCCAAAGAGCAGCTTGGATTCAGGTTTCATTTGTGGTTGCATTACTTCACGAAGCGATACTTGAGCGACCTCTGAGTTCGGCACTTCAATACCAATCGCTGACTTCCCTGGTATCGGTGCCTCAATACGTATATCGCGCGCAGCAAGGGCAAGTGCCAAGTCATCGTGTAAATTGACAATTTTACTTACTTTCACCCCGATATCAGGATTAACTTCATATTTTGTCACTGCTGGCCCCACATGCACCTTCGAAACGCGAGCTTTAACACCAAAGCTATGAAATGTTTGTTCCAGCTTTCTTACTGTGGATTGGATTTGTGATTTCTCTTGTTGCTGTGAATGGTTGACAGGACTCGCAAGTAGCTGAAGGGATGGTAACCGGTACGACTCATTTTCTACCTCTGTTAAAGCCATCACTTCCTCTCCCTCTTCAGGAAGCTCTTCTACATTTTCCGTCCACTCATTAGTCTCGATTTCCATAGACTCAGGTTCAACATTTTCGGGTTCCACTGACTGGAAGTCTTCAATGACTGGAGTTGATTCAGATTCCGTCATTTCATATGAATTTTCGATTTCTAGTTTTTCTTCTTTTTCCTTCTCGGCGGCTTCCTTACGCTCGGCTCGTTTATCGCGCATACTGGCAAAGCGAGCTTGTACTTCTCCAAAAAAACCTTTGATGACATCAATAATTGACTTCTCTGTCAGCATAATGATTCCAAAAATAATCGCAAATGTTGCAACAACTTTCGAACCGACACCAGATAATAAATAAAAACTGCCTACGAATAACAACGCACCTGTCATACCAGCACCAATTGCTGAATAATCTACTTCTCCGTTTTGATAAGCTTCATAATAATCCCACGTTAACCCGAATATATTTTGAGTAGTCGCTTGTACAATCGTTTCGAATGTTTGTACGTGTGTAAATAATAAGATTGAAGCAAATAATAGATAAAAACCGATCCACCGAATGGATTTAAAATTCGGCCATTTTCTTTTAATTAATAGATAGATTCCTATAAAGAAGATAAATCCGCTAATTACTATATACCAAAAGCCAAATAACCATTGGAGTAACGTTACTAAAACATGCGGAATCACTCCGCTTGAAATCATTGGAATCCCACTTGAAAAAATGGCAAATAGGATGAACGCCAGTCCAATCAGTTCAAAATACAGATTCGACTTTCGATTATTTTTTCTTCTATTTCTCTTTTTCTTTTTTGCCACTTTCTTCACCTCGAAATAAATCAGTAAAGCAGCCAAGTATGGCTGCTTCGTAGTCTATTCATTATATCACACTCTCGAAGTGTTAAAAGTGGTTGAAAAGTTACAAATAGAAATTTGTTCCTGGCATCAACTGTTGATTTAAATAATCGTTAGGGTCAGTTGATATCATTTGATCGATTTCATAACCTGATAAATCAGCTTTCTTTCTTACTTTTACCATCATATGGTTCATCGATACCCATTGAGTTTGTTCATTTTTCTCTTCCTCAAAAATTTCTTCATAGGTTAGAGGTGTATAATGGATCATTGAATCACCTGACCTTCTTTCTTCTTATCAATCAGTTCATTGAGCTTTTGAATAGCTTGACTGACACCGCCGACTGCATCGATCAATCCATATTTCACCGCATCTTCCCCAATGACATTTGTTCCTATATCCCTTGTTAAATTTCCTTTTTCAAACATTAGTTCTTTAAATTTTTCTTCATCGATATTGGAATGATTTGTTACAAAACGAATGACTCTGTCTTGCATCTTGTCTAAGTATTCAAATGTCTGAGGCACTCCGATCACTAAACCGGTCAATCGAATCGGATGGATCGTCATCGTTGCTGTTTCAGTGATAAATGAATAGTCAGCACTCGTTGCGATGGGTACACCAATGCTATGCCCTCCGCCTAATACAATCGAAACGGTTGGTTTGGATAAGCTGGCTACCATTTCAGACAAGGCCAAACCTGCCTCCACATCACCACCAACAGTATTCAATAATAAGATGACACCTTCGATTTTCGGATTTTGTTCAATAGCAACAAGTTGTGGTAACACATGTTCATATTTAGTTGTTTTGTTTTTGGAAGGGAGTTGAAGATGCCCCTCGATTTGTCCAATAATCGGTAAAATATGAATATTGGAATCTGGTGCTGACGGAACATTCGTTTGTCCTAATTGTTTAATCTTTTCAACTAACGACTGTTCAGGACCATCCCCATCTGGCTGTTCGGGTTGCGCTTCATTGTTTTTATGTTCTTGCTCGCTCATACATACACCACCTTTATTCGGTAGTGTGTACGAAAATTTTTGATTCATACTTCTTGTAACAGTGCTCGTATTACATAAAAAACCCCACAGGTTATACCTGCAGGATCTTAAAAATTATAGTTCGAGTATTTTACTTAATGTTTGTTCTTCTTCATCAGTTAACGGTAATAACGGAAGTCGTACCGAACCAACGTCTATGCCTTTCTTGTTTAAAGCTGCTTTCACAGGTGCTGGTGAAGGAGCCATAAAACAAGCTTTCATTTTCGGCAGCAATTGACGGTGCAGATTGCCCGCTTCTTTCACGTTTCCTTGTTGATAAGCCGTCACCATTTCTTGCATTTCATTTCCAATCACATGCGAAGCAACAGAAACGACACCTGCTGAACCAACAGCAAGTGATGGTAACGTCAACCCATCGTCACCACAATATAAGCTGAAGTCATCGTCCGTTTGCTCGATAATTTCACTCATTCGATCCAAATCACCTGTTGCATCCTTCGTACAAACAACATTATCAATTTTGGAAAGCCTAATCGTCGTTTCTGTCGACATATCAACTACAGAACGTCCTGGAATGTTATAAAGCATAATCGGCAATGTCGTTGCTTCAGCAATTGCTTTGAAATGCTGATACAATCCTTCTTGGCTTGGCTTGTTGTAATAAGGTGTCACAAGCATAATTCCATCGACACCCGTTTTGGAGGCTTCTTTCGTTATGGCAATAGAGCTCTCTGTACTGTTGGTACCCGTTCCAGCAATGACTTTTGCACGTCCGTTTACAACTTTTACAACCTGCTCAAAAAGTTGAAGTTTTTCCTCTTCTGTCAATGTAGGCCATTCACCTGTAGTACCACCAACAACGAGACCGTCTGAACCATTTTCAATAAGATACTCCACAAGCTGTTCCGTTTTCTCTAAGTCCAACTCATTCGATTCATTGAAAGGAGTAACCATAGCTGTTAGTACATTTCCAAAATTCATTTTCAATCGACCCTCTCTTACGTATTTAATAAAAATGTATCATGTAGTGCATTCACGGCTTTTTCAAGATCTGTTTCTTTAATGAGGAGCCAGATCGTTGTGTGACTGTCTGCAGATTGAAGAATTTGAATTTGTTGTCTCGCAAGAGCTGAAACGACTTTTGCTGCCACACCAGGAACCCCTTGAATGCCAGCTCCTACTGCTGATACTTTCGCACAGTTTTCATTGATCTCATAGTCAACCGCTAACCGTTCGATAATCTCTGTTGTTCGCTTCAGCTTATCATTCGGCACGGTAAACGTAATACCTTTTGAAAAGATATTAAAAAAGTCAACGGAAACTCCAGCTGTCGCTAACTCAGTCAACAGCTGATCGTGAAGTTCCATGGAATTTGATGTATTTGTTCGTACCTTTATTTGAGTAATTCCGGCTTGATGGGCGATTCCAGTGACAAGTTGATCTTTGAATCCTCTATCTAAACCTTGTGTTTTCTTGAATGTAACAAGTGTGCCTTCATCTTCCAAATAAGTTGAACGAACGCGTACTTGAATTTTTTCTTGCATGGCAATTTCAACTGCTCGGGGATGAATGACCCTGCTTCCCTCATATGCTAAATGAACAATTTCATTATAAGTCATCACTTTTAGCGTCTTCGCATTTTTAACGATGCCTGGATCTGCTGTTTTAATTCCATCTACATCGGTAAAAATATCGACGAACTCCGCTTCAAGTGCAGCTCCAAGTGCTACGGCTGAAGTATCTGATCCTCCACGACCTAGCGTCGTAATATCACCATTCGCATCTTCCCCTTGAAAGCCTGCAACAACGATGACATCGTTACTCTTGAAATAATTCAGTAACTCATCTGGTATTACTTTATTGATTCTTGCATTCATATGATCGTCAGTCGTTAATATTCCAGCACGTGGACCAGATAGAGCAGAGGCGACTAAGCCACTTTCTCTTAACTCATTTGCCATGACGATGGATGAAATCAGTTCACCAGTAGACATGAGCAAATCAATTTCACGGGAAGTTAATTGGGTATTCGGATAATTAATGAGCTCTAATAATGTATCTGTTGAATAAGGCTCACCTTTTCTCCCCATTGCCGATACGACAACGACAACTTTGTACCCTTCATTAATTGCTTTCTCAATGTGTCGAATAGCATGTTTTCGACTTTCTTTATTTCGGACGGAAGTGCCACCGAATTTCTGTACTAAAAACTTCATAGTCCACCTCGAGCTATGCATTATTTGGCTAATTTAATATAACTTTGTGCGATTTGGACAGAATTCCAAGCCGCTCCTTTCAGTAGGTTATCAGAAACAATCCACAGATGGAACCCATTGGAAACATCCAAATCTTTACGGACTCTTCCAACGAATACATCCGTTTTTCCTTCTGCAGTAAGCGGTGTTGGATAAACTTGATTATGAATGTCATCTTGTAATACAACACCAGGTGCTTCTTTCAATGCTCCTTGGAATTGATCAATCGAAATATGATCATCTTCAATTTCGACATATACGCTTTCTGCATGTGAATAATAAAAAGGCAAGCGTACACAGGTAGCAGAAACCTGCAATTCGTAATCATGCATAATTTTTTTCGTTTCATTAATCATTTTCATTTCTTCAAGTGTAAAATGATTTTCATCAAAAACATCAATCTGTGGGAGTGCGTTAAACGCTATCGGGAAATGCTTTTTCTCCGATTTAACCGGCAATACTTCGGCAAAAACTTCTTCGTTGTTCAACATTGCCTGCGATTGATGCGTCAATTCTTCCATTGCTTGATTTCCCGAACCAGAAACTGATTGATAAGTAGAAACGATAATCCGCTTCATACCATATTTCTGACGGATTGGCTCCAACGCCGCAACCATCTGAATGGTTGAACAATTCGGGTTAGCAATGATTCCTTTATGATTTAAAATATCCTGTTCATTGACCTCAGGAACAACTAATGGTACTTCGTCATCCATACGATAAGCACTCGTGTTATCTATGACGACCGCTCCACGCTTAACAGCCTCTGGAGCCAGTTGCTTAGAAACTGAACCCCCGGCTGAAAAGAAAGCAATATCTACATCATCAAATTGCTCTGCTAATGCTTCTTTAATCTGTATGGATTCACCTTTGAAATCGACGGTTTTACCAACAGATCGTTTGGATGCAAGTGGAATCAATTGCTTCACTGGAAAATCAATCTGTTCAAGCATTTCAATAATTCGCTGGCCGACAGCTCCTGTGACGCCAACGACTGCTACATTGTATTGTTTAGAATTATTCATTGTTGTAACCCCCAAAAAATACTCTTTATTTCTTTATTTTAGCACATTACTGACCGAATCACACAATGTCATAATTGCGCATGATCGGTTGTAATTGTTTGCCATTAATTGCCTCATCGATTGTTTCTGGAATCAGTTCCATATGTGCTACGAGGGAATCAGGTTTTTTGTAAGGGTGATCTTGACCGTACGGGACAAAATATACATTTTTAGTCACTAATAATTTCCCTAAATTCATCGCATTCAATCCGAGAGCATCATTGGTCGATATAGCTAAAACAACTGGACTTCCATTACGCAATGTCGCTTTTGCAGCCATGAGTGGCGGGCTATCTGTTAATGCATTCGCAAATTTGCTTAGTGAATTTCCAGTCAACGGAGCAATGATCATGCAATCCAGTGGCGCTTGTGGTCCAAGTGGTTCTGCTTCTGGCATTGTCTTAATAAGTTCTTTTCCTGTAATCTGTTTAATCCGTTCTAAGTGATCCTTCGCATTACCGAACTTTGTATCTGTCTGTTGAACCGTGTAAGAGACGATTGGGACAACTTCCGCTCCCAATTCCATAAGCTTTTCAATTTGAGGAAACACTTGTTCATACGTGCAGTGAGATCCTGTTAATCCAAACCCAATTCGTTTACCCTTTAAATCCATGAAACATTCACTCCTGTTGTTTTATTCTTCTTCATTCAAAATATGATGAACGACATGTGCTAAAATCTTTCCAGCCGATTTCGGCGCAACAATACCTGGTAATCCTGGTGCCTGTATCGTTTTAATTCCTATTCGTTTCGCATATCGGAAGTCAACTCCTCCAGGCTTGGAAGCTAAGTCAATGATCAAACTATCTTCTGGCAATGCGCGGATAATCGTTGGTGTAACAACAATGTCAGGTATTGTGTTAATCAAAAGATTACAATCCGCAAGATTCTCATCCAATTGTTCTAAAGGAATCGGTAAACAGTTATACTCGTAGATTCTTGCTAAATCAATCGTCGATCTGGATGAGACCGACACATTTGCTCCTAGCCCTTTAAATGAATGGACTAAAGTTTTTCCGACTCGCCCAAATCCTAGAATCATAATATTTGAATCATGGATCGTGAAGTCAGTATATTGAATCGCTAGCATAAGTGTACCTTCTGCTGTGGGAATTGAATTATAGATGGCCACGTCGTCTCGTTCGAATAAAGGCACAATCATCCCCTTAAACGTATCCAAGTCTTTAAGATAAGGGGTCATGATTCCTGTAAATAAAAAGCAATCGTCTGGTAGTTCATTAAACCATTCTTTTGCAAGGTGGGGAGATTCTTCTGCATAATGGGCTTCTGCATAGCCATCTTGATCCAATCCAGTAACCGGCAATACGACTGCAGCGAGCTCTTGTTTGTAAACTTGATCGGCGTGAACAAAATTTACATCGGATAACTGATCTTTTGCTTCTTCAAAGCCTACAGCAAACACATCCGCGTCTGCCAATATCAATTGTTCCATCATTTCTAGATGACGTGCATCACCACCCACAAATAACACCGACTTACCTGTTAACATTTCTTCAACTCCTCAAACCATGTCATTCATTCGATATATCGTATGTAAAGAACTGCTTTGTGTGATTTGCTCATCTTTTTTTAACCCTTTTACCAATATTGCAGTATCTAGTTAAACGCAAAGGAATCATTTACGAAGCATAAAAAAACCGAACCAGCTGTCGATCAAACTGATTCGGTAGGAAATATTTATAGGGTGTTTTCAATTATTTCTCACGATATTTTGTTTTACGTTTGATGACGATCAAATCATCACCAATGACTTCAAGATCTGTCCACCTGATTGTCGTGCCTGTGTCCCCTTTTCGCAGACCAAGCATGTTATAGTCTTGTATAACAATTTCCTCAACCATCCCATCCACTGGATTGATGTTCAAATCCGTCTGTCCCAAAACACCCAGTCGCGTGCCGTTATCTGCATCGATCAGTTCTTTCCCCGATAGTTCTCGAAATCGCATGAGTTCTCCTCCTTTAACGTATCTATTCTATTTATACGTCTGAAGGCTGAATCAATGCACGAGAAGGCTCGTTATTCAATAACTGTTCTGCTAATGAATTAACATCAATTAAAGAAACTTGTTCAATTTTTTGTACCATATCTTCCGGCGTTTGATACGGTAAATCAAGTAATTCCATACGACCATTTTTTTGCATACGGCTACTGGAATGCTCTAAACCAAGAATCAATTGCCCTTTTATTTGTTCTTTTGTCTGTCTCATTTCCCTTTCCGTTATACCAGTTTTAGTAAAATCATGGACGATTGATTGAATAATTTCTTCCATCTCATCTAATTGATCGGGATTTGTTCCTCCATAAATGACTGTCAAACCATTATCCATAAATGTACTATGATACGAAAATATCGAGTAAGCTAATCCACGCTCTTCTCTAACTTGTTGGAATAGACGAGAGCTCATGCTTCCACCCAGTACATTTTCGATAATAGACAAACTATACAATCGTTCATCTTTGATGGATAAACCAGGGTAACCTAGGCAAAAATGTGATTGATGAGATGGTTTCTCGACTATTGTATTCGCCGGATGAAATGTTGAATAAAAAGTACCTTCTATTGTTGGACCCTTTTTGAGCTCTGTTAGTGAGTTTGAAATGTTCTCTGAAAGTGAGGTTGATAGATTTCCGGCAACGGATACAACGACTCGTTCTGCCGTATAATATTTTTCACGATATGCTAACAAGTCTTCTCTTGATATATGAAGAACAGAATCCTTTGTACCTAATATGGACTGCTCGAGTGGGTGATTCTTGAATGTAGATTCGTGAAGATAATCATGAATCACATCATCCGGTGTATCTTCAATCATATCAATCTCTTCAGTGATTACTTTTTTCTCTCTTTCTAATTCTTCTTCCGCAAATGTGGAGTGTAAAAACATATCCGCCAAGACTTCCCACGCGTAATTCGCATGTTCATCAAGAACAGTCGCAAATATGCACGTATATTCTTTGCTTGTAAATGCATTGACATCGCCACCGATTGAATCGAATGCTTCTGCAATTTCTTTAGCTGTACGCTTTTCTGTCCCTTTGAACATCATATGTTCAATAAGATGTGAGATCCCTTGTTTTTCAAATGTTTCATTTCTTGAACCAGCTAAGATCCAAATGCCAATTGAAACGGATCTTGATTCTGGTAAAGTTTCGGTAATAATTCTTGCTCCGTTAGCTAATTTGTCCTTTACAACCATCCAATCCTCTCCAATTCTGATACGAGTAAATCCATTAAAGACTAAGTTATGTTATCTGTCTTCTCCTGATGCCCCTTTGTTTTCCGCAAGTTATCATACAACAGCTTAGCATCATAGGCTCAAAAAAAGAACTGGTCAAATGCCAGCTCTTTTGTTAGATCCATGTGATTGTTATGTCATATAATTAATCTTTTTTAACCTCTTCAGCATCCTGTTCCTTCAAAGCAGCTTTTCTGGATAGATTAACACGGCCTTGTCGATCGATTTCTTTTACTTTGACAAGCGTTTGATCACCAACATCAATGACGTCCGTTACGTTTTTCACGTGTTTATCATCCAACTCACTAATATGAACAAGTCCTTCTTTGCCTTTAAAGATTTCGACAAATGCACCGAATTTTTCAACTCGTTTGACTGTACCAAGGTAAATTTTACCGACTTCAGCTTCTTGTACTAAGCTTTCAATAATTTTCTTGGCTTCATCAATTTTATTTGTATCTGTAGAAGAGATGAAAATAGTACCGTCTTGTTCGATATCAATTTTCACATCTGTTTGTTCGATAATCTTATTGATTTGTTTTCCGCTCGGTCCAATAACATCACGGATTTTATCTGGGTTGATCGTCATCGATACGATTTTTGGTGCGTACGGCGACAATTCTTCGCGTGGGTCATTAATTGTCTCTAACATATGGTTTAGAATGTCCATACGTCCTTTTTTCGCTTGAGACATCGCTTCTTCCAAAATCTCTTTAGATAAACCATCGACCTTAATATCCATTTGAAGTGCTGTAATTCCTTTTTTTGAACCAGCTACTTTGAAATCCATGTCACCTAAGGCATCTTCCATCCCTTGGATATCTGTCAAGACAGTGTAATTCTCACCTGACTTCACAAGTCCCATGGCAATACCCGCAACAGGCGCCTTAATCGGCACACCGGCATCCATCATAGCCATCGTGCTAGCACAAATACTCGCTTGACTACTGGAACCGTTGGATTCAAGAATTTCTGATACTAAACGAATCGTATATGGAAAATCTTTTTCGTCTGGAACGATTGGTTCCAATGCTCGCTCACCAAGTGCTCCGTGACCAATCTCTCTACGGCCTGGTCCACGAATTGGGCCTGTTTCTCCTACACTGTACTGTGGGAAGTTGTAATGGTGCATAAATCGCTTGGATTCTTCTAAACCTAATCCATCCAATACTTGTACATCACCTAATGCGCCTAATGTACATACGCTTAGCGCTTGTGTTTGTCCACGTGTAAACATAGCTGAACCATGTGTACGTGGAAGGACAGTGGTTCGTGACGTTAATGGACGAATTTCATCGACACCACGGCCATCTGGACGTACTTTTTCTTCCGTGATTAATCGTCTAACTTCATTTTTGACGATTGAATCCAACACAGACTTGACTTGTTTAATGGTGTCAGCTTCCGCCTCTTGCTCTTCATATTCTGCGATAATTGCATCTTTTACTTGATCAATTGCTTCTTCTCGTGCTTTCTTTTCCTTCGTTTGGATGGCATCGATTAGTTGATTCTTTGCTTTATCTGTCACTTCCTCGACAATCGATTGCTCAGGCGTAAAGAGTGTTACTTCCATTTTCTCTTTTCCAACCTCTTCAACAATCTTTTCTTGGAAAGTGACTAGGCGTTTGATTTCATCATGACCAAACATAATAGCTTCTAGCATAATATCTTCTGGTACTTCTTGAGCACCTGCTTCAACCATGTTGATGGCATCTTTCGTACCAGCAACCGTTAAGTCAATATCGCTTTTTTCCATTTGTTCAACTGTAGGGTTAATGAGCAACTCCCCATCAACTCGTCCAACTTGAACACCAGCAATCGGGCCATCAAATGGAATGTCTGAAACACATAGTGCAATGGAAGAACCAATCATCGCTGCAATTTCAGATGAACAATCTTGTTCGACACTCATGACCGTGCTGATCACTTGAACTTCGTTACGAAATCCATCTGCAAATAATGGACGGATTGGACGGTCGATCAAGCGGGAGGTTAAAACAGCTTTGTCACTTGGTTTTCCTTCTCTTTTCAAGAAACCTCCAGGAATTTTACCAACTGCATATAATTTCTCTTCATAGTTAATTGTCAGTGGGAAAAATGGTAAGTCTTTTGGTTCGCTGGAAGCAGTTGCAGCTACAAGTACAGATGTATCTCCATACCGAACCATTGCGGAGCCATTTGCTTGCTTGGCCACTTCACCAATTTCGATCGTTAGCTCGCGACCGGCCAATTCGATCGAAAATGATTTCATTTCATTTGCCATATTTATTACTACTCCTCTCAAGTCACATCGTTTTCATATGTTTTCCATTTATGACCTATTTTAATACGCATGAAGTCGTATGTAAAACCGCTTGGTTAATTACGAAACCCAATTATTTAATCTTTTTCTTCATAAAGAAAAAAGCGGGAAATAGTCCCCGCTTTTTCTGTACCTTATCTGCGCAGTCCAAGTTTTTGGATTAATTCACGGTAACGTTGAACATCTTTTTTACGTAGGTAATTTAATAGATTACGACGTTTACCAACCATTTTCATCAAACCACGGCGTGAATGGTGATCCTTGTTATGTTCACGCAAATGATCGTTAAGGGTTGTAATTTGTTCAGTTAGGATAGCCACTTGAACTTCTGGTGAACCAGTATCATTATCATGCGTTTTGAACTCACTAATCAATTCATTCTTGCGCTCTTGTGAAATTGCCATCCTATTCACCTCCTATTTTTTATTGAAACCCCCTTATTCCTCGCATCCGACGGAGAACTCGCTATGCCAAGAGTAAGGTTATTTCTTACACTATAAAGAGTACATTTAATGAGCGAAAAATGCAAGTCATTTACTGATGATTTTTTAAAGCTTTTTTCGCTTTTCGTTCATCTTTCTTCAATTCCTGCGTTAACTCGTCAACACCATTAAATGCCAATTCTTCTCGTATATAAGACCAAAAAGATACTTGAATGGACTCATTATATATATCACAATCAAAATTAAACAAATGGACTTCTATTAACGGTTTATCATGTTTCTCTTCAAACGTTGGGTTGTAACCAATACTTGCCATTCCATCATAGTTTTTTCCTTGGACGACGGCTGTTACCGCATAAATACCTACCTTTGGAATAGCTCTACTTTCATCGACTTCCAAATTAGCTGTCGGATATCCAATTTCTCTGCCACGTTGGTAACCTTTAACAACATGACCCGTTAATGTATATGCGCGCCCCAATAACTCTTTTACTTGTTCTGGTTGACCTTGATTCAATAATTCTCTAATTCTAGTTGAACTGACCTTCTCACTTTCAAAGGTTACTTTATCAACAACTGTATAGGTTAATTTTCCTCGGGCGTATTGATCCATATCATGTATTTTGCCTGCACCTTTATGGCCGAATGAATAATCAAAACCAGCAGAAACATGTTGAATGGATAAATCAATAAAGAACTTATCTACAAATTCTTGAGGGGAAAGCTTTGCTAAATCTTTATTGAACGTAACGACAAATAAATAGCGAATGCCCATTTTCTCAAAAATTGCTACCTTTTCTTCCAATGAAGTCAGTAAAAAGTTTGATAATGGTTCATTTTTCAAGACAGCTAGTGGATGAGGGTCGAATGTCATAACCGCTGATTCCAAATCATTCTCAGAAGCGTAATCAATTGCTTCTTGTATGACTTGTTGATGACCTTTATGGACTCCATCAAAAAAACCAACTGCTAAACTAGATGGTTCTAAATGATTTCGTTTATAATCCTCGGGATAATTTAATCGAATGACTTCCATTTTTACACCTTCTTCTTACTCGAAAACTTTGAATGGTTTCATCAACCCATCTTTTTTGGGGTGATTTTGATAGATGGCAATAACTCTCTGGTCCGATTGCTCAATTTTAATATATGAATCATTTGCAAAGTCAGTAAATGACGGAAACACTTGTCCTTGTCTAAATTTCTTAGCTTCATCTTCGTCTTTTGGTGTATATGTCGGTAAAAATGTAAGGGTTTGTGATAATGTTTGAACACATTCATTCAGCTGGTCATTTTCAATAGCTTCTTCAATCTCTTGAAAAGTAACTGTTTCCGATGCTTGAATAGTGGCCGCTTCCGTACGTACTAATTTAGATAAATGAGCTGGAAAACCTAGCTTTTCTCCAATATTAACACATAATGTGCGGATATATGTACCACTTGAACAAGTGGCACGGAAAACAAAGCGGACATCATCTTCATCAACACGCTCGAGTTCTTTGGAGAGCATCTCGATTTCATGAATTGTCACTGTTCGTTCAGGTCGATCGACTTCAATCCCCTCTCGCGCATACTCATACAATCGCTTGCCATCTACTCTAATAGCTGAATACATCGGTGGAATTTGCCGTATGCTTCCTTGAAAGCTTTCTAAAGCTTCTACACAAGCTTTATATGTAAGATCAGAACCGACAGCTGCCTTTTCAACGACTTCACCTGTTTGGTCTTCCGTCGTTGTTAGTTTGCCTAATGAAATCTCAGCCTCGTATACTTTAACTGAATCGGTTAATAGAGAAACAATTTTTGTAGCTTTACCGATACAGATGGGTAATACCCCTTCGACTGCAGGATCTAAAGTGCCTGTATGTCCGACTCTTTTCATTCGCAACAACCCTCGTATTCGTGCTACACAATCATGAGATGTCATGCCTGCTGGTTTCCATAGTGGAATTACGCCATTCATAACCGATTCCCTCCTCTACTGCCTGACTATCGAAAAATTTTTATGTATAAATGGAAAGGATAGACAGTTCTTTGCCTATCCTTTTCATTTTACTTCTTATGCAACTATATTGAATACTTTATGACTGATCCTCGTCATTTAGATTACGGATAATTCGTTCGATACGATTTCCATATTCGATTGTCTCATCGATTTCAAAAGAAATTTCAGGTACTTTTCTCAATCGAATACGTTTACCGATTTCTGAACGGATGAAGCCTTTTGATTTAGCCAAGCCTACGAGTGTTTGTTCTTTCTCTTCCTCAGTTCCGAAAATAGAAACAAAAATTTTCGATTCCTGAAGGTCTGGACTAATCTCCACATCCGTAACCGTCACAAATCCAATACGTGGATCTTTTATTTTTTGGGTTAGAATATCGCCAAACTCTTTTTTCATCTGCTCTGCGACACGATTGGCCCGAATATTACTCATCGATAATTCACCTCTATATTCTCATTACAGCCATTCAAAATTAACGATCGTTACCTCTAAATCAGACCGTTCATCTATTACGTTGACGGCTTGCCGCAAAATCTTTTCTGCCATCACTTGATCGACGGATACGGTAGCCATTTCGAACGCACATCGTTGCCAAAGGTCATGGTAGTCTATTTCTGTAATGCTAATGTTGAACTGCTTATGAATTTGATGGGTGATCTGCTTAATGATCGAACGTTTCTCTTTCAGTGAATGAACATCATATAACATACATTCCACTCTTACGCTCCCTATCATTTACGTTCGATTTCCTCCATAACGAAGGCTTCGATAATGTCACCTTCTTTAAGGTCATTGAAATTCACAATCGTAATCCCACATTCATAGCCTTGTTGAACCTCTTTAGCGTCGTCTTTGAATCGTTTTAATGAGTCAATTTCTCCTTCAAACAGGACAACACCGTCTCGAATGATTCGTACACCTGAGTTACGTGTGATTTTACCATCGGTTACATAACAACCAGCAATTGTACCAACTTTTGATACTTTAAAGGTTTCACGAACTTCTGCTTGACCGATTACTTTTTCTTCAAATTCAGGATCAAGCATACCTTTCATCGCTGCTTCCATTTCTTCGATGGCTTTATAAATGACACGGTGTAGACGAATGTCGATTTTTTCAGATTCAGCTGCACGCTTGGCATTGTTATCTGGTCGAACATTAAAGCCAATTACAATGGCATTGGATGCAGAGGCAAGAATAATATCAGATTCCGTTATCGCTCCGACTCCGGTATGAATGATATTAATTTTAACGCCTTCTACTTCAATCTTTTGTAAGGATGACTGTACAGCCTCAGCAGATCCTTGGACGTCTGCTTTGATGATAATATTTATTTCTTTCATATCACCTTGCTTAATTTGTTCAAATAAATCATCCAAGCTAACTTTTCCTTTAGAATCACGTTCTTCAGCGATTTGTTTTTCAGCACGTAGGTCTGCTACTTGCTTCGCTTTCTTCTCATCTTCGAACACGACAAACGGATCGCCAGCATTTGGCACGTGTTGGAAGCCTGTAACCTCTACTGGTGTGGATGGTCCTGCTTCTTCTACTCGCTCACCTAGATCGTTGACCATCGCACGTACCTTTGCATAACCATTTCCAGCAACGAACGGGTCACCGACTCGAAGGGTACCATTTTGAACGAGTAACGTCGCCACACTACCTCGACCTTTCTCAAGTTGCGCTTCAATTACTGTACCTGTTGCCAAGCGATTCGAATTAGCCTTAAGCTCTTCGACTTCGGCAACAAGATTAATCATTTCAATCAAGTCTTCGATTCCTTCATTTTTGAGCGCGGATAGTTGTACGAAAATCGTTTCTCCGCCCCAATCTTCAGGAATCAATTCATATTCAGTTAACTCCTGCATAACACGGTTCGGGTCAGCACCTTCAACATCCATTTTATTGACTGCAACAATGATTGGTACTTCAGCTGCTTTCGCATGGTTGATTGCCTCAACTGTTTGTGGCATGACACCATCATCTGCAGCAACAACTAAGATTGCAATATCAGTCACTTTTGCTCCGCGTGAACGCATGCTAGTAAATGCTGCGTGGCCAGGTGTATCCAAGAATGTTGTTTTCTTTCCATCTTGGTCAATTTGATAAGCACCGATATGCTGAGTGATTCCACCAGCTTCGCCAGTAGCCACTTTCGTTTTTCGAATAGAATCGAGTAATGTTGTTTTCCCATGATCGACGTGACCCATAATCGTAACAACAGGTGGGCGCTCTTCTAATTCTTCCTCAGTATCTGGCTCGATATAGTTGTCCAGATCTGATTGGTCGACAGCAATTTCTTCTTCTACTTCTACACCGTAGTCTTCACCGATTAATTCGATGGAATCCGGATCAAGCTGTTGGTTTTTTGTCGCCATTACACCGAGGAGCATAAGCTTTTTAATGATCTCTGATGATTCTCTACCTAATTTCTCAGCTAATTCGCCAACTGTTAAAGAACCTTGATAGGTAATTTTCTTAGGTAGCTGGATTTCTTGCTTCGGTTGTTTTTGCTGCTGATGCTGTTTTCCCTTTCGGAAATTACGCTTATTATTATTTCGTTGATTATTCTGTCGATGTTGATTCGATGGTTTATTTGATTTTTGCTGATTTGGTTGATTGTTCTGTTGTTTTGAATTTTGCTGATTTCTTTGTTGGTTATTATTTTGTGATCTCTGCTGGTTATTGTTTTGCGTTCTCTGTTGGTTGTTATTTTGCGTTCTTTGCTGATTGTTATTCTGTTGCCTCTGTGGCTTTTGCTGGGATTGTTGCTTATTTTTCTGGCCTTGCTTATGGCTATTGTCATTGGACGTACGATTATTATTAACTGTTTTTGTCGCTTCTTTCTTTGTTGGATTTTGATTCGTTCCAGACTGATTACTTTGTTTTTCTTGCTTGTTCGTCTTTCCTAATGATTCATCTAATTGTCGAATTGTATTTTCACTAATGGCTGTCATATGATTGGATACTTCAATACCAAGCTCATTTAACTGATTGAGTACTTGTTTACTTTTTAAGTTATTTGCTTTGGCATATTCATATACGCGCATTTTTTTCATACATTCACCCCCGAATTTTATTCCCGCAACAATTCTGATAGTTTCTCAGAAAAACCTGCGTCTGTAACCCCCACGGCCACTCTACCTTCTTTACCAATTGCTTTGGAAAGTACTTGTCGATTGTCTACAATGACGTAGGGCACTTGATAGCTTTTACATTTATCCGTCAATTTCTTTTGTGTGTTATCCGATGCATCCTCGGCAATTAATACAAGCTTCACTTGCTTGTTTCGAATACCTTCAACGATTGCTCCTTCACCAAGGACTAGCTTTCTAGCCCTATTGGCAAGCCCTAATAAGTTTAAATATTTAGACATGTTTAGAGCCTACTTGCTTGAATAATTCGTCATAGATTGTTTCATCAATTGCAGTATTCAAACTTCTTTGTAATTGACCATTTTTCATCGCTTTTTCAATGACTTCACGGTCTTTTTTTATATATGCTCCGCGTCCATTTTTCTTACCGGTTTCATCAACGAATACTTCCCCTTCTTTATTCCGGACAACCCGGATCAATTCCTCTTTCGGGAACATTTCGTTTGTAACGACGCATTTACGTAAAGGCTTTTTTCTTTTGTTCATTAAAAACACCCCTACTTATTCTTCTTCAAAGTCAACTGAACCCATCTCATGATCTAAATCAGTTGGTTGTTCAGCACCAAATAAACCTAGCTCTTCAGCATCACTTTCACTTTTTATATCAATTTTCCAACCAGTCAATTTAGCAGCCAGTCTAGCATTCTGACCTCTTTTACCGATTGCCAATGAAAGTTGGTTATCAGGAACGATGACTGTTGTCGCGTTTTCCTCCTCATTAACCAGAACGTCTGTTACACGAGACGGACTAAGTGCATTAGAGATATACACAACAGGATCCTCAGACCAATGAACGATATCAATCTTCTCTCCTTGCAACTCATCTACAATCGCTTGCACTCGTTGTCCTCTCTGACCAACACAAGAGCCAACCGGATCAATCTCCTCGTCTTCTGCAAACACACTAATTTTAGAACGATCTCCCGCTTCACGTGCAACGGACTTGATTTCCACAATACCATCATAAATTTCTGGTACTTCCATTTCGAATAGACGCTTCAACAAGCCTGGATGTGTTCTTGAAAGATAGATTTGCGGTCCTTTGCTCGTTTTTTCAACTTTCGTCACATACACTTTAATTCGGTCATGGACTTTATAATTTTCAGTTGGCATGATTTCGTTCAGCGGCAATTTTCCTTCAATTTTCCCTAAGTGTACGTACAAGTTCCGAGCGTCCATACGTTGAACTTTTCCTGTCATTATATCGTCAACACGATCGATAAAACCATCATAGATGACGTCTCTTTCAGCTTCACGAACTCGTTGTGTGACGACTTGCTTCGCATTTTGTGCTGCAATCCGCCCAAAGTTTCTCGGTGTTACCTCTTGTTCGACAACATCACCGATTTCATAGTTGATATCCAACTCTTTTGCTTCTTCCAGACTTATTTCTAAGTCCTCATTTTGAACATCTTCTACAACGTTCTTTCTGGAATAAACTTTCATCGTTTCTTTTTCTTCATCCATTTCAACACGGACGTTTGTTTTAGAGTTGAAGTTCTTTTTGTATGCGGAAACGATTGCTGCGTCCAAGGCTTCCAGCAAAATTTCCTTATCAATCTCTTTTTCACTAGCCAATAAGTTAATGGCTTCGAATAAATTTGTTTTCAAAATTCTCTTACCTCCCTTAGTTAAAAGATACTGCTAATCGAGCTAAAGCGATTTTTTCATACGGAATTTCGATCTCTTTTTCCCGTGTTTTTTCTCGGTAACGAATGTGTACGAAATCATTTTCAAAATTAACTAAATCACCATAAAACTCTTTATTTCCTGCAAACGGTTCATACGTCTTAATGTAAACATGAGAACCGATATGCTCTCGAATAGCTTCCTTTGTCTTTAGTTTCCGTTCTGCACCTGGAGAAGAAACCTCCAAAAAATATGCAGGTTCGATCGGATCATCTTCATCCAATCGTTCACTGAGCTTTTCGCTCACTTGTTCACAGTCTTCTAAGTCAACTCCTCCTGCTTTGTCAATATAGACACGCAAGAAGTTGTTTTTACCTTCTTTAACGAATTCAACATCTACTAATTCCAAGTTCAATTCGTCAACGATTGGTTGTGCAATCTCTTCAGTTAAGCCTTCGATTTTTTTACTCATATGACAATCCTCCTCAATAAAGCTGCTGATGGACTCACTAACAATTTCTCATTCGTCTCAGTTGTTTTATTTCCTTTATGTTCGAAACCAAACTACTATAAGTGATTGGTTGATTTTTTACGTAGAAACCTTGTTTCATAAATTTTCCCTGCTGAAAGAACCAGCAGGGAAAAAGTGGCGGTGCATCTTGAACGAACCAAAATACATCCAGTAATCATTCAGAAGACGCATTCAGGGTAAAACGAAAGAGTGGGACGCGCCCACTCTTTCATCGAAAAGGTATCCTTAGTATAACCAATTTGAAATATATCATAACTTTCATTTAAATGCAAGAATAGGCAGCTGTACACCTAGGTGGATTGTCAGTTGTCAGTCATAAATGAAGAGCTTCTTTTTGACTACACTTGCTCTGTATTCTCGTCCGAAATTCTTTAAAATAAAGACAACTGATTTTCTTCAGGCAAGCCTTCTAAGCAGCCATGTTCATCCAAATATTCGACAACTGTTTTAGATAAACGACTACGTTCTCTTAAGTCTTGTTTCGATAGAAAGTCTCCTTCTTCTCTTGCTTTGACGATGTTGATTGCAGCATTTGTTCCTAAGCCGTCAACAGCATTAAATGGAGGAATGAGTGAATTTCCATCAACAATAAAATCTTTTGCATTTGAGCGATAGAGATCTACCTTTTGAAAACTAAACCCTCGTTCATTCATTTCCAGTGCAATTTCCAATACTGTCAATAAACTTTTTTCTTTCGGTGTTGCATCATTTCCTTTGCTCAAAATTTCTTCGATACGTGCTTTCAAAGCTTCTGAGCCTTTAACCATTGTATTGAGCTCGAAATCTGCTGCCCGAACAGAAAAATAAGCGGCATAAAAGTATATTGGATAATGAACTTTAAAGTATGCAATTCGCACTGCCATTAACACGTAAGCTGCGGCGTGGGCTTTCGGGAACATGTACTTAATCTTTTTACAAGATTCAATATACCAATCAGGCACCCCGTGTTTTTTCATTTCTTCAATCCATTCATCTTGCAGCCCTTTACCCTTACGTACGAACTCCATAATTTTAAACGCTAGCGATGCTTCCAGCCCTTTATGCATCAAATACACCATGATGTCGTCACGACAACCAATAACGTCACCAATTTCACAAATCCCATCATTGATCAATTCTTGTGCGTTACCAAGCCAAACGTCAGATCCGTGCGAAAGACCAGATATGATGACAAGCTCAGCAAAAGATGATGGTTTGGTATCTTCCAACATTTGTCGAACGAACCGAGTACCAAACTCCGGAACACCTAATGTTCCTGTTTTGCACAAAATTTGATCCGCTGATACACCAAGTGGTTCAGGGCCACTAAATATTTTCATCACTTCAGGGTCGTTCGGCGGCACAGTCTGTGGGTCAATTCCAGTCAGGTCTTGCAGCATACGGATCACCGTCGGGTCATCGTGTCCAAGGATGTCTAACTTCAACAGATTATTATCAATGGAATGGAAATCAAAATGAGTCGTTTTCCATTCTGAAGTCCTGTCATCCGCTGGATATTGAATTGGTGTGAAGTCATAAATTTCTTTGTCATCTGGAACGACAATGATCCCTCCTGGGTGCTGGCCCGTTGTCCGTTTAACCCCTGTACAGCCTTTCACTAATCGATTCACTTCTGCTTGCTTATAGTGCAGGCCTTGATCTTGAGCGTATCCTTTTACATAACCAAATGCTGTTTTCTCAGCTACCGTACCGATTGTCCCTGCACGATACACATTATCCTCACCGAATAACACTTTTGTATAGTGGTGAGCCCGAGGCTGATAATCACCGGAGAAGTTCAGGTCAATATCTGGAACTTTGTCACCTTCAAAACCTAAAAACGTTTCGAAAGGAATATCCTGTCCATCACGGTGATAAGCCGTGCCGCATGCTGGACAATCTTTTTCAGGTAAATCGAATCCAGAAGCTACCGACCCATCTGTGAAAAATTCATGATGCTTACAATTTGGACATGCGTAATGTGGTGGCAATGGATTAACTTCTGTAATCTCTGTCATCGTCGCGACAAATGATGAACCAACCGAACCCCTTGAACCAACTAAGTAGCCATCATCCAATGATCTCTTAACGAGCTTCTGGGAAATTAAGTAAATAACGGAAAACCCATTATCGATAATACTTGTTAATTCTTTTTCTAAGCGGCTTGTTACGATTTCAGGTAAGTCATCTCCGTATATACTTTTGGCGCGGTCATAACACATTTGTCTAATTTCATCATCTGCACCTTCAATATTCGGTGTATACAATTCATCTTTGATTGGCTTAACGTCTTCGATTTCATCTGATATTTTATTTGTATTTGTAATGACCACTTCTGTAGCTTTTTCTTCACCGAGAAAGTCGAAAAGCTCAAGCATTTCATCGGTTGTACGGAAATGAACATCAGGTTGAGTTTGACGGTTCAATGGATTTCCGCTCTGGGATGCAATCAATATTTTTCGGTACTGTTTTTCATGTGGTTCAATATAGTGAACGTTACCTGTAGCTACAACTGTCTTTTGTTGTTTTTCTCCGATGTCAACAATTGTCTTCAGCATTTGTTTAATATGACCCATGGAATGTGCTTGTTCCTTTTCAATCAAATGTGCATAATTGCTCGGCGGTTGAATTTCAATGAAATCATAAAATTCAGCGACTTTTTCCGCTTCATCTTTTGATTTTAATGCGACCGTATCAAATAGCTCTCCTTGAGCACACCCCGAACCGACTAATATCCCTTCCCGATATTTATTCAATTTGGATCGCGGAATTCGCGGCTGACGATAAAAGTAATCGATGTGAGCCATTGAAACTAATTTGAATAGGTTTTTTAATCCTTCTTGTGTCTGGGCAATTAATGTTGCATGAAATGGTCTTGAGCGTTTATATGCATCACCTTCACCGACATAGCGGTTTAACTCATTATGGTTCTGAATTTCTTTTTCTTTAGCCATTTTCAATAAACTGACAAGCATGTACCCAGTTGCTTCTGCATCATAAATGGCACGGTGGTGCTGGGTTAGTTCAATATTTAAAAACTTACACAACGTGTTCAACCGATGGTTCTTTAAATCTGGTAATAAAAATCTTGCCAACTCCAACGTATCGATTACTGGATTCGACACTTTTTCAATTCCCATTCGCTGGTACGCAGCATTAATGAACCCGATATCAAAACTAGCATTATGAGCTACTAATATATCTTGTTCACACCACTGATGGAAGTCTTTCATTACTTCCTCAATTTCTGGTGCATCTTTAACCATATCGTCTGTAATACCGGTTAAATTAATCGTTGTATCACTTAGCTTTTGGTGCGGATTAGCGAAACGTTCAAAACGATCTACAATTTCGCCTTGATGTACCTTAACAGCAGCTAATTCAATAATCTTGTCGAAATTAGCAGATAGACCCGTTGTTTCAACGTCAAACACAATATAATTTGCATCATCTAAGTTGATCGCTTGTTCGTTATAGGCAATCGGAACACCGTCATCAACCAAGTTGGCCTCAAGACCATACAATACTTTGATACCGTGTTTCTTGCTTGCATTGTAGGCTTCTGGGAAGGATTGTACAACAGCATGATCCGTAATTGCGATAGCTGGGTGACCCCAATCAGCCGCTTGCTTAATGAGACGGTCAACGGATACAGTTGCATCCATTTGACTCATCGCTGTATGTGCATGCAATTCCACACGTTTATCATCCGATTGATCCTGTCTGACTTTCGGTTTGATTTCTACAAGGTCAGTACCCATCATGACAAGTTCATGTGTATAGTTATCTGTTTGTACGCCTCCGCGTGCTTTAATCCACATGCCAGGTTTCAGCTTTTTAAATTCTTCTTTTTGTTCATCCCCACGAGAGAACATTTTGATTTGCAGGGAATCTGTATAATCTGTCACACTGACGATTAATAAATCTCGGCCAGATCGTAAATTCCGAATATCGACATCAAATACATAGCCTTGAATGGCGAGGCGCATTTCCTCTTCGATAATATGCTGCATTTCAATCGGTTCCTCTTGAATCGTCTGTCCAAGTTTAACCGGGGCATATGATGGCTCGTTTGCATTCGCTTGTTTCGCTTTTTCTTCTTGGTCTCTAATGGCTTTCTCGATCAGAGTACGTTCTTCTTGTTGTTTTTCTTGCTGGAACTGTTCAATCTCATCTTCGTTTTGGATGATTTCCATATCAAGGTGGTAATTTTTTAAGCCATATTGCTGGCAAAAAGATTTAAGTAAAGGCGAAAGTTTCTTTTGGATTGCATTCGATTCCATTTGATTGCGAGCACATAGAAGAATGGCATTGCCTTTCAACTGAGGTTGTTGTGAATGGACAAAATCTTTATATGCAGGAAAAAGGTCATCAATGGATGAAATAAATAAATGCCAATAATTAATGATTTCCTTTTCTTCCAACTCACTCTGTTCAGTTGTGACCATGAAACTGACTTCAGCAATATGCTGAAAAGCCTCTCTCAGTTTTAAAGAAAATACTTCAATAACTTCACACGGAAAGGGCTTTGGATTATGTAAATGAAATTGCCATGTTTTCGTTTCTTTAAAGACGGTCAATTTTTGTAACGTTGTTTCTGAGAAATATTCATTAACAATCGTTTCAGGCAATTGAATTTGTTCAATCAATAGCTGTAGTCGCTCTTTTGAAAAGTTATCCATACTTTCCCCTCACCCTTTATAATTCATATAGACCCCTGCCAATGTTGACAAGGGTCCTGTTTACTTGATGATTTTTTATGCTCCCATCAATTGTTCAATGAACTGTGTAAGCTCAGAAGTTTTCACATCTTCTTGCTCACCTGTTTGACGGTTTTTAAATTCAATATACCCTTCACTTGCGCCTTTACCGACGACAAAACGATAAGGGATGCCAATTAAATCACTGTCGTTGAACTTGACACCTGGTCGTTCTTTTCGGTCATCATATAGTACATCATAACCGTCATCTTGCAATTGTTTATAAAGTTGATCGGCAAGTTCAACCTGTTCGTCGTTTTTCGTATTTAAATTAAGTAAGTGGAAATCAAATGGTCTGACTTCTTTCGGCCAATTCATGCCGTCCTCGTCACCAAATTGTTCCACAACTGCAGCAAGTGCACGGGATACACCGATACCATAACAGCCCATAATAAATGGCTGAGATTTACCATTGTGATCCAGAAACTCTGCTCCGAGTTTTTCGGCGTAAAGCGTACCAAGCTTAAAAATATGGCCCACTTCAATACCTTTAGCAAATTCAATCGTTCCCTGACCATCTGGAGAAGGGTCACCCTCTTGAATAAACCTCAAATCAGCATAATGGCTCACTTGGAAATCTCTCTCTGGTTGTACATTGATATAATGGTAACCATCTTCATTTGCACCACATGTTGCATTCACTAAATACTTCACAGCATAATCCGCGACAACTTCGACCGTATCAGGTAAGCCTACTGGTCCAAGGGAACCAAATCCAGCTCCGACTATTCCTCGTGTCTCTTCTTCTGTTGCCAATTCAACAATATCAGCATTGTATAAGTTTTTTAACTTTACATCATTGACTTCGTGGTCGCCTCTTACTATGACTAAAACAAATCGACCATCCACTTTAAACATAATCGCCTTCATACCATCCGCCAATGCATGTCCTAAATAATCAGCTACCTCTTGCATCGTTTTTGCATTTGGTGTAGAGGCCTTCTCCATCTCTTTCGGTTGTACATCAGGCTTTTCGCCTTGATCTACTACTGGTGCCATTTCGATATTTGCAGCGTAGTCCGAGGAATTTGAATAAGCAATGATATCTTCTCCTACTTCAGAGAGAACCATAAATTCATGCGTATCTTTACCACCCATTGCACCAGAATCTGCAATGACAGAACGATAATTCAAATTTAATCGATCAAATATTCTTGAATAAGCGTCATAAAGAGCTTGATAGGTTTCATCTAGAGATTCAAAGCTATCATGAAATGAATAGGCGTCTTTCATCAAAAATTCCCGTCCACGCAACAAGCCGAAACGAGGCCTTTGTTCATCCCTGAATTTATTTTGAATTTGATATAAAGTAAAAGGTAACTTTTTATAGGATGTCACTTCATCCTTGACTAATGTAGTGACAACTTCTTCATGAGTAGCTCCTAATGCGAATGGTCGATCATGACGATCTTTTAAACGCATTAACTCTCCACCCATTGTGTACCATCTACCGGTAGCTTCCCAAATTTCTGCTGGTTGTATAGTTGGCATTTGAACTTCTTGCGCCCCAGCTCGGTCCATTTCTTCACGAATGATTTTCTCAACTTTCCGAAGCACTCTTTTTCCGAGCGGCAAGAAATTATATACGCCTGATGCCAATTTACGAATATAACCTGCTTTTAACAGCAATTGATGACTTTTGATTTCAGCTTCTTTTGGAACTTCCCGCAATGTCGGGATTAGCATATTGCTTTGTCTCATTTCATTCACCTCAATCTAATTATACCGTAAAGCCAAAAAGCACTTACATAAACAATCGTTCAATGTCGTTCCAGGTGACAGCAATCATTAATAACATTAATAAAGCGAAGCCAATAAAGTGAAATATTCCTTCTTTTTGCGGATCGAGTGGTTTACCTCGAATTGCCTCATAGCCTAAGAACATCAGACGACCGCCATCCAATGCTGGGAGTGGTAATAGATTCACAATCCCTAAATTAATACTTAGCATCGCTGTCCACATAAAGAAGTTCAAAATTCCAGTTTGTACAACTTCGTCTGTCGCTGTATAAATCCCTACAGGTCCAGCTAAAGCGTCCAGTGAAAGTTGTCCAGTTACAAGCATTCCGAGGGCATCCAGTATCAACTTACCGATTTCATAAACTTGCGTAAATCCGTAACTGAATACTTCAAGTGGTGCTTTGTCAAAGTCCCTTGTAACACCAATCCGGCCAATCATTTCACCAGTTTCTGTCTCATATGAATTAGTCACTAGTGACGTTTCAATCGTTTCGCCAGCTCGATCGACGGTCAATGCAATTTCTTCACTAGGTCGCTCTTGTACATAGAGAACAAATTCGGTCCAATCATTAATTTCTTTTCCATCAATCGAAGTAATGGTATCCCCTTCAACCAATTCAGCTTGTTCTGCTGGAGAACCTTCTTCCACACTACCTAACGAAGCTTCTTCAACCGGAACGCCTTGAACAAATCCTAAACCCCAAAAAATAACGATAGCCAGCAAAAAGTTCATCAGTGGGCCAGCAAATACTTGCATCGCTTTTTTGCCGACTGACTTTGAACCAAACTGTCGATCATATGGAGCAATCAATGTTTCTTTTTCATCCATGACAAATAACGCTTTTCGGTCGATCTCGTACTGTATTCTTTCTTCCGTATTGAGATCATGACATAAAAGTATCAAGTCATGGTCAAGATCGATATGTTCAACTTCAACTACTTTTGCATTCGGGTATTTAGACTTATTATTAACGATGATTTTATTTACTTTGTTTTGCTCATTGAATTCAATGCCGATATGATACCCCGGCTTCAATTCAACAATTTCAGGGTCGTCTCCAGCTACACGTACATATCCTCCAATTGGTAACAATCGAATCGTATATAGTGTTTCATCTTTTCGATAAGAAAAGATTTTCGGGCCGAAACCGATCGCAAATTCCCTCGCGAGCATTCCCGCACGCTTAGCAAAGATTAGGTGTCCTAGTTCATGGATAAACACTAATAAACCGAACATAAAAATAAAGGCAATGACCGTATTCATACACTAGCACCTTCCTTTACGAGTAAACACTCAAAATGCGTTTTCTCGTATCTTGGTCAACCGCAAGAATTGATTCCAAATCAGGTTGCTCAATTACTTGATGTTTCTGTAATGCTTCTTCTATTAGTTGTTCAATTTCTAAAAAAATGATCTGGTCGTCCAAAAATAATTGGACAGCGACTTCATTAGCAGCATTTAAAACAGTTGGTGCACTTCCACCTGCTTTTCCAGCTTCATAAGCCATTCTTAAACAAGGGAAACGCTCAAAGCTTAACTCATTAAAATGAAGCTCTCGAAATTTTAATAAGTCTAACCCTTCACTTAATGAGAAGTCTGTGCGATTTGGATAAGTCAAAGCATATTGTATAGGAATTCGCATGTCTGGCGTTCCTAATTGTGCCATTACGCTTAAATCGTTGAACTCAACCATAGAATGAATAACACTTTCTTTGTGCATGATTACATCAATTTTATTATAAGGCACTTGAAACAACCAATGAGCTTCAATGACTTCTAAACCTTTATTCATCATTGTAGCCGAATCAATCGTGATTTTTGCACCCATGTCCCAATTTGGATGTTTTAAGGCGTCTTCTTTTTTTACACCGACCAATTCATCACGTGAATAATCCCGAAAGCTACCTCCAGATGCGGTGACGATTAACCGATTCAGTTGGTCTCGCTTTTCTCCACGTAAACATTGATGGATAGCTGCGTGTTCACTGTCAACTGGCAACAAATCTACACCATACTTTTTCGCTTCTGCCATCACTAGATGTCCAGCAGTTACCAATGTCTCTTTATTGGCAAATGCAATTTGTTTTCGGGAACGAATTGCATCCAAAGTCGGCTGAAGTCCGATGCTTCCGAGCAATGCATTGACGACAATATCCGTTTGGTCATTGGAGGCTACTTCGCATAAAGCTTCCATACCATAAGAAACTTTTGCTTGATAAGAGATCTTTTTCTCAATTTCTTCTTTGGCTTGACGATCACCAGCTACAATCCATTCTGGTTTTAATCTCTCTACCAATCCAAGCGCTTTGTCTACACGTTTTCCAAAAGCAAACGCAAATAACCGATATTCTGGAAGTTGTTCAATCACTTCGACAGTTTGTTCTCCGATTGAACCTGTTCCACCTAATAATGTAATGTTCTTCATTCTGCAACCCTCAACTTATCAAGTTCATTCAATTAAAAGAAGTGTATGAAATGTAAAAATGGCACCATGAAGATCAAGCTATCGAAGCGATCGAGAATGCCGCCATGACCTGGTAGTATGGTTCCTGAATCCTTGACTTCCATATGTCTTTTTAGTGCGGACTCAACCAAGTCACCTATTTGTGCTGTGAAAGAGGCTAATACGGTGACTAATAGTAAGATTAATAAATTGTCGTGAATGGTTGTAATTGACTGTAAGATTAAAACGGCAATAACCGCGCTGATGATCCCGCCGAAAAAGCCTTCAATCGTTTTCTTCGGACTAATTGCCGGCCACAATTTAGTCTTTCCAAAGAATTTACCAGTGAAGAAGGCACCCGTATCTGTTAACCAAATTACGACTAACACATAGATTACATATTCCAATCCATCATAGCGTGTTTCAATAAAGTATGAAAAACCAATCCCTATGTATAGTGCAGATGTTAGTACATACGAAACACCATTAAATGTAAATTTATTTTTAACAAGGACTGTATATGCTAATAATAACAGAAAAGATAAAAAGATGATTTCTATACGGCTTAAAGGAATTCTTTCTGCAAATGGCAAAACGTTTTCATCACATAAAAGCAACCACAACATGATTACTCCTATGACTGCAGGAAAGGAGTTAAAAGGTACTTTATTCATTCTCATTAACTCATAAAAAGCGATTGTCGCTAATAAAAACACCATAACCACAAATGGCCACTCGCCGTATATTACAAGCGGAATAAATAAAATCAGTCCGATAATTGCGGTAATTATTCTTTCTTTCATTATACATCCACCTAACTGCCTATAGCCCACCAAACCTTCTCTTACGGTCTTGATAAGCTAAAATAGCCTCATCCAAGGCTTTTTGATTAAAATCTGGCCAAAGTTTTTCTGTAAAATAAAATTCTGAATAGGCGATTTGCCATAACAAATAATTGCTGATGCGTTGTTCACCACTTGTGCGAATAACCAAATCAGGATCACTCAACGAATGGGTAGTCAAATAATTTGAAAACGCTTTTTCATCCAGATTATCAAGGTCCATTTGACCTTCCTGATAATCTAGGCAAATTTGCTTTACAGCATCTAAAATTTCTTTGCGACTGCCGTAATTAATTGCGAAGTTAAGTATTAATCCTGTGTTGTTCTCCGTTTTTTTCACAGAATAACTGACTGCTTCCTTGGTATATTTAGGCAAGGCATCAAAGTCGCCAATCGTTGTTACTTTCACGTTGTTTTTAACTAAATCTGGTAAATAAGTGTCCAGAAACTGAGAGGGAAGCTTCATAATAAATTCCACTTCATTCATTGGTCTTTTCCAGTTTTCTGTTGAAAAAGCATATAACGTTAATGCTTTAAGATTTAGTTCAACGGCACGTTCAACCACTTTTTGAATGGTTTTCATTCCTTCCCGGTGTCCGGCAATCCGAGGCAACCCCCTCTTTTTTGCCCACCGTCCATTTCCGTCCATGATAATGGCAATATGTTCCGGTAAATTGGATGGATCGATTTCTTTTTGAACGGATTGCTTTTCTTTCGACCGAGTAAACATACCAATCCCTCACTAAGTAAAAGAGTATATAGAAAAATTTAGCTTTCGCTTCACACAGCGAAAGCTTATGTTAATCATGCGAGAAGCTAATTACACTTCTAAAATTTCATTTTCTTTTGATTGTAAGCTAGCGTCAATTTCACCGATGCTATTATCAGTTATTTTTTGAACTTCATCTTGATTAGAACGCAATTCATCTTCAGTAATTTCACTATCTTTTTCTAGTTTTTTCAGTTGGTCATTTGCTTCACGTCGAATATTTCTGATTTGAACACGAGCTTCTTCAGCATATTTCCGTGAAACTTTCACCAATTCTTTTCTTCTTTCTTCTGTAAGCGCAGGGATATTGATTCGAATGACATTCCCGTCATTATTTGGTGTCAACCCTAAGTCAGCTTTCAAAATACCTTTTTCAACATCGCCGATTGACGATTTGTCAAATGGAGTTACTACGAGCAAACGAGCTTCTGGCGCTGATATTGTTGCTAATTGATTCAATGGTGTGTTCGCACCATAATAATCTACATATACCGTATCCAAAATTGCTGGATTAGCACGGCCTGCTCGAACTGTAGCCAGTTGTCTACTGAATGCTTTAATCGCATCATCCATTTTTGTTTTTGTTTCATTAATGATTGATTGACTCATGAATATTTCCTCCTAATTACTGTACCTATGTCTTCTCCTAATAACACGCGTTTAATATTGCCTTTTTCCATAATGGAAAACACAATTAATGAAATGTCATTATCCATACATAATGATGTCGCTGTAGAATCCATGACTGCCAGTCCTTTATTCAAGATATCCAAATAGGATAGCTCACTGAACTTCACTGCCTCTTGATTCGTTTTCGGATCAGCGGAATAGACACCATCCACATTGTTCTTCGCCATTAGAATGACATCCGCTTCAATTTCGGCCGCTCGTAATGCCGCGGTTGTATCTGTTGAGAAATATGGGTTCCCAGTACCACCTGCAAAAATTACGACACGTTTCTTTTCTAAATGACGCATTGCTTTTCTGCGGATGTATGGTTCTGCAACTTGCCTCATCTCAATGGAGGTTTGGACACGTGTTTGAACATCAAAATTTTCTAAGCTGTCCTGTAAAGCTAGTGAATTCATAACGGTCGCCAACATGCCCATATAATCGGCATTTGCACGATCCATTCCAACTTCACTACCTATTTTACCACGCCAAAGGTTCCCTCCGCCAACCACAATGGCAATTTCTATACCTAAATCATGAATATCTTTGATTTGTTGGGCAATTGATTTAATAAACGTTGGATCAATGCCACTTCCTTTTTCTCCGCTTAATGCTTCGCCACTTAATTTGAGTACGATTCGTTTGTATTTTGGTGTCGACATAGCTACCTCCATCAATTATATGTAAGCTATTCATCAAACATGTTTTGTTAAAATGATTAGCTAAATAGATTCTTTTAAAAATAGGGAACACGTTCTCCGTGTCCCCTATTTTCTTGCCAGCCATTCAAGTAAGATGAATGTTCATATAAAATTTCGCTATGGTTCATATGAGCGTCATATGAACAAAGGACTTGGGAACAGCTTATTTTTTGATTTGGCCCATTACTTCGTCAGCAAAGTTTTCTTCACGTTTTTCCATACCTTCGCCAACTTCAAAACGGACATATTCTCTCACAGTTGCTCCATGGGATTCAACATATTTCTTCACTTTTTGATCTGGATCTTTAATGAAACTTTGTTCCAATAGGCAAATTTCTTCAAAGAATTTACCTAAACGTCCTTCGACCATTTTTTCAACGATATGTTCAGGTTTCCCTTCATTTAATGCTTGTGTTTTAAGCATTTCACGTTCTTGGTCAACTTCATTTTCAGGAACCTCGTCACGAGATACATAGCGTGGGTTAACTGCAGCGACATGCATAGCTACATCTTTTGCTACAGATTCATCTGTTGTACCTTCTAAGACAGTTAATGCACCGATACTGCCACCCATATGTGTATATGCACCAAACGCAGCATTGTCATCTTTTGTTAGCACCGCAAAACGACGAAGTGAAAGTTTTTCACCAATTTGTGCAATGTTTTTATTGATAACCTCTTGCACAGAGTCACCTTCACCGTTTAATGGTTGCTCAAGAGCTTCTTCTACAGTAGAAGGCTTTTGGCTTAGAATATGGCTCGCTAAAGTATCTAATAGTTCTTTGAACTGGTCGTTTTTTGCAACAAAGTCCGTTTCACTGTTTACTTCAATCAATACAGCAGTGTTTCCGTCAGTTTTGATATGAGCAGAACCTTCTGCTGCAATCCGGTCTGCTTTCTTCGCTGCTTTTGAAATTCCTTTTTCACGAAGATATTCGATCGCTTTTTCCATATCTCCATCCGTTTCAGTTAAAGCTTTTTTACAGTCCATCATTCCTGCACCTGTTTTTTCACGTAACTCTTTAACCATTTTCGCATTTACTGCCATTAGAATTCCTCCTTCAAGTAATTGGGTTATGATTGTTTCAACGATTATTTTCTAAAAAAGGGTGATAAAAGGTTCTGTTCCCCCTTATCACCCTTTACCTTTTACTCTTCTACTTTTTCTTCTGTCTTTTTCTCTTCTGCTTCTTCTTTAGCAACTTCTTCTTCAGAAGTTGTATCTTGCATTTCTTCACCTTGTTTTACTTCTAAAATGGCATCTGCCATTCTGGAAGTCAATAATTTAACCGCACGGATTGCGTCATCATTTGCTGGAATAACGTAATCAATCTCGTCTGGGTCACAGTTTGTATCAACCATCGCTACGATTGGAATATTCAACTTCTGAGCTTCTTTCACAGCGATTCTTTCTTTACGTGGGTCAACGATGAATACGGCATCTGGTAAACCGTTCATGTCTTTTACGCCACCTAAGAATTTCTCAAGTCGTTCTTTTTCTTTAAGAATCATAACAACTTCTTTTTTCGGTAGTACGTCGAACGTACCGTCTTCTTCCATTCTTTCAATATCTTTTAAACGATTTACTCGTTTTTGAATGGTTTGCATATTTGTTAATGTACCACCTAACCAACGTTGGTTAACATAGTACATACCAGAGCGAATTGCTTCGTCTCTAATTGTATCTTGTGCTTGCTTTTTGGTACCGACGAATAGAACTTTTCCTCCGTCTTGTGCCACGCTTTTCACAAAATTAAATGCTTCATCAACCTTCTTAACTGTTTTTTGTAGGTCAATGATGTAAATGCCGTTACGCTCCGTGAAGATGTACTTTTTCATCTTTGGATTCCAACGACGTGTTTGGTGGCCAAAATGCACACCTGCTTCTAGCAATTGTTTCATTGAAATTGCTGCCATTGTTCATTCCTCCTATGGTTTTTTATATTCCTCCGCTCACTTCATCAACAGAACAGAACTTTTTGTAAGCACCACTGCACTGTTTCGACGAGCGTGTGTATTAACACCAAAAGTAAATATATCATATTGATTTTACACTAGCAAGTATTAATTCGACAATTGTTTATGAATTTTTATCATTAGTTCAATCTCTGTCACACCTACATTTAATTGCTTAGCAATTTGATCTGCTGAATACCCTTGGTCATATAGATGTAAAACTCTACTTTCTAACGTTACTTCATAGACAGGTTCTTCGTCTTCTTCTGGGATAAGTGGTTCATAATCCAGTTCCTCAGGAAAGTTTTCTTCGGTAAAGAAGGGCTCTTCTTCAAATCCGGTCGATCCTTCTTCTACTGCCGATTCCTTACTTTGTTGTTGTTTCATTTTCTCGTCTTGCTGTATTTTCAACTTATTTAACTGTTCGGTGAATTTCTGGTTTTCTGCCTTGATTTCCACTAAATAATCGTGAAATAATCCATCAATTTCTTTTTCTTTCTGTTCGATGATTTTTTCACGATCTTTACGCTCCTGCAATTTCTGATATAAAAGAAATAGAAAAATGAATGTAACGCCGTGCAAAATTAAACTGAGTAGCAACACGTAGAACCCTTCTCCAATCGCTAACTTGAATAATCAATCTTCTTTCCCAAATAAGGATGGTTCAATTTGACTGCATCAGATCTTTGCCGCTTTCTATGATGTTCGGTTGATTGTTGGTCTGAATGGCTATCATCTGCATCTCTATGAATTTGCACTTGATCTTTTTGTTCTGATTTCAGTACTGACTTTCGCATCTTTTCCGCTTCTTCTAGATGACTCTGCCCGAGGAAGTTTTGACTTTGCTTGCCTCGTTGTTGTAATTGATCTTGGAGTTGACTGTTTTCTTGAACTCTCGGTAGTGCGACTTGCAATTCTATACCTTTCCAACTCACTTGATTCACTCCTTTTTACAAAGGAATGATCGAAAAATCTTGATGTTTATAAATGACCGACACCTGCTTATATTCTTGTTGAATGGACATGGAGTATTTTCCGACCATTACATGTACATTTGGATATATGATACCATTCACATCCATTTTAAAAAACTCTAATGATTCCTTCTCTTCTAGTAAAGCGGCTTGTTTATCAAGCAACTCCTGTAATTGTATTTGTGTTATGTTATACGAATTCCTTTGGCGTAATAACATCACACGCTCTTTACTTGATAATTCTCTTACTTGCTTGACTTCTTCTAACCGTTCTCCCAATAGTTTCAACTTCTTGAGTTGGTCCTGGGCGTGCTCGATCTTTAATTCAAGATCATTGTGCAAATTCATTAGATTCATACTCTGGCCTAAATAAATTTCTGTTTTTGTTTCTAAACGATTCCCGAAGTCGTTTCCTTCAATTTTCTTTCCTACGGAGATATGCCCCCCAATAATATGCCCTCGTTGACAATAGAGCATCTCTTGAGCATCAATATAACTATGTAAACATGAATTTTCAATAATGATATTTCTGCCAGCTTTCAGATTAGCTTGATTGATATTCCGAACACGAATATCCATTCCGGCATCAAGTATACCTTCATTAAAAGCATATACACCTTCATGGACGAATATTGAACCACCTGCTTCCAGGCTGGCGGCTTCTACAGTCCCATGGATGGTTATATCACCTCTTGCTTTTAATGAAAAGCCTGTTGGCACGTCACCATTGATAACAATCGATCCATTAAAATCTATGTTTCCCGTCTCCATACTCACCGATTTTTTTACTTCATAAACAGGAAGTACTTGAATTTGGTTACGAATCAAACTGACTTGACCACTCCCTGTAGCAAAAATGGCTTGATGCTCTTCCCGGAATTCTGTATTTTTGCCTGCATTCAAGACTGCCGGTTTACCGGGCTTTGCCTTAACGACTTTTCCTGTAACACTCATACCGTCTATTGTTTCTGATGGTGGAATAATTGTCACAAGCTTCGTTCCGATTTCAACCTTGGGGATGACCATGATTTCTTTAAAGTCAATCGTTTCTTGTTCGTGAATCTCAATTGATGTTCCTAATTGAACGTGATACTTCAACACACCATTTTTCCCATGTTGTGGGGCAATCCCTTGTGCAAACACGACTGGTTCTTGGTTAATCCGAAAGTTTTGAATCATCGTCAACAAAACATCTTCCAACAATCCATATGTAACACTTTTCGAACGAGCAAAATCAACAAGGTCTTTCAATTGGATTTGTGCTTTAAGTTCGTTTAGTTCTTCGGCTGATCGATGTTGTAATTCTTCTCGGTTAAATTCTATTTGAGCTTGCATTGTGTCATCACTGATTTGAATCAAAAAGACGTTCGACAAATCCAAGTTTTTTCACCCCTAGTCACTGACCGATTTATTGAACTGTCATTAAAAGGTTTTTCAGTTTTGCGATGGATTTCGTATGTATCTGTGAAATTCGAGAAGTCGATAATTGAAGAACCTCCCCAATCTCGGTGAATGTTAATTCTTCTTTATAAAAAAGTTGTAAGACAAGTTGCTCTTTTTCATTTAGTTCTGAAATCATTGTTACCAAATCATTGATTTGCTCTTTTTTTAAACTGAATTCTTCTGGTGTCGGTTCCTGTCTGTCCGGTATCGTATTTCTGAAACTTTCTCGATGTTCCGGTTCCTGTTCACTCTTCTTGTCTTCGATCGATAGAAAGTTTGCGACGAGCGTATCTTTAACAATTTCTGAAGTTTCTTGAAGAGATAGGCCGACTTCATGTGCGATTTCACTTATTTTTGGTTCCCGCTTAAGCCTTTTTTCCAGTTGCTCTGTTGCTTGCTCAACCATTTTCGCCTTTTCTCTAACCGATCTCGGAAGCCAGTCTTCTTTACGCAGACCGTCAATAATTGAACCTTTAATTCGAAAAGAAGCATACGTATCAAACTTCAAATCACGACTCGGATCGAACTTTTCCAACGCATCAACCAAACCCATGAAAGCAAGACTTTTAATATCTTGACGATCCACATTTTTCGGTAATGTTGTATAGATTCGATTTACTTGGTAATCCACTAATGGCATGTAGTGCTCGACTAGCTGATTACCAGCTTGTTCGTCCTTATTCTGTTGCCATTTTTTCCATATTGTCTTCAAGGTATCTTCTGTTAATACCATAATATGTAACCTCCTGAAACTCAGGCATTCTAATTAAATGAACTGTTCACCCTGTTGTATCGTTCGTACCTTTAAGAGTAAATTTTCTGTACTAAATTCAATTGTCCGACCTTTATTTCCACCAACATCCTCGGCAATAATCGGTATTTTATGTTCGGCCAGCACTTCTCTTACCGCATCAATATTCCGTGGACCAATACGGATGGTATCTTCTCTACTGTGACTTGTGAACATTTGAGCTCCGCCCGCTATTTTTGCTTTCATTCGGTTCTTTTTAGCGTTTTTTTGCAATAACATTTCAATGATTGCAGCAATTCCTGTGTCAGCAAACTTACCACGTTTGAATTCACTCACCTTTGAAATAGACGAATCAGGAAGCATCACATGGACCAATCCTGCGATACGTATTTGTTCGTCATAAATAACGGCACCAACGCATGAACCTAGCCCGATCGTAGATATTGTCCCTGGGTGTTCGACTATATCTAAACCAGCTATACCAACCTTAACAGTATATAAGACCTCATTCATGGCCTTCTACTCCTAATGCTTCAAATATTTGCTGGAATGCATCTGGATCCGGTAATAATATGAAATGGCCTTGTAAAGGTTTTTTATCCGTTGTTTCGTCAATAAAAACCGTTTCAATCATAATCGCATCATCAGAAACTTGTGAGATTTCGATTAAACCGATTGTTAGCATAGCACCTAGCATATCTATTGCGATGGAAGGAACGGATTGGTGAATTTCCAAGTTTGTAAAGTCAGATAATGCACGTACATAGGATCCTGTTAAAATATTTCCTAATTCCACAAAGGCTGAGGTTGCCAAAGAATCGCCCTCTAACAATGATAAATTTTGATTGCCTGTTAGCAATCCAACAAATTCATCCGCTTCAACTGGATCGACAACAAAAAACATGCTCCCTTTTAAACGTCCTTGTAACTCTACATGAATGGCAGCTTGTACTTCTTCCTTACCGCCTGCTTTTTCCATCATTTCATCAAAGGATACGACATGCACAACAGGTGTTTTCATGTGTATCGGTTGGTTCACCATTTCGGATAATGATGTAGCCGCATTTCCTGCGCCGATATTAGCAATTTCTTTTAAAACATCTTTATGGACTGCTGTATAATCAAAAGGATGACTCATTATTTTTCCTTTCCACTAACAGAATTATTTTTCTACTGCTGATAACTGACTTACTTCTTCATTTGAAAGCACTCGATCAAGATTCAACAGAATTAATAAGCGATCATCCAGTTTAGCGACTCCTCGTACATAGTCTGTATCAACAGAGCCGATAACCTCTGGTGGTGTTTCTATAGCATCTTCTCTCAAATCAACTACATCGTTCGCTTCATCAACAATCATTCCAACTTCTTTGTCATCAATTTGTACGATAATCATCCGGGATCGACTCGAATATTCACTCGTTTCCATACCAAAACGTTCACGTAAATCGATGACAGGCGTAACAATGCCACGTAAGTTTATAACGCCTTTGATAAACTTCGGTGTGTTAGGAATTCGAGTGATTTCTAACATTCTCTCAATTGAACCGATATAATCAATCGGCACCCCATATTCTTCATTTTGTAGCCTGAAGACAATTACTTTTATTTCTTTTGATACTTCGCTCATTTAAACAGCCTCCTTATTTAATTAGTGAATGCGTATCTATGATTAAGGCAACTTCTCCATCGCCTAGTATTGTTGCACCTGAAATGGCAAATATACTCGTTAAATAGTTTCCTAGATTCTTTAAAACAACCTCTTGCTGACCAATTAGTGAATCAACCACTAGGCCAGCCACTTGCTCCCCTTTTCGAACAATAATAACTGACTCTTTATCTGGTGCATTGTTCGAATCCGGTACATCCAGCACTTCACGCAAAAAGATAAGAGGAATGACTGACTCTTTGAAATGCATCATTTTTTGTCCTTGAATGGTTACAATCTCATCTTGATTGATAATCGCCGTTTCAATGATTGTAGATAATGGCACTGCATACGTTTCACTACCAACCGTGCTCAACATGACTGAGATAATTGATAACGTCAACGGAAGCTGAATTGTAAATGTTGTGCCTTTACCTTCCTCTGACGCGATTTCTATTGTTCCGCCCAATGACTCGATCGTGTTTTTGACAACATCTAGTCCTACACCGCGACCAGATAGATCAGAAACCTCATCCGCGGTTGAAAAACCACTCGCTAAAATCAACTCATCAATTTGTCGATCTGAAAGCTGATTCGCTTGTTCCGGTGTCACCACTTGATTTTCAAGCGCTTTGTTCAATACTTTTTCTCGATTAATCCCTTGTCCATCATCAGAAATTTCAACATAAACATGATTACCACTGTGATAGGCCTTCAGCAGTACGTGTCCTTGACGATTCTTACCATTCTTTTCACGGACTTCGGGCATTTCAATCCCATGATCCAACGAGTTTCGAATTAAGTGGACTAAAGGATCTCCAATTTCATCGATTACCGTTCGATCAAGTTCTGTTTCAGCACCTTCAATATCTAATTGAATATCTTTTTGCAGTTCACGTGCCAGTTGACGGACCATTCTCGGAAAGCGATTGAAAACTTGCTCAATTGGTACCATGCGCATCGTTAAAATGATACTTTGAAGATCACCGGATATCCTGCTCATCCGACCGACCGTCTCTGTTAAATCACTATGTTCCATTTCAGAAGCAATTTGTTCCAATCTACCTCGATCAATTACTAGCTCCTCAAATAAGTTCATCAACGCGTCCAACCGATCGATATTAACGCGGATTGTTTTGTTCGCTGATTGTTTACGTTTCTTATCAGAATTGTTCGGGGCTTCCTTGCTCGCTTGCTCTCTTGGTGTTCGATCCATTTCCTTGTTATCAGTTTCTTCATGATCATTTACGCTTTTAATCGGTTGAATGTTGACCTGCTTAATTTCCGATACTTTCATAATTTTGTCTTTTAGTTCTTTTTCATTTACCGAAGTCACAAAAACAACGTCAAATTGATGATCAAATTCTTCACTCTCAAGCGTTTCGACAGAGGGAACGGACTTAATCACTTCACCTTCTTTTTCTAAGATGCCAAAAACCATATAAACGCGAGCCGCTTTCAACAAACAATCATCCGTCAGCTGAATTGTTAATTGGTAAGTATGTAGTCCTTCAGAATTTGCTTGGCTGATTACCGTTTCTTCAAACGAATCGAGGGTGAGCTGACCATTAACCCCATCTTCAGTAGACGTCACAGCTTCATCTGCAGATTCTTCAATCTCCCCGATTGCTTTCAGCTGACTTAAAATAGGTTGTATAGTGGATTCCCCATCACCACCAGCCGAAATATCACCAACCATTTCTTCAAGCTTTTCAACAGCATTCAAAAGAATATCCAATAATTGAGCTGATACTGCCAGTTCACCATTCCTTACTAAATCTAGCACATCCTCCATTTGATGCGTCAGTGTAGTCAAATCTTCGTAGCCCATTGTTGCTGACATGCCTTTTAATGTGTGAGCCGCCCGAAAGATTACTTCGATATGCTCCATATTCGTTGGATCTTTTTCTAAATCAAGCAATCCATCGTTGACTTTTTGTAAGTTTTCGTTACTCTCATCGATAAATATTCCTAAATATTGATTGGTTTCCATTCATGTTCCTCCCTATTCGTCCACCAATTCCACAAGTGTTGAAGCGATCTCATCCAATCGTCTAATCAAACAACCACTTATATTCTCAACAATGGATTTTGGCATTCCATAAATTAACGCGGTTTCCTGGGATTCAGCTATGACTACACTGTTTGAATCAACTCGTATTAGTTCCTTAGCTCCATCCGTTCCGTCATTTCCCATACCTGTAAGTATAACTGCAATTTTATTTATATTTCTTAATCTTGAAACGGACGTAAATAACTTATTAACGGACGGCCTATGCCCCTTTTCAGGTTCTTCTTTATTAATATCAATTGCTAGTGATCGATTGAGCTGTTTGAGCTGAAGATGAAAATCCCCAGGAGCAATATAAACCACCCCGTTACGTAAAATTTCACCGTTAGTTGCTTCTCTGACTTTCACAGATGAGAGTTCGTCTAATCGTTCAGCAAGCGATTTTGTAAACCTCGCAGGCATATGTTGGACAATGACTACTGGTGCTCGGAAATTCCCTGGCAACTGAGAGATGACATGTTGCAAAGCTTTCGGGCCACCTGTTGATACGCCAATACAAACAATCGTTTGTTTATGTGGGAATCGTGGAATAAATTCATTACTATTTATATCGAACATATTCCCTAATTGTTGATGCTGCTGAGTATCGGATGTTTCTGCTGCTTGAATTATTTTTTTAGTAATCTCTGTTGCTATTTTATGTATATCTAAAGAGATGGCTCCAGATGGCTTCGAAATAAAGTCAACCGCTCCTATTCGAAGAGCTTCGACGGTTTCTTTTGCCCCAACTTTTGTTGTGCTAGATAACATGACAACTGGCATTGGATGAATTTCCATAATGCGTTTCAATGTTTCCAAGCCATTCATTTTAGGCATTTCAACATCTAGCGTAACAACGTCGGGCTTCAGTTGTTTTAATTTTGCTAATCCATCAATTCCATCTCTAGCCGTTCCAATTACTTCTAATTGTTCCGACTGCTGAACGATATCAGAAATCACTTTTCTCATGAATGCTGAATCGTCTACAATGAGTACTTTGTATCGTTTCATGCAGCGCACCCTTTCTGTCGTTGTAGAGATTTCGTTTTAATGAAAAGAGGGGTTAACGTTAGCTTAATCGTTTGAAAATTGGAACGGTTCGTATCCCGATGTTGTATTCACAAAATTTTAGAACTAGCTTAACGAAAAAGCATTGTTTTCATCTTTTCCATAAACGTACTTGATTGCTTGGGTTTCTTTGATTCAAGCTGTTCATATTGAGTGACGAGTTTATCCAATTGTTTTGAGATTCTAGATTTTGGAAAGGATTCTATAAACGGCACTTGTTTTTTAACTGACTCTGTTACGGTAGGATCATCTGGCAAGCTTCCAGCGAAACGAAGTTGATAGTTTAAGAAACTCTTCGTTACTTCTCTAAGTCGTTGGTACACTTGCCATCCTTCGGTATTCTTTGTTGTCCGATTAATGAGTAAGGATAGATGAATAGATTGGTTGTCAGATTCAATTAATAGATGCTTCATTGCAGCATAACTATCGGTAATCGCAGTAGGCTCAGGTGTTGTTATGACAATTGATTCATCAGCTGCTTCTAAAAAAGCTAAGTGGTTTTTCGTCATTCCCGCTCCTAAATCTAATAAAATATAATCAAAAAAAGAAATGACTCCTTGAAGCTGCTCAATGAAATGTGTCCTTTCCGCACTGTTTAGCTCAAATAAGCGGGAAAGACTCGTGCCTGCTGCGATGAAGGAAAAGTATTCAGACCTTGATTCAATTATATCAAACATGCCCATTTTATTCTCAAGCATTTCAACAATCGAATAGGCAGGACTAGCACCTAGCAAAACATCAACATTTCCCATACCGATATCTAAGTCAATCAGTAACACTTTTTTCTTTCGGTTAGCGAGACAAAGTCCAAAATTAATAGCAAAATTGGATTTACCTACACCACCTTTACCGCTGAATATAGCAATCGCTTTTGCTTGATGACGATTTTCTTGGGTTTGGTTACTCATCAGTTCCCGTAGCTTGGACGCTTGATCATTTACCATAATTTCTCACCGACCATTAAACGAGAAAGGACTTCGTCATCAACATTCAAAAGATCACTCGGTACATCTTGTCCGTTTGTGAGTGCTTGAATGGCAAAACGATGTTTCCTCCATAAGTTAAAGATTTGGCCGTAGGTAGAAGTTTCATCTGCTTTTGTAAAAATGACCGTGTCAACAGGTAATTCAGAAAACTGATGATAGATCATATCCATATCGTCTTCTTTTGCTGTAAGCGATAGAACGCACATGAGCTTATCCTCTTCCGTAAACTTGGCCATGTCCTTAAGTTGTTGAATATATTCACTCTTCATATAGTTCCGACCGGCTGTATCAATATAGATGAGGTCTTTATCTTTAAATTTCTCTTTGGCTGCTTCTAAATCTTCTGCATTGTAAGCCACTTCTATAGGAATATCTAAAATTTTTGCGTACGTTTTCAACTGCTCGATTGCTGCTATTCGGTAAGTATCTAACGTAATAAATGCGATGTCTTTCGAGTGTTTCATTTTTTCGTTAGCTGCCATTTTGGCAATGGTCGTTGTTTTACCGACACCTGTTGGACCGAGAACGTATAAATGCTTGAACTGTTTTGTCGTTCCTTGAATAGATGGAGACATCTCTTGTTTAAAAAACGCTTTTGTCACATCAATTAACTCTGAATCTGTCACTTTTTCATCTTTTTTATAATACGCTGAAAGCAGATTTTGAAGCACATGAGCGCGCGTATCTTCATTGATTCCATTTTCTTTCAACCGCTGAAGTATACTCTCGATTGGATGTGGATATTCATTCGATAACGATAAGTGAGTAGGTAACTTTTCTATCGTAGGTTTCGTTTTCTGAACGCTCTTCGCATAATTTGTAGGCTTCGTTGAATGATTAGCCGTTTGCTTCTTGCTTCGAACAGATTCGCGATTCCTTGCTGGTTGTGGATCGACAGCTACCAACACTTCAATATTTCTCTTCCCAAATAGTCCCAAAAAACGACTTCTCTTAATTTCACGAGAATCAAGAATTATTGCAGTTTCGCCTAATTCCTTTTTCACTTGATTCATAGCCTCTGGCATTGTCGGCGCAATAAATTTTTTTACCTTCATTGAACATTCACCACCCCACTGCTTTCTACTTCAACAGTCGGCTCCAATTCGTTATAGGATAATACGACAACTTCAGGTAAAGCTCTTCCGATAATTTGTTTTACATACATTCGAACAGCCGGTGAACACAATACAATTGGTGCCGTATCTTGAAAATAGGCTTGCGTAAACTCCTGGTGGACTGCTTCGATTAATTTTTGTTGATTTTCTGGATCCATCGTAATGAAATTACCGTGCTCTGTTTGTTGAATTCCCTCTGCAACCATTTTTTCAACTTGAGGGGACAACGTAACAACCTTTAAAAATTGGTCTTGTGCATATTGATTAGTAATTTGTACAGATAGCGCCTGGCGACAATATTCAGTCAGCAGGTCAGTATCACTCGTCATTTTTGAATAATCCGCTAATGTTTCAAAGATAATCGGTAAATTACGAATGGAAATTTGCTCACTTAACAATTTAGCGAGTACCTTTTGAATCTCCCCAATTGACAATGGTTCTGGCGTAATTTCTTCCACTAAAATTGGATGCGTTTCTTTTAAGTGATCGATTAACTGTCTTGTTTCCTCACGCCCAATCAATTCATGCGCATGTCGCTTAATCACTTCAGTTATATGTGTTGAAACAACAGATGGTGGATCAACGACAGTGTATCCGAGTAATTCAGCCTCTTCTTTCATTTCTTCGGTAATCCATTTAGCTGGCAATCCAAAAGCAGGCTCATTCGTTTCTATACCATCAATGCCATCATCTTCTAAGTCCGGGCTCATCGCTAAATAATGGTTAATATACAATTCACCTCGAGCAACCTCATTCCCTTTGATCTTCAGTTGGTATTCATTCGGATTCAATTGAATATTGTCGCGTATTCTGACGACTGGAATAACAAGTCCAAGCTCTAATGCTAGTTGCCTACGAATCATAACAACGCGATCAAGTAGGTCTCCCCCTTGGTTTTGATCGGCAATCGGAATCAGTGCATACCCGAACTCAAATTCAATTGGGTCTGTATTCAGTAACTGCACGACATTCTCTGGTGCAGCCATTTCTTGCGCACGCTCTTCCGTTTCATCGACTTCCTCTAAAGGCTCAGCAGCATTTTCCTCAGCACGACTCAAGTAAAATCCACCAAAAGCAAGCATGCCGGAAATTACTGTTGTCAAAGCGAAATTAATCGGAGTTAACCCGAGCATAAAAATCGTTCCTGCTGCGATATAGAGTAACTTAGGAAAGCGGAATAATTGACTCGTGACGTCAAAAGAAAGATTTCCTTTGGCTGCTACACGTGTCACAATGATTCCTGTTCCGGTTGCGATTAATAGAGCAGGAATCTGAGAGACCAATCCATCACCGACAGTCAATCGCAGGAAAACATCGACCGTTTCTCCGGCACTCAAGCCGAATTGAGTCATTCCAATAATAAATCCAAAGATAATATTGATCAGAACGATGACAATTCCGGCAATCGCGTCACCTTTAACGAACTTACTCGCACCGTCCATTGCACCATAAAAGTCCGCTTCATCTTCAATTTTTTCACGGCGATCTTTAGCTTGTTGTTCGGTAATCAATCCTGCATTCAAGTCGGCATCTATACTCATCTGCTTACCAGGCATCGCATCTAACGTGAAACGCGCAGCAACTTCGGAAACACGTTCTGCACCTTTCGTAATGACGATAAACTGAATGACGACAAGAATAAGAAAGACGACAAAACCGACTAATGGATTACCTCCAGTCACGAAGTTACCAAATGTATCGACAACACCACCCGCGTCTGCTTCAGACAAAATGGAACGAGTGGTAGAAACGTTAAGTCCTAATCGAAACAATGTTAAAAGCAATAAGAGTGAAGGAAATACAGAGAATTCCAATGCTTCTTTAACATTCATGGCAACTAATATGACGATTAAAGCCAACGATATATTGATCAAAATGAGTATGCTTAATAATGATCCCGGCAAAGGAATCACTAGCATGATAATGATCATAATAACGCCGAATAGAACGGATAAATCTTTTATGGACATTCAAAAAAACCTCTTTCCAGTTACACTTTTCGTTGGAGCTTATAGACATAAGCCAATACTTCGGCAACTGCTTGATAAAACTCCTCAGGTATGGAGTCGCCAATCTCTACAGACGCGTATAGTCCTCTTGCTAAACTTCGGTTTTCAATTCTCATGACACCATTTGCTTCTGCAATTTCTCTAATTCTAAATGCTACATAGTCTGCACCTTTTGCAACGACGAATGGAGCATCTGATTTTTCTTCATCGTATTTGAGTGCGATGGAAAAATGAGTTGGGTTTGTGATGATGACATCTGCAGTCGGCACTTCGCTCATCATCCGCTGTTGAGCCATTTGTCTTTGGGTATCCTTGATTCGTGATTTAATCAACGGATCCCCTTCCATTTTCTTATACTCATCCTTTACATCCTGCTTGGACATTTTTATGTTCTTTTCATGATCATATCGTTGATACAAATAATCGAATACTGATAGAAACATCAACATGAGCGAAGCGGCAATGCCCATTTGAATTGTCAATTGAGCAAAAAATGCAATCGATTCACTCACCGTTTTCAATGATAAGAGCATCAGTTCATCTTTTTGAAGCCAGAGTACTGCAAAACATACACCACCGATGGACACAATTTTCAGTAACGATTTCAGAAATTCAACAAGTGCTCGAACAGAAAAGATACGCTTAAATCCTTTAATCGGATCTATTTTCTTCAGATCGAATTTCAGCGGCTCCCCCGAAAACAACAAGCCAAATTGTATGTAGTTCGATAAAAGTGCCGCAATCACTGCAACAACCATCACAGGTAAAACAACCTTGACGGCTTCCATTGTCATTTGAAAAAACACATGCTCTGTCGTAGCTGCGGTTACTTCCCAATGGATGAACTCCGTAAAACTGTATGTATACATCCCTGTAAAGACTTCACCCATGACTGAACCAAACACGAGCAAAAATAGGAAAACAAAAAACAATAAGATTGCCGAATTAATATCCTGACTTTTAGCAACTTGACCCTTATTACGTGAATCTTGGCGCTTTTTAGGTGTCGCTTTTTCCGTTTTTTCTTGATTGAAGAACTGAAGATCCAATCGTAGTAATTCCAAGATTAAGCGCCTCCCATTAGCTCCATGAGTTGTCTCATCATCTGGAACATCGTTTCAAACAATCCACGAAGCAACATGACGTAGAATCCCAAAAAGATAAGAATCATTACAAATGCGACAAATATTTTAAGTGGTAATCCAACGACAAACACGTTTACTTGAGGCACAGTTCTAGCAATCATACCTAAAGCGATATCTACCAAGAACAAAGACCCGACAACTGGAATTGACATTTGAAACGCAAGCATAAACATATGAGCGAAACTGTCTAAAATAAACACCGGAAAAGACTGATCGCCTATCGGGATCATGTCGTAAAATCCGATAAATTCATAACTGTAAAAAATCCCATCAATCAGTAAATGATGCGCATTTGTAGCAACTAAAAACAGTAAAGCAAAAATATATAAATATTGACCAATAATCGGGCTCTGTGCTCCAGTTTGCGGATCGACAATGTTAGCAATCGCGAATCCCATTTGAAAATCGATGAAGCCACCTGCTATTTGAATGGCGGATAATATGATGTAAGCCAACAAGCCAATCATTAACCCGACGGTTACTTCCTTCACTAATAAGAGGAAGAACTGTCCATTCAAGAAAAACACCGGAATTTCTAAAGTGAAATACATAATCCAAGCAAGAAACATGACTAAACCAATACGAACGGGCATCGGAATATTTCGGTAAGAAAAAAACGGTGTCATCATAAAAAATCCAGCTAAACGAGCAACAATTAATAACAATCCAGGCATTCTCGCAAGGTCTATAAACTCAGCCATATTAACCGACCACGTTAGGGATGTTATTGAATATATTGATTGTAAATTCAATCATACGCTGAAGCATCCAAGGCCCAAAAAAAACGACCCCAATAAATACGGCAATCATTTTAGGAATAAACGCCAACGTTTGTTCTTGAATTTGGGTCGTCGCTTGAAAGATACTGACGAGAAGCCCAACGGTTAGCGCTAAAATCATTAAAGGGCCAATGACAATCAATAATGTATAGACGCCTTGTTCCGCTAATGCTATTACTGTATCTGAACTCATTTAATGCCCTACTTCCTATGTAAAACTTTCCAATATTGAATGACCAATTAAGTTCCAGCCATCGACAATGACAAACAATAAGATTTTAAATGGCAATGAAATCATAACGGGCGGGAGCATCATCATTCCCATTGACATCAACACACTAGCAACAGCCATATCAATGACCAAAAACGGAATAAAGATCATAAAGCCCATTTGAAAGGCTGTCTTTAATTCACTAATCGCAAAGGCAGGTACTAATGTCGTCAAAGAGATATCAGCTAGTGTCTCTGGACTTTCTTCTCCGCTATAATCCATAAATAATGCAAGATCTTTTTGTCTCGTATGCTTCGCCATAAACTCTTTGAAGGGTAAACTTGCCGCTTCATAAGCCTCGTCCAACGTGATTTCTTCATTAAACAGAGGTTGTAATGCTTCCTCATTCACTTCATTAAACGTCGGTGCCATGATAAAGAATGTCAGAAATAAAGCTAATCCAATGAGCACCTGATTCGGCGGCATCTGTTGCGTCGCGAGTGATGTTCGAACAAACGACAACACAATAATGATACGAGTGAAGCTAGTCATTAAAATCAGTATGCTCGGGAGAATGGTTATTGCCAATAACAATAGCAGTAGCTGAACGGCTGACGAAGCTGCTTGTGGATCATTTTCTGTCAATAGGTTAACGGCATCAGTCATGACGTTGATCCCCCTTCTTTTCGCTTCCTTTCAGCAACTCACTACGACTTTTTTCCATTTGACTCAATTCAGTTTGAAATTCACTTCTTATATCCGTATCACTATTTTGATAAGGGTTTTGATCTTTCTGAGTGAATTTTTTCAATAAATCTTGAAAAGGAATGGCTTGATTGGACGTAGTCCCACTTGATTCCAAACTGCCGATCGTATCTGGCGAATCTATTTTATCTAGTAATTGAATGTTATCCCCGACACCGATTAAGTAATAATCGTTGCCAACTCGTACGATCTGGACAGATTTATTTGAACCAAGTGATAAGCCGCCTAAGTTTTCCAATGAACGTGTCTGCTGATAGATTCGTGTTCGTTTTTGTAAAAATTTTAATAGAAAATAGATTAAACCTAACACAACGACAAGCGCGACAATCATTTTTAAGAAATCTAGAAACAAAGAGCGATCAGATGCAGCTACTTGCTCACCAGTTGAGTCTTCATTGTCGTTACTATTTTCTTGTACAGGTTCTTCTTGTTGATTCGTCTTCTCTTCATCAAAAAGATCGGAGACATTTCCTTCTCCACTCGGTGCAGCAGATACTGAACCAATTGGAATGAATAAAAAGAAAAGAAGGACCCCAATGGCTATTTTTTGTTTCATCTTTATCGACCCTAACCGTAAAATGTTTTCATAGATTTCTTTTAAAACGTTGCCTATATTCATTGATGTTCTTTCATACAGCAATCGATCAATTAACTTAACACCTTATTTATCGCTTCGAGCACGCGGTCCGCTTGGAATGGCTTAACAATAAAGTCCTTTGCTCCTGCCTGAATGGCATCGATGACCATTGATTGTTGACCCATCGCTGAACACATAATCACTTTCGCATCACTGTCTGCACTTAATATTTCCTTCAAAGCAGTCAAACCATCTTTCTCAGGCATCGTAATATCAAGCGTCACAAGGTCTGGTTGGAGCTCTGCATATTTCTCAACTGCCTCAACACCGTCTTGAGCTTCTCCAACAACTTCAAAACCGTTTTTCACTAAAATATCTTTGATCATCATACGCATGAAAGCTGCGTCATCTACGATTAATATCTTTTTCGCCATAATAGATTTCTCCCTTATTCTTTTTTTATTTAATGTAATTTCCTAACGTAACTTTTGAATTCGTTCAGCTTGACTCAATATATCAGTGACCCGAACACCGAAGTTCTCTTCGATGACAACGACTTCACCTTTTGCAATCAATTTACTGTTTACTAGAATATCAACCGGCTCCCCCGCAAGCTTGTCCAATTCAACAATTGAACCTGTGCTAAGTTCGAGAATATCCCGAATAGGCTTCCGAGTGCGTCCGAGTTCAACTGAAACATTCAGTGGAATATCCATTAATAAGTCCAGGTTTCGGCGCTCAGTCGGGTTTGTCTTTTCTGAAGAGCCAAACTCACTAAATTGAGCAGATTCAACATTGTTGATGAAAGGTTTCTGATATGAGCTGTCATTTGTGTGCTGTTTTTGCTCAGGCTCTTCCTCTGAATAGTTTTTCACAGCCTCTTCACCTTCCCCCTTATCAACAGGTTGTTGATTCATTTCCTCTTTCGGACTCCCATTCAATAAACGCTCCACGCTATCTTTGACGAACTGAATCGGCAACAACTGCATGATGCTAGAGTCGATTAAGTTTTCTACTTTCAGTTGGAACGACACTTTAATCAACACTGGCTCATCCGGTAAATATTCTAAGCCGTCACCTGTCATAACATCTAACATAATTGGCTTCGGTGGTGATATATCGACCTGCTCGTTGAAAATAGATGACATACTTGTTGCAGCAGAACCCATCATTTGATTCATCGCTTCTTGAACAGCACTTAAATGCAGTTCGTCTAAATCGCTAGATGGTGAAGAACCATCGCCTCCTAACATAAGGTCAGCAATTACTGCAGCATCTTCATGTTTAATAACCAACAAATTTGACCCTGTGAAGCCAGATGTATAATCTACGCTAACAGCAACATGGGGTATCGGAAATTCATCGCCAAGTTGATCAACATGGACAGCGTTAACAACTGGTGTTGTAATCTCTACTTTATGATTCAATAGAGTTGATAAAGTTGTCGCTGAGCTACCAATGGATATGTTCCCTAATTCACCGATTGCATCTATTTCCATGGAAGTGAGCACATCTTCAAGGGAAGACTTTGATTTATTCATGGAATCTGACGACTGTTGATCTTGTTGACTTGATTCTTCATCCTTATGGTCATTGGATGGGCCGCCATCGCCATTCAGTAACGCATCAATCTCTTCTTGTGTGAGCATATCACTTTTATGATTATCCATCGTTTTCCTCCTCCATATCACTGAAGACCTGAACGGCTAAGTGATTATTTTTCTTCCCTGGGTGAACGTAGAATTTCGGTTCTTCATCAACATATAACTTTAATGGTTTATGGATAGATTGATCCAGCTTGATTACATCGTCAGTCTGCAAATGCAAAAAGTCTTCAATGGTAACGGATGTTTCCCCTAAATTCGTTTTGACATCAACGGATACTTTCGATAAATTTTCTTGAAGCAAATGATAATCTTCTTCATTTCCTTTATGTGCTTGGTTTTCCATCCAATAGTGAACTGAAAGTTTAGAAATAATCGGTTCTAACAAAATATGAGGAATACAAATGTTCATCATTCCAGAACTTTCACCAATCACTGTATTTAACGAGATAACAATTACTGTCTCGTTTGGCGACACAATTTGCAGAAATTGTGGGTTCACTTCGAAATCTTCCATTTCCACATCAATGGAAACCATTGATTCCCAGGCTTCTTCTAACGATTCCATGGCTGACCCGAATGTTCTCGACATAATTTTCGTTTCAATTTCCGTTAATGTTTCTACTTTATTTAAGCTAGAGCCTGAACCACCTAGCATTCGGTCTAATATTGCGTAGGCGATGTTCGGGTTCACTTCGAAAAGTAACCGTCCTTCTAATGGATCTGCAGAGAAGACGTTTAATATTGTTTTAGACGGAACAGAGCGGATAAACTCTTCATAAGGCACCTGGTCGACAGATGCTACTTGTATGGATACATAAGACCGTAAATGTCCTGAGAAAAACGATGTCAATAATCTTGCAAAGTTTTCGTGGATTCGTGTCAGTCCTCTAATTTGATCTTTCGAAAACCTCAATGCTCTCTTAAAATCATAGACTCTTATTTTTTTGTTTTCTGTTTCATCGGCTCTTAATTCATCTGCATCCATTTCTCCACTGGATAACGCGGAGAGCAAGGCATCAATTTCACCTTGGGATAAAACATCATCGGCCATATTCTCACCCCCATTATTGGGTCTTTCATTATTGAAGAACTTTATCAATTGTAAAAATATCGGTTACCTTTCCGTGGTCCTTCAATCCTTCTATTTGGTTCAAACGTTTTTTTAATTGTTGTTCAACTTCACTGAGTCCACTTCTGAAGTTTTCTTCCTTCAGGACAGTTAGTTCTTTTAAAATGACATTATTCAACTGAAAATGCTCACCCTTTTGTAGAAATTCAGCTGCATCTTCATTATCGGTTACGATTCGAAATTGGATTAGCAAAAAATTGTTATCTGCTAAATCTGTCCGTATCTCTCCTGTCATGAACGAATTCTCAACCATGTCATCAATCGTTCGTTCTTCCGATGAAACAGAGCCTTGATCACCGTAAACAAGAATAACAATGGTTGCTATTCCAATAATCGTCAATGAAATGAGTATAGTAACCATGATTTTGATTGGTTTACTCATTTTTTTCCACCACCTTTTTATGTAGATCAATTATTCCGATTTGTTGATAGTAGTCAGTAATCAATTGAATGACTTCTGAGACCGTCTCTTTCACAAAATGCTTTTTCCCATTAATTAAGCTGATGGTTGTGTCAGGCAGCGCTTCTATTTTTTCTACATATAATGAATTCAAAACAAATTCATCACCGTTCAGTCTAGTTAATTCGATCATATTTTAGGTAAGGGGCTGGGCAAAACCTTTAAAGTTGACTCAGATACGTACATTCTAATTCAGTGCAGCGGAAATACTCGCTTCGGAAATATACTTCGCTTTTCGCGGGCAGCTGTTGAGCCTCCTCGTGCTTCGCACTACGGGGTCTCACCTAGGCTTTTGCTCCCGCAGAAGTCTCCGTATATTTCCTACGCTAAATTAGATTGTCATTCGTGTTTCTGAGTTTATAACTTTGATTTGTCCAAGCCCCGTGCCTCCTTTATCGTTTCAAGTTAACAAGCTCTTGTAGAATTTCATCACTTGTTGTAATGACACGTGTATTCGCTTGAAATCCACGCTGAGCTGTGATCATTTCAGTAAATTCCTCTGAAAGGTCGACGTTTGACATTTCTAGTGCACCGGCAAAAAGGCTACCCGCGCCACCGTCTCCAGGTACGTATAAATAATCGACGATTCCGCCATCCAATTCACCAGCATTGTTTGAAATTTTATAGGAATTACTTCCGACTTTATCCAAACCTTCTGGGTTGGAGAAATTAGCAAGCAAAATTTGGCCTGCTACAGCTGGTTGTCCATCTCCGTCCACATAATTGACCGTTCCATCTCCACCGATACTGAAGCTTTGAGCATCGTCTGGCAATTGAATACGTCCAATTTGATCTGTCACACCATCATTCGCTGCGTTTGGCGTCCGCCCTACCAAATATCTTCCGCCACTCGTTACAATATGCCCGTTGTCATCGAAATAAAAATTACCTGCTCTTGTAAAGCTAAGATCATCAGCATCCGTCGCAAGGTTATCATCACCATCAACCGATTCGGCAGTCGCAAACATGCCATCACCTTCAATTGCCAAATCTAGTGGTCTATTCGTCGTCTGACGGTTACCTTGTGTATGGATATTATCAATACTTCCTGTTGTTGTTCCTAAGCCAACTTGCATTGGGTTACGTCCACCTAATGTTGGGTTACCTGCTGCGTTTTGTATAGGACCTGTAGCACCTTGCATCGTTTGACTCATTAAATCTGAAAATGTGTAACGTCCTTTTTTAAAGCCGAACGTATTCACGTTGGCAATATTATTGGAAACAACATCTAATTTCGTTTGAAAACCTTTCATTCCTGAGATACCTGTATACATTGAACGTAACATTTACATCTCTACCTTCCGATTTTAAGTTTAATAGTGAAATTGCTTCTTTCGTTCAGCAATTCTCGGCTTCCTTTCGGTCCAGCCGTTAATCAGGCATAATAATCGTTCCATTAATATTGGTAATCAATTGATCTGCTTCGTTATTTTGATCAAGTGCTGTTATAATCGTATGGTTTTTTGTACTTGCTACCAAAACAGCTTCCTTCATTACGATGACAGAATCGGTTACGCCTTTTTGTTTTGCATCTAGCATTTTTTCGTGAATTTCGTTCCACTGCGACGGCGTAATATGAATATTCCGTTCATTCAATCGTTTTTGTGCATGTTTACTCACTTTGAGTTCAGCTGTCTGATTTTCCAAGATGGATTGAAAAGATTGTTGAACTGCTTTCTTTTGTTGTACTTGCTTCGATTGTGGTGGAATTGTCGGATAATGAATGGTATTGATTCTACTATTCGCCATCTGCAATCACCTCGTTGGCTGACTGGGTAATTTCCATTACTTGACTTGCTGCAATTCGATCTTCATTGGTTAGTTTTAACACGACATCATTTCCGGCAAATGACACTGATTGTACCCGACCTGTTTCTTGCCCTGTATATTCACCTGTTGAATCATACACCGCATATGTAATCTCCTTGTTGATCAGGTTTGAATAAGCTAAGAAATTTGATTGACTTTGCTGATTGGCCAATGTTTTCATTGTTTCTGACATGTTTATACTTTGTTCCAACTGTGAAAACGTAGCCATTTGAGAGATAAACTGCTTGTCATCCATAGGGTCTAATGGGTCTTGGTGTTTTAACTGAGCCATCAATAGTTTTAAAAATTCATCTTTTCCTAAATCGGACTGTTTCGTTTGGCTCGCTGTTTGATTCGCCAAATAAAGATTTTGATCGATTTTCATCTTCTACACCTCCTCAGCGAATAAATAATCTTGGAAAGTCACATTACTTTCTTCATCATCTAATTGCCTTGTCTTTTCTTGCTGTTTAAATGATTGTTCTTCCTGTTCTTCTTGTTTTTCTTTGAAGTTAGCGAAGCTTGTTTCATTTGGCACGTCCATTTGACGCTCGACAACAACCTGATGAGGTGAGAACATGTGTCTTAATTGATGTAAATTTTTATCTACCATTTCTTTCGCCATCTGACTCATGACGGTTATTTTAACGGTCATTTCTCCATCTTGCTTAACAAAGCGAAGAATCATTTCGCCGAGCTCCATTGGCTTTAGTTGCACTGTTAGTTGCGTCATGCCACCCGGCCTGGCAAATCGCGTTGATAGGATCATTTGCTCAATTTGATTCATCATTTGTTGCGAATTTCCTTGAAGCGGTATGCTTTGTTTAACAATTTGTGAACTGTTTAAGTTAACATTCCTCATTAAGTTGCCTAGTTGCTCAACAGAATCTAATGGCTTGTTAGCTGGTGATTTCGAAAGTGTTCCTGTAATGGCATGTGCCCAGTTCATAATAGGTTTATCTGTATCACCGTTACTCGATAACCGCATTAATTCTTTCGCAAATTCTGTTGTGGTCTGTGCTTGAGTTACTTGTTCACCTGAAACGAGTTGTTGCCATACATTCGATGTTACTCTGTTTTGTTGATTATTCAGTTCATTTGATTGTAGTTGCTGATTTTTTTGTTGAACTAATTGGAATAAAACATTTTCAATTATACTTTTCAGACCATTCATTCCATTGCTTGATTGGGACAACAATGCTTCTAATCCTTTGGAGGATTCCGCTGAAGCTTGATGATGTGACGTGATTGAACGATACAGGTCAGTTAACACCAAACCGATTTGATCAAGTGACGGGGCGGATGAACCCTCTAGTAAACCTTCTAGATTTTCTTCAGACATGTTCATTGATTCGGTAAATGTTCGCAACCAATCAGATAGTTTGGATTCCAGTTCTTCTTCTGAGGAAAGCAACCCTAACAGTTTTTGTAACATTGTTTCTATTTCTACCAAAGAATCTTCTTCGGTAAGCTTCATACCTTCTTCTGTAGATACTTTTCCAGCGATCCCTTCAAGTAACTTGGCAAAATCCCCTTCTTGATTTGACAACATGGATTTTCCAGATACTCTGTCCAGCAATTGGTTGACTTGTGGCATAGCTTGTAGCATCATAGCGCCATTCATTTTTTCACCCCCTTTCAAAGCGTTATATCAATTAACGTTGTTAAATTAAGTTATTCTGCGCTTTTTCGTTCAATTAGTGAGTCCGTATAGCTTGCTGCCTGTTCCGGATTCATTGCTCCTAACACTTTACCGCGCTCATCATCGCTCATTTGCTCTAATAGCTTCAGGGCAACTTGTTCTTCCATCTCTATAATAATTTCAGCTGCAATTTTCGGTTCAATGCCTGAGAATGAATTGGACATTTTTTTGATTGCTTCTTCTTCAGTCAATAGTGTTTCTTCTCTACGTTCCAATTCAACATTCAAATCAGCAATCTCGTTTTCTAGTTCTTCGATCTTAGCTTCTTTTTGACTAACTTGACTTTGTAGGTTTTCTATTTGTGTATTCTTGTTATTACTTTCTTTCTGTATTTCGTCCAATTGGGATTGCAGGATTTCTTCATCTTTTGAATCTACGAAAGAAGCAACAATTGGCGCTTCTTTCAGTTGATTGATAGGATTCATTCCCATTACAGACAATACGATCAATAACATTACAATGGCGAAGATAATTGGAATGACAATTACGAACAGAATCCATTGCAACTTACCTGTTTTTTTCTCTTCATTGGCATTCATAGCCATAACATCACCTATCTCGTACGGAAGTATTGTTGCACAGAAATTTCATCCATGAAATCAGCTTCTTTTTTCTTTGCAAACTCTTTTAGTTCTTCTTTTTTAAGTTGAAAGAGCTTTTCTATCTTTTTCATTTCAAAATGAGCTTCTTTCAGTTGTTTCTCTTTTTGTTCCATGTTGACTCGTGCCTGGTGCACCTTTGATTGCAGTGCTTTTTCTTCTGTTTCAATCCGCTGAATCGAATCATGCATTGTGTGTATGTATGTAACCGTTACTCGTTCTTTCAGTCGATTGTCAAATTGCTCTTGGAGCATCTCTTTCTTTTTTAACAATTGGAAAAGCTGTGTCGCCTGTTCTTCAAAATAATCGATTGCCCGTTGATACTGTGCTTGTGCTTCATTCACTTCTTTTTCGCGAATATGACAAATCTTTTCAATCGAGTGTATTGTGTTCATAATCATCAACCTTTCAAGATTCGGCTAAGTTCGCTCAGTGATTGTGTAAGATTGCTATCTTCATTGATGTTTTGTTCAAGAAATGACATAATTTCCGGATAGTAGTAGATCGCTTCATCTACCTTCGCAGAAGACCCTTTTTTATATGCGCCAATTTGAATCAGCTCTTTATTTTCCTCATATGTAGCTAACAGAGAACGTAGCTTTTTAGCCAGTTCAAGATGTTCATCTTCTGCGATTTTTTGAATGAGACGACTGACTGACTTAAGAACGTTAATTGCTGGATATTGGCCTTGCTCAGCAAGTCGACGATCTAAAACCAAGTGTCCGTCTAACAAACCTCTAACCGCATCAGCAATCGGTTCATCCATATCATCACCGTCGACCAATACGGTGTAAAAAGCGGTAATGCTTCCAATTTCACCAGTTCCTGTTCGTTCCAATAACTTCGGTAACATGGCAAATACACTCGGTGGGTAACCTTTTGTCGTTGGTGGTTCACCACTAGCCAACCCGACTTCACGTTGAGCCATTGCGATTCTAGTTAATGAGTCCATCATTAAATTGACGTGAAATCCTTGATCTCGGAAAAATTCACTAATAGCTGTTGCTGTATACGCTCCTCGAATCCGCTGTAAAGCTGGTTGGTCGGAGGTTGCAACAACGACAATAGATTTAGCCAATCCTTCTGGACCCAATTCTTGCTCAATAAACTCTCTCACTTCTCTACCGCGTTCTCCAAGAAGGGCAAATACGTTAATATCAGCATCACTATTACGTGCTAACATTCCGAGCAACGTGCTTTTACCAACACCACTTCCCGCAAAAATCCCTAAACGTTGACCTCTACCGACTGTCATACACGTGTCAATCGCTTTAATTCCAGTCGATAATACTTTGTCGATTGGTGGTCTGGCCAGTGGGTTAAGTGGTTCTTGTTCTGTTTCATAAGGTATAAAGTCACTTGATAAATTAGATCCATCCAATGGATTGCCTAAACCATCCAACACTTGACCAACCAAACCTTCGCCAACTTTTACTGTCAGTGACCGGTTAAAGGACTCTACTAAACTACCTGGACCAATCTGATTTGTTTGTTCATACGGCATTAATAACACATGCTCGTTTTGGAAACCGACAACTTCTGCCAGAATCGGCTCCTTCTCATTCGTGGCAGAATGGATATAACAAACTTCTCCGATGTTAACTGCAGGTCCTTTAGATTCAATTAACAAGCCTACATTTCGGTATACTTTTCCATATCGTACAATCGGATCAATTTTATGTAGTGCCTCAACGAATCGCTTAACTTCCACGTTGTTGACTCTCCTTCACTAGCTGCAGCAATTTTTCTTTCACCTTACTTAATTGCTTATCAACACTAGAATCGATTTTTCCAAAAGGAGATTCGATCAAGCAAGCATAAGTTGAGAGTTCTTCATTCAAGAAAACACTGAGCTGTCCCTTACCTGATAAAATCGCTTCTAACTCTTCCCGTTGATTTGTAACGAGATGGTAGGTTTCCGGGTGAACATAGACATGTACTTCTGGTTGATCTGAAACTTCATTGACAGTCTGCTTCACAAGCTGAATAAAACGCTCCTCGTCCGATTCAAATGTTTCGTGAATAATTTTCTCAGCAATTTCTACAGATAACGTTAATAAGTCTTCTTCTGCATCAGAAAGCTTTTTAAGATATGAAGCTTTCGTTTGTTTAACGACTTCGTTTGCCTGGTCAATTAGCGATTGGTATTCTTCCTTCGCAAGTCCAAGACCTTCCTTTTTTCCCTCTTCATAACCAATTTGCTTTGCTTCCTGATGTGCCTGCTGGATAGAAATTTGGGCTTCTTCGTGTAGTCGCTCCGCATCTTGCTTTGCCTCGGCTAGTAATTGTTCCGCCCGCTGCTTTGCTTGTTCGATAATCTCTTCTGCAGAAGCTTGCTTTTGATTGACTTGTTCTTGATAAGGTAATTCTTTCTCTATGTTCGAATCATGGATTGACTCTTGAAACGTACCGATTTGAATCGGTCTTCCTGTAAGCTGTTTATCTGACAGATAACGAAAAACATTAGACAATGATGTCATCTCCCCCGCCTCGTGCAATGACTATTTCGCCCATATCCTCTAGTCGTCGAATCGTGCCAACAATTCTCATTTGCGCTTCTTCAACATCCTTCAAACGAACAGGGCCCATATATTCGATTTCATCTCGAATCGTTTCGGACATTCGTTGAGACATATTTTGAAATACGAGGTCTTTCACTTCTTCACTAGCTACTTTCAATGACATGATTAAATCCTGATTCTCTACATCTCGAATAACACGCTGAATGGCTCGGTTGTCTAAAGTGACTATGTCTTCAAATACAAACATTCGTGTTTTGATTTCTTCTGCCAACTCTGGATCACGAATTTCTAGTTCATCCAAAATCGTACGCTCTGTTGATCGATCGACACCATTTAATATTTGGACGATTGATTCAACACCACCTGTTTCCGAGTAGTCTTGCGTGACAGTGGATGATAAGTTCTTCTCAAGTAATTGTTCAACTTCTTCAATGATATCAGGCGCCGTTGAATCCATAATCGCAATTCGTCGAGCAATATCAGCCTGCTTGTCATCCGGTAATTCCGATAGAATTTGAGAAGCTTGCTCTGATTCTAAGTAAGACAACACGAGAGCGATTGTTTGTGGGTGTTCATGTTGAATGAAATTGTATATTTGAGTTGGATCCGCTCGTCTTGCAAAATCAAATGGTCGAACCTGCAAATTAGTCGTTAACCGTGAAAGAATCTTGGAAGCTTCATTTTCTCCCAATGCTTTCTCCAAAACGGTTTTCGCATACCCAATTCCACCTTGTGATATATAATTTTGCGCAAGAGCGATTTGGTGAAACTGATCTAAAATCTCTTCTTTTTGTGCTGGGTCTACTTTTTTGACGGATGAAATTTCTAATGTTAGCTGCTCAATTTCTTCTTCGGTCAAGTGCTTATATACTTGTGCTGAAATATCTGGACCAATGGAGATCAGCAATGCAGCAGCTTTTTGCTTACCTGTCAACTCTTTTTTCTGCGTTACCAATATAGACTCCCCCTAATCCTCTGAAATCCAGCTTCTTAATAATTTAGCGAATTCATCTGGTTGATCTTTTGCGAGCTGTTCAAGCTGTTTTCTTTTTGCAGTTGATTCTGTTTGCTTCTCTTCAATCTTGAAATCTTCAAGGTCGGGAATTTCTTCTTGATATACTTCCTCCACAACTTCCTCTTCATTTTTATTGCGGTATAATAAAAATAAAAGTAATAGAATAGCAATAATCAAAATACCACCAACAATATATAACCATGTTGGAATGCCGGTTTTTGGAGATTCAAAACTTCCTTGTCTCGAAAACTCTTGAAATACGACAGATATATTATTTAATGGCTCCTCGACCTCGACATCTGCTGATATCGATGTGTTCACAATCGAAGAAAGAATGGATTGAATATCTTCTTCAACTGCTGTTTGTTCTGCCGCTGACAATGTAACAGTTTCACCGTTTTCGATCGTAGAGTTATCAACTGCAACCTGGATCCCAATATCACGCACTTCATAAGGACTCTCGACAATCTCTTTTTGGATTCGGTTAAACTCATTGTTAATCGTTTCACGAACCATTTCATATTCTGATTGTCCGTCGCCCTCTTCAATTCCTTGGAGCTCAGGAATATCTGTATCTCCCTCAACTAAAGGAGCACCGTCATTACCTGTATATGTTTCTGTTATCCGGTCAACGCTCACAGGTAATCCTTCCATGTTTTCAAGATCTACCGGTTCGACTAACTCTTCGATTCGATTTTCTTGGGTAAAATCAATATCCGTTGTTACTGATACGACAACTTTGTCTTGACCGATCATCGTTCCGAGTAGACGTTGGACACGACGTTGGATGTCTTTTTCTACCTGCTCTTTAACTTCTTGATTCTGCACGTATGTATTGCCATAACCATTTGTTGAATTATTTATGTCTAAATAGTTAAAGTTTTGGTCCATGATGACGATATTATCTGTAGGGAGATTTGGAACAGCTTTGGATACTAGATGATATAGCCCTCTCACTTGGCTTTCTGAAAAGTTATAACCAAAGTCGGTCTCCAACACGATTGATGCAGATGAATCCTGCATTTCTTCTCCAACAAATATCGTTTTATTTGCACGATTGATTAATACTTTTGCTTGGTTAATTCCGTCAATATTCTCAATTAAGCTTGCTAACTCTGTTTGTAATGCATCGACTTCAATGATTTGTCGTTCTTCATCCGTCATACCCCAAGAAACATTTTCGGAAAAAAACGAGTAATCGATATTTCCGCTGTTCGGGATACCTTGTGAAGCAAAGTCTACTAACAATGAGTCAGATTGTTCTTCGGGAACGAGAATTGATGTTCCGCCATCTGTCAATTCGTATGTAATACCTCGTTCATCTAACTCTGCTTTTAATTGTCCAACTTCTTGATGTGACAAGTTGCTATACAAAGGCGTCATTTTCGTCGATGTCATAAAGTATGTAAGTATGATGATGAGAAGGATAAATATCGATAGTCCACCAATCACCCATGTTTTTTGTGAATTTGAACTACTTTTCCATCTCTCGGTCAACTGCTCACGAAAGCGTTGAATGGATTGATTCATTTTTGTCCCCCAACTTCCATAAATCTCTCTATCTATCTATTCTGGATCGATTTTACTTAGACTTTTGCTAGATTATAAGATTAGATTTGCATTCGCATAACTTCTCTGTATGCCTCAATCACTTTGTTTTGAATTTCTGTAGCGGCTTGTAGCGTTACACCTGCTTTTTGTGCTGTAATCATCACATCGTGCAAGTCTACATCTTCCCCACGAACTAATTGATTTGTTTTTATATCCGATTTTGTTTGTAAATCATTCACGTGGTTAATCGCATTTTTTAATTGCTCTGCAAACTGGTCTTTCGCTTCGGCAGTAGAAACATTGTTACTTTTCTCTCCACGTGACATGGCTAGCTTCATCGGGTTATTCGCTTGCTGTAATGCAGATAGTTGGATTGGATCCATCATTTAAGTCCCCCTTATTTACCGATTTCTAATGACTTCATCAAGATGCCTTTTGAAGCATTCAATGCCGTTACGTTTGCTTCATACGCACGGCTGGCTGTCATCATCCCCATCATTTCCTTCAGCGGATCGACGTTAGGCATCATCACATAACCTTCATCGTTGGCATCAGGGTGATCTGGGTTGTAAACTGGCTCGAATGGTGTCGGGTCATCATTAACCGAGTGGATTGAGACACCTTTTCCTGTGCTTATGTTTTGCTTTCCGATCGCTTTATGTAAAAATTGATTAAATTGCTCGCCTTTAGCTGCTTGGGTAACGATCTTTCTGCGATATGGCTCCCATTCCCCAGCTTCATTCAATTGTGCTCTTGTTGTTTGTTGATTTGCAATATTATCAGCGTGTACATCCATTTTGAACCGATTTGCAGTCAACGCACTTCCACTAATATTAATTCCATCGAACATCCCCATAATTAACGACCTCCACCGAGTACTGTACGGATTGAATTAAATTTTCCATTAATCCGTTCAGTCAATGCTTCATAATAAAGTTGGTTTTTCGATAATTCAGCCATTTCCTTATCTAGATCCACACTATTGCCATTATGGTTATATGTATGGTTTTGATTTTGTGTAATTTTTATCGTTGATGATTGTCGATTGAAAGGTATATGTTTCGGATGAGTCCTCAACGTCTCTAATTTCGATTGTTCTTGTTCTAATTGGGAATGGAAAGATACCTTCTTTGCTTTATAATTGGGCGTATCCACATTCGCAATATTATTGGCAATGACTTTATTTTTTGTTGATGCATAATCTAGACCTTGTGCCAAGTGATTAAACGTATTATTAAATAGCTTCATCAGATTCTCCTCTTTCGACCAAATATCTATGAATCCAAAACCAATCGACAATCTTTACAATTCAATTACTTTATTATTACATAAATCGGTGCTTAAAGACATATTATGCCCAAAACTTTCCTAGTATTTCGATAAAAATAAACCAAAAGTTCTATATAAAGATTTTATTTATTAATAAGATGACTTCGAATCTTTGTTTATGGTCCAAATCAAAATGAATTCATAGCCAGTAGGTCAATTGAAAAAGAAAATAAATCTATTTATCGTTTTGTGATTTTATACAAAAAATACCCCTTGAGTCATTAAAGTGACTCAAGGGGTATTTTATCGTACGTTTATTACATCGTTTTCTTTTCAAGCTCATTTAAAAATTTATCGTTCAATACTTTAATATACGTACCCTTCATACCTAGTGAACGAGATTCAATGACTCCAGCACTTTCCAATTTACGTAAAGCGTTAACGATAACGGAACGTGTAATACCTACGCGGTCAGCAATTTTACTTGCGACCAACAATCCCTCTTTACCATCTAGCTCTTTAAAAATGTGCTCGATAGCTTCTAGTTCACTGTAAGAAAGGGAATTAATCGCCATTTGAACAACTGCTTTACTACGAGCCTCTTCCTCAATTTCTTCAGCTTTCTGGTGTAATATTTCCATTCCTACAACCGTTGCACCATATTCACCAAGTAAGAGATCGTCATCTTCAAAAGATTCTTCTACTCTTGCCAAAATCAACGTTCCTAGTCGTTCTGCTCCACCAAGAATTGGAACAATTGTCGTTAACCCTTGTTTAAACAAATCTTTGTTCTCAACAGGAAATGCAGTGTACTCACTGTCGATATCAATATTGGAAGTTGTTTCTTGGATATTGAATAAGTTACTTGTGTATTCTTCAGGGAATTGTCTTTCTTCAAGCATTTGTTTCATTCGGCTATTCTCAATCTCTTCTTTGATTGCATACCCTAATAATTTCCCTTTACGACTTACTACATAGACGTTTGAATCAATGACATCTTTTAAAGTACCCGCCATGTCATTGAAGTTCACCGCGTTTCCTTGTGTTTTCTGTAACATTTGATTGATGACTCGTGTTCTTTCTAATAATGATTTCATCTTTACATCCTCCTAAATTTTATAAAATGTATTGTGATAAGTCTTTGTTTTTAACAATGGTTGTTAGCTTTTCATCAACATAGTTTTCGGTAATCTCGATTTTTTCCATCGTGATGTCTGGCGCTTCATAAGATAGATCTTCTAGCAGCTTTTCCATGATTGTATGAAGCCTTCTTGCTCCAATATTATCTGTCTCCTGGTTGACTTCATAGGCGATTTCCGCGATTCGTTTGATCGCTTCATCCGTAAATTCTAACTTTATATCCTCGGTTCCCAACAAAGCGGTATACTGTTTGATTAACGCATTTGATGGTTCTTTCAAAATATTGATAAAATCTTCAGTGGCGAGCTTGTTCAATTCGACTCTTATTGGAAATCTTCCCTGTAATTCAGGAATTAAATCAGAAGGTTTCGCCATATGAAAAGCTCCCGCAGCAATGAAGAGCATATAGTCAGTTTTAACAGTGCCGTATTTCGTAACGATTGTTCCGCCTTCTACAATTGGTAAAATGTCTCGTTGGACACCTTCTCGGGAAACTCCTGCTTGCTGATCATCTTTGCCACATACTTTATCGATCTCATCGATGAAGATAATTCCCGATTGTTCTGCATGTTCGATTGCTTTTTGGTGAACTTCATCCATATCAATTAACTTTTGCGCCTCTTCATGAGTCAAAATTTCTCTTGCTTCCTTCACAGGCAGTCTGCGTTTTTTCTTTTTCTTTGGAAGCATTTGGCTAAATGCGTCTTGCATGTTCATACCCATTTGTTCCATGCCTGAACCTTGTAGTGCGTCAAACATGGATGGCGTTTGTTCTTCGACTTGAATCGTGACCATTTGGTTTTCTAACTCACCAAGTTCCAATTGATGTTTAATCCGTTTACGTTTATCCGCCACTTCACTATCTTCTTCCTCATGTTCTTGCGTTTCCTGATTTTGCTGTTGACTAAACAACATCTCGAAAGGATTGGATACGTTTGACTTCTTTTTCTTCTCAGGCACAAGTAGTTTCACAAGTCGGCGGTTTGCTTGCTCTCTTGCTTCTTCTTGAACTTCGATCATTTTTTGTTCTTTTACCATACGAACACTCATATCCACTAAGTCACGAACCATCGATTCAACATCTCGCCCGACGTAACCAACCTCGGTAAACTTAGTAGCCTCGACTTTAACAAAAGGTGCATGGACAAGCTTAGCAAGTCGCCTTGCCAATTCTGTTTTTCCTACACCTGTAGGACCGATCATCAAGATGTTTTTCGGTACGATTTCTTCTTTCAACTCGTTTGGAAGCCGCATTCGGCGGTATCGATTACGAAGAGCAACTGCTAATGCTTTTTTTGCATCTTCTTGGCCAATGATGTATTTATTTAACTGACTTACAATTTCTTTTGGGGTCGCCGTCTTACTCATTCATCATTCTCCTTTTCCGCCAAGTGTTTCAACGACGATTTGATCGTTTGTAAAAACACAAATTTCACTTGCAATCTCTAATGCTGATTTAGCGATGTTTTCAGCATCATCAATATTTCCATAACGTTTCAAGGCACGACCAGCACTTAATGCAAAGTTTCCACCGGAGCCAATTGCCAGGATATCATCATCAGGCTCAATCACTTCCCCAGTACCTGATACTAGTAACATGTTTTCAAGATCCATAACAATGAGCATCGCTTCAAGTTTACGGAGAACTTTGTCACTTCTCCACTCTTTGGCGAGTTCGACTGCTGAACGTTGAAGATTTCCTTCATACTTTTCAAGGTACGCCTCAAATTTCTCGAATAACGTAAATGCATCAGCAACCGATCCGGCAAATCCGGCTAATACTTTTCCGTTATGTATTTTTCTAACTTTACGGGCAGTGTGCTTCATCACGACTGCATTTCCGAGTGTCACCTGTCCATCACCGCTCATCGCTGCCTTTCCATTATGTCGAACGGCAAAAATCGTTGTTGCATGAAATTCTTGTGACATATTTATCACTCCTATATTTCAATTACGCTCTTGGATGTGCATTATCATAAATTCTCTTCAGATAATCCTTTGTCACATGGGTATATACTTGGGTAGATGATAGACTTTCATGACCCAACAACTCCTGTACAGACCTCATATCTGCACCTTGATTCAATAAGTGCGTTGCAAATGAGTGACGTAACTTATGCGGGTGAATTTTTGAAGTCAAGGCAGCTTTTTTAAGCATACGATTTAAAACATACCGAATTCCGCGATCGGTTATAGGCTCACCTAGATGATTCAAAAACACCACATTACTTTCGTTCTGTGATTTACTCTGAAGTTTTGGCCTTGATTCATTAAGATATTTTTTTAATTCCATCTCAGCGAATGAACCAAAAGGCACGTATCTTTGTTTCTGACCTTTTCCGAAAACGAGAAGGAGGCCAGCTGTAAAATCAACATCACCGATTTTTAAACCAACGAGTTCAGTCACACGAATGCCAGTTGCATAGAGTACTTCTAAAATTGCTCGGTTTCGTTGACTTATCGGCGTCATACCATCTTCAGCCGTGAACAATTGTTCCATTTCCTCATCATAAAAAAACTGAGGTATTTTCTTATCCAATTTTGGCATGGAGACATATAGAAAAGGATTTTGTTCGACAACTTCTTCTTTTTCCAAATAGTTAAAGAAAGAGCGTAAGCCAGACAATTTTCTCGAAACCGATTTTTTTGATAACTTTTCTCGATATAACGTCGTTAAATACAAACGAATTTCCACATGAGTAATTCGATTGATTTCATCGATTGACTCTGCACTTAGAAACTGTTCAAATTGCTTAATATCCGTTACGTATTGTTGAATCGTCAACTTAGATGTGTTTTTTTCTACACGCATATAATCTTCAAACGCTTTAACCCATTGTCCAAATATCATGGATCGTCACACTTTCTTATTTAAATCGTTTAAATCTTATCAAAATTTTTTAAATTATTCAACAATTAACACGTTGTCTTCACAAATTTGTTGAATTTAGAAGCAAATCAATCAACAATAATTGGTGATAAATAATCTGTGCTACCCAGTATCTATTTCATGTAAATCCTTAAATAATAAGTTTTCTCTTTGTTTATGATGTAAAGGAAAACTTCTTACCACTGAGTAATTCTATAGGAATGTGAATTGTGTGTCAATTTAAACAAACTCTCTCTATACACTTTTCACAATTTAGATAAAATTTAATCACAAAACCGACTTATTTTTCTAAAAATAGGTATTATTAACCAAAAAAACACTGTTCCTACACTGGAATCCCAGGGAAGGAACAGTATGAGGTGATTATTGCACACCTTCTTTGTAATCGCAATTCGTACACGTTATTTGTGTACCTTTTTTCTGTTTCTTTTCTACCAATAATGACTCACATTTTGGACAAGGGCGATCGATTGGTTTATCCCATGATACAAAATCACATTCTGGGAATCGATCACAACCGTAAAATGTTCTTCGTTTCTTACTTTTACGTTCGACGACTTGCCCTTTTTCACATTTCGGACACGTTACCCCAATTTCTTTAAGAATCGGCTTCGTGTTACGACAATCAGGGAAGTTGGAGCATGCTAAGAACTTTCCATAGCGGCCCATTTTATAAACCATTTCATGGCCGCATTTCTCACAGTTGATTCCTGCAGGCTCATCTTTAATTTCAACTTTTTCAATTTCTTCTTCAGCTTTTTCTAGACGTTTCTCAAAGCCTTCGTAGAATTGACCGACTACACGACGCCATTTTTTGTCACCGTCTTCGATACCATCCAAATCATTTTCCATGTTCACCGTAAACTCGATATCAACAATCTCTGGAAAATATTCTTCTAATAAATCATTGATGATTTCACCAAGCTCTGTCGGGATAAATCGCTTGTTTTCCAATTTGACGTATCCACGGCGCTGGATTGTATCCAACGTAGGCGCATAAGTTGATGGTCGTCCTATTCCTTTTTCCTCCATTGTCTTCACAAGTCTTGCTTCAGTATATCTTGGAGGTGGCTGTGTGAAGTGTTGTTCCGGCTCAATCTGACTCGCTGTTGAATGGCTTCCTTCTTCCAATTCCGGAAGTAATTTTTGCTCATCCTTTTTCTGATCGTCCGTACCTTCTACATATACCTTCATAAAGCCTTTAAACTTCACTTGGGAGCCAGAAGCACGGAACTCGACATCGTTATTCAACAAGTGCACTGTGACAGTGTCTAGTACTGCTGGTGCCATTTGGCTGGCTACAAAGCGTTCCCAGATCAACTTATATAGTTTGTATTGATCATTTGATAGTTTCGGTTTAATCGCTAATGGTTCTTTAGAGACAACTGTCGGCCGAATCGCTTCGTGTGCGTCTTGTGTTTTTTGTTGTGTTTTCTTCGCCCGAGATTTACCGAGGTATTCCTCACCGTACTTACTTTGAATTAAGTTTATTGCTTCATCTTTTGCCGTATCCGAAATCCGCGTCGAGTCTGTACGCATATAGGTAATCAAACCAGTCGTACCCTCTCGACCACCAAGATCGATTCCTTCGTACAATTGTTGAGCGATCATCATAGTTTTCTTTGCACGGAAGTTCAATTTTCGGAATGCTTCCTGCTGTAATGATGATGTAGTGAATGGTAAGGAAGGATTTCTTCTTCGCTCACGCTTGTTCACTTGATCGACTGTAAAATCTTTTCCGTTCAACTGCTTCAATATTTGATCGACATCTTCTCTTGATTTTAGCTCTTTCTTTTTCCCATCCACTCCGTAAAACTTCGCTTTAAATGTTTCACCGTTATGGGAAAATTCAGCTTCGATTGACCAATATTCTTCAGGTGTGAAATTATTGATCTCATTCTCACGGTCGATAATCAGCTTGACTGCAACAGACTGAACCCGTCCTGCACTTAATCCTTTTTTAATCTTTTTCCAAAGTAATGGACTAATATTGTATCCGACAAGTCGGTCCAGTACACGTCTTGCCTGCTGAGCATTCACAAGATCCATGTTGATCGACCTTGGCTCTTTAAATGAATCCTTTACTGCGTCTTTTGTAATTTCATTAAAAACGACACGGCAGGCTTCATCCTCACCTATGCCTAAACTATTAGCCAAGTGCCATGCAATTGCTTCCCCTTCACGATCGGGGTCGGCAGCAAGATAGACTTTTTTCGCCTTCTTGGCTGACTTCTTTAAGTCGTTTAAAATGGGACCTTTTCCTCGGATTGTAATATACCGTGGTTCAAAATCATTATCGACATCGACACCTATTTGACTTTTAGGCAAATCAATAACGTGCCCCATTGAAGCCTTTACTTTATACTTCTTTCCTAAATAGCGTTCAATTGTTTTTGCTTTCGCCGGTGATTCGACGATCACTAAATAATCCGACATATATTCAGTCCTCCTGCGAGGTTTTCTATTTTTGATTTACATTCATTCAAACTGTCTCTATAGGACGTCCAGCCCATTTATTCATCGATTCTAGTCTGCTGATCAGCAGATGATTCCGTTTTTCAAGTGGCTCTACGCAGCCTATTAGGTTGAATTCATCTTATTGATAGCTTTTCTTGTTTGATCGATGGGCTCATTTCACTTATTGGCGGCTTCATTCGATTTATCGGCGGGTTCGCTGTATTTATCGACGGCTCTACTCGATTTATCGGCGGGTTCGTTGCATTTATCGGCGGCTCCACTCGATTTATCGGCGGCTCGTACCATTTGCTCAATGGCCATCAACAAACAGAGAATTTGAATGATTGATTCTATTGTATGAGTACTTTGATTTTCTTTGATGATAAATCTCATTCATTATTAAATACTTTCTACCTGTTTGTCAAACCGATTTTTCATTTTTTGGTTATTTTCATGAAAATTCTTAATTAATTTTATTCCACCAATCTAATAAGTCTTGCGGGTTTGTAATAGGGATTGCTCCCTCCTGCAAAAGCTTAAGGCAACCTTCTGCTTCTGGCAAGAAAATTGAATCAGGAACAACAAAAACATCCTTTCCTTGCTCAAGTGCCTGGTCTGCAGTGATCATTGTCCCACTACGTTTAGTGGCTTCAATAATCAATGTTGCTCGACTTAGTCCGCTAATAATACGATTTCGTTCAGGAAAATGCCAACGATTCGGCTTCATATCAGGTGGATACTCGGTTAACAACAATCCGTGTCTCTCAATTGTTCGATACAATGCCGTATGGGCCTTCGGATAAATATGATTAAATCCAAAAGCTAAAACAGCAATGGTTTTCCCTTGTTGATCTAATGTCAATTGATGGCTCATTCCATCGATTCCATAAGCAAGGCCACTGACAATTGTGACAGATTGCTTGATGAGTGGTGGTAGTAATAAGTTAATTTTATTTTTAGCGGAGGGGGACGGTTTTCTTGAACCGATCACACTTAAATGATTACCACAAAGAAGCTCGCGATTACCGCGTGCATAAAGGATTAACGGGGGATCTGGAATCGTAGCTAAAGAATGTGGATAATTCGGGTCATAAATCGTTATCGGGCGTAACAGGTTAAATTGGCGAGCGGATCTTTGTCGTTGAAGACGATTTTGGAAGTGTTCATATAGTGATTGGGCTTCAGAGGATGTCAATTGAAGTGGTTGAATGAGGTCTCTCCAATGAAGTGAATGCAATCGTTCAAGTGAAGGGTCTGTCAATAAATAATTTTGCACTTTCTTTCGTGTTATTTTTGGATGAGATAGCAAATGGAACAGTTCAAATGAGGGGTTTATTTGCATTGAACAGTGGCTCCTTTGAGAGTAGGTATTATTTAATTTTAATAAAACACAAAATACGCTTGTGATTGTAATCTATAAAACTTGGATTAGTAAATGCTGGGGAAGGTTGAAGGTTATTTCGTAGAATAATAGTTGAGCCCAGACGATTCATCTGGACTCAACCTAATTACTTATTGAACCGTTTTACATTTTTTGGCAAGTCCTTTTTCTTCAAGAACTTTAATCATTGTTTCACCAATATCTGCTGGTGTTTCAGCTACAGCAATACCGCTTTCTTTCATAATGCGTTTTTTCTCATCTGCTGTACCTTTACCGCCAGAGATAATCGCACCAGCGTGGCCCATACGTTTTCCTGGAGGAGCTGTTGCACCACCAATGAATCCGACGACTGGCTTCGTCATATTCGCTTTCACCCACTCAGCAGCTTCTTCTTCAGCTGTTCCGCCGATTTCACCAATCATGACAACTGCCTCTGTTTCTGGGTCTTCATTGAAAGCTTTTAGTACGTCAATGAAATCTGTTCCGTTAACTGGGTCTCCACCGATACCGACCGCTGTAGATTGACCATAGCCTTCTGTTGAAAGCTGATGAACCGCTTCATAAGTCAATGTACCAGAACGAGATACGACGCCGATGTGGCCTTTTTTGTGGATGTAGCCTGGCATGATACCGATTTTAGATTCATCTGGCGTGATCACACCTGGGCAGTTCGGTCCGACAAGACGAGTTTTCGAACCTTCCATCGCTCTTTTAACTTTAACCATATCCAAAACAGGAATGTGTTCAGTAATACAAATAACCAAATCCAATTCAGCGTCTACAGCTTCTAGAATTGCATCCGCTGCGAATGGAGCCGGCACGTAAATGACAGAAGCATTTGCACCTGTTTCTTTAACCGCTTCTTCAACAGTATTGAAGACTGGCACACCTTCTACTTCTTGTCCACCTTTACCTGGTGAAGTACCGCCGACAACTTTTGTACCATATTCAAGCATTTGTTTCGTATGAAAAAGGGCTGTAGAGCCTGTGATCCCTTGAACAATAACTTTTGTATCTTTGTTTACATATACGCTCATGTTCGACCGTCCTTTCTTATTTGACTAGAGATACAATTTTATTTGCACCATCAGCCATTGATTCTGCTGAAGTAATATTCAATCCAGATTCATCCAAAATTTTCTTCCCTTGATCGACGTTTGTACCTTCCAAACGAACGACAAGTGGCATTTCAAGACCAACTTGTTTTGTTGCTTCAACAACACCTTCAGCGATGACATCACACTTCATGATTCCACCGAAAATATTGACAAAAATACCTTTTACGTTTTGGTCAGATAGAATAATCTTGAATGCTTCAGTTACCTTCTCAGTTGTAGCGCCTCCCCCAACATCAAGGAAGTTAGCCGGTTCGCCGCCATAATGCTTGATAATGTCCATTGTAGACATCGCAAGACCAGCGCCGTTTACCATACAACCGATATTTCCATCTAATGCTACATAGCTTAAGTCATATTTGGAAGCTTCGATTTCTTTTTCATCTTCTTCATCCAAATCACGTAGCTCTTGAATATCCTTCTGACGGAATAATGCGTTATCATCAAAGTTCAATTTCGCATCAAGCGCAATAACCTCACCATCACCAGTTGTTACTAGTGGGTTGATTTCAGCAATTGAACAATCTTTTTCGACAAATACTTTGTAAAGGCTCATCATAAACTTAACAGCTTTACCAACGTATTCTTTCGGAATGTTCATATTGAATGCAAGTCTTCTTGCTTGATAAGGGCTTAGACCTACAACTGGGTCAACAACCTCTTTAAAAATTTTCTCTGGCGTTTCAGCTGCCACTTCTTCAATTTCCGTTCCGCCTTCTTCCGATCCCATCATAACGACACTGGAAGTAGCACGGTCAAGGACAACACCTAGATAGTATTCATTCTTGATGTCGCATCCTTCTTCAATCAATAAACGTTTAACTTCTTTTCCATCTGGACCAGTTTGGTGTGTCACCAATGTTTTGCCTAGGATTTCGTCAGCGTATTGCTTCACTTCATCCATGTTTTTGGCGATTTTGACACCACCGGCTTTTCCGCGTCCACCAGCGTGGATTTGCGCTTTAACGACTTTCACATCTGTCGTCAATTCTTTTGCAGCTTCAACAGCTTCATCAACAGAAAAAGCTACTTTACTATTTGGAACTGCCACATTGTACTCGCGGAAAATTTCTTTCGCTTGATACTCATGAATGTTCATGTTACATCCTCCCATCGATAATATCTCTAGCTATAAGAAAACCATGCTGGTCTTATTATACATAAAAAATTGTATCATTCAAAAGAACATTCGCCAAATTACTTGGTTTTTGTCATTTTTTGATCAATTCGATAAATATAAGCGAATACTTCGGCAACGGCTTGATATAATTCTTCCGGGATTTTTTCATTAATATTTAAGTGACTCATTAACTCAATAAGCGCTGGGTCTTCGTGTACGGGAATATCTTCACTAGCCGCCCGCTGCAATATTTCTTCAGCTAATAACCCCTGGCCTTTTGCAATGACTTTTGGGGCTGCTTCTGTTTCACCGTCATAACGTAAAGCGATGGCTGACTTTCGATTTGGCATAAATTTTCTCATGCTTTAAAATCAATCCCTTCACCTTGTTTTAATGGAGAAGGTGAAAAAACATCTGCTGGAAGCTCTTTCGATTTTCTTTGCAGCTTTTTCAAATGAAGGCCAGTGAATTGATAATCAATTCCTTCCAAACCATTTCGTAAATCCTGTTCGTAATGATGTACGATTGAACGAATGGATTTAGGGTCTTGATGATAGATTGTTACATCGACCATTCGGTTAATCACTTGCATATCAATAATGATATTGCTTAGATGTGGAAGATCTAAATAAAACATGATTCGACATTGTTCTGGATGAATCGTACCATCTGCTTGTTTTTTCCCTTCGAAGTCCATCCAAAGATCTTCGTTTAGCCCTAGCATTTCTTTTGGAAGTTGTGCGCTAAACTGAATAAAATCACGATTAGCTTCCATTGATAAATGCATCGCTTGAAGCGTCTGTTGAATTTGCTGAGCCGCTGCTTGGAAAGATGTTGAAGAGGTCTGACTTTGCACTTGTTGCAGTTGTGATAAAATACTCGGAAAATCACTCGACTTCCCTTTCCCACTCTCCACTTGAGTTAATTCCATAAAGCTCGACAATTTCGCCATAACCGTGGTCGCATTGACACTTGATAACTGCGTCATTCCTCTAAAAAATAAAAGTGCACGACTTTGTTCCCCATCTGCTTGTAAATCGAGTAAGTGCGTCAATGAGTTCAGCAATTGTGTTCCATTCGTTGTGCGTAGAAAACCAGCAACGTCAGTGGACTGTTGCTGAATAGAATTTGTCAATTGGTCCAACGTATTTTGCTGCATCGGTAGTTGTTTTTTCAAATTAGCCAGAAAAGTTCCTTGCAGTAAATTGTTAACGACCCGTACTTGTTCTTTTGTGATGGCTCCGTTGTTTCGAATGGATTGCAAAATATCGACAACGGTTTGAAGACTTTTACTTGAATTGCCTAATTGCTGACTTGCCAACTGTTGAATACTTGCCGAGATTTTTTCACCCGTCATTGAAAAAGGAAATGGTTGGGTCTGACCATTGAGCAATTGATTGCCAGACGGTTGAAATCTGATCGATTGCGAAGTAGCCCATGACCGAATATGTGCTGACCATTCGGCATAACTCGTTTGACTAGGAATGACTCCGGCTTTTTTGAAAAGCTGGAAGGTCGTCTGAGATCCACGTCCGACTTCTTTTAAAGCTTGAAACATGAATGTATGTAGTATTTGGTTGCTTGATCGCTCACTTTGAAACAATTGCAGCGAGGATGCGAGCTGGATTTGATTCAAGGTTTGTTGCTTATTTGCCATCATTTGACTTTCTAGCTGCTGAATGGCTTGGTTAATTGATATGGGTTGATTCAAACGCTTAGATAAAGACTGATAGACTTGCTCTGTCAACGGCATATTACGAAGCAACATCTCTGATAAGATTGTCGATCGAGTTGAAAGTGCATCGTTTTTACCCAATGCAAATAATTGCCCAAGGGATTCCTTCGACAGTGGAATTTGTTGTTTCATCAACTCGTGCAATAGCGCTTGGTCAGCCTTTGTTAACTTTAGACCGAGCGTTTGCATTAACACGTTGATCCGTTCAGCAGGCTCATTTGCCGGTTTTTGTGATAGAACTTTCATTTTAATAGCGGGAGAAGTTTCCATCACTTGCATTAAATATCTTTGGTTGACATGAAGTTCCGTATCAATTTGACCAACGATCTGCTTCCCGCTCATTTGCATTAAGGCACGGTTTTCAGGTAAGAACTTAATAACGCGTGCGGGAAGTATTTGTCCAGTCCGAACGGTCAATTTTGAAGAGTCCGTCCGGGACAACCGGATTGATTGAAAAAGTTGATTAATTGGATTCGGTTGCATCACTTTTTTCCTCCGTTAGACAAATTGATTTACAGGGGCAAAGCTCTTCCGATGATAGGGAGTTGAGCCGAGTGTTTTTAACGCCTCTATATGTTCTCTCGTTCCATAACCCATATGTTTTTCAAATCCATAACCTGGATAATCAGAAGCGATATCCTTCATCATACGGTCTCTCGTGACTTTTGCGACTACACTCGCTGCAGCAATTGAGATGCTTTTGGCGTCCCCTTTAATGATCGATGTTTGTGGATAATTGAGATCAGGCAGTTTCATCGCGTCAATTAACAGATGTTCTGGTTGAATCAATAACTCATGGACCGCCCGCTTCATTGCTTCCAATGATGCTTGATGGATATTCATCAAATCGATTTCCGTCGGACTTACTATACCTAAGCCTACTGCAATTGCTTGATCCGTAATAACATCTAAAAAGGATTCACGCTTTTGTTCGCTTAGTTTCTTGGAGTCCGTCAAACCCGGTAAATAAAAGTCTTCTGGTAAAATAACGGCCGCAGCAACAACCGGACCGGCAATCGGACCACGTCCGACTTCATCAATGCCAGCGATTAACTGCACCCCTTGTGATTTCAACTTGTTTTCATATTGCATCATTTCATAAAAAGCTTTTTTCAATTCTTGTTTCTTCAGTTGTCTTTTTTCAAATTGTTCTAGAAGTTTTTGAACACCAACACGTTCGTCATTTTTAATATGAATAAGCCATTCATCCGACACATGGTCACTGAATAGTTTTTCTTTAATCATCGTGATCGTTTCTTTTGTTTCTTTCATCGGTCTCACCTACTACTGAATTCTTGTTGATTATATCGGTTAGTCTATTTTTTTGTTTATACGTGCAGCCGGTCCATCGTAATTCTTCCAAGTTTACCAGAACGAAAATCACGTAAAATGACATCGGATGTTTTTTCATAATCGACAACACCGCCAGCTTGGAGGCATCCTCTTTTCTTTCCGATGACATCAAACCAAGTGACGACATCTTCTTCTGATAGATCGAGGCCGTATCTTTCTTCAAGCAAAGTCGGATAATGTTCTTTCAAAAATTTCAGTAGAAAAACGACAACTTCATCCAAATGAAGAATTGTATCTTTAATGGACCCAGTCGCTGCTAGCTTATACCCTACTTCTTCCTCCTCGAATTTCGGCCATAAAATTCCTGGTGTATCCAACAGTTCAAATTCACCGCGAATTTTAATCCATTGTTGTTTTTTCGTCACTCCTGGCTTGTCACCGACTTCAGCTCGCTTTTTATTCGCCAGTCGGTTAATCAATGTCGACTTCCCAACATTCGGGATTCCGATAATCATTGCCCTGATTGCACGCGGTGCCACTCCTTTACTGGCACGTTTATCATTGACTTCTTGACCTAAATCCTTTGCTTTATGGATGAGCTGTTCAATATCTTTTTTCTGATTCACATCGACGGATAATGCAATATTGCCTTCCTCTTCAAAATGATGAACCCATTGCTCTGTAAGTTTCGGATCAGCTAAGTCATTTTTCATTAATACAACTAGTTTTTGTTTCTCTCCAAGAATCTCTTGAAGCATTGGATTTTGTGAGGAAATCGGCGTTCTTGCATCGACTAACTCAATAACAAAATCAACAAGCTTTAATTTTTCTTGTACTTCCCTTTTCGCTTTGGCCATATGGCCTGGATACCATTGAATTTGCATGCTTCCACCTGCCTATCTTCTCATGACTCTTACTTCTTTCATTATAAGGAATTTTAGATCTTTTGCCTAACTATATTAGTCAGTAAAGGGGGCGTGTATAATAGATAAATAATTAATTCTTTTCAGAAAACAATTGAAGAAAGCGGTGTTTAGAATGTACCAACTATATTGTCGTACATATCAAATGGTCTTGCGCTCCGTCTCAAAATTCCTTCCTTGGAGAGAACCAAGAGTTTTCTCTGGATACAACAGCATCAATCAACTTGCTCCGTTTCTTATTGAACATAAAATGGAACGTGTATTCGTGATAACTGATCAAGAAATTTTAAAAGTTGGATTAATGGATCGTTTTCTTCAACAATTGGAAACAAATAATATTGCTGCATTCATCTATGATGGAACGGTTCCAAATCCAACAATCACAAATATCGAAGAAGCATATACTATGTATAAGGAAAATCATTGTGAAGCCATTGTTGCATTTGGAGGTGGTTCACCGATTGATTGCGCGAAAGCCGTTTTAGCAAAATTAGCAAAGCCTAATCTACCACTTGCCAATATGCGTGGATTGATGAAAATCCGAAAGAAAACAAGCTTCCTCATTGCTGTGCCAACAACCGCCGGAACAGGTAGTGAAGCGACTTTAGCTGCAGTTATTTCAGATCCAGACAGCAAAGAGAAATATCCAATCATGGACCCCGTATTGATTCCAGATGTTGCTGTGTTAGACCCAGTGTTAACGAAGAATTTACCACCACACTTAACAGCAACCACTGGGATGGACGCTTTAACACATGCCATCGAAGTTTATATAGGAAAAAGTACAACAGCTGAAACACGGGAAGCCAGCAAAAAAGCAATAAAATTAATCTTTGAAAATCTATATCTGGCTTATCAAGATGGAAGTAACCTTGAAGCAAGAAAAAACATGCTCGATGCATCGTACTTGGCTGGTTTTGCATTTACCCGCTCTTATGTCGGTAATGTGCACGCAATTGCTCATACGTTAAGCGCATTTTACAACACGCCTCATGGGCTGTCGAATGCTATTATCCTGCCATATGTGTTACAATACTATGGAGAAATAGTCTATGAACAACTCGCAGAACTATCAGAACTTATACAAGTTAGCGAACACACCGATCCAATTGATGAAAAAGCTAACCGCTTTATTGAGGAAATTAAACGATTGAATCATCGAATGCATATTCCTGATCATTTCTCAGAAATTAAAACGGAAGATTTACCACAAATGATTGCCCGTGCCCACCGGGAAGCAAACCCTTTATACCCTGTCCCTAAAACATTTACGAAAAAGGATTTTGAGCAGTTGTATAAAGCCATTAGTGGGTAACCGAGAAAGGAATGGTTCACCATGGATGCAACACACACATTTACAAAAAAAGAAGAAGTGGTCAATGCGATCACCCACGGCATTGGCATCTTACTCAGTGCTGCCGCGTTGGTCTTATTAGTCATTATTGCAGCAATTAATGGAACGGCTTGGCATGTCGTCACATTTTCAATTTTTGGCGCGTCAGCAATCGTTCTCTATACCTCATCAACATTGCTACACAGTTTACGACCTGGACGGGTTAAAAATGTCTTTGAGATTTTAGATCATTCGTCTATTTATTTTTTTATAGCCGGAACGTACACCCCGTTCGTTTTAATTGCCGTAAAAGGTGGTCTCGGCTGGACACTGTTTGGAATTGTTTGGGGTCTTGCGATTGCAGGGACAGTCTTTAAGATCTTTTTCGTAAAAAGATTCATGCATGTGTCTACGTTGCTTTATATTTTGATGGGATGGCTAATTGTCTTAGCATGGAGTCCACTCTCAGCTTATATGACCACTAGCGGGATGCAGCTTCTTGTCGCAGGAGGACTTCTTTATACAGTTGGTGCTATTTTCTATATGTGGAGAGGTTTTAAATACCACCATGCTTTATGGCATTTATTCGTCCTAGCCGGATCGATTACACACTTCTTTTCAGTAGCTACTTTAATTTAAATTACTTAAAGCCCAGTTAGATGACTCGTTTCAAGCGAATCTAACTGGGCTTTAATATGTTTATTTACCTGCTTTTTCATATGCGATTGATGGCTTTATCGTTGGGTCTTCTAGTAAACCGTGTTTCTTTTTAAAACGATTTAAAATCCGTATCCATCTCACACTAAACAAACTGATGAAGATCACATTAGATATTGCATGGGCTAAATCGTGATAAAAACTGGACACATATATACCGACAAGGAACTCCCATGTGAAATTATGCATATTGCTGAAAACAATCCATAAATTCATCATCCAACCGAATATAAATCCCCAAACAAAGCCAAATGAATTTAAGATCCACAAGTTACCTACACCTATAAAATGTCTCAATAAACCAGCACTCATGCCCATCGTCCCCCAAGCAAACATTTGCCATGGAGTCCAAGGTCCTTGGCCTAGAAACATATTTGAAACGATTGCCGCCAAAGCACCAACCAAAAAGCCTGATTCAGCGCCAAAAACCAACCCGACGGTTATAATCACAAAAGAGGTCGGCTGAACACTTGGAAGACCAGCAAAGGGTACACGTGCTACGGCTGCAATCGCTATCAATAACGCCAAGATAACGATTTCTCTCGTTTTTATACTTTTCATTTCAAAACGAATAAAAAACAACATCATCACACAACCAATAATACCTAAACTCAAGAGTAAATAGTTGTGATAATTAAACACGGCATACATGACAATGAGCAAAATAAAAACAATTATAGATGCAATTAAGCTAACTCGTGCTCTTGCCATGAATGCAATACCTCCTCTAACGTTAACGCTTCAGGATATTGACTGTTTTGAGTCAGCCGGTTAATAGATGTTGTATAAAAATAATTGCCAGTAAAAAAAGCATGAGGCAGTGCTTCTGCCGTTATTTCCCCATCGAATAACATGGCACATTTTGTTGCAGTTTTTGCAGTAAATTCAATATCATGCGTCACCATTAGAATCGTCAAACCATCCGAATGCAATTTGCGAAGAATCGATTGTAGGTGAATTTTTGATACGGGATCAAGTCCTTTTGTCGGTTCATCCATGAATAATATAGATGGCTTTGTTAACAACATACATGCTAATGCTGCTTTTTGGACCTCGCCGCCTGAGCAATCATAAGGATGTCGATTCCTTAAATGCTCGATGCCAAATAAATTTAGTAATGATTTTATACGTTTTTCAGAATCTTGGATTTCATGTTGTTCTGCAATTAATTGCATTTCTTTTTCAATTGTATCTTGAATGAAGAAAGTTTGCGGTTGTTGTGATAAGTAAGCGATATTTTGATGAACGCTATCGATTGATTTATGTGTTAATTTACGGCCAAATCGCTTCACACTACCCCGCTGAGGTTTGAGAAGGCCTAGACAAGTTTTCAATAGTGTCGTTTTACCTGAACCATTCCCACCCATAACAGCATAAAAATCACCTCTATTTAAGGAAAAAGACAGCTTTCTCAAAACCATCGATGAACCTTGTTCATATTGAAAATAAACGTCTTTCGCCTCAATAATCGGCTCTGTGTCCGTATTCATTACTTTGTTTTCTATTTTTTCAACGTGATTCATTGAAGGTAATGAAGCAAGTTCTGTTCTCCCTTCATTGACATTCAGTGGAATGCGATCAATGGTTGGTGCGTGATGCAATTCTAAATACATCTGAGATATTGACGGAATGTATGGAAAAAAGCGGTGATCCTGTCTATTATAAATTTGCTGAATAACTTCTCTGCTCTTTCCGTCATGAATAATCTTCCCTTCGTTCATAAACACGACTCGATCAGCCTTATCAAAGATATTTTCCAAACGATGTTCGACGATAATAACAGTTATACCAAGCTCTTTGTTTAATCGTTCAAGCATCATTAACAAATCTTTTGCTGCGACGGGATCAAGTTGGGATGTAGGCTCATCAAGAAGTAATACTCTCGGTTTTAATAAAAGTGCCGATAACAAATTCAAAAGTTGCTTTTGACCACCAGATAATGCTGTCGTTTTCTGATGCAAGAGATGTTCGACACTAAACGTATGAACCATCTCCGCCAACCGTAGCCGCATATCGATTGGTGAATAGCCTAAATTCTCCATACCAAATACAAGTTCCTGCATGACATCATCCATAATAATTTGATTTTCTGGATCCTGAAAGACAAGACCGATCTCTTCGATTAACGTTCTTTCATCCCATTCATCTAACGGTTTCCCTATGTATGATATATCGCCCGATTGCAATCCATGCGGAGAGATTTCCTTTTTCAATAAGTGAAGGAGGGTCGTTTTACCACATCCACTTGGTCCTCCAATAACAACGAACTCCCCTTGTTTTACGTGAAAATTAACCCCATCCAGCGCATAATTATCAGATTCAGGGTATTGAAATGATAACGCCTTTATATCGATAATTTCCATCTTATTTTTTCTCTCCCTTCAATGAAAAGTGGAAAGGACGTGATAATAAACATACTGCAAAAAACAATCCAATCGATCCAAAAAAACTGCCATGGACCCAGCTCTGGATAAATAATCATCTGTCCATAACCTAACCTGCCTCCATAAAAGCAAAGCATCATTAAGCCTGCTAATATGAACAGCCATACCCAATCGCGTTTATCCATAAAGTAAAGAGTATAAGAACTTTTTTTCCCTTCCGTTCCATATCCTCTCGCTTTCATTGAATTGGTCACGTGGATGGCTTCCTCAAGAGACCACGTCAAAAGAATTTGAACTCTAAGCATTCCGTTTCTAACCCTCGTCTTAAAATCACCTACTGTCATACTCATTCCTCTTAACCGTTGAACATCACCAATTTCATTAAGACGTCTTTTCATTAATGGCACAAACCGAATGGCCATCATAATCATTAAAGCGATACGTGGAAGAATTTTTGAAAAAATATATAAAAAACGATTACCGTTTAATATGAGATTGAAAGAAATGAAAACCACTAAAATGATCGCAATAAAAAGCGCCATCGTGATTCCATACATAAACGCTTCTAATGTCACTTGCTTTCCTCGAAAATAAAAAAGAATCGTTGTCCCACGTGAGACAAGAAACGGATTGATCAGGATAATTAGAGTACTCATGATCGATAAGGTTGGTAACCATTTTCGTAAGTCTTTACCTCGATCATGAGATATATTGACAAAAATAAGTAACAATAAAATAGTCACTAAAAATATTGGATGATTAAAATACATCGCTAACGTCAACATACAAATATAATAAAAAAGCTGAACATATGGATGGTAACTGCGAAAACCATTATCGATTTTTCATCACACACTTTCTATGTAAATATCGATATACAACCTATTAAAATAAAACAACAATTCATATAGGAAGGCAGATGAGCCCACATCGAAGAGGGCTCATCTGAAACTTCCGTGAATCAAAAATTACGCTATCTTCTGAAAGGCTTTAAATCAGCCCCTAAATCCTTGCCTAAGTTCGTTGTATATAGCCATTCCACCCGATCGCCTGGTAATAACGGCACTACCCCAGCTCCTCGGTCTGGAAAGATTCCATTGACTCGATACATCCAACCGCTACCAGAGCCTCGGTCAAATTCATAAACGTTTGCAATACCTTCAACATAGGCAGTTGCGCCTTGACCGCCCCGGTAATCCATCTGAATTTTTTTCGCCTTTGTTATCTTGATGAGGGCATCGAGAACGGTGAATCCATCGTTAATTTCCATCTCCGTAGGGGGTAATGGAATCTCGCTATCTGAAATGACAATCGAATGAACAATTGTTTGTGCCTTTTTCGCATCTTCTTCTTCCTTATTCTCATCTGAAGGTTGATCATCCTTTTGTTGATTCTCTTGATTGTTTTCTGAGGAATCCGTTGATTGTTTCTCTTTATCTTTCACTTTATCTTTAGAAGATTGGGAAGGCGTTGATGGTTTTTCGCTCGCCTGCTTCTTCTCTTGCTTTTTATCTGATTTTTGATTGTCTGATTTGCTACTCTTTTTTGTTGTTGATTCACTCTTCGTTTTATCCTTCGATGCTTGCGAAGTCACTTTGTTTGATTGATCATCGTGAGAAACGCTTTTTTCTTCCTTAGCATCTGAAAGGCTTGCTTCCTTTGACTCGGGATCGCTTGCCACTTTTGTTGATTCAGCAGAATTTGACTCATTATTTTCATTTTCTTCTGATGATTTATCTGAATTAGCTTCTTTTCCAATGCCTGACTTCGTTAAATTCGTCTCGAATTCATCATTAATTTTTTCGTGAAATGTAACTTCTTTTACTTGTGACTGCTCCTCAGCTTCCTTCAGCTCATTTGCTTCTTCTTTGGATAATGGTGCGGAACCACAAGCGGCCAATAAAAACAACATAGCAATGGAAAGCAGGATGAAGAGACGCTTATACGACAATTGCATAGTATCCTTCCTTTATTCGTACTATTTAAGATTCTTTTTACGATAATATAGGATGAGAAATGCTCCTATAACAATAAACAATGCCAGTGCTAGCCAATAGCCATACGTCGTGTTTTCTGACTTAGCCTTTTTTTGTTCACTACTTTCTTGTGAATGGACAGCCGTTTCTTCTGACTCGGATTGATTGGCTACCGAATCCGTTTCACTTTCTTCACTCGACTGATTTATGATTTCATTCGAATCCTTCGCGGAAGACGCTAATTGTTCTTTGTTTTCGGATGAATAATCGCTTTCATCTGAATTCTCATGTACATCACTACTAGCAATAAGTTGAATAGATTGTTCTTTTGGTTGAATCGTATTTCCGGGCTCTTTAGCCAGATTGAAATGTCTTTGACTAGTTTTATCATTTGTTAGACTTACACTTTCTTTTTGACCTGCTGGCTCAGTTGGATTTTCCTTAGTATTTTCTTTTGGTTTATTTTCTACAGATGAGTTATTTACGGTTATCTGAGTTGGTTTTTCAAGATTAGTACTTGTACCATCAAAAACGCCAAAAATACTAAAATGATTCGTTTGGAAAGATATTGTCCCAGCTTTTGAGTCATATTTGCCTGAATCAATAGATTCCCATTCATTCGTTTGGTCATTAAAATAATAGACCTGCGGATCCTCTGTTTTTTGTTGGTTGACTTGGAGTGTTAACGTAATTTCATTGTTGCCGAAATCACTGACTTTTGTTTCATCTGCCATCAGTGTAAAGTCATAAACAGAACCTACTGCATCATCCACAGCATATCGTTCCATTTGAATGGTTACTGGTGCACCATTTGATTGCTTCGCTAATTGACTCAGAATCTCCGTCGGAATGTGTACGACTGCTTTTTCTTTGTTAATTTTTAGATCATTTTTGTTTTCAATTAAAGTTTCAATGACCTTTTTATCTAACTCTATCGCTAATTCATTTTGAACCTTTGCATTTTTAGGTTTGATTACGAGCACTCTATCTTTGACGGCTTTTACATCATCAATTCCTATCGTTGCTTCCATCTTTTTGTTTGATTTCGTTGTTGATTTAACTTCAACTTTTAATTCTTTTTTAGATGGCTTTTCCTCTTGTTCTTCCGGTGATTGTTCTTCTTCACCAGTGTCTTCGCCTGAACCTTCCTCATTATCTCCTTCACTTGGTGATTCTTCCTCGTCATCTTTTATAGGAGGTTTTTCCTCACTCTCATCTTCACTCGGAGGTTCTTCTTCGTTACCTTCTTCGCTATCACTAAAATGATAAAGTGACTTTTTCCCTTTCAAAAAGTAATCGTAAGCTACCAATGCTTGCAAAGCTTGTTCAGTTGCCATAGCATTTGAGACACCTTCCCCTTGTGTATGTTTAAATCCACCATCTTCATTCTGATAAGATAACAGGTGAGCAATCAAGCTATCCCCATTTTTCACAAAATCTTCATTGGTTGGATCGATTCCATTTGCTGATAGTCCAATAATAACTTGGGAGGCGGCTTCACTTGTAATTCCACCTACAAAACTCCCTCCATCAAAACCTCCCTCCTCAGTTTGAATATCTGATAGCCAGTTAACTGCGGAATCTATCGACTTACGGACTTCTTCCTGTTCGTTGTAAGGACTTAATCCTGTTAAGGCCATTGCTGTTATATCGATGCTCGGTGAATCAAAGTTTGCATTTAAATGCCAACTACCGTCTTCATTTTGATTGTTTAATAACTCATTAATAAGTTTTTGTCTTGTCCATTTAGCATCATTGGGTACTTCATAATTCTTTGTATCTAAAGCTATTAAGGCAAATATCGGACCGTTATTCCCTTGGAATGTCATTGTCTCAAATCCACCACGACGTTCTGGGCTGTTATAAATCAATTCAATAAGGTTTTTTCCATCAACCTCGACTTGTAATGGATTAATGCCGACAGCAGAAGCAGCAATTACCAAGCGTTCAATATCAGTTATTTTGATACGACCATTTTCTAATCCTTTTTTAACTTGGCTGTTTAAATGATTATAAAAATAAGTGTCGATATAATTATTAGGAACTTGCTTGCCGGCTTGGGCTAATCCTATAGCTTCCCATTCGCTAGTGACCCCATTATTTAAAATAAAATCACTAGCTGAATCTATTGCTTGTTCGATATCATTCTCTGTAATATCAATAGAATTTACAGTTTCTGCACTTTCAGCAGAGGCTATGTAACCATTTCCTAGAGTACTTATAATGAGTAAAAGTGAAATCACTAAATATGATGTAAAACTAAAAACTTTTTGCATCAAAACTCCTCCTAATAGTAATCATCAATTGTATTGATCTCTGAACATAAAAAAACATCTCTAACGAGTAGAGATGTTCAGTGGGCATTCGTTCACTATAGTCAATTTATGTATGTCAAATTAGCATAGTCAGACGCCACACCTCCCTATCCTCGTAGGTTGAATGGTGCAAAAAAACAGGCAGGTCTCCTGGCTTATGGTCATCATTCTCTAAATCCTTCCCATCATTAGACAGTGGAGTGCTTTAGAAAACTCGCAATATACAGTGGCGGGACCGCGCCGGATTTTCACCGGCTTCCCTTTTAATGATTGATTAAAAAGTATTTAATCGAATCAACCTATTTTTACCTATTCAATTATCTATAGTCTATCTGTTTCATCAAAAAACGTCAAACTTGTTTTAATTATCAGCAACTTTACGACAAAAAATTTCCAATGATAAACAAAATAAAAAAGCTGTCCTGAGTACAACGATTGAACTCAGAACAGCTTCTTATATTCTCATTAGCGTCTTTCTTTAATTCTAGCTGCTTTACCACGAAGGTTACGTAGGTAATAAAGTTTCGCACGACGAACTTTACCTTTACGAGCAACGTCGATTTTCGCAACGCGTGGAGAATGTACAGGGAATGTACGCTCAACACCTACACCATAAGAAATCTTACGGACAGTGAATGTTTCGCTAATTCCGCCACCACGTCTTCTAATTACGACACCTTCGAAAACCTGAATACGCTCACGGCTACCTTCGACAACTTTTACGTGAACTTTCACTGTGTCTCCAGCTCTAAATTCAGGTAAGTCTGTACGCAGCTGATCTTGAGCAACTTGGTTAAGAATTTCTTGCATTCTGCTCACTCCTTCCAACAAAATGCTCTTACTTTCTATGAAGTAGCGGAACATTGTTATCACGCTTAACGAACTTAAGCACATTCATAAATATATCATACTGCATTACCAGATGCAATGAAAATTCCATACTACTTTTCTTCGATAATTCGTTCCAAAAGCTTTTGTTGTTTATCCGTTAAATTTGCTTGATCAATTAAATCAGGACGTCTTTCATATGTCCGCTTAAGCGATTCATATTCACGCCAATCCTCAATGTTTTGATGGTGCCCGGACAAAAGGACCTCAGGAACTTGATGACCGCGAAATTCACTCGGTCGTGTATAATGTGGATGCTCTAATAGGTCAGTAGAAAATGAATCTTTCTTGGCTGAATCATTATTTCCTAACACACCAGGCAAGAGTCTTACAACACTGTCTGTAACGACCATGGCACCAAGTTCTCCACCTGTTAATACGTAGTCACCGATCGATATCTCATCTGTTACGAGATGTTCCCGAATTCGTTCATCATAGCCTTCGTAATGACCGCATATAACGATTAAATGCTTCTCTTCGGCCAGCTCCTCAGCTTTCTTTTGGGTATATGTCTCTCCTTGAGGACACATTAAAAGAATCCTTGGTTTCGTCTTAGACTGTTCTGTTAAACTTTCAACAGCATCAAAAATCGGTTGTGGACTGAGTACCATACCAGCTCCACCACCATATGGATAGTCATCTACTTTGCCATGCTTACTCTCCGTATACTCTCGAAAGTCAACTAGGTTATAATCAAAGTGCCCTGCTTCATGTGCTCTCTTGAGAATGGAAGAGTTCATCACGCCAGAAAACATTTCAGGAAATAATGTCAATACATCAATTTTCATTCGGATAGCAGTCCTTCCATATTCTCAATGATGATTTTTTTATCTTCCACATTTACTTGTTTAACGATTTGTTCAATATAAGGAATGAGAGCATCCCGCTGTCCATGCCGTTGAATAACCCACACATCATTGGCTCCTGGTGACAATATTTCTTTAACATGACCAATGTACGTATCATCCGTGAGATATACATCACAACCAATGATTTCATGATAATAAAACTCATCATCGCTCAAGGAGTGTTGATCCTCTCCAGCTACCTTTAAATACCCACCTTTCATCCATTCAACATCATTGATGGAATACCGATCTTCAAAGGTCAATAAATCGAATTGTTTATGCTTCCGATGAGAATGAACGGTTAATACGACCGGTTCGCTTTCTTGATCATTGAAAAAGTAAAGTGTATGTCCAGGGGCGAATCGTTCGTCGAAATCAGTGGTTGAGATGACCCGAACTTCACCTCTAACACCATGGGTATTGACGACTTTTCCTACGTTAAAATAGTTTTCTTTCATGCAAATCACCTATTGATTTTCTCTATTATTCCGTCTTTAATGACGATTTCTCGATTGCCAGCAATATCATCCCATGAATCACCGACTGATAGTTCAATAATCTCCTCAACTTCTCCCTCAACAATTTCACTACCGATCGGTAATGTTTCCAATTGTTCTAATTGATATGTGCACCATTCAATCGAGCGTTTTCTACGTTCCTCTTCTCGATTAAATCGCTTTTCTACTTGATTTGGCGGGAATTTTTTTTGATGAAGTAATTTCTTCTTTTCAAAATAAAGTTGATCGAGTTCAGTCTGATTCTTGGACTTTCTTTTTTCAAACTTTTGTTGAAGGGTTGCTTTACTCTTTGGTGTGATGACTTGCTTGATTTTCGTTTTTCTTAAAATTTTCACGACATCCACCTCGAAAGCGTGTCTTAAAAAAACGTAAAAGTGAAAAAAGGGAAAGGTTAATTTTCCCCCTCCCCATTTACATAATATCTAAGTAGACTCTTTTGTTTGTATCTGAACCTGCAGCATAAACAACCGTACGAATCGCCTTCGCAATTCGCCCGTTTTTACCGATGACTTTTCCAACATCATCCGAATGGACAGTCAAATGATAACGAATTTTTTCATTCGTTTCTTCAACTGTCACTTCGACTTGATCCGGATGGTCAACTAACGGAAGAACAATCGTTTCAATTAAGGCTTTCATGTATATCTCAAATCCTTATTTGTTTGTTTTTGAATTATGAAATTTTTCCATGATGCCTTGCTTAGAAAATAAGTTGCGCACTGTATCACTTGGTTTTGCACCTTTTGTCATCCAGTCTAACGCTTTTTCTTCATCGATTTTAACCTCAGGTGTTTCTGCAACTGGATTATATGTGCCGATTTGCTCGATAATACGTCCATCACGAGGTGAACGAGAGTCTGCAACGACTAATCGATAAAAAGGATTTCTTTTAGATCCCATTCTTTTCATGCGAATTTTTACTGCCATAATTACACCTCCATTTAATCTTTCCTATCACAAGTTTAGATTGTATCAGAGAATTTTTAGTCTGTAAAGGGTTTTTACATTACATGAAAGGAAAATTCATTCCTTTCTTTTTACCCTTCTTCGGACTAGTCATTTGTTTCATCATTTTCTTCATATCTTCGAATTGTTTTAGCAATCGGTTCACTTGGGAAACTGATGTTCCGGAACCTTTAGCAATCCGTTTTTTACGGCTAGCGTTAATAACGGAAGGCTCTACTCTTTCTTGTTTTGTCATGGATTGAATGATTGCCTCGACATGGGATAATTGTTTATCGTCCACTTGAAGATTTTTCATGCCTTTCATTTTATTCGCACCAGGCATCATATTGATCAGTTCATCGAGTGGTCCCATGTTTTTAACTTGATCCATTTGTTCAAGAAAGTCTTCGAAGGTGAATGACATCGACTTAATTTTCTCTTCCATTTCCTTCGCTTTCTTCTCATCAACTTGTGTCTCAGCTTTTTCAATTAAGCTAAGTACGTCACCCATACCGAGAATTCTCGAAGCCATGCGATCAGGGTGAAATGCTTCCAGTTGATCTAGTTTCTCACCCATACCAGCAAACTTAATTGGCTTACCTGTTACAGCGCGAATGGATAATGCGGCACCGCCACGGGTATCTCCGTCTAACTTCGTTAAGACAACCCCGGTGACATCGAGCTGTTCATCAAAGCTCTCCGCAACATTGACAGCATCCTGACCGGTCATCGAGTCAACAACTAAAAATACTTCGTCTGGATTGACCGACTGTTTGATCTCTTGAAGCTCTCCCATTAGATTTTCATCAATATGCAAGCGTCCGGCAGTATCGATAATGACATAATCGTGATGCTCTTCTTTTGCCTTTTCGATAGCTTGATTCGCAATATCTACCGGATTTGCTTCGGTTCCTAACGAGAAAACAGGAAGATCGAGCTGATTACCTAATGTCTCCAATTGGTTGATTGCTGCAGGACGATAAACGTCGGCTGCGACCAACATTGGCTTTCGGTTATGCTTTTTACGTAATAGGTTTGCAAGTTTTCCAGTAGTTGTCGTTTTACCGGCACCTTGCAGACCGACCATCATAATGACGGTTGGTGGCTTGTTTGCTACTGCAATTTTACTTTGTTCGCCACCCATTAATTCTGCCAGTTCCTCTTTTACGACTTTGATTACTTGCTGTCCAGGCGTCAGGCTTTCTAACACCTCTTGACCAATTGCTCGTTCTTTTATCCGTTTAATTAAATCTTTTACGACTTTAAAGTTTACGTCCGCTTCCAATAAAGCTAGTCGAACTTCACGCGTCATTTCTTTGACGTCTTGTTCGGAAACTTTCCCTTTACCGGTGATTTTTTTAATTGTATTTTGCAGACGGTCTGACAAGCCTTCAAATGCCATGTGCAATAGACCCCCTAATCAATGTTTTCCATTTCGTTTAATAACTTTTTCATCTGTTCTAGATTCTCGTTTTCCACAGCAGTCTTCATCTGGTCGATTAATGCGTTCCTTGCCTGAAACCTTCGATAAAGTCCCAGTTTTTCTTCATAATCTTCCAGCATAACTTCTGTACGTTTAATATTATCATAAACTGCCTGCCGACTGACATCATAAGTCTCTGAAATTTCACCTAATGAGTAATCTTCAAGGTAGTACAGGTCCATATAATTCTTTTGCTTTTCGGTCAGCAACTGTTGATAAAAATCGAACAGATAATTGATTCGTGTCGTTTTCTCAAGCATCACGGAATGCCTCCTATTCTTCTGCGCTGTCATCTACAAGATCGCCAAATAATCCATAGACAAACTGATGGGCATTAAATCGTTGAAGGTCCGTCATTTGCTCACCGAGTCCGACGAACTTGACCGGAAGTCCCATTTCATTTCGAATCGCAAGAACGATCCCACCTCGGGCTGTTCCATCAAGCTTCGTTAAAACAATACCTGAAACATCTGTTGCCTCTTTGAATGTTTTCGCTTGAGCCATTGCATTTTGACCTGTCGTAGCGTCCAACACGAGTAATGTCTCATGTGGCGCTCCTTCAATTTCTCGGCTGATTACGTTTTTCACTTTTGATAACTCTTTCATTAAGTTTACTTTGTTTTGCAATCGGCCTGCTGTATCACATAAAAGCACATCAGCTCCACGAGACTTGGCAGCTTGAATCCCATCATAAATGACAGCAGCTGGGTCGGAACCTTCGCTATGCTTGATCACATCGACGCCTGTCCGCTCGCCCCAAACTTCCAGTTGTTCAATTGCGCCAGCACGGAATGTATCACCTGCAGCAAGAACAACCTTCTTTCCTTCTTGTTTCAACTGGTAGGCAAGCTTTCCGATTGTTGTCGTTTTGCCGACACCATTGACGCCCACGATGAGAACAACAGAAAGACCATCTTCGTTGAGGTTCAATTCTTCGATGGATTCTTCGTCACCACCATAGTAAATCTCAACTAATTTCTCTGATATGACTTCTTTGACCTGTTCGGTATCTTTAATATTTCTTCGTTTTACTTCCATCTCCAACTCTTCGATCAATTCCATCACAGTTTGAACACCGACATCTGCGGAGATTAGAATTTCTTCCAATTCCTCAAAAAATTCTTCATCTACTGTACGATACCGAGCGACCAAATCATTCACTTTCGACGTAAAGTTATCACGCGTTTTCGTCATACCCGTTTTAAATTTATTCGTTACCTGTTCGGTCTGGTTGTTAATTTTATCTTTTAGTTTCTTGAAAAAACTCATCTTTCACAACTTCCTTTCTTACGTTAACATCATATCTTTCGTTTCTTCGAGTTTAACGGAAACCAATTTTGACACACCTGACTCTTGCATCGTTACTCCATATAATACATCAGCTAGCTCCATTGTACCTTTTCGGTGTGTGATCACAATGAATTGGGTTTCAGCAGAAAATTCACGTAAATATTTTGCGAAACGGAATACGTTTGCTTCATCTAAAGCCGCTTCGACTTCATCCAATACACAAAATGGCACAGGGCGTACACGTAAAATAGCAAATAACAGTGCAATCGCTGTTAATGAACGTTCACCACCAGATAGCAAGCTTAAATGCTGCAGCTTTTTACCAGGAGGCTGAGCAATAATTTCCACACCTGTTTCAAGCATGTCTTTAGGGTCTGTTAATTGTAGCTCCGCTCGGCCACCGCCGAATAATGTCTTGAATACTTGTGTGAACTCTTTCTGGATTTTTTCGAACGTGTCACTGAATTTCCGGATCATCTCTTCATCCATTTCACCGATGACATCATATAACGTTTGCTTCGCTTCCAACAGATCGGATTGCTGGCGCTTCAAAAAGTCGTAACGCTCTTGGATTCGTTCATACTCTTCGATGGCGCCTAAGTTTACATGTCCTAATTCATCGATCGCACGCTTAATGGTTTTTACTTTTTCTCTAGACGATTCTAAATCATCCGTTACCCCATATTCTTGTTTTGCACGTCCATGTGTCAGTGTGTAGTCATCCTGCAGTTGTTGCAATCGGTTTTCCAATTCAACGTCCAATCGACTCGCATTGACTTCAAGCTTTTGAACTTGATTATTCTCTTGTTCATATTGTTTGTTTTTTTCTTTTACTTCACGCTCAAGATCATCACGTTGATGAGTAATCGACTGTCTTTTTTCTCTTCCTGTATCGATTTTTTCATTCAGCTCCGCGAGATTTTGTCTGTACGTCTTCAAGTTATCTGTCAGGTTTTCAATAGAATCCTTCTGTTCATGGGATTCTTGCAATTGCTTTAATTCTTGTTCTTTCGCTAGCTTGATCTCCTTTTGTTCTTCAAGGTCTGCCAAAGCTTCATCATAGCGATTTTTCTGGTTTCGTACCTCGCTATCTTGTTCAGCATAGCGAATTTGCATATGGTTTAATTTTTCACGAACTTCTTCGTGTTCTTCTTTATAACTAGATAGATTGTCCGTTAAATGTTCAATTTTCTCACGTAAGCGATTCGTTTCTTTCTCTGATTCACCAAGAAACGCAGTTACATCATTCAAATCATTTTTAAGCTGTTTGATTTCAATTTCTAGTTGATCATTCTCTTGATCGTACACATTTAATTGATCTTGTACGTTGGACAATTGATACGTGACAGAGTAGAGCTGTTGTTCTATTTCTTTGATGTTTTCTTCCTGACCTCTTTTTTGTTCTTCGAGCTCATTCATTTCTTGCATTAACTGTTCCTGTTTTGCTAGCTTTTCTTGTAGATTTTGTTCAAATTGCTTTGTTTTCTGTTCATATCGATTCAGTTTGCTCGCTGTTTCGTCCAGTTCTTTTTCTCTCGTGAACAAAGAGGCTTGGTTGGAGTTTTTCTTAGCACCACCTGTCATCGAACCACCTGGGTTCACCACGTCGCCTTCTAGCGTCACAATCCGGTAGCGATGATTCGTTTTCTTCGCAATTTCATTGGCTGCTCTTAAGTTCTCAGTAATCAAAATATTTCCTAGAAGCTGTTTGGCTATCGATCCATATGCTGAATCGATTGATACTAAATCAGCAGCGATACCAATGAAACCATCTTCGTCTAATCGGTTTACGTCTTCCTGTCTAATTTGTCGTGGTCGAATCGACGTTAATGGTAAAAATGTTGCCCGGCCACTGTTAGATTTTTTCAACCAACGAATTGCATTTCTCGCCGCAGCTTCATCGGCGGTTACAATATTTTGAGCTTGACCACCTAACGCTGTTTCGATTGCGGTAACGTATGTTTCATCGATATCCAACAACTCGGCAACCGCACCGTGAATGCCTTGCAGATTCTTCTTTTTGGATGCTTGCAGTACTGCTTTAACGCCGTAATAAAATCCACTATAAGATGCTTTCATTTGTTCTAGCATATCTTTTTTTGAACGCAACTGATCGATCAAGCGGTAAGCTTCTTGTTTTTTACCTTCTGCAATTCGAATGTCTTCTGTTAAAGCATTGTATGATTCAGTCGATTGCTCAAACTTTGTTTCTACTTCTTGGTACTTCGATTGTTCTTGTTCAATTTCTTTTGTATAAGATTGCTCATTTTTTTGTAGTTCTTCTCGCTGTTTAATCAATTCTTCAAAACGTTCATCTAAACGCAGTTTACGATAGCTAGTTTGCTCAATTTGTTTTTCTTTTGAATGCTTTTCATTCTTTTTTGCAGCTTGCTCATTCAGTTGATCGATGTATTGGGCTTTTAATGTCTCGATTTGCTCTTCAACTTGGTTGCCTGTTTGATTTAACTTTTCCTTCAATTGATTGATCGTACGCTTCGTCTCATCACGCTGAGACTTGAGTAAATTTAATTTTTTCTCATGATCTTCAACATCGAACTCGCCTTGTTCGATTTGATCCTGATACGTTTGGATTTGATTTTTTAAACGTTCTTGATTTTCATCAAAGTGTTTTAATTGCTCCGTTAATAAGTTTCTTTTCCCATCCAATTGCTCGATCTGTTGCGTCAATAGTAACTTTTTCTCTTGCCACTCTTCGATTTCTTGGTCTAACGCTGCAATGGATTGACGGTAAGTTTCCAATTGAGCGTCATCTTGATTAATTTCAGTCTTTAAATGGAGTAGGTATTCTTTCTTTTTATCAATTTTGGACAGTAGCTGTTGCCATTCTTCATGGTAGGTTTCAATTTCTGTTACTAACAACGAGACTTCATATTGTTCCAGCTCATCTTTTTTCTCCAAGTATTCCTTGGCAATTGCGGACTGCTTCTGCAGTGGTTCGAGTTGTCCTTCGATCTCGTGAATGATATCTTCTACCCGACTGAGGTTGTCCGCTGTATCGATTAATTTCTTTTCGGCATTTTGTTTCCGCTTTTTATACTTCAGAACACCCGCTGCCTCTTCAAAGATACTTCTTCGCTCTTCAGACTTTGAACTCAGAATCTCTTCGACCCGGCCTTGACCGATAATCGAGAAAGCCTCTTTTCCAAGTCCTGAATCTAGAAAAAGATCTACAATATCTTTTAATCGACACGGTTGTTTGTTAATTAAATATTCACTATCTCCTGAACGATAGACACGTCTCGTCACAGCAACTTCCTCATAATCGATTGGTAGTCGTTGATCTTTATTGTCTAGCGTCAATGTGACTTCCGCGACATTGAGCGGTTTTCTAGAATCACTTCCTGCAAAAATAATGTCTTGCATCTTTGAGCCACGTAAAGATTTCGCTGATTGCTCACCAAGCACCCAGCGAATCGCATCGGTAATATTTGATTTACCACTACCATTCGGCCCTACCACTGCAGTAACTCCAGGAACAAAATCAACGGAGATTCGTTCTGCAAATGATTTGAAACCGACTGACTCCAGCTTTTTTAAATACATATGTATTCACCTACTCATTTCCCGAACTCACTTAACATTTCAACCTATTTATTTTATCATAAATACTAGGCTACAAAAAGTCGACTTAACATGCTAAAGAGGTGAAAACATTGAATTTGAACGAACCAACAGAAGAAAATCTAGAATTTATCATTAACGATTTATCTGAAGAGCTTCAGATTATTAATCGTTCAGTCGTTAAACCTGAAAACTTTGACCTAGCGAACTATCAAGAGATTAAGGACCTTTACGACATGGTAAAAGCAAAACGCCAAGTGAGTGTTTCAGAGATTCATGCGATTATTGATGAATTAAAGAAATACCGGAAGAACTAACTTATTTGTGATAGGGTCGGCTTCTCAACGACTTCTAAAGGTGTGGGGTGCTTCATTCCGGTGTTGAGACGTCTTCTCGATGACATTTCAACGTGCAGAGCACTTCGTTCGGGTGTTGAGACGCCTTCTCGATGACATTTCGACGTGCAGAGCGCTTCGTTCGGGCGTTGAAACGCCTTCTCGATGACATTTCGACTTGTAGAACGCTTCATTCGGGTGTCGAGACGTCTTCTCGATGACATTTCGACGTGCAGAGCGCTCCGTTCAAGTGTTGAGACGCCTTCTCGATGACATTTCGACGTGCAGAGCGCTTCGTTCAGGTGTTGAGACGCCTTCTCGATGACGTTTCGACGTGCAGAGAACTTCATTCCGGTGTTGACACACCTTCTCGATGACATTTCGACTTGTAGAACGCTTCATTCGGGTGTTGAGAATTCCGAAATCTAAATTTCACGAAAGAAACTCCATTCCCTATAAGAATATAGGAAATGGAGTTTTTTAGTTTCATTGTTCTGTTTGCTTCAATGCAGTTAAACAACGTTCAGCGGCACGTTGCTCAGCCTCTTTTTTCGAGCGACCTTTCCCCTCACCACAGTGGCGGTCCTCGATATAACAAGCGGCAACGAATTGTCGATCATGATCAGGTCCAATCTCATTAACGATTTGGTAACTGACTTGTTGCCCTTGTTTTTGAACAAATTCTTGTAAAGAACTTTTGTAGTCCATCGCATGCGAAAAAGCACCCACTTCAATAGTAGGAAACACATTAGACTTTAAAAAATTGAGTGTCGCATCAAAATTTTGATCTAAATATAACGCTCCGATAAATGCTTCGAAGACATCTGCCAATAGTGCAGGACGGCTTCTTCCGCCTGTTGCTTCTTCCCCTTTTCCAATATACACGAGCTTATCCATTCCTAACTGAACGGAAAACTTGTGAAGAGAAGGCTCACAAACAATATTCGCCCGAAGTTTCGTCAATTCACCTTCACTCATTAAAGGGTATCCTCGGTATAAGTATTGAGAAACAGCTAGCTCTAATACCGCATCACCAAGGAATTCAAGGCGTTCATTATCTTTGATTTGGCTTTTTCGATGCTCATTCGCATACGATGTGTGTGTAAATGCTTGCTTTAGTAATTGCTCGTTCTTAAATTTGACGTTGTATTTTTCCTGAAATGATTGGAAGTCCACTCGACTCACCTTTTCTAAAATGAAAGTTAATCTTATTGTATTGTATAACGAAATTGAGCTCGGTGACAAAAGGAATGTCCTGTGTCAAAAGAAATACTGACCCCTATCCTATATGGCAGGGGCCAGCAGTTTTTTTAATTATTGGTTGCTGTTTATGTAGTTAACAGCATCACCAACAGTTTCAATTTTTTCTGCATCTTCATCTGCGATTTCTAAATCAAATTCATCTTCTAATTCCATGATTAATTCAACAACATCTAAAGAATCTGCTTCAAGGTCGTCTTTAAAAGAAGCATTTTCTGTAACTTTTGTTTCATCAACATCTAATCGTTCAACGATCAGGTTTTTTACGCGATCAAATACGTCTGCCATTCACGTCACCTCCCTTCAAAGAGTGCATGTTTATTAAAACATATAACTACATGACCATTCCACCATCAACATGAATTGTTTGACCGGTCATATAATCAGACTCACTAGAGGCTAAAAATTTAACGACATTTGCTACATCTTCAGGCTCGCCTAGTCGATTTAATGGAATCATGTCATACATGTTTTGTTTTTGGTCATCGGTCAACTCATCGGTCATTTCAGTTGAAATAAAGCCAGGGGCAACTGCATTAACATGAACATTACGTGTAGCCAATTCTTTCGCTACTGATTTCGTCATACCGATCACGCCTGCTTTAGCCGCAACATAATTGACTTGTCCAGGATTTCCGCTCACTCCGACAATGGAAGCAATATTGACGATTTTTCCTGCTCGTTGCTTCATCATTTGTCGAGTGACGGCTTTCGTGCAATTGAATACACCTTTTAAGTTCGTATCAATAACTTGATCGAATTCTTCTTCTTTCATTCGCATTAGCAAGTTATCACGTGTGATGCCTGCGTTGTTAACGAGAATATCTAAGCTGCCAAACGTATCAATCGTTTCTTTTACAAGTCGCTTTACATCGTCCGCATCGGCAACATTCGCCTGCACAGCAATTGCCTCTTGACCAAACGATTTAATCTCTTCAACGACGGCTTCTGCTTTGTCTTTACTTCCTGAGTAGTTCACAACAACATTCGCACCATTTTTACCTAAATTAAGCGCGATTGCTCGACCAATTCCTCGTGAGGCACCGGTTACAAGAGCTGCTTTCCCTTTAAACATTTACGCTTCCTCCTTCGTCCAGTCGAGAAATTTTTCAAAGGTCTCTATATCTTGGACTGAAAAGACCTTTGCACGACGGTGTACTTTTTTCACTAAGCCTGAGAGTACTTTTCCGCTGCCAACTTCAACGAATGCATCTACTTCTTCTTCCAGCATGTTTTCGATTGTTTGAGAAAATTGAACCGGAGAATATAGTTGTTCAATCAATAATTGTTTGATTTCATCACTCGTTGTTACTGGTTTCGCATGAACATTCGCATATACCGGAATATTGGCTTCTTGGAAAGTTACTGAATCCAATACAGCTTGAAATTCAATGCTGGCTGGTTTCATTAAAGTTGAATGAAAAGGTCCGCTTACATTCAATGACAGAACTCGTTTTGCGCCTTTTTCCTTCAATTGCTCACTCGCTTTTTCAACACCAGCTACACTACCGGAGATGACAATCTGTCCAGGACAGTTATAGTTCGCGACGTTGACGACATCTCCCGCTTCCGTAACTGCATCTGTAACTTGGCGAATCTCTTCGTCCTTCATCCCTAGTACAGCAGCCATCGTTCCTTCTCCAGAAGGTACGGCTTTTTCCATTAATTTTCCGCGTTCATGAACGACCTTAATTGCGTCTTCCAAGCTTAATACACCCGCAGCGTATAATGCACTGTACTCTCCTAAGCTATGACCAGCTACTAACGCTGGCTCAACACCTCTTTGCTTCAACTGATCATTGATCACCGCACTAATTAATAATAAAGCTGGTTGAGCGTTCTCCGTCTTCGTTAATGTTTCATCAGGTCCATTTAAAATCAGATCACTTAAGGAATAACCAAGTACATCATCCGCTCGCTGAAAAGCATCTTTCACTTCTTGATTTTGGTCAAAGAAACTTTTTCCCATTCCGACCGCTTGTGATCCTTGTCCGGGAAAAAGAAATGCCAATTTACTCATTCGATCCCTCCTCAGTTTGCATCTCTTTCACTTCTTGAGTAATCGCGTCAATAACCTGCTCTTCAACTAATTGACGTGTCTGTCTAATTGCGTTAAAAATCGCTCGGTCATTTGAAGATCCATGCGCTTTAATGACTGGGGCAGCAAGGCCAAACAAACCCGCGCCACCATATTCTGAGTAGTCTAATCGATCTTTCAAGCCTTTCAAATCGGTTTTGACCATAGCAGCTGCAATTTTCGTTTTTGTGTTTGTCATAAATACTTCTTTCACCATAGAAAATAATGTGGAAGCTGTTCCCTCAACGGTTTTTAAAACAACATTTCCAGAAAAACCGTCCGTTACGACGACGTCTGCCACACCATCAAGTAAATCGCGCGCTTCGACATTCCCGATGAAATTCAAGTCCGCTTGCTGTAAAAGCTCAAATGCTTTCTTCGTTAATTCAGATCCTTTTTGTTCCTCTGTTCCGACATTCAGCAACCCTACTCGCGGTTGGTCAATGCCACGAATTTTCTTTGCATAAATGGATCCCATTATTCCGTATTGCAGCAAATGATTTGGTTTTGCATCAACGTTAGCCCCGACGTCCAAGAATAAAAATCCTCCACCATCGACAGTCGGTAATGTTGGACTCAATGCAGGACGTTCAATCCCTTTGATTCGGCCTACCTTAAACAACCCTGCACTCATGAGGGCTCCAGTATTTCCAGCTGAGATACAAGCATCTGCTTGTCCTTCTTTAACCGCTTCAGCCATTAAAACCATCGAAGCATTCTTTTTGCGACGAACTGCTCGCACTGGTTCATCTGTGCTTTCGATTTTTTCATCGGTATGAACGATGGAAATTCGTTCATGTGACTCATTCATAAAGGGCTTAATCTGGTTTTCATCACCATATAACGTGATTTCCAGTTCTTCGTACTCTTTTACTGCTAACAAACTTCCTTTGACGACCGCTTCAGGTGCATTGTCGCCACCCATTGCATCAATTGCAATTTTCATCAGCTAATACTCCTTTATCGATCCGTTGAGCGATACATTTCGAATGTCCCCGAAAATACAAGTTCTTTTTCAACATGGCTATTCACTTCAACGGTAGTTCTTTTTTTATCTGTATGGATCACTTTCGCTTTTGCGACAACCCGCTCATTTAAACGGACAGAACGTTTAAATTGGATGGAAGCATTGACAGTCAATGCTAATTCATCATCAATCACGGCTACACATAACGAGTTAGCCTGTGCGAATAAATGGTGTCCACGGGCAATATGGTTTCTTGAAAAAACATGCTCCGCTTGGATATCTAAAATAGAGATTGCGGACTGATCTAATTCAAGATCAATCACTTCACCAATCACCTCATCTGCGGGAAGTGCTTTTAATGTTTCATCCCAATTTTCTTGGGCAACAGACTCAATTCTTTTTCTCACTTCAGGGATTCCCAGCTCCATACGATCCAGCCGAATCGTTTGAATGCTGACCTGGAATTGTTCTGCTAGCTCTTCATCCGTAATAAACGGAGTCTTTTCAATAGCTTGATTTAATTTCTCTTGACGATCTTTCTTTTTTAGTTTCATTTCATGTTACACCGTCCAGTATTATGACTAGGTCCTAATAGTAATATATAATACAGAACTCATTGTTGCAATGATTTTTTGAGTCATCTTATGACTCACTAAAAATCATGAACTTGCACGTAACAATTGATAGCATACAAAATATAAGCGAATGACGAAGGAAAGAGGCCGGGTCAAATGATATTTAGTTAAAGAAAAATCCGAACATCGATTCTTAAATATATGAATCGGTTCGGATTTTATTAGCGTAGGAAAAACACGAAGACTCCTGCGGTCAACTAAAGGCGGCCACGTCCTGTGGCCAACGTTGACACTAGTCCGTCCTAGTCGTCGGGATGAAAAGCCTAGATGAGACCCTGCAGTACGATAGTACGAGGAGGCTCAACAGCGCCCGCGGTATAGAAGACACTGCGATTAATCGCAGATGTCGCCTTATGCCCTGTGGGTAAAAGCGTAGTGTTTTTCCGAAGTGGTGGACGACGATTCAAGTTATGTCCCAGCCGTCAATCTATAAATCAATTAGTCAAAAATCCGTTCTTGGATTAATGGATCTGAGAGTATCATTTCTTTTAGCACGCGGTATTCGGGTTCTTCGATCAAATTATCTTGAATAATTCGGACAGCGTCTTTTCGTGCAACCTCCAACGCCCGGTAATCCTCCGTCAAATCCGCCACTTTAAATTCTGGTAAACCACTTTGCTTTTTACCGAAAAAGTCACCTGGTCCGCGTAGTTTTAAGTCGTGTTCAGATAACTCGAATCCGTCCGTCGTCTCTGTCATCACACTCATCCGCTCCCTGCCTTGCTCTGTTTTCGGATCGGCCATCAAAATACAATAACTTTTATTGCTTCCCCGTCCGACGCGTCCTCTTAATTGATGTAATTGTGCTAATCCAAATCGCTCAGCACCATAAATCAACATCATCGTTGCGTTTGGGACATTCACACCAACCTCAACGACAGTGGTTGAGACGAGTACTTGAATCTCATTTTCAGCATAAGCTCGCATTACTTCTTCCTTTTCATCTGGGTGAAGTCTCCCGTGCATGAGTCCAACCTTTATCGAATCCGGCATCCAAGCTTGCAATTGCTCATAGACTTCAATCGCATTCGATAAGTCCAGTTGTTCAGATTCTTCAATGAGCGGACAAATGACATAAGCTTGGTGACCATTTTGGATTTCTTTTAACATAAAATTTAAAATACGTTCAAGCATATTTTCCTTTACCCAATAGGTTTCTATCGGAATTCTTCCAGATGGCATCTCATCAATTGTCGATACATCCATATCACCAAGTGCCGTAATGGAAAGTGTTCGAGGAATTGGCGTTGCTGTCATAAATAAAACATCCGGTGTGACACCTTTATCTCGCAATGTCTTACGTTGTTCTACTCCAAAACGATGTTGCTCATCAATAATAATTAATCCTAATTGATCAAAAACGGTATCATTCTGAATTAACGCATGAGTACCGATTAATAAATCAATCTCTCCATTTTGCAATCGCTCTAATTTTTCACGTCGCTTCTTGCCTTTAATTGAGCCAGTTAATAACTCGATTGTTAGACGGTCTCCGAGCAAGGATTGTAAAGACTCTGCATGTTGTTCAGCCAAAATTTCTGTTGGGACCATTAACGCACCTTGTTGACCGGATAACGCTGTTGCATACAAAGCGATCGCAGCAATGATCGTTTTCCCGGAACCGACATCTCCTTGAAGTAAACGGCTCATGCGTGATTCACTCTTTAAATCAGTTAAAATCTCGTTCAGTACCCGTTGTTGGCTATTCGTTAGTTGGAATGGCAGGGATTGGATGAATTTGTTTAATTGATGCTCGTCATATTTTTTGACGAGTCCTTCCATCCGCTTTTTGTTTTCTTTTCGAATCCATTGCATTTTCAGTTGAAACAACAATAATTCTTCATAAATCCACCGCCTGCGAGCGTGCTTTAAACTCACCTTCGAACGCGGTTGATGAATTTCACGAATCGCTTGCTGCCTTCCAGGGATTTTATATTCCTTTAGATACTGCTCAGGTAGTAATTCTTCGACTTCAGAAAGTGAAGCCTTCAGCGAATAAGAGATCCACTTTTTTAATTGGTTCGTCGTAATATTTCCTTTTGTTGAATAGACGGGCTGAATTGTTTGATCTTCAAAACCTTTTGGGTGATATTTATGTACCGTTATTTGAAGTCTTCGCTCATCCCATTTTCCTGTTAGCGTAACTTGTTCACCAGGAATGAGTTTATCTTTCAAAAAATTCTGGTTGAAAAAGACCGCTTTTACTGCAACATGACCAATCGTAAGTGTACAGGTTAATCTAGATTTTTTTCGTCCATAAAATTGAACATGTGGTTGTGACGCGACGATCCCTTGAATGGTAGCAACTTCGTCGTGTGCAATTTCTGTCAGTGGCTTCAGTTCATGAAAATCATAACGAAAAGGAAAGTGGAAGAGTAAATCTCCCACTTTTTCAATGTTCATTAGTTGTAGTTGTTCAGCTGTTTTATCTCCGACGCTTGGTATATTGGTTACTGGTTCCTTAATCACTTGTTACCCTTCTTTCGATGCTGCAGCAGGACCGAAAATCTTCGCTGCAAGTGCTCTTCCTGTTGGTGTTGCCGCAAGACCACCTTCACCAGTCTCTCGAAGGGTCGACGGCATTGATTTTCCGATTCTAAACATTGCTCCGATGACCTCGTCACACGGAATACGGCTCGTTACGCCTGCTAAAGCCATATCGGCTGATACGATGGCTTGGGACGACCCCATCGCGTTTCGCTTCACACAAGGCACCTCAACCAATCCTGCAACTGGATCACACACAAGACCGAGCATGTTTTTAAGTGTCATTGCCATTGCTTCAGCTGACTGCTGAGGAGTTCCGCCCGCCATTTCGACAGCAGCTGCACTGGCCATTCCCGCTGCTGATCCGACTTCTGCCTGACAGCCGCCTGCTGCACCAGAGATCATCGCATTATTGGCAATCACTTGGCCAAAAGCACCCGCTGTGAATAAAAAGTTAATCATTTGCTTTCGTGTCGGATTCAGTCTTGGTTTCAAACCAAATAACACACCCGGAACACATCCCGCACTTCCAGCGGTAGGTGTTGCACAAATCGTGCCCATCGCTGCATTCACTTCATTCGTTGCAACGGCTTTACTAATGACATCGAGTACTAATTCACCAGATAATGTATTGCCTTTTTCCATATAATTTTTCAGTAGTACAGCGTCGCCACCTGTTAAGCCAGAAGTCGATTTCACACCATTTAATCCATCTTTTACGGATTTTTCCATGATGTCCAAGTTACGTCCCATTTCCGCAAAAATTTCTTCCCGTGGTTTTCCGGTTTCTTCAACTTCTTGTCGAATCATAACTTCAGCAATAGAGATATTATTTTCCTTGGTTGCCTCAATTAATTCACTTACGTTTTTAAACAACATGCTGCTTCCCTCCCTCTATCTGTTTTATTCCGAAATAGAAATGACATTTAAAATATGATCACAGCCTTCAAGCTTTTCCATAACCTCGCCTGGAATACGCTGATCTGTCTCGATAATCATCATTGCTTCTTTTCCTATATCACGACGAGATACTTCCATATGACCGATATTAATTTTATTGTCGGCCAAAACGCTTGTCACGGAAGCGATTGCGCCATGTCGATCATTATGCAAAACAAGAATCGCCGGGTTTTCACCACTTAATCGTAGTTCAAAACCATTAATTTCTGTAATTTCGGCTTTACCTCCACCGATCGAAATGCCTACAAGTTCGAAATCGCTTTCATCGTCTCCGATTTTTATACGTGCAGTATTCGGGTGATCTGATGCTCCTTCTTCTTCGATGAATTCATAAGACATCCCCGCTTCTTCTGCTAATTCAAAAGCTTTTCTAATGCGCTCATCAAATGTATCAAAATCCAATAAACCACCTACAATGGCTACATCCGTACCATGGCCTTGATACGTCTTTGCAAAAGAACCGTACAAATGGATTTTGGCCCATTTTGGCTGACGTCCATATAATTGACGAGCCATCTTTCCAATTCTAGCAGCTCCTGCTGTATGTGAACTTGACGGACCAATCATTACCGGACCAATCACATCAAAAACCGATCTAAATTTCATAAGGCACCATCCTTACTTATTGTCTTACTTCTATTTTACCAAGAAATAAGGAAAAGCCCAACCTTATATAAACAAAATCATTTGCAAAGCTAGTCTACGTACCTATATAATGTCTCTTGGGTTTCATCCCGGGTGGGTCGAGGGTTAATAAAAAAGAAGGAAAATGATGAATAGACTAAATAAAAATTGGATACGTGAAATCTCTGCCGGCTTAATTGGCTATTTAACGACTGTCTATATTGTCGTCGTCAATAGCGCTATCTTGGCAGACGCTGGATTAGATATGGAATTCGGTATGATTGCTACTATTCTAGCGAGTACACTCGGTTGTATATTGATGGGGATTTGGGCAAAGCTGCCACTCATCATCGTACCTGGCATGGGTGTCAATGCGTTATTCACCTACTCCATCGTTCAACAATATGATTATTCGTATGGAGAAGGCTTAGGTGTAGTGGTCATTGCAAGTCTAATTTTCGTTATTACCGCTTTTACACCAATGGGTTCGTACTTAAGCCGTGCAATTCCGAATACGTTGAAACATGGTATTACAATCGGCTTAGGATTATTTTTAATATTAATTGGATTGGAAAATGCCCAACTCATTGTCAGTGGGAATCATTCCATCATTTCTCTAGGTGATCTTTCTTCACCATATGTCATTGTGAGTTTAGTGACGTTACTCATTGGTGTACTTTTATTTGTTAAAAATGTACCAGCGAACTTTTTGATTACAATGATTGTTGGTACGATGCTTACTTTCGTATTCGGACTTTCAGAACAGGAGCCGATTACCATTTCACTCAGTAGCTTAACAGACGGATGGATTGCACCCGAGTTTCATCACATTGGTCAAATCACATTTTGGGCAGCTGTTTTGCCCCTTGCCCTTGTCTTGATTTTCGAAACAATTGGCATTCTACAAGGACAGGTTGACATGCTCGAAAAGCCTGAGCGATATAAAGTAGGCAGTAAAAGCTCTTCTATCGCTGCTTTATTTAGTGGCTTTTTCGGTACATCACCGACAATCCCGGCTGCAGAAAACGTCGCAGTAATTGCCGCGAAAGGACGAACAGGCCTGGCAAGTGTCGTTGCCGGTGTACTCTTTTTATCAACCATCTTACTGATCCCTTACATCAGCATGATTCCAGCAAATGCAATCAGTCCGATTTTAATCATCGTTGGTGTGCTAATGATGCAAAACATTAAACACATTAATGTAAATGATCTGACGGAAGCTTTTCCGATGTTCTTGATCATGTTCATGATTCCATTTACGTACAGCATTGCTGATGGAATGGCATTTGGGTTTATCGCTTACCCATTAATTAAATATTTTACAGGAAATAAAGAAGCAACCACTCCGATTCTATGGGTGATTGCCGGATTATTTGTTTTGGAGTTTATCGTCAAGGCAACGATGTAAAAGAAAGCACCTCAGGGATTTGAGGTGCTTTCTTATAGTCTAATTAGGATAGACATTTAAGCAGATAGACTGTTTGTTTTGATATGTTTCCTGCGCAATAACCTTTCGATAAAGATTCTAGATATGAACATGACTACGCTAAACAATACCAAGCAAACACCTATAATTAAGATGATATGGCTTAAGCTAATCGAAAATAAAATAGCGTAGACAAACGTACTTAAGATCATCCCCAATACAACGGCCACTGAGCTCCAAATGGCAATTTCTTTTAATAATAAGCGGGATATATCTTTTAAACTCCACCCAATTGAGAGATAGGTTGTAATTTCTTTTTCCCGCTCTCTTAATAAAGAATAGTTACTTTCTAACAAGGTGATTATTCCTAGAATATACGTAACTACGAGGATGATTGTATGCCAAGCATTAATCTGGACATTAACAAATTCACCTAATGCGGTTACATTGGTCGTCGTCACCGTACCTGTTAACGCCAAATAAACAATTGAATTTAAACTACTGACCAAAAACAGTTGTACAAAGGTTGTCCGAATATGTTTTTGATAAAAAGCTAAGTTTTTACTGACTAAAGAATTTTTTCTTTTGATTTTCTTCACCATTCATTCGCTTCTTCCCTTTTGAACTGGTGATTTGTTTCGTATAGTAATGATTCATTACAAGCATGAAAATGAGAAATGAAATCGCTGAACAAATAAATAAGAAAAGTAAATCCCATTCCATGACTGAAAAAGCAGGGATTGCCACAACAAAAGGAACGGCTATTCCGATGCTCGCCAATATCAATAATAGATTCTCTTGTTTTCCAATTCGTCTGATATCACGATTTAACCAACCCATTTGTTGATACAAAAGAATGTCTTTTTTATTAACGACAGACCAAAAATGTGAACGATTCAGCATGTAAGTTAACACAACTAAGACAAACAATAAGCCAAGAAGCAGGTTGGTCAAACTCCACTCAGAGATAATAGTTCCAGCTGCTCCTAAAGTCGTCCACGATTCTTTGACTGTACCGATATTCTCAACGTCCATTTCCATCGTTTGCGGTGATGACCCTGCAATCTTGGTCACCATGAGACCTATCTCTTCCAGTTCATCAGTGATGGCATCAATTTTCTGGATTGATTCATCCGTGTAACCCGTAATTCCAGCAACTTTAATCCGGATTGCATCAATCGGTTGATCACCTTTGACAAGGACAGAACTCTCGATATTCGTTACACCTTTAGCCGGGGGAGTAATAAAACTTCCCGGTGTCAAGGTCGGTTTCAATTCCACCTCATTGCCATTTTCATCTTTCCCGTATACCGGAGAAAATTGATAGATTCCGAGCGGACTGGATGCCAAATCGATATCCCTTTCCTCAAAATCTATGGTATCAACAGGATCGAGTATAACAACGTCTTCTCCTTGATCGAAGGCTTCTTCACTTGTCATCCCTTTCTTGATAATTTCCCGATACGTCGGTTTTTTCGGTATATTAAAGAGCGAGGAGTATTATTTCCTAACAGAAAGCACGACACCTTTGTAGATCTGAAAGAAGCCGCTTCAAATACATTCATTTTTACAATCACCAAAGGTACCAAAAAGGACTAAATGGCCTTAGTCCAATTGAATATCGGACGAAGGCCATTTAGGATTAATTTGACTTATTTTCATTGTCTACTTGACGGGTAGCAGTTCATCCACCCGCTGTTTCATTTTTCTTATTCCACTGAGAAAATAAATGAATAGATCGGCTGATTGCCTTTGTGGATTTCAACTTCGATCTCATCGTATTCTTCTTCGATAAAGGACTCGATTGCTTCGACTTCTTCATCTGTCGCTTCTTCACCTTGAAGAATCGTGACGATTTCATCTTCTTCATCATCAATCATGTTTTTAAGCAATTCTTTAACGGTTTCCATTTTATCTGGATTGACAGCTTCTATATCCCCATCTTGGATTCCCATAAAGTTGCCTTCTTTGATTGTTTTGCCATCAATCGACGTATCACGGACAGCATAAGTCACTTGACCCGTTTTGACGTGATTCGTTGCCTCAGTCATTTCTGCTTGGTTCGCTTCCAAATCTCCTTCTGGATTAAACATCAGCATAGCACTCATTCCCTGTGGTACCGTTTTTGTCGGGACTACTTTCGTAGGGAAATCAACTAGCTCACAAGCCTGCTCTGCTGCCATGACAATATTTTTGTTGTTAGGTAAAATAAGTACGTTTTCAGCGTTCGCTTGCTCTACTGCCTCGACGATGTCTTGTGTACTTGGATTCATCGTTTGTCCACCTTCTATGACAACTGTTGCACCAAGGCTTTCAAACATTTCTTTAATTCCCTCTCCCATCGCTACAGTTACGATGCCCAAAGGAATCTTTTTCGCAGGTTTTTCTTCTTTTTTCGGCTTTTCACCGACAATAGATGTATGCTGTTCACGCATGTTTTCTATTTTGATGTTGATCAAGCTTCCATATTTTTGTCCGATCGTCATCGTTTCACCAGGATACTCGGTATGAATATGTACCTTCACAACATCATCATCTGAAACGACTAATAATGAATCACCATGCTCGCTTAATGTGTTTCGATATTCTTCCTCATCAAAAGGATGATCCTTTAGTTTATCCTCTTCAAATTTAACCATAAATTCAGTACAGTAACCGAACTCAATATCTTCCGTATTCATAAAGTCTTGGTGCATTTTATGGTGTTCAGCACTGACCATCTCATCAATGGATGGAGCAGCAGCACTCGTCTGAGGCAATTCTTCACCCTTCAATGAAGCTAAGAAGCCTTCATAAACCGTAACGAGACCTTGTCCACCACTATCGACTACACCGACCTCTTTTAACACAGGAAGCAAGTCAGGTGTGCGGTCTAGTGAAGCTTTTGCTTCTTTCAAAACCTCTTCGATAAATTCAATGACGTCATCGGTGTTTTTTGCAGTGATTGTGCCTTGTTTAGCAGCATCTTTCGCGACAGTCAAAATCGTCCCTTCGACCGGTTTCATTACAGCTTTATACGCTGTTTCAACACCTGCTTCAAGTGCTTCTCCTAAATCACTCACCGTTAAACTTTCTTTACTTTCAACACTCTTGGAAAATCCTCTAAATATCTGTGACAAGATGACACCAGAATTTCCACGAGCTCCCATCAATAGACCTTTTGCAAATGAAGCAGCTACTTCACCAACATGATCCTCTGTAACCTTTTCAACTTCTTTTGCTCCAGAAGTCATTGTTAAATTCATGTTTGTACCTGTATCTCCATCCGGAACAGGAAAAACATTCAATGAATCAATCATCTGTGATTGATTCGACAAATGATTCGCACCCATAAGAACCATTTGTGCAAAATCTTTTCCGTTTAATTTCTGTATAGCCACGGTTCTATTTCCTCCCTTAAATCCAATCCTATCAACTATCCCGTTACTCGTACGCCATGAATATAAATATTCACAGCTTTAACGTTCAAGCCAATCATTCGTTTCAAAGCATATTTCACTTGATTTTGTACGTTATGAGCTACTTCTGATACTTTTGTGCCATAGCTGACAATGATATACATATCAATCGTCAGGTCTCCTTCATCATTTGTAACGACGACACCTCTAGAGAAATTTTCTTTTCCTAATATCTCTGAAAGTCCATCTCTGAATTGATTTTTGGAGGCCATTCCAACAATACCATAGCATTCTGTCGCTGCACCCCCAGCAACTGTTGAAATGACTTCTTTTGATATTGTTACATGTCCATATTCATTCGTGATCTCAACTGACACGTAAACTCCTCCTTTTATAAAGCACCTAAACTACAGCTATTTTACTATATCGCATTCTCTTTTAAAAGGTTATCTGTACAATAGGTCTTCTGTCAAGTTAAATTTCTTGATATTCCATTATTTTTCGATTGAAATCTAGTGTTGCATGTGATAAATTATATGAGTATGAATTCACGAATAGCAGGAGGGATTTTAAAATGGCTCGTAAATGTCAAGTTACTGGACGTAAAACAAGTACTGGTAATAAGCGTTCTCACGCAATGAATGCCAATAAACGTAGCTGGAAAGCGAATGTTCAAAAAGTACGTATCATGGTTGACGGTAAACCTAAAAGAGTATACGTTTCTGCTCGCGCTCTAAAATCAGGTAAAGTAGAACGTGTTTAATCATGTTCGATAAAAGCAGCTTTCGAATGAATCAATCATTCATCGAAGGCTGCTTTTTTTGTGGTTAAAATTGGTTTTTAAATGCACATTAAAAATGTTCGGCTAATTGCTGAAGGTCGACTCTCAACTGCTGAAGATTAATGCCTAACTGCTGAACTGACGAGGCTCACTGTTGAAGTTTGACGCTTAACTGCTGAACTGACGAGGCTCACTGCTGAACTGACGCGACTCACTGCTGAAGTTTGACGTCTAACTGCTGAACTGACACGACTCACTGCTGAAGTTCGACGCTCAACTGCTGAACTGTTGCATATGACTGTTGAAGTTTGATGCCTAGCTGCTGAACTAGCGCGCCTCACTGCTGAAGGTTACCTGCTAGCTGCTGAACTGATGCGACTCACTGTTGAAGTTCGACGCTCAACTGCTGAACTGTCACAACTCACCGCTGAAGTTTGACGCCTAACTGCTGAACTGACGTGCTTAACATCTCAGCTTTAGCGATCCACCAAGCTCAGCCCGTCCAGTTAAACGAAAAAAATTGGTTGAAACTCACAAATGAGCATCAACCAATTAATTTTACAAGAATAGATAAGTTCGTTATACACCATTATTATTTTTTAAATAAATTCATGACCCCACGAACTATGCCACCTAAAAATCGTGGGAGTTTAAACGTATAAAATTTCATTTTCCCCCTCCTATTCCTTACCGATCCACATTCCTGCTTAATCCCGACTCTTTATAACTAATAATATGCCCTTACTAAATGAATAAGTACACTTTTTTTCAATGCATTCATTCGAAACGGTAAACGAGGATCCAAATGTTATCGTTTCACCGTCGAGATTGTACCGGAAACCTTCTAATGTTAAGTCTTCTACTTGCTCGGTAATGGAAAGGAATGAAACATAAGGGTATTGTTGCTCTTTTTCTATAGAATAAGTACCTGGATAATGAAGTGACAGTTGATTTTGTCGGTCGACGAGTTTGGCCGCAATATTTACTTGAGCAAGCTTTTTAAGCAAAAACATATTAACCCAAGCATGATCTAAACGGCCACCTGTCGCACCGAAAATCCATACATTACTCGCTTTTAAATCAATCGATTCATCGATGGCTAATTCTAAATCTGTATAATCTTTATCAGCAGGAAATTGTTTGAACGTCTTTGCATGTGCTTGAATGGTTTCATGTTCTACTTGAGAAATCGAATCAAAATCACCGATAGCCAAATCAATTTCCATTTGACGTTTAGCTAGATAAAGAGCTCCGTGATCGACACCAATCCAAAAATTGATCCATGGATAATCGTCAAAATTCGGGATTTTTTCTACCGGTCCGCCTGCAACAATTCCTATTTGCAAAGAGTTACTCATACAAAATCACAACGACTCTTTAATGGCTTTGATGGCTTCTATACGGTTTTCTTTGTTGAAAATTGCACTTCCAGCGACCAAAACATCAGCTCCTGCATCAATGCATTGTTTTGCAGTATCTTGATTAACGCCACCGTCCACTTCAATTTCATATGAATAACCATGCTCAGAACGTAAATCAAAAAGTTGCTTTATTTTATTTAGTCCGCTTGGAATAAATGACTGTCCTCCAAAACCTGGGTTGACAGTCATGACCAACACAAGATCTACGTTTTCCAGTACGTATTCAATCGATTCAACAGGAGTTGCTGGGTTAATGACGACGCCTGCTTTGACACCGGCTTGTTTAATTTGCTGGACGACTCTATGAAGGTGTGGACAAGCTTCCTGATGTACGGTGATAATATCAGCACCCGCATCGACAAACGCTTGGATATAGTGTTCTGGATTCTCAATCATTAAGTGTACATCTAATGGTAAATCGGTAACTGGTCGAATGGCATCGACAATCAATGGTCCAATGGTAATATTCGGCACGAAATGACCGTCCATTACATCGACATGAATATAATCTACTGCAGACTCTACTTCTTTAATCTCTTCCCCTAATTTAGCGAAATCAGCTGAAAGAATAGAAGGTGCTATTTTAACCATAGATTAATACCTCGGCTTTCTAGAGTTAATTTCTTCATAAAAAGTTTTGTAATGTTTGTATCTAAACGCAGGAATATCTCCTGTATCCACCGCAGCTTTCACTGCACATTTGGGTTCTTTCATATGCATACAGCCCCGAAACTTGCATTCATCTTGCAATTCGACGAATTCAGGAAAACAATAGCGTAATTCATCTAATTCAATCTCAGAGAATTCAAGTGAACTAAATCCTGGTGTATCAGCAATTAATCCCCCGGCTATTGAGAACAATTCTACATGTCTTGTCGTATGCTTACCTCGACCGAGGCTTTTCGAAATATCTCCGGTTTCCAGTTGTAAAGAAACATCAAGCACATTTAAAAAAGTGGATTTACCGACACCGGACTGCCCAGCAATGACACTAATTTTGTCTGCTAAATGAGGCTGGACAGCTTCATAGATTGTATTGGCCGGATCGTCTTTTGAAAACGTCAATAAATCATAGCCGAGTGAACGATAATCACTCATAAATTGATCAATCGACTCTTGTTTCGATTCCTTGACTAAGTCGGTTTTCGTTAAAATAATCAATGGTTTAATTTCTTTATGTTCAATAAGCACCAAAAATCGATCGAGTAACAATGGGCTAAAGTCTGGTTCTGCGAGTGAATTAACAATCACAGCTTGATCGATATTGGCAACTGGCGGACGAATGAGCTCATTGATGCGTTCATCAACAGAAACGATTGTCCCTGTCCCATCCGCTTGAACTTCAACTTTGACACGATCACCGACGAGTGGCGTAATTTTTTGTTTTCTGAATAAACCCCTGCCTTTACACTCAATCAACTGATCTCCGGAGAGTACATAATAAAAACCACTCAACGCTTTGATGATTCTTCCTTCCTTCATCTGTTCACCCTTTCTTTATTCTTCATAAGGAACCGATTGTTCGATATACGTTTCCCCATCTCTTACGACACGGTAGCTAGCCTTTTCACCCGGATTAACCGTCAATTCAATCTCATACGTCGTATCAGCATAGATTGTTTCTTCATGAAAAACATTATTAATGTTTCTGTTGGCATCGCCAATATAAATGACGACTTCTTGCCCAATCGGATCATTTGAAGAATCATTTTCACTATTTTCATCTTCACTGTTTTCGTTGTTGTCTGGTGTTTGTTCACTCTCAGGTGGGTCATATACAACTTCAAAAGTTTCAGTCTTCGTCACTGGTTTCAAATCCGGTCCTTTAGAAACGACGACACGGAATTCATCCCCTACTTCCAGCTCTGTGTTCGAGCTAGGGCTTTGTTGTATTATTCTACCTTCACGCACATCGTCTGAAAATTCTTCCTCGGTTACTAAGGATAAATTATTTGTTTTTGCATAGTCTTGTACATCTTCAAGCGACCATCCTTCAACAGATTGAAGGCTTACAGTAGGCGGCCCGTTACTGACATCAAAAATAACCCTTGTATTTTCCGGAATGATTTCTTCCCCTGGCTCAGGTTGAATTTGAGCAATAATTTCCCCTTCCGGCTTGTCAGAGTCCTTCCGATATCCGATTACTTCCTGATAACCGTTTGATTCAAGAAGTTTTTTAGTTTGTTCAAACGAACTGCCGACATAATCTGGGAATTCTATTTTTTCTTGCCCCATACTTGTCACAATAGTAACTGTCGCACCTTCCTTCACCGTATTACCTGCACGTGGTGAAGTTTTGACAACGAGGCCTTCTTCAATCTCTTCATCATACACTGTATCTCGTTCAACTTCCAAACCCAAGTCAGTCAATTCACTGAAGGCTTCTTCATATGTTTTGCCAGCAACATCTGGAATTTCTATATCATCAGGAATCAACATTTTCGGTAAAACAAACAGAGCGATGATTGCTGCGATTACAACGAGTGCACTGAATGAAATTAAAAATATCATCCATTTTTTTGATTTTTTATTCGGTTTGTCTTTTGCTTGTTGCTCGGAATTGACGATTGTTTTTCCGTCTTCCTCTTCAAACTTCATATTTGGAGGAACCACTGGCATCACTTTAGTATCTTCTCCCTCTTCAACCGGAGGGATAAACCGTTCTTCGTCTTGACGGTCTGTATTCAATACTGTTTTCAAATCACTTTCCATTTCATCAATTGATTGATAACGGTGAAGTGGATTTTTTGCGGTCGCTTTCAACACGACATTTTCTAGGCTTTGAGGAACACTTGGTTGGAAACTTCTTACATAAGGTGTCTCTGTTTGCATATGTTTTAATGCTACTGAAACAGCTGATTCACCAGAAAAAGGCAATCTTCCGGTCAACAATTCAAACAATACAATGCCAAGTGAATAAATATCTGATTTCTTTGTTGCCGTTCCACCTCTAGCTTGCTCCGGAGACAAATAATGAACAGAACCGAGTACGTCATTCGTTTTCGTCAACTGTGTGGAGCTAAGCGCGCGTGCAATACCAAAGTCCGTAATTTTCACATTACCATACTGATCCATTAAGACATTTTGTGGTTTGACATCGCGGTGGATGATTCCGTTCGTGTGTGCGTGAGATAATGCAGATGTCAGTTGGAGCATGATCGCGACTGCATCTGATGCAGATAACGGGCCATTATTTTGAATATGTTCCTTTAATGTATGACCCTCAACATATTCCATAACCATATAATAAACATTATTTTCTTCTCCCACATCGAATATATTGACGATATGATCATTCGATAAGCTTATGGCTGATTCCGCTTCTCTTCTGAATCGTTCGATAAACTCATTGTTGTTGGAATACTCCATCTTCAAGACTTTAATGGCAACTTCCCTGTTCAAGATTAAATCTTCACCTAGATAGACGTTTGCCATTCCGCCTCCGCCAATTGTATGCAAAATTTTATATCGTTCGTTTAGGATTTTTCCTGTTAACACGTTGAAACACCTTCTTCGTCCCCGTCATCTACCCATAACAGCAAAGATATGTTATCTTCGCCGCCACGGTCGTTTGCCAATTGAATTAGTTCATCAAGCTTATCTTCCGTTTTACGATCTTGCAAAATGACTTCCTGAATTTCCTTCTCGGAAACTTTGTTCGTTAACCCGTCCGTACATAAAAAAAGATAGGGTTTGTCTTCGTTAAGTGAGAAGGTGTGTAATTGCACATCCAAAGATTCTTCTGTTCCGACCGCTTGGGTTAAAACATTCTTCTTAGGATGAACTTCAGCTTCTTCCATCGTTAATTGGCCACTACGAACTAACTCATGAACAAAAGAATGGTCCTCTGTCTGCTGGACGACTTCTTGATGATTAATTGTATAAAGCCGACTATCACCGATATGTCCAACAGCAACTTCATTATTAAAGATAATTGCAGCAGTTAAGGTTGTCCCCATTCCTTCACAATCTACATTTTCTTTAGCATAGTTCAAGATTTTTTGATTAGCTTCTTGAATCGTTTGTTCTAACCATGTGCTCGCAACTTCAATGGATGAAATCTTTGATGTCTCATCCCATTTTTTATGTAACTGGGACACGGCCATTTGACTAGCCACATCACCAGCATTATGTCCACCCATTCCATCTGCAATTACAATGAGAAGTTGACCTGTAGGATGTTTAAAAACCCCACCGGCATCCTCATTGATTGAACGTACTTTTCCTCGGTCTGATTTAAAATATGCAGTCATTTCTGCACCTCATTTCTCATATCTTACTCATTTTACTATCATTTTTTTCGTTTAATTCGCGTGATAAAGAAACCATCGGCAGCAAAATCATGAGGAAATAGTTGTAAACCAAAAGGTGTTAAGCCGGATAAGTCTTTACAAGACTCAGGTAATTCTTCAAAAAACATTTGATCAATCTCAAATTCATCTGTTTCTTCCATCACTTGTGCAATGAGTTCATCATTTTCTTTACGATCTACCGTGCAAGTACTATAAACAAGTTTACCATCTTGCTTTAATAAAGGTAGAACTGCTTGTAATAACTCTTTCTGAATCTTAGCCAGCGATAAAATATCTTCTTCCTTCTTTGCGTATTTAATATCTGGTTTACTTCGTAGGACACCAAGACCAGAGCATGGTGCATCCAAAAGGATTCGGTCGAAACTGAACGCTTCAAAACGATTCGGCAATTGACGGCTATCCAACGCTTCTGTTTCAATCATCGATAAACCTAGCTGCTTAGCTCTTTCTTCTACTAGCTTTATCTTCTTATCATGTAAATCATACGCATAGATAACGCCTTCATTATTCATTTTTTCGGCCATGTGCGTCGTTTTTCCTCCTGGCGCACTGCAAGCATCAAGGACAGTCATTCCAGGTAAAGGGTTGACCATTTCAGATACGAGCATAGAAGTTTCATCTTGAATCGTTAACTGATCAGGAAATAAGTGGCTATTTAATATATTGCCAGAATTGATGACGAGTCCTTGTTCAGACAAGTCAGACGGTCTTGCCTCAATATTTTCCTCAGAAAGAATCGACAAAGCTTCTTCTCTTGTCGTACGCAATGGATGAACACGAACAGAAACATTTTTACGTTCAATATTAGACCAGCACATCTGCTCCGTTGTGTCATATCCATATGCATCAATCCATCGTTTGACCAACCAAGTTGGATGACTTGTTTGGATGGATAGTCTTTTCACTCGGTCTTGAATATTTTTAATATCAGGCGGTCCTTGTCGTTGCAAGTTTCGAAGTACACCATTAACAAATCCAGAAATACCTTTATGTCCACGTCTTTTAGAAATTTTCACTGCTTCATTGATGACTGCATGATCTGGTACTCTGTCCAAATAAATCATTTGATAAAACGATAAAATGAGCAACCATGATACCCATGAATCCGTCTTTTTGTTTTTCGTAAAATGATTTATAAAATACTCAAGCGTCAGCTTACATTGCAGACTGCCGTAAACGAGTTCTGTCATCAAGTTTTTGTCTTCTTGACTAAGCTGATTCTTTTGTATCGCTTGATTGATCAACAAGTGGCTGAATCCACCTTGGTCGCCGACTTTCAGCAATAGATCCAGTGAAATTTCTCGCACGTTCTTCATCTTATCATCCTAACTGCTCACCTACTGTGAAGTAATCCTTACTGCCACGCAAAAAATCTTCTGTTTTCATACGTTTTTTTCCTGCAGGCTGAAGCTCTGTTATGTTCAGTTGCTTTCCATCAGCTGTTCCGATGAATAATCCATCTTCAACTCGAAGGATTTCACCTGGTTTTCCATTTGAAGTTTGTTCGACCTTTTCAGCCCACCAAATCTTTATCGTTTGATCTTTGTAAGTTGTATAGGCGACTGGCCATGGGTGAAGACCACGGATATGGTTATAGATTTCTTCTTGCGTCTTTTGCCAATCTATTTTCTCTTCTTCACGTTTAATCGTATATGCATAAGTCGCATTTTCATGATTCTGTGGTGTCGCTTTCACTTCATTTGAGAATATTGCTGGTAAGGTTTTTTTCAATAAGCCTGCCCCAACAATCGATAACTTATCATGAAGACTTCCGGTGTGATCGTTCTCTTCGATTGGAATAGCCTCTTGACTAATCATATCGCCCGTATCCATTCCTTCCGCCATATACATAATGGTAACGCCTGTTTCTTTTTTGCCTTGCATGATGGCGTAGTGAATCGGCGCTCCACCACGTAACTCAGGAAGCAAGGAAGCATGTACATTAATACAACCAAAAGGAGGTACATCTAATAATTCTTTCGGTAAAATTTGTCCGTAGGCAGCTGTAACAATAAGGTCAGGTTCGTATTGTAAAATTTCCTCAAAATCTGTTCGAATCTTTACCGGTTGAATAACCGGCACACTATGTTCCAAGGCAAACGCCTTCACCGGAGAAGGTGTCATTTGTCGTTTTCTTCCTCTCGGTTTATCCGGTTGAGTAACGACTGCTACTACATCGTAATCTGAATCAATTAACATCTTCAATATAGGAACACTAAAATCGGGTGTACCCATAAACACAATTTTTTTCGTCATATAATACTCCTCTTCAAGTCTATTCTTACTCATTTACATAAAGTAGTATGGATCAAAATCAATCGTCATTTGAAGTTTATTTTGATTCACTTCTTTTTTAAAGTGTTCTAATACACTTCGTAGAGCGTAATCAACTTCTTCTTTTCGCTTATATTTTATCATGCATTGATAACGATAGCGATCCTTAATCCGTAGCATTGGCGACGGAGTTGGGCCTAACAAAATCGACTCTTGTGATAAATTTTTGGCTAACTCGTTGGCTAGCTCATTGGCCATTTGATTCACTTGTACGTGATTTTCATGCGATAAATTAATCAATACCATAAAGTAATATGGTGGATAACCAACCTGTTTTCGAAAGTTCATTTCTCGCTGAAAAAAACCTTCAAAATCGTATTCACTTGCCAATACGACGGAATAATGATCCGGCGTGTAGGTTTGGACGACCACTTCTCCAGGTAATTCATGACGTCCTGCCCGGCCACTGACCTGAGTCAATAATTGAAATGAACGTTCACTTGCACGAAAGTCTGGCAAATGAAGCATTGAATCGGCTGCAATTACACCAACAAGTGTCACATTCTTAAAGTCGAGTCCTTTGGCAATCATTTGGGTTCCAAGTAATATATCCGCTTCACCACGTCCGAATTGGCCAAGTAATTTCTCATGAGCTCCTTTTCTCGATGTCGTGTCCACATCCATTCGAATGACACGTGCTTTTTCAAACTGAGTTTTCAATGCCTCTTCTACTTTTTGTGTCCCTGTTCCGAAAAATCGGATCGCATCACTTTCGCAATTCGGACAAGTTTTTGGCATACCCCGTTCTGCATTACAGTAATGACATTTCAATTTATGTTGTCTTTGATGGTATGTCATCGAAATATCGCAGTGTTCACATTGTATCGTTTCGCCACATTCTCGGCACATGACAAACGATGAATATCCTCTACGATTCAACAGTAGAACGATTTGTTCATTTTTATCTAAACGGTCTTGAATTTTCTCGGTCAATGATTCAGAAAACATCGAGCGGTTTCCTTTTTCCAACTCTGTTCGCATATCAACGATTTCAATGCGCGGAAGATCTTGATCATTCACACGATCTTTTAGCTCAAGTAATGTATAGACATCTTTTGAGGCTCTTGCGTAAGACTCCAACGTCGGTGTTGCACTTCCTAAAACAACGGGACATTGGTGTACACGTCCTCGATATTTTGCCACTTCACGCGCATGATACTTTGGATAATCTTCTTGTTTATAGCTTGTCTCATGTTCCTCATCAATAATAATAATGCCTAAATTTTCAAAAGGAGCAAACACAGCTGACCGCGCACCAACAACAACACTTACTTCTTTTCGTTGGATTTTTCGCCATTCATCATACTTTTCACCTTGGGATAGCGCACTATGTAAAACGGCTACTTCTCCACCAAATCGTTCCTTGAACCGAGTTACCATTTGGGGAGTGAGAGAGATTTCTGGTACAAGCACAATCGCTTCTTTTCCTTCATCCATTACCCGCTGAATGGATTGCAAGTAGATTTCTGTTTTCCCACTACCTGTCACACCATGCAATAGGAATACTTCATGCCTTTTTTCATCAATCGAAGTATGAATCGGTTCAATCGCTGATTGTTGTTGTTCGGTCAGCGATAACGGTTTAGTTCGTTCGGTCGTATTTTTTTGATAAGGATCCCGATAGACTTCTTTTTTCACACGTTTTAAAATCCGCTTATCGATCAGTTGATCTATCGGGCTTTTCGTCGTTTGTAGCTTTTTTATTAAGTCATTCAGTAAAATCGGCTGTGGTTTTTTTGAAAAAAATTCTAATATTAACCGTTGCTTCTTCGCTTGGCTACCTAAGTCTTCAATCGCTAATAGCAACTCATGTTCACCGACAGCCAATTCGATATATGTGTCCTTTTTTATCCGATTCTTGCCTTTCACGCTATATTTCACATCAATGAGTCCTTCTTGGACCATCCTAGTTACTTGGCTTGCAGGTATTTGATGTTTTTCTAGCTCTTCAAAAGGAAATACTTCTCGTCCTTCTGCAGCAATCTTCCAAACATCAGGAAGTTCGTCTTCATCGGCCAACAACCAAACTTCCTTTTTATACTTTGCCTTAAAAGCTGCCGGTAGCATTGCTTGCATAGCGGAAATTCGATAGCACAAAGTTTCCTCTTGTAACCACTTAGACAAATCGAGTAATTCGTTCGTCAAAACAGGTGTGTGATCCATAACACTAATAATCTCTTTTAATGATTCAAACTGACTTCCATTTGTCAGTTCAGTTACAAATCCCATTACTTTTCGTGGTCCAAATGGCACGATGACACGAACTCCTGGTTGCACACTACCTTCTAGATTTTCTGGGATCTCATAGTCAAATAAAGAATCGATTGCTGCTGCTGCAACATCGATGACGACCTTTGCTACCGCCATGCTTATTCCTCCGTCATTTTTCGATTAACTAATTGCATCAATTTTTCTGCAATTTCTTTCTTCGTTGCATAAGGAATCCGGTGTTCTTCTTCATCCTTTGTATAAAAAACAACTTCATTGTGATCTGATTGAAATCCTTTTTGAAAACCGATTTCATTAATGACAATGGCATCGAGTTGTTTGCGTTTTAACTTTTCTTTTCCATATGTCAATGGTTGTTCTGACTCCGCAGCAAACCCAACCAAATATTGATTCGTTTTTTCTTTACCTAGTGTTGCTAAAATGTCTTGGGTACGTTCAAGTTCAATGACAAGGTCACCATCTTTTTTCTTCAGCTTTTGATCAGAAGTTTGCTTTGGACGATAATCTGCTACTGCTGCTGACTTAATGACTAAATCTTGTTCAGGGAATTCTTTTATTACAGCTTGATACATTTCATCTGCTGACTGCACATCAATGGTTCGGATACCTGCAATTTTAGCTAAGGAAACTGGTCCAGATATGAGAGTGACTTCAGCTCCGAGATCCTTTGCTGCTTGAGCTAAGGCATAGCCCATCTTTCCAGATGAGTGATTTGTAAAAAATCTGACCGGATCAATGATTTCTTGCGTAGGTCCTGCTGTAATTAGAACTTTTTTACCTTTCATCACTTCTGTCTTTTTTTCATGGTTATTAATGACTTCAATAATGCGTTCTGGTTCTTCCAAGCGGCCTTTTCCTACATAACCACATGCCAAATAGCCGTCCCCTGGTTCAATAAAACGGTAGCCCATTTTTTCAAGTTCAATTAAATTCTTTTTGACAGATGGATGAGCATACATATGAACATTCATCGCAGGTGCAACGTAAACAGGTGACGTTGCCGCCAACAGCGTAGTGGTCAACATGTCATCAGCTAGACCATTCGCTATTCTGCCCAGTAAATGGGCCGTAGCTGGTGCCAATATAATAAGATCTGACCAGTCTGCCAAGTCAATATGGGCAATTTTCTCAGGATTTTTTTCATCAAATGCATCCGTATAAACCGGATTTCTCGATAACGCTTGGAAGGTAAGCGGTTGGACAAATTCTGTTGCACCTTCTGTCATAATTACTTTAACATCGGCTCCCTGTTGGACTAACTTACTTGTTAATGCACACGCTTTGTAGGCAGCGATACCGCCGGAAACACCTAACAGAACCTTTTTTCCATTTAACATGTGATAACCTCCGTTTATATACGATTCAATTAAGCTTTAGAATCATCATCTTAATCAACAGTCTATACCGTACATGAAGAACATTATTGTACTTCTATCATAACGTCTTGGAACAATTAGATAAAAGAACTCATTTCAGTATGCGTTCTTTAGAAACTATTACAATTATACGTGAATCGAATATCTGTTTCCACTAGATGATATTCCATCAAAAAACCCGACTTCTCTTGTAAATGAGAAGCCGGGTCTATCAATCGTCTTACTGTTTGACTGTCAATTTTTCATCTAGAATTTCTTCCAGTGCAATTCCAACCCATTTTTTAGATGTTGGATTTTCAACCATATAGTTTTCCTTTTGATGAAGTTCTCTAGCGCGTTGTGCGGCAATTGTTACGATTGCATATTTAGAATCGATTTTTTTCAATAAGTTATCTACAGATGGTTCGAGCATTACAAATCCACCCTTCCTAATGCTTTTTTATATTGTTTAGAAACTCGCTCTCTCTTGCAATGTTCACTCACGACAATTGATTGAATACGTGAAACAGCTTTTTTCACTTGATCATTCACGACGACATAATCGTATTCATCCATCATATCAATTTCTTTTTTAGCTTCCAACAAGCGATTCTTCACTAAATTTTCCGTCTCTGTACCACGATCGATAATTCTGTTTTTTAGTTCCTCTAAACTTGGTGGGAACAGAAAGATAAAGACACCTTCAGGAAAGTTTTTCTTTACCTGCATGGCACCTTGCACTTCAATTTCTAAAAATACATCCTTACCCGCTTTAAGTGTTTCTTCCACATAAGCTTTCGGTGTTCCATAATAATTTCCTACATACTCAGCATACTCAATTAGTTCATTTTGCTCAATCATTTCCTCGACTTCTTCTTTACTCTTAAAGAAGTAATCCACACCGTTTGTTTCACCGACTCGCGGTTTACGGGTTGTAACAGAAATTGAATATTGCAATGCGGGATCTTGTTCAAATAAAGCTTTTCTGACCGTTCCTTTTCCTACACCGGATGGACCGGATAGAATAAACAGGATTCCTTTTTCATCTTCCACAAACGTTCCTCCTAATTATCTCCGTTCATATCGTCATTATCAATTCGTCCACCGACTGTTTCTGGCTGAACAGCAGATAGAATAACATGATCGCTATCTGTAACGATAACCGCTCTCGTCCGACGACCATATGTTGCATCAACAAGTTTATTTTCATCTCTTGCGACAGTAATAATTCGTTTAATTGGAGCCGACTCTGGTGAAACGATGGAAATGATTCGGTTTGCTGACACAACATTACCAAATCCAATATTAATCAGTTTCAGATTCATTCTCTACTCCCCTAACTAGTTCAATATATCCTCTTGTATTTTTTGTGAATATACCTATTATACGCTAAAAACAACTAAAAACTCAAATTCTATTCTATATTTTGTACCTGCTCTTTGATTTTCTCTATTTCACTCTTCATTTCAACAGCTATTCGGCTAACTTCAGAGAGAATTGATTTTGAAGCGATCGTATTCACTTCTCTTAACAACTCTTGTGCGATGAAATCAAGCTTACGACCAATTGACCCGTTCTTATCTAGCGCTTCTAAAAATTGTTCGATATGTGAATGAAGTCTCGTCAATTCTTCTGCTATATCCGCTTTTTCTATTTGAATAGCGGCTTCTTGAACAATTCGTGCTTCATCGATACCTTGCCCTTCAAGCATCTTTTCTAATTTCTCTTTCAAAGAATTGAATTGTTCTGTTTCTAACCGTTTCGCATGCTCCTCTAATTGGACTGTATAGCTTTTCAATGACTGAATACGGTTGATGAAATCTTTTTGAATCGCTTCACCTTCAGTAGTCCGCATCTCTATGACCTGCTGAAGTGCTTCTTGCATACCATCTTTGATTGTCTTCAGCAGTTGCTCATCTAATACATCAGGTTCTTCGATATAAAATAAATTTTCCATAGAAAGAATATGTTCGATAGATAGAGAGCCTTGTATATTTCCTTTCTCTTGAATGGCTTCGATGCTTCTAAGATATTGATCAAATAGATCCCAATCTACTTGCATTTTTTTGTCTGTCAGTTGTTCTCCATTGCAAGCTATGTAGACATCGACTCTTCCCCTGCTCAACTCGGCTTTCATTTGTTTTTTCAATTCATTTTCGTATGGATAAAGCTCACGAGGAATTTTACATGAAATGTCTAAATAACGATGATTGATTGTTTTTACTTCGATGGTGATTTGTCTTTTTTGATTATGTGAAACAAAGCGACCATAACCTGTCATACTTTTAATCATTTGAATCACCTTACCTTTTTCATCTCTTATTATTCTTGCACTAATGAAAAGAGTTTTTCAACTGTTTCGAGTGATGATTGTTTTCAATTTTACATTTGATGCAGTTATACAACATTATTAATTTTGTTCTACAAAGGCTCACACATTCTATTCAGCCATTGTTCATGATACACTATTGAAAGAAAAGAGGTGTTTTTTTATGCCATTAGACGGAATCGTCACTTACGCGTTAGTCGAAGAACTTTCAACTGAATTAGTCACTGGACGCATGACAAAGATTCATCAACCAACCGAACATGAATTAATCATTACTGTTCGAAAAAATGGTCAAAATAAAAACTTATTACTCTCTGTGCACCCGAATTATGCTCGGGTTCATTTAACAAATGAGAAATATACGAACCCAAAAGAACCACCATTGTTCTGCATGGTATTAAGAAAATACTTAGGTTCAGGTTTCATTAAATCTGTTGAGCAAATTAGTATGGAACGAATCATTAAAATCAGAGTAACAAGCAAAGATGAAATTGGTGACTCGCTAGATTACGACTTGTACATTGAATTAATGGGCAAACATAGTCACATCTTGTTAGTCGATCCGAGTAGAAATGTAATCCTTGAATCCATGAAACATATTGGATTTTCACAAAATCGATACCGGGCACTGTTACCTGGCCAAACGTATATCTTTCCACCTGATCAAGGCAAGATCAATCCGTTAAAGCTTGACCCAGCAGAGTTTGTCAAAAAACTAGACTTTAATACAGGTAAAATTGACCGTCAGATCCTATCTATTCTGATGGGCGTTTCTCCTTTGGTTAGTCAATCGATTGCAAATCTCGCTTATCTAGGAGATGAAAAGAAATATATTGAAGTTTTTGAACGATTTCAAACTCAATTAATGGAGAACGATTTTTATCCACATATAGGACGTGGTCAAAAGGAAGATTTTCATGTGTTGAAAAACGTACAGCTAGAAGAACCGACTACCTCATACGAAACAGTCAGTGAGATGCTCGATACTTTTTATCAAGGAAAAGCTGAACGTGATCGTGTCAAGGGATTGACGTACGATATCATGCGTTTACTTAAAAATGAACGAAGCAAAAACGAACGAAAAATTAAAAAGCAGCAACAAACATTGAAAAAAGCTGAAGATGCTGAACAATACCAAAAATATGGTGAATTACTGACTGCTCATATGCATCTTGTAAAACCTGGCGACAGTCAAGTTACGGTAATTGATTATTATGATCCAGATCAAAAAGAAATCTCAATTGAGTTAAACCCGAATAAATCAGCCAGTGAAAATGCACAACAATTATTTAAACAGTATCAGAAACTAAAAAAATCAAAAGAAGTTGTTACACAAGAAATTGAAAAAGCTGAAACAGAAATCGATTACTTGGATCGGTTGATTCAACAGCTTGAAGATGCTCGTGAAGAAGATCTGGAAGATATCCGAGCTGAGCTTGAAGATGAAGGCTATTTAAAGAGAAAATCTACGAAAAACAAAAAGAAAAAGAAGAAAGTTATTCATTTTGATCGTTTCCAAGCGACAGATGGTACAGAGATCTATGTTGGACGAAACAATAAACAAAACGAATACTTAACGAACCGTCAAGCAGATAAAGAAGATATCTGGTTACACACAAAAGACATACCCGGTTCACATGTCATTATTAAATCATCGAGTCCAAGCGAAGAAACGATTGTAGAAGCTGCGACGATTGCAGCTTTTTACAGCAAATCGAAACACTCTTCCTCTGTGCCGGTAGATTACACAAAAGTGAAACACGTCCGAAAACCAAATGGTGCAAAACCAGGATTCGTCACGTATGACAACCAACAGACGGTTTATGTAACACCTGTTGAAAGCGAAATTGAGAAATTAAGAATGAAAGAATTATAAAACAGTATTCGAGTAATAGGTGGCTTGAATTGGTTATCGGATGGTTCCAACCGTTTGTCGGGTGGCTGGACGCGCCTGTCGGGTGGCTCGAACCGTTTGTCGGGCGGCTGCAAGCGTTCGTCGGGCGGCTGGAACCGTTTGTCGGGCGGCTGGACGCGCCTGTCGGGTGGCTGGAACCGTTCGTCGGGCGGCTGCAACCGTTTGTTGGGCGGCTGCATACGTTCGTCGGGCGGCTCGACGTGCTGAGCGTATTCAATTCAAAAAATTCATACGGGGATGCGTATCACTTCGGCATGCATCCCAATATGAATTTCTTCAAACAGATTTCTTCATTTTCAACTTACTTTTTCTGACTTTTTATTATTATCCTTGACTTCGAACATTCCCTCTGTGTCTTGAACTTCGTCTCTTCCAGGTAAGATTAGGTTTAAAATTACTCCGATAATTGCTGCAAGTGCCATTCCTGCAATTTGTACGTTTTCGTTAATTTGAATGAAAGCACCACCGACTCCAATGACAAGAATGACAGAGGAGATTATTAAATTCCGTTTCTTCCCTAAGTCAATTTGATTGTCGATTAACATGCGTAGTCCACTTGATGCTATAATCCCGAATAATAGAATTGATACCCCGCCCATTACTGGGGTCGGTATAGATTCGATTAAAACGGAAACGAGATCAATAAAGCCAAAGGTGATGGCTAAAACGGCTGCTCCTCCGATGACAAACACACTGAATACGCGTGTAATGGCCAGAACGCCGATATTTTCACCATAAGTCGTATTAGGCGGACCACCTAGTACAGAAGCGATGATTGTTGCCACCCCATCACCTAAAATCGATTTATGCAAACCAGGGTTCTTTAAAAAATTGCGCTCAGCGATTTTTGACAGAACCATTTGATCTCCGATATGTTCCGTAATGGTTACAAGAGCAACAGGTACCATGATTGCGACAATAGACAAGCTCAGCACATCCGTTGGCGCATAATCAACGAACGGGATTAGAAAATCAGGTTTAGCTATTAATGCTCCAAAAAATTCCCCAATAGAGGAACTGGATGTTAACTCATTCCAGCTTGCCTGTAAATTTGTTGTATCAACTGCTCCCATAAATAACGCAGAAACATAACCACCAACAATTCCGATTAAGATCGGGATTAAGTTGAAAAATCCTTTAAAGAAAATCGATGCGATTACTGTGATTCCCAATGTTATAAGTGCAATTAATATATAAGTTGTACTATAATTTCCTTCATCATCATACATTGCCATTTCAATAGCTGTTGGTGCTAGTCCAAGTCCGATGACCATAATAACTGGTCCTACAACAACAGGTGGTAAAAGATACAGTAACCAATTTACACCGCTGATTGAAATCAATAAAGCAACTACCCCGTATACAATCCCTGCGAGGAATGCACCTACCATCGCTCCAGCAAGTCCATCAGCCATACTTGCAGCAATAATCGGTGCGATGAAAGCAAAACTAGACCCTAAGTATGCTGGTATTCTTCCCTTCGTTATAAAGATATAAGCAAGTGTTCCTAATCCACTAGTAATCAGCGCTACGTTTGGTGGCATTTCCGTTAAAAATGGTACGAGAATTGTTGCTCCGAACATAGCGAATATGTGTTGCAAGCTAAGAATTAACCACTGGTTCCATTTAGGTACATCGTGAATATCTAATACTTTTTCTTGATTTGACATCGTTTTACCCCTCCGACCTGTAATTTTGACCATAAAAAAACTCTCTGCTGGTCGCAAAGAGGGTAGACGTCATACGGATTCCGCATACGTTTCCTTATGCGACCTTGCCAGCCTCTCTGGACTGAGATTTAAAGGTCTTTCATTTTCATTGTTTCAACATGTTTCATTTATTCATAAATGCTTACTTCATCTTGTTCATCGACTTCAGACAACTTCACTTTGATCACTTCATTTGTTGCAGTAGGGATGTTTTTACCGACATAATCAGCTCGAATAGGTAATTCGCGGTGACCTCGATCGACCAATACGCCCAATTGAATAGTCTTAGGACGACCGAGGTCAATGACTGCATCCATCGCGGCTCTTACTGTTCGGCCAGTATAAAGAACGTCATCGAGTAAAACAACTTTCTTTCCTTGGACTGTTGATGTAATATTTGTCTGGTTAACCGTTGCTTCATCCTGCGTGTCTTTATTCGATAAATCATCTCGGTAAAGTGAGATGTCTAGCTCTCCAGTCTCGACATCTACTCCCTCAATTTCCTTTATTTGTTGCTGAATTCGATTCGCTAAAGGAGTCCCTCTTGTTTTAATTCCAACAAGTAAAAGATCTTCAGTACCTTTGTTTTTTTCTAGGATTTCATGAGAGATTCGTTTAATTGCTCGAGAGATCGCTGCATCGTCTAATATTTTTGTTTTTTCGTTCATAGATTCTTCCCCCTTCCTATTCACCTCAAAATAAAGAACTTCGACGGCTTTAAGACATAAAAAAACTCTTTTGCCACAAGATGACAAAAGAGGATTTTTCACCGCACAAAAAATTTTGTGTAGGTTTATCCGTCACCTTGCTGATCTCACAGGACCATTCTTAAAGGTTCATTATACTTAACGTTAATTTTACTCGCTTATGAAAAAAAGTCAAGGTCTCCGATCAATTTCCTTCAAAGTCTCTTTAAAAATAGCCGGAGCATCAGCTGTCACAATAATTTTCTCTGACGTAATCGGGTGATTGAACTCTAATCGTCTAGCATGTAAAGCTTGTCCTTCTGTATCCAACGTCTTTCTTTGACCGTATTTGGGATCTCCGACAATCGGAAAACCGATGTATTTAAAATGAACACGTATTTGGTGTGTCCGGCCTGTTTCCAAATCGCAAACGACATGAGTGTAATTCGGAAAGCGTTCATGGACTCGGAAATGGGTTATCGCTTCTTTTCCATGATCAACGACAGCCATTCGTTTGCGGTCACTCGGATCTCTGCTGATCGGCGCTTCAATGGTACCTAATTCATGTTCAATTTCTCCATGGACAATGGCTTGATATTGCCGTTTAACATTTCGCTCTCTTAACATCGTTGCAAGCTTTTCATGAGCGTCGTTCGTTTTAGCCACAACCATTAGGCCGCTTGTATCTTTATCCAAACGGTGAACGATTCCAGGACGAAAATCTCCATTAATGTCGGAAAGCTCCGTATGAGCAATCAAACCGTTTACAAGCGTACCATCCGAATGCCCGGCAGCTGGATGAACGACCATTCCTTTTGGTTTGTTGACAACCAACAAGTGTTCATCCTCATAACGAATATCCAAATCCATTGATTCGGGTTTCAATTCGAATACTTCCTCTTCAGGAATTTCCCATTCGATGAAGTCGCCTTGCTGGCACCGATAATTCGTCTTTGCTTTTTTTCCATTTACTTGTACTAAGCCGTCTTTAATCCACGATTGAATTTGGCTTCGTGATTCCTCTGGATTTAATGTCGTCAATAACTTGTCCAGTCGGGTTGTATGAAATTGTTCTTCTACTAGAACAGATTGTTTAGTCATTCTTTATCTTCCCTTTTCCCTTAGAGTCTTCAAATAAAATGAGAATGATAATTAGAATTACTCCGATTGTTAAGGCTGAGTCTGCGATATTAAAAATCGGAAAATTATAATCAAAAATATAAACATCGATGAAGTCGACAACCTCTTGAAATAAAATTCGATCGATGAAATTACCGATTGCTCCACCTAGAATAAAAGAGAAACCCAATTGTAGCATCGGTTGGTCACGATTTGTTTGAATAAAGTAAATCACTACACCAACTACAACGATTGTAACGATGTAAAAAAACCACATTTGCCCTTCCAATATTCCCCAGGCTGCTCCGCTATTTCTATGAGAAGTAAAATACAAAAAGTTTGGAATTAACTCTAGTTGCTCACCTATTTCCATTCTGGTAACAACTATATACTTTGTCACTTGGTCGATTGCTATTAAAAATAATGCAAGTATGTAGTATTTAAACACCTTGATTCGCTCCTTCCACTCTTTGATTGTAGCACAATACAATCATGCATTCGATAAAAAATGTGAGTTGCATATAAATATAACTCCAGCTACTGATCAAGTAGTAGCTGGAGTTATTCACTAGCAACTATTCACTTCTCATGTCTTCAACGATTGGTGCACAACGTTCACATAGATCTGGATAATTTGGATCGTTGCCGATTGTTTCTGTAGATACCCAGCAGCGCTGACACTTTTCGCCTGGATGTTCTTCAACAGCGACCGATACACGCTCGTAAGCCTTAGCCAAATGATTAGCTTCCTCTAGTCGTACTTCGGAAACAATGAAGTATTGATGCAAGTTCTCTGTCTCTTTTAAGAGATCAAAGGTTTTTTCATCTTTTGGAACAATTGTTACAAGAGCTTCTAGTGATTTACCAATCACTTTATCCTCACGCGCTTCTTCCAATGCTTTCAATACATCTTCTCGCACTTCCATCAGTGCTGCCCACTTCTCTTTGACAGTGCCGGCATTTTCAGGGAGCTTCGCTTCCGGTAGGTCCGTTAGCTGAACACTTTCTTCATTAACTCCTGGAATATAAGACCAAGCCTCGTCCATCGTATGTGAAAGAATTGGTGACAACAGCTTAGTTAAGCTAACAACAATTTCATGGTAAACCGTTTGAATACTTCTTCTTCTTGGGTGATCAGCTTTTTCAATATATAAAATATCTTTTGCAAAATCCATATAGAATGAACTTAGATCAACGGTAGCATAATTGCTGATTGTATGATAAATAACAGAGAAATCATACGCATCGTAAGCTTTTTTCACTTTATCAATCGTCTCTTGTAGACGAATATACATAAACTGATCGACTTCTTCTAGCTCCTCATAAGAAAGTGCATCTTTTGCTGGATCAAAATCTTGCAAGTTTCCAAGTAAGAAACGGATTGTATTTCGGATTTTTCTATATACTTCTGCTACTTGCTTCATAATGTCATCTGAAATACGTACGTCTCCGGAATAATCCGCACTGGCGACCCATAAACGAAGAATATCAGCACCATACTGTTTCATTAGTTTAGAAGGTAAAATGACATTGCCCATGGACTTACTCATCTTACGGCCTTGACCATCCAGTGTAAATCCGTGACTCAAAATTCCTTTATAAGGTGCTTTACCAGTGACAGCTACAGCTGTTGATAAAGAGGAGTTAAACCAGCCACGATACTGATCTGAACCTTCAAGGTATAAATCAGCGGGGCGTTGTAATTCTTCTCTTTCTTCAAGTACACCTTGGTGGGTAGAACCAGAATCGAACCAAACATCCATAATGTCTGTTTCTTTTGTAAATTCACCATTTGGACTTGAAGGGTGTGTAAATCCTGCTGGAAGCAAGTCTTTCGCCTCACGCTCAAACCAAACGTTCGAACCATGTTCACGGAACAACTCAGCGACATGTTCAATCGTTTCATCCGTAATAATTGGCTCACCTGTCTCCCCATAGAATACAGGAATCGGTACACCCCAAACTCGCTGTCTGGAAATACACCAATCTTCACGGTCCTTCACCATGTTCCACATACGGGTCTCACCCCAATGTGGATGCCACTTCACATTTTTGATTTCACTTAAGATATCATCACGGAAATCTTTAATGGAAGCAAACCATTGAGAAGTTGCTCGGAAAATTGTCGGCTTCTTTGTTCGCCAATCATGCGGATAAGAGTGTGTAATAAATTCCAAGTGCAACAATGCACCTGTTTCTTCTAATTTTTCTGTAATGGATTTATTTGCTTTATCATAAAATTCACCTTCGAAGCCTGGCGCTTCATCCGTGAAAACACCTTTATCATCAACAGGACTGAGAGCTTCTAAACCATATTGTTTCGCTACCCAAAAGTCATCTTCACCGTGACCTGGTGCTGTATGCACACAACCGGTACCAGCATCTGTTGTGACGTGATCACCGAGAATGACTAAGGAATCTCGATCATAGAACGGATGCTTAGCTACAATATTTTCAAGCTCGGAGCCCTTCCAAGTCTTCTGAATTTCTGGAGAATTCCATTCCAACTTTTCAGCGACTTCGTCAATTAATTCTTCTGCAATGATATATTTCTCGCCATTAACCGCAACTAACACGTATGTCAGTTCGGGATGTACAGCAATCGCCAAGTTCGCAGGAATCGTCCATGGAGTTGTCGTCCAAATGACGAATTTCTCATCGCCGTCCAGTACACCTTTTCCATCTGTAACATTAAATGCGACATAGATTGATGGAGAGCGCTTATCTTGGTATTCAATTTCCGCTTCAGCCAGTGCAGATTCTGATGACGGGGACCAATATACTGGTTTTTTACCCTTATAAATATATCCACGTTTCGCCATTTCACCAAAGACTTTAATTTGATTCGCTTCAAAGTCTGGTCGAAGTGTAATATATGGATTATCCCAGTCACCACGGACACCAATTTGTTTGAACTGTGTTCGTTGATTGTTAATTTGCTGCAACGCATACTCTTCACAAAGTTTACGAAACTCCGCTGGAGACATTTCTTTCCGGTTAATTTTTTTCTTTTTTGTCAATGCGACTTCGATCGGTAAACCGTGAGTATCCCAACCAGGGACATAAGGAGCATCATAACCATTCATTGATTTATGTCGAACAATAATATCCTTTAATACTTTGTTCAAGGCATGGCCCATGTGCAAATCACCATTTGCGTACGGAGGACCATCATGCAAGATGAACTTTGGTCGACCTTTTGTTCTTTCTTGTACTTTTTGATAGATATTTTGTTCTTCCCAATTTTGTTGCATTTCTGGTTCACGTTTTGGTAAATTTCCACGCATCGGAAATTCCGTTTGCGGCATGTGTAATGTATCTTTATAACTCATTATGTTCCTCCTCCAAAGCTAATAAAAAAGCCCTCTCATCCCCTATAAAGGGACGAGAAAGCTCGCGTTACCACCCTAATTGAACAGAAAAAGTATTTCTGTCCCACTCGTTCGTTCGTAACGTGAACAACACGTTCAAGCCTACTTTTTCGACTTGAAAACTCAGGGATGATTTTCCTTTATGTGAAGTCACCAGGCTCACACCTTCCCCGGCTCGCTTTGGACAATTTCATAAAGTACTCTTCCCATCATCGTTTGGAAATAATATTTTATTGATTGCATGAAAATTATATGGAAAGAAAAATAATTCGTCAAGCATTTGATTTCAATTTATTATTCGGATGTAGAATATTGATTCAATCTCGGCTCTTCTTCTTGGTCTTGATTAGAATCAATTTCAAACAATTCCTCCCAATCATTTGTGTCGATAATATCCAATTGAGCTTCCACAAGCATTTTCAAACGTGTCCGAAATACTTTAGCTTGCTTTTTAAGCTCTTCGACTTCCATAGCCGTACTTCTTGATTTAGCTAAAGCATCATTAATAATGCGATCGGCATTTTTCTCTGCTTCTTTAATAATAAGCTTTGCTTCTTTGTTCGCATTACTTTTCACTTCATCAGCGGATTCTTGTGCAACCAAGATCGAGCGATTCAACGTTTCTTCAATGTTCGTGAAATGGCTCAATCGCTCTTCCATTTCATAAAGTTTATCTTCAAGTGATTTCTTTTCGCGGATCACTTTTTCATAATCCTTGATGACAAGGTCTAAAAAGTCATTGACTTCATCTTCATCATAACCTCTGAACCCGCGTGTAAACTCTTTATTGTGAATATCTAGTGGCGTTAATGCCATGTAATCTCCCCCTATTGTACGTTCACTACCGATTACTGGTTAACTTTCGACAAAAACGGTGAAAATCCTGCCATTTCGGCAATTTATTTTAACAATGCGGTTTTAATTCGCTGTTTATCTTTTTTCGTTGTTCCAAGCACTTCCATCATCTTACTTCTTCCTTTATTTCTTACGGATATTAAATCTCCTGGTTCTAGTTGATAAGCCGGTTGCTGTATGACTTGATGATTCACTTTGACTGTTTCTTTTTCAATCATTTTTTGTGCTTGTTGCCTAGACATCCGGTAGATTTCTTTCATGACGACGTCTAATCGAACCGATGAAACAGTACTTTCTTTTATTTCCCAGTTTTGAGTTGGAACAACAATATGATCTAACTTTACTTCTTCTAATGATACACGACTTTTTTTAATTTGTGTCAAATTCATTTGAAAATAAGGAGCTAGACTCTCATCACAAATGATTTGAAATTCTCCTTCAGCAATTGTCAAATCACCTAGCTTCTTTCTATGTATGCCTAACGACATCATACTTCCCAATACATCTCTGTGACTTAACGTGACAAATTTCGCCGGATAAGTGCCCCGTAGCGCAGTCAGTTGAAAATCCTCTTGAGAAATATCAACATAAAACGGCGCGAGAATCGCTCTTTTACGTTCAGCTTCATCATAGCCACCGTCAAAGGATAAACGAAACTCTTCATCTTGACCAATTATCGATTGAAAGACGATCTGTTCACGTGGATCCAAAAAGTCCGTCAATACAGAAACATGAGTCCTTTCCACTTGATCTTTCCAATCTAAAATCTGATCGATCAAATGCTGTTCTTCTGGTCTGAAGTGCTGATAGATCTTCATGGTTCTCCTCTTTCTTAACGAATTAAACTAGCATTCCATATAGAACCCACACACCGTTTGATGCTAGTTGTAATGCGATAATCGCAACAATTGGCGAAATATCCAACATACCAATTGGTGGGATGATTTTTCGGAAAGGCTCTAAATAGGGTTCGGTAATTTTTCCAAGAAATTCACCGACACCACTTTCCCGTGCACCTGGAAACCATGACATCAAAATATAGATGATTAATGCCCAGGAATAAATGGATAATGCGGTTGAAAGTAATTTAAATACTTCAAATAACATACTCTTACCTACCTTTTCGTTGGAACTCAAACTCTTCATCGATCAAACCGTTGATACTACCAGAAATGCTGACATGCTCTGGTGTACATAAAAAGGTTTGGCTTCCTAGTTTTTGAATTTTTCCGTTTAAGCCATAAACTGTACCACTAAGAAAGTCAACCATACGCTTACTATTGGTTTGATCTAAGCGCTGCATGTTTATTACGACTGATTTTCTTTTCTTAATGTGTTCTGCAATCTCTTCTACTTCTTCAAATTCTTTCGGTTCACAGAGAACCATTCGTGAGTCTTGTTGCACGGAGTGTATACTGACGATATTACTTTGTTCATGAGTCGCAATAGATGCTTCTTTCTTCTGTTCTTTACTTGCATAGTAACTTTCTTCTTCCCCATCCAAATCGAAGAACCCTTTTACTCGATCCATAAAACCCATCATTCGTCTCCTCCTATTCTTCACCAACAAGACTTGATCCAATACGGATATGTGTTGCACCTTCTTCAATTGCAATCCGATAATCATTGCTCATTCCCATCGATAAATAGTTGCAAGGTGCATAATCTAACGATAACTGTTGAATTTCAGTTTGTAATTGTTTTAATGATTGAAAACAGTTTCGAATAACGTTTTCATCGTCTGTATGAGGCGCCATTGTCATTAAACCAACTACATTTATTTTAGGATATTCCTTTAAAGACTGAACAAAGTCACTCACCTCATCTGTTTTAAGTCCATGCTTTGAACTCTCGCCACTTACGTTCACCTGGACGAAACATGAGATTGGATGTTCCGCTCGTTTATTAATTTCTTTCGCCAACGACTTCCGGTCCAATGAATGAATGTAATCTACTTGGTGAATAATTTCTTTAACTTTCCGAGATTGTAATGTTCCAATAAAATGCCACTTCGCTTGATCATCAATCGCTGTATATTTCTCTTGGAATCCTTCCACTCGGTTTTCTCCTAAATGTTGAATCCCTGCCTCAATGGCTTCTTGAGCTCTTTCAACAGTAACATATTTAGTAACAGCAATTAGTTGAATATCTTCTGCATTTCGATTTGTGACCTCACATGCTTTCTGAATGTTTTTTTGAATGTTTGCTAGATTGTTTTGTACAGACACGTCTAACGCTCCTTTGAATTATAATACTCCTAAAAAAGCAGCCATCCTGCCTGTCTTGCCATTGTCCCTACGATAAGAATAAAATAAATCTTCTTGCTCAAATGTACAATAATTGGTTTTTAAAATTTGATCCGGTCGAATACCTGCTTCCACAAAGATTCGTTCATTAAGTGTTTTTAAATCGAGCAGATAATGACCTGGTTTCGTTGCAACTAAAACTTGTGCGTGTTCTTTAGGTATCTGTTCAGCCACGGCGTCATTCACTTCATAGTGAGTTTGTGAGATCGACGGCCCGATTGCTACATGCATGTCCGAGAGTTTGCTTCCCTTTTGTTGAAATTTTTCCACTAACTTTTGGCCGATGCCTTTTACTGTTCCCTTCCATCCAGCGTGGGCCATACCGAAGTAATGGTTCTTAATATCAATTACATATAACGGTACACAATCAGCATAATATGTAACCAAAAAATCGTTCGGGTTATCGGAAAACATTCCATCAGCATCAAGTAATGGCTTGTCATGTTGCAGTTGTTTGTCATCCATCTGCCTGTCCGTCAAATCCACGATTCGGTCACCGTGTATTTGGTTAATACATCTCCACTGAATCAGATCTTTATTCAAAGCATTTGTGGTGATCTGACGGTTTTCCATGACATCTTCTCTATGATCATTCACATGCAATCCGAGATTCAAACCTTCAAATGGAGGCTTGCTGACGCCGTTATTTTTCGTTGTGAATCCAGCAATAACTCCATATTTTTCCCACTCTTTTATGAGCAGCATTGCTGTCGATTCATCGTAGTTAAATACATCTTTCACACTGAACGCTCCTTACATACGCTTATTTTATCATAATTGTTAGGATTTTTCTCATGTAATAATCGCTTAATTCAGGCGAACTAATATGACATCCGTTCCTATTTTAACAATATTCGTCCATGGAATCTTCAACTCCTCCTCATTTCCGAGTAGCCCGAACCATTTTTGACTGATTGTTACGATCAAATACGTCACAACACCTACTGTTACATCAATTTCTATATCTCCAACAAACCCTACTTTTTCACCTGAATCAATATTAATAATATCTTTTGATTGCAATTCCGAAAGCAACATAAACGATCACCTCATTATAGAATATGTCGCTGAACAACAAAAAAAGCCCAGAAATTCTGGACTTTTTTATACAAGTACGAATCAACAGCTTGAAGACTATGCTTCATCCATCTTTTCTAATACACTTTTATTCATTTCTTGTATGGCTGTTTTTTCTAATCTAGATACTTGAGCCTGTGAAATACCAATTTCATCGGCTACTTCCATTTGTGTTTTTCCTTCAAAGAAACGTTGATTAATAATTAATTTTTCACGACTATTTAATTTCTGGATACCTTCCCGGATCGCTAAATCATTGACCCAAGAAGTTGCTTTTTCCTTTTCATCTCTCAGTTGATCAAGTACGAAAATAGGATCGCTTCCATCATTATAAATTGGTTCAAATAATGAGACTGGATCTTGGATTGCATCTAAAGCAAATACGACGTCTTCATGAGGCAATTCCATTTCTTCCGCTATTTGTTTCGTTGACGGTTCAGCATTGTTTTTCCCGATTAAGTCTTCACGAATTTGTAAAGCTTTGTAGGCAATATCCCGTAAAGACCGTGACACACGAATCGGATTATTATCTCGTAAGTATCTTCTAATTTCACCTATGATCATCGGTACTGCATAAGTAGAAAATCTCACATTATGACTTAAATCAAAATTGTCTATGGATTTCATTAAGCCGATACAACCAACTTGAAATAAATCGTCCATATTTTCGCCACGATGATTAAATCTTTTTATCACGCTTAATACTAATCTTAAGTTACCGTTAACAAGTTGTTCTCTTGCATCGAGCTCCCCTTTTTGCATTCGTTTAAATAAAAATCGCATTTCGTCATTCTTTAAAACAGGTAATTTTGACGTATCTACACCACAAATTTCGACTTTATTTCTTGCCAATGTTTACCCCTCCCGCTGGAGTTGATGTCATTTATCAGTTTCTCCAGCAAGACGGATTTTATTCGACAAATAAATCAAATCAAACCATTTTATTAAACTCTCGTTTCAATCGTTTGATAATTTTCTTTTCAAGCCTTGATATATAAGACTGTGAAATCCCTAATTCCTGAGCTACATCTTTTTGTGTCTGTTCCTTATTCCCTGCTAATCCAAATCGCATTTCCATAATTTGCTTTTCACGACCGTTTAAGTTCTTCAAAGCATTTAATAATAGCGATTTATCAACAGAATGATCTAATTCCCGTGTGATGAGGTCATCTTCCGTTCCAAGCACATCAGCTAACAACAATTCATTTCCATCCCAGTCTGCATTCAGTGGCTCATCAAATGATATTTCTGTTTTTCGTTTATTATTTCTTCTTAAGTACATGAGAATCTCGTTCTCGATACAACGAGAAGCATAGGTTGCCAGTTTAATTTTTTTCTCTGGGTTAAACGTATTGACCGCTTTAATGAGACCAATTGAACCTATACTAATTAAGTCCTCAATATGAATTCCAGTATTCTCAAACTTTTTTGCAATATAAACGACTAAACGTAAATTATGTTCAATTAACATTGATTTCGCTGCTTGATCTCCATTTGTCATCCGCTCAAGTACATGCCTTTCTTCATCTTTTGATAATGGTGGCGGTAACGCTTCACTACCACCGATATAATAAACTTCATCTCTCTTAATAATCCTTAACTTAACCAGTAGCTTAACTAAGTATCTTTGAATATCACCTAGAAGTTTACGAACCATTAAGATACCCCCTCTGATTGAAATATTTTTGTTCTTTTTGACTGAAATACCAATGAATGTAATAACACTTGAAAGTCAATTGAGTTTGAGAATCGGCCCTCTTGGACACCAGCATAGACATTTTTCGTTGTATACGTAATAGAGTTATATTCAATGCTCACACGATCCAATAAAATCGCCTTTAAATAATTCTCCCCTCCTCCTGCAGCTTTGTATGGAATAAGTTGAATCGATAATTGCGATTGCTCACTTGTAGATAAAGACGCTGATTGAAGCATTTTGTTTGTAACCGACTCTCCGAATAGTCGTTGAGAAGTCGATTCATCTAATAAAATGACAGGTTTTTTTGATATCGGATGTGTCAATTGATTTCCGGAATCATAAAATCCATTTGCTTTAATCTGGGTGTTGTTATAAGTCAAAAAAACTGGATATAATTGTTGCTCATTCATCCGATGAATCGTGAGTCGCTGAAACTGTTCTTTCGTTAAATAAAGCACAATTGGAAATAAAGCGGATACAGTAATCCAACTATAAACATTTCCATAACCTTGTGTAAGGTTATTCAAAGGTATAGTTCCGTCCAAAAATGTATAAAGTCCATAGATTCCTCCACCAATCGTGAAGTTGACAATGTAAAAGCAAAACCATTGTGTAACCAATGTCTTCAAATGACGATAAGAGAAAGCGATCCAAACAATTCCAATGGAATAAATGAGTTTCGCTAACGGTTGAAACAGCCAATCAAGCCCTAGTCCAATTGATAATGGGATGATCAACGATGCAAAGAGTGCACCGAAGAAGACTCGCTTCCTGGAGAATACAGATTTCGTTAACCAAGCAACTAGTAGTAAGATTGTCCAATCAAATAATAAATTGAGTAACCAAATTAAATCCAAATATAGCTGCATTGCTTACTCCCTTTTGACAAGCATTTAACAAGAGTATAGCTGAACCACCATAAAAAAACTGTCACTTTATCAGTGCATCTTCTTTCTTATTTTGGTCTTTTTTGACGAATATTTTGAGGAGAGGAAATGGATGTAGGTCGACTAAATCAACAATAAAAAAGCCTGATTTAACGAGTAGCAGTTAAATCAGGCTTTTGATTGTTTTTCGTTATCCATTTAGTCGCGATTTCGATTCCGTAAAAACGTCGGAATATCTAACGTATCTTCTTCATAAGAAGGTTGTTGTGCAGTTGTACGCTCAGGCTTACGCTGGGATTGAGGCGCTGATGAAGGAGTTGGACCTGCAGCTGGGCGCTGTGTATGTGGTCTCTGCTCATTTGATTGAGCACTTTCATCAAATCCTGTCGCAATGACTGTTACAACAATTTCGTCTTTTAAATTTTCGTTGATTACTGAGCCGAAAATGACGTTTACCTCTTGATCTGCTGCAGAGGTAACAATTTCAGCAGCTTCTTGTACTTCAAACAGGCTTAAATTGGTTCCGCCTGAGATGTTCATTAAGATACCATGTGCACCATCGATTGATGTTTCCAATAATGGAGATGAGATAGCTTTCTTTGCAGCTTCTCCAGCTCGGCTTTCACCTGTTGCTACACCGATTCCCATTAATGCTGAACCTTTGTCTTGCATAATCGTTTTCACGTCTGCAAAGTCCACATTAATTAATCCCGGAACAGCAATTAAATCAGAGATGCCTTGAACACCTTGTCGAAGAACATTGTCGGCTTCACGGAATGCCTCAAGCATCGGCGTATTTTTATCTACAAGTTCAAGTAGTCGATCATTTGGAATAACGATTAACGTATCGACGTTTTCTTTTAATGAATCTACTCCACTACCTGCTTGGACAGATCGTTTACGGCCTTCGAATAAAAATGGTCGTGTAACAACACCAACCGTCAAAGCACCTAGCTCTTTTGAAATTTGTGCAATGACAGCAGCTGCACCAGTACCTGTTCCGCCCCCCATTCCAGCGGTAACAAATACCATATCAGCACCTTGAAGAACTTCTTCAATCGCTTCCTTACTTTCTTCAGCTGCCTTTTTCCCTACTTCTGGATTGGCGCCCGCTCCTAAACCGCGAGTTAATTTTTCACCAATCTGTAGTTTTGTTTCAGCTTTTGATAAGTTTAATGCCTGTGCATCTGTGTTAACGGCGATAAATTCTACACCTTGTACACCATTTTCAATCATACGATTAACAGCATTACTTCCACCGCCACCGACACCGATGACTTTTATTTTTGCTAATTGATCATTGTTTGACTCAAAATCCAACATATTCGTTCCTCCCATTCATTATCCCTTTTTCCGTTTTCTATGTTGAAGGAGACGCTTCATTTTTAATCAAAGAAATAATTTTGTAATTTTTTAAGAATCGGTTCCTTATCTTCTTTCTTTGGCTTAGCCTTCTGTTCTCTACGAGGCTTTTCTCGATTTTCCATTGATGGAACCGGTTCAGCCTGATTTAATTTTCCAATACCTTCTTGAAAAACTTTACCTTGTATTTTCGCATTTTGATGTGCGAATTGCAAGGTTCCCAGTCCTACAGTGAATTGAGGTTCACGAACACCTATGTAAGTTGGAAACGATGTTCTGACATTCGTTCGGAAAATATCTCTAGCAAGTTCCGTTACACCAGGCATATTTACAACGCCACCTGTCATCACATACCCACCAGGTAATTCGAGCAAACCCATTCGTCGTATTTCTTTTCTGACGAAATCAAAGATTTCAGCTAAGCGAGCTTCAATAATTTCTGAAATTAATACTTGATCAAACTCTTTTTTCTCATTGCTTCCGATTGTAGTGACTGAGAACGTGACATCTTTTTGTGCTTCAGGTACATACGCATGTCCATAATCTTTTTTCACGTTTTCAGCTTCTTCAATTGTTGTTTTCAAGCCGATAGATAAGTCTTTGGTTATATTATCCCCGCCTAGAGGAACAACCAATGTATCAATCATTTGGCCTTCCACAAATACGGAAACAGTAGTGCTTCCAGCGCCGATGTTGACTAAAGCTACTCCGAGGTTTTTCTCATCCTTTGAGAGTGCGACTTCTCCTGCTGCCAAAGGCTGTAAGCAAATATCTTCTACTTCCAACCCTGCCCGCTCTACACATTTTAGAATGTTATGTAGATTCGTCTTTCCACAAGTAACTAATAACCCGTGCATTTCTAAACGAACACCAATCATTCCGCGTGGATCGTTAATCTCATCCTGGCCATCTACAACAAACTGTTGTGGATATACATCGACAATCTCTCTTTCTGGAGGAATAGAGATTACCTGTGATGCATCAATGACTCTCCGAATATCTTCATCGCCAATTTCTCTTGTTTCACTAGATACAGCGACAACGCCATGGCAGCTTTGCAAATGAACATGGCTACCATTAATTGACACAATTACATTTTTTATTTCCATATCAATCATTCGTTCAGCTTGCTCAATGGCGTTTTGAATGGAGTGAACAGTTTGGTCAATATCGACAATTGCTCCCTTTTTCATTCCGTTGGACTCAGCTGTTCCTACACCAATGACATTTAAACCATCGTTTGTTACTTCACCGATGATTACTTTTACTTTTGATGTACCAATATCTAAACTAACTAATACATTACTGCGATTCATGCCTGCACCTCCACGTAAGGCTCACCTGTCATTATTCAAATTTGTTTCGTGTAACAAATACAATTTAATTACTTCTTCCATACTAATTCGATTAATTCTTTAAAATCCCTGCATATTCAACAAAATTCTACATTTATAAAGCTGTTCATTTATTGCTCAGATTCAACTTGATCTTCTTGAGTGCTCGCTTCTTCCTCACTTGAATAAGGTTGGAAGTAAGCACCGACGTCAATATGAATGACACCTTCTTGATTTGGTTGAATTTGAGAAGCTATAGATGGGTATAGCTTAATCTTTGATGAGAAGTCTCGAATTGAAGCAATGACTTCATGACCATCTGCTGTATATATCAGAATTTTATAATCGTTGATTTCATTAGGGATCCAGTAAATTTCTGATAATAATTGATTAATAGATTCAGGTAATTTCTCAAGCTGTTCTGTTAATAATCTTAACATCTCAGGACTATTGAAGTCATGTAATAACGGAGCATCTCCTAAAGGTTGGTCCAATTGCTGGTCTTTTAGCATTGTTCCGTCTTCTAGGATTGGATAATAATGATCACCTTCACGAATATAGGCAACACGTGCCAACTCACTTATTGTAATCTCATAACCGTTATACCATTTTCGATCAATTTCTACACTGCTAATTTCTGGATGTTGTAAAATAAGATCTTTAGCTGCATCCAATTCGACTCCCCAATAGTTCTCGTCCATTGAGATTTTACTCAAATCGATAACTTCGGATTCTTCGACTCGATGATTGCCTTTCACATCGATGTTTTTCACATAACTTAATGGGGATTGAATATAAACAATCACTAAAACCAATATCAATATTATAGTTAAATACATGACAAAACGTCGATTTGCTTTTCGCTTTCTCGCTTTCTTGAGTTGCGGTATTCGATCTTCAATTGAAATAATTTTTTTATCAGCCATGAAATGTTTCTCCTAAACAATACATTTCAAATATATTATTCTTTCATTATAGCATAGTTTGATTGACTTAAAATATGGTTTTTTGCCCAATTTTTATCCAAACTTTGATAGATAAGATTACTGTTTTATAACAATTTACTTTGGTAAGGGCCGTTGTTGATATTGTGATCCGCTATCGGTGGACGCTTTTACCCACAGGGCATAAGGCGACATCTGCTATAAATCGCAGTGTCTTCTATACCGCGGGCACGGCTCGAGTCTCCTCGGCCTAAGACCACGGCCTGCGGGGTCTCGAGACTCGTGCTATTCCGACGCCTAGGACGGCTAGTGTCAACGTTGGCCACAGGACGTGGCCGTTTTTAGTTGACCCGCAGGAGTCGCCACCTTCGCTTCTCACAATTCAACAACCTAATCTACATCGTTAGAAAATCAACATTTCTATCAAAACCTAACACTTAACAATCTGTGGCCTAGTGAAACTGAAAATTGGAATAAAAAACGCTCATTCTCCTAAAAATCTTCATGGAGAATGAGCGTTTAAACAAAATGGAAAGGTCAACGAACGGGGAATTTAGCATGTTTACTAATGTTTAATAATATGCCTAATGCAAATAATGTAATGGTTAATGAGGAACCTCCATAGCTCAATAAAGGTAGAGTGATTCCCGTAACTGGAATTAACCCAATGACAACACTGATATTGATCATCACCTGAATCGCAATCATTGTTGTCACACCGAAAGCTAATAACGAACCGGAAATGTCTTCTGTATGTAGAGAGATGAGCACCCCACGCCATATAATGACAAAGAACAGAAAGAGGATGAAGGTTGACCCAATTAGGCCTAACTCTTCAGCAATGATTGCAAAAATAAAATCATTTTGAGGCTCCGGCAAATAAAAGTATTTCTGCATGGAGTTACCGAATCCTAGACCCATTAACCCTCCTGGGCCGACGGCATATAAAGACTGAATGATTTGAAAACCATCACCTAAAGGATCTTCCCATGGGTTCAAAAAAGCATTAATTCGACTAATTCGATATGGTGCAGAAGCAATCAATGCAATAAAACCCGCAATGCCTACGCCACCTAGAATTACAAAGTGCTTAATTTTAGCTCCGGAAATAAAAATCATAAAGATTCCAGTACAGATGAAAACAAGTCCTGTTCCTAAATCAGGTTGTAACATCATTAAGCCAAAAGGAATCACAATGAATAACAAAATTGGTAGAAAACCCTTCGCAAAATGCTTTAACCCTTTTTGGACTTTTGGAAGTAAAGATGCATATAAAATAATCAAACCAATTTTCATAAATTCACTCGGTTGAATACTGAACGCACCGACCCCTATCCAGCTTTGCGCACCACCACGAACAAGTCCAACTCCGGGAATCAATACAACCATTAATAAAAATAAGCATAGTAGATAAATCCACAAAGAAAAACGTAACCAATGATGATAAGAGATTCGCATCGTAATCCAAATCGCGACTAACCCAAAGACAATAAATAAAGTCTGTCTTTTTAAATAAAAAAACTGATCATTAAATTGATAACCTGCCCAAACGGATGATGAACTGTAAACCATCACAGCTCCTAAAAACAGAAGGATTAGAATAGCCGTCATTAAAACGAGATCAATTGATTGTTCTGTACGATTTTTAACCAAAAAAACATCCCCTTACTTCGTCATTCGGAAGTCAGGGGCTAAATGAGTCCGGTAAGAAACAGAAGACAAACACTACCTTGTCCTAAGCCCCTACTTTAGTTTATGCACAGTTTCGATGAACATGTCACCGCGTGCTTCAAAGGATGGGAATTGGTCCCAACTAGCACAGGCTGGGGAGAGTAGAATGATGTCACCTGGTTTACTCAATTCATATGCTTTTTTCGTCGCTTCCACTAAGCTATCTGTAATCGTTATCTGTTTAAATCCTTTTCGCTTTCCTGCCTCATACAATTTATCTTTCGATTCACCATACACTATACAGTTTGTCACATTATTGAAAGAATCGAACAGCTCATCGAATTCATTGCCTCGATCTAATCCACCTGCAATCAATACAATCGGCCGCTCAAATGAACGGACAGCTTTTGATGTCGCTTGGATGTTCGTTGCTTTTGAATCATTATAAAAAAGCCGTTCATTCAACCGTTCGAGGAATTGCAAACGATGCTTAACACCTATAAATGTTCGTAGCTTTTCGATAATTATTTCATCCGATATGTGAAATGATTTGGCAATGACAATACTTGCTAAGACGTTTTCAAGATTATGGTTCCCTGGCAGAGCGACTTCGTTCTTGCTCATTAATTTGTTCCCACGAAATTGGATTTGGTCGTCTTTGGTCAGTGTAATTTCGCTATCGGAATCATTGCTTACGGAAAAATATACACGTTTTCCGTTACCAGGGATTTGTTGTGAAGAAGTTAATGAATCAAGTTGATTTAAAATGGCTACATCCTCGTTCGTTTGGTTTTGAAAAATCTTTAACTTGGAGTTAATATAATCTTCCATCGAATGATGATAATCTAAGTGAGCTTCAGTTAAATTCAGTAAAATGGCATAATCAGGCTTGAATGTTTTTGTCCCTTTTAATTGAAATGAAGATAATTCCATTACAACTGGCTGATCTTTTTTCTGCTCCCGCAAAACCTCTGATGCCACATTACCGATGTTACCGGCGATGAGTGGGTTAAATCCTCCAGCTTGCAATAGCTCAAATATTAACGTAGTCGTTGTTGTTTTACCGTTTGATCCAGTAATCGCAATCAACGGACCTTCCACCAATGGATACGATAACTCGACTTCCGTAATGACAGGAAGATCTCTGTTTAATGCTTCTTGGATAATTGGATTATCGTATGGAATTCCAGGATTTTTCACCACTAGGTCAATGTCATTCAGAACGGTTAATGGGTGTTTGCCAGTAATGACATCACAACCCATTTCAGTAAACCGTTTTGCCGTTTCATTTTCTTCTAACGGAAGACGATCATTAATTCTAAAGTCAATGCCAGAATCATATAATAACTGTGCAGCTGCTTCTCCGCTTTTGGCCAAGCCTAAAACTAATACTTTGTTATATGGGAAGTTCGTCAACGTTTTCATTAAATCCCCACCTCAATAAGTATACCTAGTGCTGCACATAAAATACCGACAAGCCAAAAACTTGTAACGACCTTCCATTCAGACCACCCGATCAATTCATAGTGGTGATGTAATGGACTCATTTTAAATACACGTTTACCAGTTGTCTTAAAAGAAATCACCTGAATGATGACAGATAGTGTCTCAATAATAAAAACGCCACCAATCAATACAAGTAAAATTTCTAGTTTCATTAAGATAGCTACCATAGCTAATGAGGCACCAAATGCCAGTGAGCCAGTGTCACCCATGAAAACCTTTGCCGGATGACTGTTAAAAACTAAGAAACCTAACAAAGCACCCACAACTGCAAGAGTGAAAATAATCAAATCAGGTGGTAGTTGATGATACCAACCGATAATAGCAAACGCCGCGAATGCTACTGATGCAGTTCCTGCAACGAGGCCATCTAATCCATCTGTCAAGTTGACGGCATTGGAAGCTCCTACGAGCATCAATAATAAAAACACAGCATAAAACCAACCGAAATCAACTGATAAATCGGTACCAGGTAAAGCTACCTCGGTATTATAGCCTTGCCGGTCAAGAATGAAAAATACAATAATAGCAATTATTATTTGGCCAAGCATTTTTTGTTTTGATGTAAGACCTAAGTTTCTTTTAAATTTAATTTTAATAAAGTCATCCAAAAAACCGATTAATCCATATCCTAATAGGACAAAAAGTAAAATAAATGTGGAACTAGAAAATTCACTCAATCCATCTTTCGCAATCATGATTAACGTTGTTAGGACAATAGAAACGATAATCATGACTCCTCCCATCGTCGGTGTTCCTGATTTTGCTTGGTGAGATTTTGGCCCTTCTTCACGAATACTTTGGCCAAATTTTAACCGACGCAAAAAAGGGATGATAATTGGTGATAGCAAAACCGTAATTAAAAATGATATCGCGATTGTTAAAATTATTGTTAGTACACTCACAGTATTTTTCCCCTTCTATTGACGCGTTTTCTTAATAAATTGCTTCAATTATTTCCTCTAGCTTCATGGATCTCGAGCCTTTAAACAAAACGACAGTGTTTTCATCAAGGAGTGAAGCTATTTCTTCGATCAATTCTTGTTTGGACGTAAAATGTTTTTGTTTTCCTGAAAAAGTAGCGGGTAATCCGTCCAAAATAAACCGACTACTCGTCCCAAAGGTGAAAATAGCATCAAATTGTTCATCCAATGATTGTCCGACCTTCTTGTGCGCTTCTTCCGCAAAGTCACCGAGCTCCAAAATATCCGCAAGTACAGCTACTTTTCGTTGATAATCCATCTTTTTAACAACATCCAAAGAAGCAATCATCGAAGTGGCTGAAGCATTATACGCATCATTAATTAATAATGCGCCCTCTTTTGTTTCTATTTTTTCAAATCGCATTCCTGGAATAATGACGGTCTCTAATTGCTCAGCTGCTTGGTTGATGTTTACATTCATTAATTCGGAAACAGCAATTGCAAAAGCTGCGTTCAATGCTTGGTGTTTCCCCAAGAGCGGTAACGTAAACGTTGTCCCGTTAATGGTAACATCAGATTGTTCCTGACCTTGAACATATGCTTCGACACGATAATCATTTTTTGAATTAAATCCGCAATAAATCTTATTCGGATAACTATCACTCGTTAACAATGGCTCATCACCATCAATGATTAACTGACCTTGTTTTTGTAAGCCAGCCGTAATTTCTAACTTGGCTTTTGCAATACCTTCACGACTTCCTAAAAATTCGATATGTGATTCACCTATATTTGTAATGACGGCATGATTAGGTCGTCCAATTAAAGATAATAGCTCGATTTCACCAAATGCGCTCATTCCCATTTCTGCGACTAATACCTCGACATCTCGCTCCATCCGTAAAATTGTTAAAGGAAGACCAATGTGATTGTTCAGATTACCTTCTGTTTTTGCGGTTTTATACTTCACGCTTAAGCAAGAGGCAATTAGCTCTTTCGTTGTTGTTTTTCCATTTGAACCCGTCACACCGATTACAGTTGGGTTGAGTTCTTGACGATATACTTTCGCTAACTCTTGCAAAGCTTTCAACGTATCGTCTACATAAATTAAGGGAAAATCTTCTGGAATATCATCCGGCTTCTCTGTGCGCGACCATAACGCTGCTACAGCACCTTGCTCAATTGCGCCAGAAATAAAGTCATGCGCATCAAAGCGATCTCCGACAATCGGAATAAAAAGTCCACCCTCTACCGATTGACGGCTGTCCGTATAAATATGATGAATCGATAAATTCCTCTGTTGCTCTGTTAACTGTTGTTCAAATATATCTGCGACGAAATTTAACGTAAATTTTTCCATACTAGGACTCCTCGTACTTTTCTTCAATCATTGCTTTTGCGATTTCACGGTCATCAAAATAATTTCTTACTCCATTGATTTCTTGATACGTCTCGTGTCCTTTACCGGCGATCAAGACAATATCACCATCCACTGCTCGGTCAATCGCATATTGTATAGCTGTTTTTCTATCTTCAATTACAGAAAAAGATTCCTCAGAAAGATGGTCTGTCATATCATCTAAAATAGCTTGTGGATCCTCCGTTCTTGGGTTATCCGATGTGAAGATAACATGATCACTATATTTCATTGCTGCGTCTGCCATCTTAGGCCGTTTTGTTCGATCTCGATCGCCACCACTGCCAACAACTGTATAAACTTGATTTGTTTTTATTTCAGAAATGGATTGCAGTACATTCTCCAATGAATCGGGTGTATGAGCGTAATCGACAATTACAGATACTGGGTAATCATTAGAAACCGATTCAAAACGTCCTGGTACTCCTTTTGTTTGCTGTAAAGCTTTTTTGATTGTTTCGATTGGAACATTATACGTATAGGCTACCGCAATAGCTGCCAACATATTATAAACATTAAATTTTCCTGAAAGCTTTGTCTCTATTTTTGTTGTAAATGCTGGTGAACTGACAGAAAAAGAGCTGAAGTCTGCACCTAGCTGCAAATCAGTTCCTCTGATGAACGCTTTTTCACTCAAACCATATGTCACAATCGGTTGAGCACACGCACGCTCCATAACGCCTGCGTATTGATCATCGATATTAATTACGGCTGTTTTCCCATCGTCAAATCGATTGCCTAACTGAGAAAATAATAGTGACTTAGCATGTGCATAATCATTCATATCCGTATGGTAATCCAAATGGTCTTGTGTAAGGTTCGTATACGTAGCCGTATTAATATCCACTCCATGAACTCGCCCCATGCTCAGTGCATGCGAAGAAACTTCCATGATGACTGTCTCAACGTTTTCATCGACCATCTTACGGAAGTTTTTATGTAAGAACAAAGCGTCAGGTGTTGTATTTTTAACCGGGTAACGCTGATCTCCAATTTTCATGTCAATAGTACCTATTACTGCCGTTTTGTGACCATAAAAAGTAAAAATATCATCTAGTAAATACGTCAAAGTAGTTTTACCATTCGTACCTGTCACGCCAATCACATTCAGCTGACTGCTTGGATGACCATAAAAATAATCAGCAAGCTGAGCCATTGCTTTCGATGTATCAGGTACTTGAATGACAGGGACACTCGTTTCGACTTGTTTTTCAGCAATAATTGCTATTGCTCCATTCCGAGTTGCCTGCTCAGTATAGTCATGTCCATCCACAGTAAAACCATCTATACAAATAAAAAGTGAATGATCACTCACTTTACGAGAATCCATCTCAATCGAATGAACCACTTGATCGGATACCTCTCCCTTGATCTCTTTAATTTTCAATTGATCGATTAATTCCTTTAATTTCATATATATATCTCCTGCCTTACAACTCGTATCTTTGTAATGGTTATTATAGCAAACTTTAATGGATAAAACGATGATAACTGTGTGTTTTCAAATTCCTTTTTCTTATCTTATATGCTTCATATGATGAGTGATCGACACGAAGTAAACGCTCCGTGTCGATTAGTTGTTATTTTTAAATAAAAAAGGTGTTAATCACCCATAAAAACTCTAATGGTTGAACCAGGTTTTACTTTTGTTCCGCTTTCAGGTGATTGTGATATTACTTCTTTTCCATCACCTTGCACATCAATAGTCAAGGTTGATAGATATTGTTGTAAGTCGCTCGTCGTTTCCCCAATAAGATTCGGTACTTCTACCGGTGGAGATTCAGGCCACTGATAATCCTTCTCCAACCCTTTTTGTTTCTTTGTGTTTTTGTGACTTAATACATCATCTATGATTCTTCCAGCAATTGGGCTGGCAACAACACCACCAAATTGAACGGTATCCTTTGGGTTATCTACTGCAACATACACTAATACTTCCGGCTTGTTAGCAGGTGCAAATCCGATAAATGAAACGATGTGGTTATTCTCTAGATATTTTCCATCTTTGCCGACTTTCTGTGCTGTACCTGTTTTACCGCCAACTCGATAACCATCTACATAAGCTCCTCGTCCTGTTCCGTTGCTGACGACATGCTCGAGAGCACGTCTTACCTCTTTCGACGTTTCATTCGAAATGACTTGCTTTTTTAATTCAGGTTCGCGCTCCATAATCGGTTCATTCGTTTTAGGATCATATAACCCTTTTACGACATACGGTTCATATAGATATCCACCATTAATGGCCGCCGCAACTGCGGTAACTTGCTGGATCGGCGTCACGGATACTCCTTGACCAAATGCAGTAGTCGCTAATTCCACTGGTCCAACTTGATCTTCTTTAAATAGAATACCCGAGCTTTCCCCTTCCAAATCAATTCCCGTCTTACTTCCGAAGCCATACTCTTTAATATACGTAAATAACCGTTCTTTTCCAACCATCTGTCCTAAGTTAACAAATCCTGGGTTACAGGAGTTTTGTGCAACTTCCAAGTATGATTGATCTCCATGCCCGCCTTTATGCCAACATCTTAAACGAGCTCCATCAACTTTGACATAACCTTGATCGTAATACGTATCTTTATCTAAATCGACAAGACCTTCTTCAAGAGCAGCAGATAAAGTAATAATCTTAAAAGTAGAACCTGGTTCAAATGTGCTAAACACAGGTAAATTTTGGTTATATACTTCTGGACTGACTGATTGATATTCGTTCGGATGATAGGTAGGTCTCGTTGCCATTGAAAGAATCTCTCCATTTTGTGGATTCATGACAATAGCTAAAGCGCTATCTGGATTATACTTTGCCACAGCTTGATCTAATTCACGTTCGACGATTGCTTGTATTTCGGCATCAATCGTCAAAGTTAAATTCTTACCATCGATTGGTTCCGTATAGCGGTTCGAACGATCATTCATTCGTCCACCTTTTGCATCAGAAAAAAATGAGAGTGCACCATTTTTACCGCTTAATTGATCGTCATAGCTGGCTTCAAGTCCTGCCAATCCTTGATTATCGATTCCAGTAAACCCGAGCACATGTGAGAGTTGTGTACCATACGGATAGTAACGAGTCGAATCTTCAGCTAAGTAGATTCCAGGTAGATTTAAATTACGAATCTCATTCGTTTGCTGTTTTGTCAGCTTTCTTCCTTCTGGATGAATCATTTCAACAGATACCTTGTTCGTTAAATGTTTCATTAATTTTTCACGTTCAATGGAGATAATATCCATCAACTGGTCTGCCACTTTCTCCGGATTTTCAATTTGTTTCGGAACGACTGCTAGACTTGGTGCAACAGTGTTCCCTACTAAAACCTCACCATTTCGGTCGACAATCTCTCCACGTTCAGCTTGAAATGGTATATCTCTTGTCCATAAATCTTCAGCACTTTCCATAATTTCGTCACCCGATACGAGTTGAACGAAAGAGAGTCTCCCTAGCATGATTAAAAAATAAACGGCCAATAAAAAAAAGACAATGATCAATCGCCTTCTCACGGTCAACATCGATACATGCTTCATTCTTGAATCCTCCTGAAGTTAGCGTAGTACCTAATTTATGAGAAAGCTTGTCTGTTTAGACCATTGTCTTTTTTTATATAAATTTTATCTAAATTCATTATTCGTCTTCGTTTGCGTCTTGATCAGATGAATCGTCGGCTGCCGATTCACTTTGTTGATTTTCGAATTGTTGTTCTTTGCTCTGTAATTCTATAACCAATTGATCATCTTCATTCAGTTTTGTTCCAGGTTTGATACTCTGTTCGACAACAAATCCACTGCCATCAAACTCAAGTTCCAAATCAAGCAATTCACTAAGATGAAGCACATCTCGTAAAGGCCATCCTAATAGATTTGGCATTTTAGCTTCGCCTTCCGTTAGAACGAGCAAGCGATTACTTGGAAATAAACGATCTCCCTCAATCGGTCTCGAATCTGCAGCTTTTTCGCCCGTACCTAATGAAACGACTTCAATACCTTTTTCTTCATATGTTTCTTCCAGGTCGTCTATGGATGATCCGATGATGTTATCAAGTACAATTGGTTCCATTTGATCAGAGTTTTCTTGGTCTGGCTGTACATTCAAATAATTTAAACTGTTTTCCATAACGGTTTTGTAAATATAAGATGTTGTGCGCGAACCCTCATAGGAATAATCAATATTCGGTTGTTTCACTGCTACAAACATCAATAATTCTGGATCATCTTTTGGCGCCATCCCCATAAATGAAAACAAGTAATTGGAAGGTCCTGTTAGCCATCCACCTGTTTCAGGGTCAGGCAGTTGAGAGGTTCCGGTCTTTCCTAAAGATGAATAGCTATCTAATTTAAAATTCTTTCCGGTGCCATGTTCTCCGGTAATGACAGTCTCGAATAAATCTCGTAATTGTTTTGATGTTTCGGCACTAATTGGTTCTCCAACGATTTCCGGTTCCTTTTCGTAGAGTATTTCCTCAGATTCTGAGTCAACAACACTTGAAATGACATACGGCTTCACCATTTTACCGTCATTTGCTATTGCCGTTGCGGCTTTCATAATTTGCATCGGAGTAAACGTAGATCCTTGACCGTATGACATAGTCACCTTTTCCATCGGATACTGATAAACCATTTTCCCAAGACGCTCCCCAGAAAGGTCAATCCCTGACATTCGATCTAAATGGAACGCTTCGATATATTCCATGAACGTATCTGGTTTAATTTTTTCCCATAATAATTTGGCCACTGCGACGTTGGATGAACGTTGAATTCCTTCGTCATAGGTAATTTCACCCCAACCGACATTATTATGGTCACGGATATATCGGTAATTCTCATTAATACGATATTTCCCAGACTCATAAGTCTCACTACCGTTATAAACGCCTTCTTCCATCGCTGCGGCTACCGTGAACATTTTCATTGTCGAACCAGGTTCAATTGGATAGGATATAACATCGTTATACCAATTCGTAATATTTTCTGGGTGGTTCGGATTAAATGTCGGCCTGTTACTCATAGCCAACATCTCTCCCGTTTTAGGATCCATAACAGCTGCTACCATACGCTCTGGTTGGTATTCTTTTTCAATTGTCGTCATCGCATCTTCTAAAAATGTTTGGATTTTTTGATCAATCGTTAAGTAAACGTGATCCCCATTTTTAGGTGGTTTGACGACTTCATCCGCATTCAATAGTTTATATCCGTATTTGTCACGATTATAGCTTACTGAACCAGATTCACCTTGCAAATATTCATCCCATTCTAACTCAACGCCGAATTCCGCGACAGGTTCACCTTTTTCAGCTCGTGTATATCCTAGTATATGTGAGGCAAAAGCTCCGTTTGGATAATATCGTTGCATTTGCTGTTCAAAATTGATACCAGGTAAACCGAGTTCTTCGATGTCCTCCATTTCAGCTTCGGACAAATTATTTGCCTGCATACCAAATTCCACTTGAAATCGATCATTTTCAATTCCATTTGTAATGATCTGTTCAATTTCATTTGGTTCTTTCTGTAGAAACGGAGCTAACTTCTCCGCAGTCTTCGAAGGATTTTTAACATGCAAAGGTGTTGGCGAATTTTCAGAATAAGATTCGTCAATAATTGCATAAAGTTTATAGGTCGGTCGATTATCGGCTAAAACCATACCTGTTCGGTCCATGATTTTACCACGTTCATAACTCAATTCTTTGCCGACCTGTCTATACTTATTCGAATAATCAATTAAATCGACCGATTGCACTTCTCCTCCTACTTGGATGTACACAAATCGGCCGATTATGATTAAAAATCCTAATGTAAATATGCCAACCAAAAAGATCAGCATGATGTTTTTTTGTTTCATTCTCACCGAAAATCCCTTCCCTTAAGGGGTATTATTGGCTTGTTTTACGTTGCTGTTTTTAATATCAAGTCCATGTTTTTCTGCGATGGTCAAGATTCTTGTTGGATTACTCAGTTCTTGAACTTCTGCACGAAGGGAAACATTTTGGGATTGTATCGTTTCAATATTACTGTCCAATTGCTGAATATCACGGTTCAATGAATTGACTGATGTAGAAAACATAACCATGTAAATAGCGAAACAAGTAATTACCAATATTCCTAAAGTATACAAAAACTTTTCACCTTTTGTAAATAACGTTTTTTTGGCTTGTTCAGCATGATGTTCCGTTTGACGGGATGTTTGGTCCTTCCGATGTGGAAATGTTTGATATTGTCTCAGTCTTTCAGCACTCATTTTTTACTTCCCCTTTCCGTTCAGTGCGTATTTTTCGTCCCATTCCGTGACTTTCTCACAAATCCTTAATTTTGCCGATCTTGAACGACGATTTTCATCCAATTCATTTTCATTCGGTACAATCGGCTTCTTATTGATAAGCTTAAATGGCGGTTGGATCTCTTCAGGCAATAAAGGTATTTCTTTTGGAACATCTTCGGGTGTACTCCATTTTTTCATTGCTTGCTTACAAATTTTATCTTCCAATGAGTGAAATGTGATGACAGCAATCCTACCGCCAATAGCCACTTTTCTAGCCGCTTGGTGTAACGCATCTTCGAACACATTCAATTCATCATTTACGGCAATTCGAATTGCTTGGAAGATTCGTTTAGCTGGATGTCCACCTTTCCTTCTTGCCGGTGCCGGTATTGCTTCCTTAATAATCTCCACTAACTCTAGTGTTGTCTCAATCGGCTTTTCTTCTCTTTTACGCTCAATGTTCCGCGCAATTTGTTTAGAAAATTTTTCTTCTCCATATCTGAAAAAAGATTTAACGAGCTGTTCATAAGTCCAATGATTGACTACTTCATACGCGCTCAATTTCTGAGACTGATTCATCCGCATGTCCAGTGGTGCATCATTGTGGTAACTAAATCCTCTTTCAATTTGGTCCAACTGTGGTGAAGAAACGCCTAGATCAAAGACAATCCCTTCAACTTCATTAATGTTCAACTCATCCAACGCTTCTTCAAGCTGAGAAAAGTTTCGATGGATGAAAGTAACTTGATTCTCGTATTCAGATAATAATGCTTTCGCATGTGTAATAGCTGTTTCATCCTGATCAAAAGCGATCAGATGGCCTTTGTCTGTCAATTGTTCAATAATTTTCTTTGAATGACCTGCGCCTCCAAGAGTGCAGTCCACATAGGTGCCATTCGGCTGGATAGACAAACCCTCAATCGTTTCTTTGTTTAATACACTGAAGTGTTCAAACATCTCTTCACCCTCCAACATTAAATGTCGAAATCCATCATATTTTCTGCGATTTCAGCAAAAGATTCTTCCGATTCTTCTACATAGTCTGTCCAAGCATCGCGCGCCCATAATTCGATTCGGTTCGATACGCCAATCACAATACATTCCTTATCCAAATTGGCATATTTTCGGAGGGGTGATGGAACATTGATTCTGCCTTGCTTATCAATTTCACACTCAACAGCACCAGAAAAGAAGAAACGCGTAAATGCTCTTGCATCTTTCTTTGTAACTGGTAACTTCTTCAGTTTCTCTTCGAGGATTTTCCATTCATCCATGGGGTAGGCGAACAAACAATGATCTATTCCACGAGTGAGCACAAAGGAGTGACCTAACCCATCTCTAAATTTAGATGGAATAATAATTCTACCTTTTGTATCAATATTATGTTGAAACTCACCCATAAACATAGACTTCGCCCCACCTTTTTTTATAGTCTACCACAATCCTCCACTTTGAACCACTTTTTTAATAAAAAATTATATATTTAATAAAAAAACATGCCCAGTCAAAAGACTGAGCATGCTTAAAACCTTGTTATATAAAGTATTTTAATGATTTTATTGAAAAGTGGGGCGTGGTGGTTAGTGAGTGGTTACAAATTCACGATTAGGTGGTCCACTTCCCATTTTGGTGGGATTGTTGTCAATCTCGATGGTAAGTCCCACCCATATTGATTCATCCAATAAATTAAATTCCACTTCCGCTCTTGTAAGCCACCATCAGGATGATAATACGTATCTAACGTGTCATATCTCTTTATCCGTAGCTGATGATTACTTTCAACAGTTCGCATAAATCGTTTCTCTACATATGCCAACTCTTTTTGTATTTTCTCCAAGTTTTTCTTCGAGAGTCCTTCCATATCAGAGCTGATTGATTCTGCGATCTCTTGAATCGGTTGATGAACTGTCTCAATATGTTTCTGTACTTCTTGAAATGTTTCTTCAATCGGCAATTTCGTCTGTCGGTTCAACCAGTTCATTTTTTGTGTGTACACACCTGATTGAATCAATGATTCGATGGATAGATCCATTCCATCTATCCATGATTGATGGTTGGATTGAAGAAGCGTCATCGATAGACGAGGCATGACGATTGGCAATGTTAAGTCCAAACATCGAAAAGCATTTTTCAGTATTGACCAATATGCCAATTCACCAGGTCCTGCGTGAAAAGCCAATACAGGGAAAACGAGTTCTTGCATGAGTGGACGTGTAATAACGTTATTACTTAATAATTCAGGTTCTTTCTTTGCGATTTCTAACAGTTCTTCCGTTCGTAAAGAAACGTGTCCATCCTTCGTCTTCCATTTGTCATTTTCTCTCATGAGTAACTGTCTTTCACCATCAACATGATAAAACAGATGCCCATCATCACTTTCTGCATCAATTGAAATGGTATAACCTTTGTCTTCTTGATGCTGTAAATCTCGAACAACGGCTTTTGCGATGTTCGGTTGCTCCTCAATCATCCGCACAAAATAAGATGATTCAAGTTTTCTTAGATCAGAATCATCTGAATCAACTAACACTAACCCTTCTTCTTGAAACATTTGATGGGTGAGTGTTCCAAAGAAATCTACATACGTATCACTCTGTTCAGCAGTTTCTTTTAGTTGGTTGTATATCTTCTTTGTATGTTTGGTTTCTTGAAAAGTAGAAAATATATTTTCCAAGAAAATAGCCGCTTCTTTTTTCGGCAACTTTATTGATGAGACAGATTGCTTGGATTCTAACTCACCATCAATGGCAACCTTCTTCAACCGATTCGGATTTTTCTGAATGTATATATGGTTGATTTCTTCAAAATCATGATCTTCACCTGCAATCCAAAAGACCGGAATGACGGGTTGCTGCAAGTGTTCTTCTTGCTCTTTTGCATGAACAAGAATTGATATCATTTTATGAATGGTATATAACGGACCGGTTAAAATCCCCGCCTGTTGTCCGCCGATGACGACTGATGAATTCGGATTTTTTAACGTTTCTATATTTTTTTCAACAGCTGGACCCGCTCCCCATTTTCGATTTTGCTTTAACAAAATTTTTGCGAGTTCTTCCCGTTGATAATCACCTTGTTGAAGCTGAGAAAGTCGTTTTTTATAACTTCGTAGTTGATAAGGATCATAGTCGAATTGTGAAAAGATCGATTCCTTACGATCTCGATAATCTTGCAACAATTGTGATTGCTGTAACTGAATTGGAATTGTTTGCATCGTTTAACCCTGCCTTTATTACTTTACTCGGTCGATACCTAGCTGTTATTTTATCGAAAAACCCACTGACTTTCATTAAATCTGTTTACGGATACTGGATAATAGAGCGATAATCATAAAAATAATATATAAATCATTTAGAGAGTGAAGGAAAATTCAATAAACAAAAACGAATGAATAAAGTGAAGTAAAGGGCGGCTGTGTTCCTCCGAATCCACGTACACTCTTTTGAAAATAGCAATGATGAAATTGATTCAATCAGCTAACGTTTATGACCTATTTCTTTTGCTTTCACTAGTAAAGTGATCGCTTCATGGGTCGGAACGATGTTTGGATATTGGTTAACTAAATAACCATTTAAATAATCTATTTCCGTCCGTTTTCCTGACTCGATGTCAGCAAACATGGAAGATTTATTCCGTGCTGTTTTTTCACAAATGGCTATCGTTTTTTCCCACATTTCTTCTTTTGGTAAATTCAAAGCTTCACAAGCTTCCTCATTTAATTTCGCAGCTAACCGCTTCATATAGCTATTTTCCAAAATTTCACCGTTAAAACATTCAAATATAGCTGTTAACGGATTGATGACACAATTTATGACTAGCTTCTTAGCTTGCCTTCTTTCAATGTTTTGTTCGAAAATAACCGGGAATATCGGGCTATTTATTTGCGCCACGAATTTTTTTACCGCTATCTTCTCTTTATCATCCATGCTTCCGACGGATAAACGTCCAGCTCCTTTTTGCTGAATTTCTGTATTGCCATTCCGGGTAATGCCGTGATCGAAAACACCAATAAAAACGTTTGCTAGTATACCTTCAAGCTCGTCTTCATCGAACATTCCATTTTGAACGAATACTAGGTTGCTAGACGCTTTCAGTTTTTTAAAGTGAGGATACAATGTTTTGGTAGCTGTTTTTTTTGTCGCGATGATGTAATAATCATGCTCGATAGATAGATCGGTATATGAGTATATCGGTAAATGTACTTGTTCATCGCCTAGTTGGATACCTTTTTCTTTCAGTTCAGCAAGTTGCTCTTCCCGACGAACATAACCTGTCACATTCAACCCGTTCTTTGCCATGTGATGTGCCATAAACATCCCGACAGCTCCCATTCCAATTACGGCAATATTCATACCCATTGCTCCCTCTTTGCATGAAATAAGTAAATGAATCCTTCTATTCGATGTGAACGATTTCATTTAAATTCAATCTCCAATATACTATAATAATAAGGAGAAACAAAAGGAGGAACAAGCTTATGTCGGTAAAAGTTGAGAGATTATTGATAAACTTCCGTACGATTGAAGAATTCAAAAAGTTTAAACAGTATGGGATGCAAGAACTTTCGATGAAAGAAGATCTAGAACACGATATGATCGAAAACAATAGTGAATCTCCGTTTTATGGAATTTATTTCGGTGATTCTTTAGTCGCTCGCATGAGTTTGTATAAAGTTAAATCAAAATATGATTACTATTTTGAACCGAAACAAGATTATTTAGAACTATGGAAGTTAGAAGTGTTAGAAGGCTATCGAAGAAGAGGATTCGGTGAACAGTTAGTAGCATACGCGAAGAGCTTCAATCTACCTGTTAAAACGAACGCTAGAGTGAACTCACACGAGTTCTGGGAACGAATGGGCTTTCAAGCTGCTCACTATGATGTAGAGCGTGATTTTGGTGAAAATCCTTATATTTGGTTGCCTGAAGGCGTTTCAGAGCAAGTTGATGCTAAGTAAATGATTTCTAATAATCAGAGCAATCCGGAAACCGACGTCATTTTCCTGACCCAACAATTCGTTGGCTCACTAGAGATGACTCCAATTTCCGGATTTTTTAATACTTCATTGAGTTTTTGCTCTCAATACTAGACTATTTTTCTTGTTCTTTTAAGGACTGAATCTTCTCTGATATTTCATTCAAGACTTGATTATACAATGCTAACTTTTTATTCAGTTCCTCAACCCTCGTATCGATTGAACCATTGTTATGTGGTTGTTGAGAATATTCACCTTTCAACCGTTCCAATTGACCGATGACTTCATCGAATGATTCAATTTTTTTGGTAGAATCTTTTCCTTGTTTCGTAAATGACTTGTTGCTTGAAGGCTCACTCTTCAAGTTTTTCCGATCTTCTTTTGCAAGAGCAATCGCCTTACTATATTGCTTCCTAATATTGGCATTCCACCGAAACCCGCAAGCCTGAGGTGTCCTCGAGAGTTTATTTGCAACCTCCTGAAACGCTTTCATCTGTGTTTTGCCTTCTCGTATGTACCGAATGACTGTTTCGGCTAACAGTAAATCTTCATCTTTTGTCCATGAATCTTGACGAGTTACCACACATCTTCCCCCCTTAGCCTAGCTACTGTATTAAATATTTATGCATAGGCTTAGGAAGATAGACGAAAAATATAATAATTATAGGATTGCTTTTAATTATTTGGAGAAAAATCGATTAACAGCTTCAATATGGGCTTCACTCTCCCAAAGCTTGCTGCAGGTAGCCACCTCTTCATCCATTTCAAATATTAATTGCTCAATAGAATGGTGTCGCAACCATTGAGCTTTCCAGCTTCTTAATTGTTCTACACTTTTTGAAAGGAACATAGTTAATTCTTCGGCATGGGGTACGAATTCTTGATGAATAACTTTTTGTATAAATCCCGCTTCTTCTAATTCTTTCACACTTTTTATTGCTGATTCGATTTGCCAATAATGAGCCTGTTGAGGGTGTATTCGTCTATAAAGTAACGATCCGCCTCCCCAACCGGTAGCAATGCCTAGGTTTCCTTGTACAAAACCATAATTTCCATTCTCTGATGCAAAGCGAAAATCACAGGCAGATGCAAGTTCCATACCGCCACCTCGCGCAGAACCGTTCATCCAGGCAAGCGTCGGAAAAGGAAGAGTTGCAATTCGATATAAAACTTCTTGCATCGGTTTTAACAACTCATATGCTTCGTCAGCCTTTAAATGGCCATGGAAATCTTTTAAGTCGCCCCCTGAACAAAATGCTTGCTGTCCTTCACCTGTTATGACCAACAGTTTTATGTTGTCGTTATTCTCCAATTCGGTTATGTATTGAGCGAATAAGGAAACAACTTCTTTAGAAATCGCATTTCGTTTATTCGGTCGGTTGATCGTTAGTACCGCCAGACCATTTTCATATCGTTCATATTTCAATACTTGTTCCATAAAGGATTTCCCCCGTCATTTAATGTGCTATTCGAAGATAGAAGTGAATTTTGGCGTGCTGTCCCTGAATAGAGTGCTTCTAATCAAAGATAGAGGTGAATTTTGATGTGCTACCCCTGAATAGAGCGCTCCTAATTGAAGATAGAGCGATATTTTAATGTGCTATCCCCGATTAGAGCGCTTCTATTCGAAGATAGAACTAAATTTTGATACGCTATCCCTGAATAGAGCGCTTCTAATCAAGGGGAGTGCTTCATTTTGGCGATCTATCCACGAATAGTATTTACCCCAACAAATATTTTGAGCCAGTAATTTTAAAAAAGATGCCTCTTATTTGTAAGAGACATCTCATTTATTCTAGCTTTACTTTTCTACAACTTCTTCACCTTTGTATTGTCCACATTCTTTACATACGTGGTGTGGTTTCATCATTTCGCCACAGTTAGGGCATTCAACCATACCAGGTACATGTAGGTTTTTATGTGTACGACGTTGGTTTTTAACTTTTTTGGAAGTTCTTCTTTTTGGTACTGCCATGATTCTACACCTCCTCTAATGAATCAACAAATCCATTTCATCATTCATTGTTTTGATCTTTATCAAAAAATTTCTGTAACGAAGCTAGACGCGGATCTACCGGTTTATCTTCTCCGTTATCTTCTTCATGAGTGATTTCTTGCTGTTCGATATGGGTGTCTTCGGTTCGCATTTCCCAACCTTCTCCCTCATCTTCTGCTTCACTCAATTGTTCTTCATCACTATATACCCGTACAGGGACTTCCAATAAAATATTTTCCTTGATATAAGGCGCTAAGTCAAGTACTTCTTGCTCAATTAAGAAAATCTCTTCTTCTTCCGATGCTACATAATCCACTTTCGTGAAATTCTCTGTCGCATCAACCGAAAAAGGATACTTAACATCAACTAGCGTTCTTGCGCAAGGTAAAATCATCGTCCCTTTTAGGTTCAAATCAAATTGATAAACTTTACCGACCAATGTAGCTTCTCCGTCAACTTCCACATCAGAAATGCGACGAATATCATTATTCATCTCTTCCAAGTCAGAAACATCTAGACTACCTTGGAACGTGTAAGGTTCATGTGCTTTGATTTTTTGAAGCGGTATAATCATTGTTTATCACCTCAAGGCAACAAGAGTAATTTTAAAAGGAAATACACCTTTTGTCAATATTTTTTCTTAACAGCAGGAAAATATTTTTATCCATCCTTGATTTTTTCCTTTGTTTCCTTCTAAATTATACTTAAAGAATGAAGAAAGGGCGAGGAAAATGCGTACTTGTGGACTGATCGTCGAATATAACCCTTTTCATAACGGACATGCATATCACTTGGAACAATCCATTCGTAAAGCAAATGCAGATGTCACCATTGCAGTGATGAGCGGAAATTTTCTTCAGCGTGGTGAACCAGCAATTACTGATAAGTTTTCCCGAACAAGAGCCGCTTTAACAAGTGGTGTTGATTTAGTTGTTGAATTGCCTCATGTCTATGCCTGTCAATATGCTGATCTTTTTTCCAAAGGAGCGATCGCCACATTAGACGCTTTAGGTGTAGAACAAGTATGTTTTGGAAGTGAGTCTGGAAATATACAACCCTTTTTAGATGGCTATAATAAATGGTCTACTGGAAAGGCGGTTTTTGAAAAAACGTTAAAAGAAGCCTTAACGAGCGGCTCTTCATTTCCACAAGCTAGCAGAGAGGCATACCGAAAGCTTAATCTAACCTCTGATAATTTCGACTTGAGCCAACCAAATAACATCCTTGGCTTTAGTTATGTGAAAGCCATTAAAGAACTGAATGCTAACATCGAGCCCGTAACAGTAAGAAGAACTAAAAGTCATTATCACGATGAGGAAATCGAGTATTCAATCGCGAGTGCTACGAGTATCCGGAAAGAACTGTTCAATCAGCATCTCATGACTACTCACGCAAAGCAAGCGATGCCACAATCGACAGTCAACGAGTTAGAAACCTATCTACAAACAGCCGGGCGTTGGCATGAATGGGAGGGTTATTTCTCGTTACTTCGGTATATCGTCCAAGTAACACCGATTGAAGGTTTACAACAAATACATGGTGTTATTGAAGGTCTTGAGTATCGACTAAAAGAGACAGCTGATAAAGTGAATAATTTTCATGAATGGTTGGAACTCTTAAAGACGAAACGATATACATACACACGTCTTCAACGCGTGTTTGTCCACTTGTTAACCCAGCTTAAAGCTGAAGATATGCTTAAAGCTACGGAAACCGATCAAGTCCCTTACGTAAGAATTCTTGGAATGAATGAGCAAGGCAGATCCTTTATCAATAAGCAGAAGAAAAAAATGACTGTGCCACTCATTTCAAATTTACAGCAAATGACCCATGAATTTTTGACAATTGAAGAACGGGCAACGAATGCTTATTACGCCATCATTGAACCTGAAGTAGGTAGGGAATTAAAAAAACAAGAGTTAACGGGACCGATCTTACTTTAATTTCCTTACAATCAGTCCATTAAAAGTATCCGTATGCATAACTTTAAATCAGCTTCCGATGAATAGAAAAATCGGAAGCTTTTTCATGCGTTCCATGCACCGCTTCCGATTTCCTATTTATTCTTCCTTTACAGGCAAGCTTTCCAAGTAATCAACAGCATCTTGAAATTGATCAATTGGTATAATTTTCATATCCGTTTCAATGTCTTCCGCCGTTTTTTTGGCCACCTCATAGTTAGAGCCTTTTTTTCCACCCTCGTTAGGAGCAAGAAAGATGTCAGCCCCTGCATCGTCTGCAGCTACTACTTTTTTATCAATACCACCAATCGGATAGACTTTCCCATCATAATCAATTTCACCTGTAGCTACAATTTGATAACCTTTCGTTATATCTTCATCTACAAGTTGATCGTAAACCTCTAAGGAAAAGATTAACCCTGCACTTGGTCCACCAATTCGGCCGCTGTCATAGGTCACCTCACGATCATGAACAATTTCACGATCGGTTACAAGCGAGATTCCAATACCAGGACGGTCAAGTGTATCACCTAAAGGGACTAATTCAACTTGTAAATCCATTTCCTTATCTTCTCGGCTGATCGTCAAATGCAGTTCATCACCAACTGATTTTGATGAAGTAAGTTCAATGACTTCTTCTGCCGAATTGACTTGCTGACCTTCGACTTTAACAATTTGGTCACCCGATTGTAATACTCCTTCAGCAGGCATATCTTCCATTACCATGCCGACATAAACACCTTGATAATTAATCGTCAAATCTTCTCCAGCTGCTTGAAAAGCGACAACTGTCGCTGCCTCTTGAGAACTTTCCATGAAGTGTAACTGCGCTTCCATATATTCATCTTGGCTGATTCCTTCTGGTCGGACATCTTCCAAATCATAGATATCAAAATATGGACGTATTTTTGCCATTAGATAAAAAAGTGGGGTTGCTTGACCACCGCGTACGGTTACAAGGTTCATTTCACCTTCGCTGTCACTACCTTCTTCTACTTTCACTACACCATCCAATGCCCGTATGTCACCTGGCTGGTAAATGTAATAGTCCAATTTATAAAAGCTTAAAAAGAACGTAATCGCTAATGTTACCACTAAAACTAATATATGTTTTCGTCTAAAATACATTTATTGATCCTTCCAATCTGCAATCATTTTTTTGATGGGATCAAGATATTTGACAGCCTCAATCTCACCTTCTCGAATGATTTCTTCAATTTGAGTATAGTTTCTAGAACTATACTGATAAACATGCGGACGCATGACAACTTCAGCGTTCATGATTGCTTGCTGGGTAATATCATCTTGCATAATATCAATACTTTGCATAATCACATCATAAATCGTGTTTACATCAGAGTTGCTCTCAAACTTAGAGCAATCTACGGCAATGACCAAATCCGCTCCCATATCGCGGACGACAGAGATTGGAACACGGTCAATTACGCCCCCATCAACTAGCATGCGGCCATCTATTTCTTCTGGTGCGAATATACCGGGAATGGAAATGCTTGCTCGTACAGCTTTCGCAACGCTACCTTCTTTCAAAACAACCTTCTCTCCACTATAAATATCTGTAGCAACTACATGGACTGGAATTGGAAGTTCTTCTAATTGTTTTTGATACGTAAACATTTGGATATATGTTTTGATTCGGTCACCTTGAATTAATCCTAATTTTGGAACAGTAAAATCCATAAAATATTTTAATTTAAAGGTCGAAGCGAGCATATATAAATCCTCAATCTTTTGGCCTGCACCATAAAAAGTCCCGACTAACGCCCCCATACTGGATCCTGCTATGTAATCAATCGGTATGTTCGCTTCTTCTAACTTTTTTATTACGCCTAAATGTGAGAAGCCTCGAGCCCCACCGGAACCTAGCGCCAAACCAATTTTCGGTCTTGCCATATGAACGAACTCCTCCACTCTTCGTCAGTTCAATGCATATCTGAATGATGTACAAGCGTATATTTGAACCAGGTAGTTATTTACAAGTTTATTTTACTATGTACAGGACTATTCGTACAGTCAGGGTACTTCAGGGAGGAACCATTGTGAAAGAACACGTTAAATCACTCGTTATGGCAATTTCAGCTTCCTTTTTAGGTGTGTGTATTATTCTTTTTCCTGAACAATCCTTTGAGGCTTCCTTCCGAGGTATTCAACTTTGGCTCGAAGTCGTCTTCCCTTCCCTGCTTCCTTTTTTTATTGTAGCAGAATTATTAATGGCCTTTGGAGTCGTTAAATTCATAGGTGTTTTATTAGAGCCGATGATGCGACCGTTATTCAATGTTCCAGGGACAGGCGGTGTTGTTTTAGGTATGGGGTTAGCCAGTGGATACCCAGCCGGCACGAAAATCACAAGTCAGTTACGCAAAGAGAATGTGATTAGCAAAACAGAAGGAGAGCGTTTAATTTCCTTTACGAATGCTTCTAATCCCCTTTTTATTTTTGGTGCCGTCAGCATAGGGTTCTTCCAAAATGCTAAAGTAGGCCTACTGCTTGCAGTCAGTCATTATCTTGGCTGTATATTGGTTGGTTTGTGCATGCGTTTTTATAAGAAGAATGAGCGCTCTAGCGAAAATCTAGAAAAAAACACAAAAAAAGAAGGTCTGCTTATCAAGAGAGCGTGGAAAGAACTCCACACTCACCGCTTGGAACATAAGCAGACACTCGGACATGTGCTCGGTCGAGCCGTCACATCAGCTATTCAAACATTATGTATGATTGGTGGTTTTATTGTTCTCTTTTCAGTACTTAACCGAATTTTATACCATACGGGTGTGACTGTTCAATTGGCAGATTTGTTGAACTCGATTTTATATCCTTTCGAGAATCTTAAACAATTCACATTGCCAATCATCTCAAGCATATTTGAAGTCACAATTGGTTCCCAGTTGATTACACAAACAGAGCATACGACAATTCTTGCCCAATTGATCGTTGTCAGTGGAGTTCTTGCATTCAATGGATTATCCATTCATGCGCAGATCGCTTCGATTGTAGCAGAAACGGATTTACGATTTGCTCCATATTTCTTTGCTCGATTCTTACACATTCTTTTTGCTACATCTTTAACATTCATTCTCTATAAGCCACTCTACGTGAACCGTTTTTCTGAATCTACAAACGAACTACCGGTTATACAGCCTGAACCAAATCCAAGTTGGTTCAGTCAGTTTTATGAACATTTCATTCATTTAGGGCCAATCTTTACGATGCTCACATTGATTACATTTTGTATTTATATGATCTACAAAGTCAAAAAGGTTCCGACACGTTGAATAATTCTATTGTTCATATTTTTTACGTAACGCATTTTCTACAGCTTTCGGTACTAAATCAGAAACGTCTGATTGATATCTTGCCGCTTCTTTTACAATACTGGAACTTAAAAAGGAATACTGATTATTTGTCATCATAAATAAAGTTTCCACTTCAGCATTCAGCTTACGGTTCATTGAAGTGATCTGCATCTCGTACTCAAAGTCACTGACAGCACGGAGGCCACGTAGAATAGCTGAAGCGTTTTTTTCTTTGGCATAATCAACGACGAGGCCTTTACTCTCATCTGCAGAAACATTCGGTAAATCCTTCGTTGCTTCTTTGATTAGTTCAATTCGCTCTTCAACTGTGAATAAAGGTGACTTTGATTGATTCTTAAATACAACAACAATCACTTCTTCAAAAATCTCAGCCCCGCGTCGAATGATATCCAAATGTCCATTCGTGATTGGGTCAAAACTTCCTGGACAAACTGCTATTTTACTCATTTGTCATTCCCCCTCTGATAATAACGATAAATGGTGATCGATGTTAAAGATGTCTTCGAAGATTGTTTTTCTTTTAAAAATAGACGTGTGCTCTCAGGCAGCACTTCATCTTGATTATGTTCACACACGATAAGTGCATTGTCAGCCAACACTTTTGCATCATGCAAGTTTTCAAATATATCGTCAAATGATATTTTTCCATAAGGTGGGTCGAGAAATACATAATCAAACTTCTTATCCCTTTTCCCTGCAGCTTTTATTGCGCGAAAAGCATCTGTTCTATAAATCTCACACTGTTCAGTTAATTTTAATTGACGAATATTCTCTTTAATCAATTTATTGGCTTGGTAGTCTTTGTCTACGAATATAACATGATCCATGCCACGGCTTAATGCTTCAATTCCTAAAGCACCGCTTCCAGCGAAAAGATCCAGTGCAGTGCCACCTTGAAAATAAGGTCCGATTGAATGGAAAAGTGCCTCCTTCACCTTATCAGAAGTAGGTCTCGTTTTTTTATTTGATACCGTTTTTATCGGGTGACTCTTGTATTTTCCAGAAATAACTCGCATGAAATTCACCTTTTCAAGAAGTTTATGTATATCTTTGAATGATTCTGTTAAGGATATTCACAAGAGCGGTATTAGAGGAACCGTTCTATACGGAGAAGTCTTATCATTCCCCATAAGTACTTCTTCCGGTTTCTCCTCTCCCTTTTTGTACTCTTTGTTATGCAAAGAGACCTTTTGCTCTTTTTCATTATGAAAAAGAGCTTTTTTTATGAACAAAAATGTAAGCGGTTAAATGTTTTGCCTAAACAACTAACACATATTTATTGTATATCCATCACTTACAACAAAATGTCCTGCCATTCAGCAAATTCTTTTTCATTTTACCAAAAAGTCTGCTTTCTTGCGAATAAATTCACAAACTTCTTTTGACATGATAGATTATAGGAAGATTCTTACGTGAGACATGAAGTTAGACGAAACAATCGCGCACAATGAGGAGAATGATTATGGGACAACGATTTATTCAATTGGGAGAAGGCTACAGCGACTTTTTTGAATTAGTGACTCTCATCGAGCATATGCCACAACGGGTAATGCACTTATATGCTTTTCATACAAAAAAAGATGGTGAAGATCGAACTTCTTTAGCGGCATCTTTTCAACCGACCAAGCAAGGTAATTTCCAACCGATCTATATTTGTTTAGAAGGAATACCCCGCCCGAATGACGTTGATAAAAATGTTCGATATGAACAGTTTCAAGAACTAGCTGAAAAATATCAGCTCCAAATTGTCGAAATGGAGGTCCCTTCTTCTGATCAATATCATGAATTAACTTTATATTTTAATCAATTGATTTCTATTTTACGGCTTAACCATTTGCTTCCGCCGTTATAAGAGCATAAAAATAAGCTCCAAAGTGTATGTCGTACATACTGCTTTGGAGCTTTTTGTATTAACTAGTCCTTGGGAAGCTTTCCAACTCCCCTTGTCTTTTGATTGGCTTTTGCCGATGTTCAAACTCCATTTCAACTTCAGGTCTAAACGAAATATCCACTCGCTTAACGAAGTTATAGTTTTCAGCTTGCTGTTTCACATCCTCAAGCTCATCTTGATCTACGTAAATCAATGCGTATTTCTTTTTCTTAGAGGCATAGATTAAATGCCCTAAACGCTTTAATTTGCGCAAATTCTTCATATGTCTAAACCAAATAATAAGACCTTGTCGCTTTGTGAACATCATCTACCCCCACTTTTCACGCTATATCGTCTAACCATTCATTAGGAAGCTTGACAGCCGCATGAACCACCGCTGCCACATCCGCAGCCGGAACCGTGATCTTTTAATGCAAACCCTTCACGTGGCGCTTTTATGTTCTCACTAATTGAAGTGGCCACAATTTCGGAAACATCGTCCAATAAACCTTGCAGTGCTGTTTCTTTTTGACGAAATATGGCTACACGGTCGTGCATGTCGAGCTCTCTTTTCGTCCCTCGAATTTCCTTCATAATTTTTGTATAGTCTGGGTGGTAACGACCAAAGCGCTGCACATCTTCATAATCATCTTTCATCGCTACAAAATTATGAATGAGCTGTGCAGCTCCCTCGTCTTTATATAAAAGATCTTTCTCTATCTGATAAGCTTCATATTCTTCTGATTGCTTGATCATTTGACCAAGTTTCTCAGCTTGCTCGAGTAATTCAATAACTTCAATATTGGCTAGCACTCTGACACCTCCATAGGGCTATCATAACAAAATGAAAAGCATTTTACCATGCTTTTACTATTTAGAAGAAAGGGCCCATATGAGATCCCTTGTTTTGTCGCTTCGATTGATTTACTTGGTCTGATATGCGTTGAATTTGTTCCATCGTACTGGATAATTGTTTGACATGCTTTTCAATACGGTCAACATCCATTTCAGATAGTTTATGCAAAATATCTTGCCATTTAATTTTTTGGCTCGAATCTTTTTGTTCATCCCCCTCTGCTTTTGATTCAATGTCTTGTTGAAACAGGATAGCCGCTTCGCCATATTGATCCCACTCATTATAGAGTGATTGCCAATCATATCCGTCTTTTTTCAATTGCTCGAATAATTTTGGTTTTTCACGAACAAAATTACGAAACTCTTGGACCCGTTTCGGCAATATAATTCCTGACATTTTCATCCCTTCCCTTACATTGATGCTATATACTACGTACAATCAGGCGATTTGGTTCAAAGAATCAATTATGTCTAATTTGTTACACATTGCTGATAAATCCCCATTAACAATTGATTATTGATGAATTTCATACTATGATAATCTTAGTGAGAAGATATAGAAGAGGTGATTGAATGAAAATCGAGAACAAGAATTTTGATGGAACAGTAATTCACCAAGAACCGTTGACGCATATCATGGAGAAAAACGGCTTTGTGTTAGGTTCTCAGTGGGATTATGAACGTATGACTTTTGATTATAAAATAAACTCAACTTTAAAAAATGTTACTTACTACCTACGTGTAGCAGGGGAAGCCATTGAAGGTGACGTTGATTTTAAATCAGCAGTCATTCGTTTGAAAGAACCATACTTAGGTACACATTATTACCCACACGGTGTAGAGTATGGTGAAGATGAAGAATACCCTCAACAAGTATTGGACAAAGTTGATCGGGTTATTCAAAAGCTTGGCGATGACTTACAAAAATATATGGAAACTCATTAAATTAGTTTTAGTGAAAACTTCATTTCATTCAAATACAGAATGGAATGAAGTTTTTTTGTTTATACTGATTTAAAAAGAGCAATTACATTTTTTTGTTGCTACTTAACAACAACATATCAGACTTTTGGGTGAGTCACTTGTGAATTGAAAATAAATTCATATTATTTCTTTTATTTGTTGTTAGCATTTTGCCGAACGTGGTATATTGTACTTACACAGTATTATGAAGGGAGTTTTATATTTAAGTGGTAAGAAATTTAAATAAAAAATATTGGATCATTGCTTTACTCATTATTCTCTTCATTTTATTTTTATATTTTATCTTGCCAATCTCAATACCTCTCATACTAGCATTTCTGACAGCTCTTGTTTTAAACCCTTTGATTCGTCTCTTCATGCGAAAACTGCGGTTAACTAGAATGACATCAGTATTGATTGTTTTTTTCGTTTTTATCCTATTCCTCGGAACAATCGGTACATATACAACGATAAAAACGATTGGTCAGGTCGTACACATGGCTGAAAACGCGCCATCTTATATTTCAAATGTTGAAGACGTATTGGTCGATTTAAGAGAAGATATTGAGTCGTATACGAAGGATTGGCCGCCTCAATTTATTCGAGAAGTGGAAGAACGAGCTATTCAAAACTTTGATAATTTCCAAGCACAACTAATGGAATATATTGAAATCGATAATATCGCACAAATTTTTGTTAAAATACCTGAATTTTTGGTTGGTTTAATCGTCTATTTAATTGCGCTATTTTTGTTTATGCTCGACTTGCCATTGTTGCGAAATAAAGTTTATTCATTCCTCTCTGAAGAGTCTCAAGAAAAACTGAAATACATGAATGCCAGGTTATCTCATGTGTTTCTCGGATTTTTTAAGGCACAATTTCTCGTTTCATTGATAATCCTTGGTGTTACTTTAGTAGGTTTGTTATTTATTACACCTGAGATTGCGATCATCATGTCAATAACCATTTGGCTTGTCGATTTAATTCCAATCATCGGTTCTATCATTGTTCTCGGTCCTTGGGCATTATATATGTTCATCATTGGAGACATTGGCATGGGGATACAACTTTCCATATTAGCAGTCATATTACTCGCTATACGCCGAATCATAGAACCGAAAATGATGGGCCATCACATCGGCTTACGTGCCCTACCGACATTAATCTCTATGTATCTGGGCTTACAATTAATTGGCTTTGTCGGGTTCTTCCTTGGCCCATTAGTTGTCATCTTATTCAACTCAGCTCATGAAGCAGGAATCATTCGGTTTAAAGTGAAATTTTAAGTTAACTAAAGACCTCAATTTCAGTCCTATATGACTAAATTGGGGTTTTTATATGCAACAAAGACTGTGACTTAGTTAGTACGACATTTTCAAATATCGCTATTACACTCGAACTACTTCACGCTTGTTTAAATTAAAAAACTCCAGGAAGAGACTAAACGTCTTTCCCTGGAGATAAGCACTTATGGTATTAGAAAATTGCTTTAAATAAGCTCGTACTGTGCCCACCGTCATAAAGAACGTATAACAACAAGTAAACGGCAACACCTGTAATCGCTGTAAAGAACCAAATAATGCTTGTATAAGGTCCGATTTTACGATGTTTAGTAATCTTTCTTTTAAATGCTAACGTAAGGGAAATTATTCCGAAAACCCCTCCCGTTGTAGCCAAGAAAATGTGAAAAATTAGGAAAATAGTATAATAGATTTTTATATCATCCGGACCACCAAACGCTGTGTTTCCTATAAAGATCGTACGTGACATATATAGGATGAAAAAAGACAGCGCTGATATAGAAGCTAAAATCATTGTAATTCGATGAGCTTTATATTTTTTCTTTGCGATAAATATCCAACCGATTGCCACAAGTATCGCACTTAATATGATAAAGAATGTACTGATGGTTGGTAGAAATGGCATTTAAAATCAACCTCTTTCTGGTGTGATGGTTTGCTGTGATGATGGCAATGGATCGATTCCTCTGTTTTCACTGTTATACCAAGCATAAAACAATGCAGCTAAAACGCCACCGTATATAAATTCTTGGGATACTTTCATCACGATTCCCGCTAATTGTTGATCATTGACTAAATCAACATTCATAAATATTTGTGGTCCACCAAGATTTAAACCTTGTAACACCTCAACAGGCACACATAGCGCCAATGCATTCATAAATGCATCTGGTTGCGAATAAGTCGCATATAATGGTGCATCAGCGAAGATGATTAGTGCACACGATGGTGTAATCAATAAGCCACTTCCAAAAATATAAAAAATCTTATAGAGCGGTCGAATAATTACACGTTCTTTAAATGGTGTCATTAACGGCCACCAGAAAAAGAATGCTCCTACAAAAATCACCAATGTAATGCTCCAGTGTACAAAGTTATTCGTTTTGGAAAAATCCAAAATCACCGGTAAGTGATAAAACGAAAACAATGCGTGGAATACAATAATCGCAATTAGTGGCTTGGTGAAAAAATTCATAATCGGACCAATGGTGCGATTGTTAAATACTTTTCTCCACCATTCTTCTGGAATCCCTTTGATCACAAGCATAGGCATAATCAAGTAAAAGATTACCATTTGCAACATATGAACTGAAAGAAAGATATGGGACATGAGATATAAAGGAGCACCTTTAATTAGATAAAATAATGTAAGTGCTAGATAAAACCAGAGCTGTTGCTTTCCAGCCGGTCTCTCCTTCAACCCTGCCTTCTCTTTTAGCGGGCCGGTAAATAAGTAATATAATAAGCCTAATAAAATGGTTATGAGTAACGTTAATGGATTCCAAAGTGCTTGGAAACCAAATATTTGTAGTTTATCCCACATTTTTGAATTCACCTCGGGAGTTTTGTCTATTACGTGTTTACCTCAGTATACAACATATTTTCTTTGTACTCGACTCATAAAACCAACGTTTGAAAAATTGTAATAATTGAACTACCCACCACTTAACAAACTACGGTTGTTTGAAGTGGGGGATTCCTAAGAACACCAGCGTAACCGCCAGT
>NZ_VMHE01000019.1 GCF_007559425.1 Allobacillus salarius | reverse complement strand
CTTTGGGGAGGTACTTCCTTTTTTGTGTTTTGAAACCCTTGCCCTGTAAGGGCTAAGATTTATGAAATTGATTCATTACTTATTAAATGTAAAAAGCAATAAAAAATATAAATTTCACTTTCTACACTAATCGACAGATTTCGGTCAACTAAGGGCTCAAAATATGTTAATAATCTAACTCATTTAATTTTCATTAACAGATGGTATACTTAAATTACCAAAATCAACACGAAAGGTATGAGTCCATACATATGAAAACATCCGAACAATTCCAACGTTTATTCAAATCTATTACTCTACCGAATGGTGTTCCATTAGATAATCGCTTTGTTTTATCCCCAATGGTTACGAACTCTTCGACTAGTGAAGGCTATGTGACCGAAGAGGATTTAGCTTATGCAGAGCGTCGTGCAGGGTCTGCGCCACTGCAGATCACCGGTGCAGCCTATATTGAACCGTATGGTCAGTTATTCGAGTACGGATTTAGTATCGATGATGACCGTAGCATCGAAGGCTTGAAAAAACTTGCTCAAGCGATGAAAAAAGACGGTGCGAAAGCGATCATTCAGCTCACACACGCAGGGCGTTTCTCGAAAATTTCGTTAAAAGATTTCGGAGTTGTTTACGGACCAAGTCAAATGGAATTGAAAACCCCTGTCGAACATACGGTTTTACCGATGTCCAAGCGTAAAATCAAGCACGTAATCACACAATATGCTGACGCTACCCGGCGCGCGATTGCCGCAGGCTTTGATGGCGTGGAAATTTCCAGTGCCCAAAGACTATTAATCCAGACGTTCTTTTCTACGTTTTCGAATGAACGTGACGATGAATACGGACCTCAGAATCTTGAAAACCGTTCCCGTTTCGGGGTCGAAGTGATGGAAGCGGTCCAGAAAGTCATTGATGAAGAAGCGCCATCCGATTTTATCCTCGGCTTCAGAGGAACGCCCGAAGAAACGCGAGGCAATGACATCGGCTATAGTGCTGAAGAATTTATCGACTTTATGAACCGAATTATGGAAGTCTCCACAATTCATTATTTAGCGACTGCCAGCTGGGGCAAAAGCATTTATAAACAAACCCTCCGTCAAGGAAAATTCAAAGGTGAATACATGAATCGCGTCATCTATGACCATCTATCTGAGCGTGTTCCAGTTATGGCAACCGGTGGAATCAATTCACCTGAAAAAGCGATGGAAGCAATGCAATTTGCGGATATGGTCGGCATGTCCACTCCATTTGTGACGGAGCCTGAATTCGTGTCTAAACTCAAAGAAGGTCGCGAAGATGAAATTGACTTAGGGTTCACTGCTGAGGAAGTACCTGATTTAGCCATCCCCGAAAGAGCGTTTAAAGATATCGTGGAATTAATGGATATTGGTGGGTCGCTTTCTGAAGAGGCGAGAGAAGAACTAAGGAAATTATATTAATTGCTAGTTAAAGCTGGCTCACTTCCCTCGTAAAACGTATAAATTTTGACTAAAAAAAGTGATCAGTCACCGTCCGTCAAAATTGACTTTTAGAGACGAGCCGAGGAAATACATTTTAAGCTCGTCTCTATCATTTTATATCTCACTATAAAATCACTGATATATCGCATATTCCATTAGATAGATTTTTCCTGTATACTATAAATATACTAAAAAAGTATCTAGAGAGGAGAAGTAGGATGCCAGTACCTGCAAATCACTCCAAACCTGTTCGCCAATCCGCTAAAGAAAGCGCATTCAACCAAATTCAACAGTGGATTATCGATGGAACATTGCTCCCTGGCGAAAAACTAAATGATTCCGAACTAGCCAAATCGCTAGGTGTCAGCAGAACTCCGGTTCGTGAATCTTTGCAACTTTTGGAAGCACACGGTTTTGTCAAAATGTTTCCGGCTAAAGCAACACAAGTCACCAAAATTGAACGGGAAGCGATTAATGACCTTCTCCCCCCTTTGGCGGCATTACAGTCTTTATCCGCCGAATTGGCGACAGATCAATTGACGGAAGATCACATTTTTCAACTCGAACAAATCAACGATCGGTTCGCTCAAGCCATCCATTCGAATAATGACTATGCTGCACTGAAGGTCGATGAAGAATTTCACCAATTGATTGTTGACATAACGAATAACAATTATATCCAAACCGTATTAAAATCCTTACAAGCACATGTACGACGCCACTTTTTCTATAATTCGATTGAGTTAACAGAAAAGTCCATTGAAGAGCATCGTTTGATTATTGAGGCGATGAAAAACGGAAATAAAGACGAAGCTGCAACAGTTATGAAAGAGAATTGGCTACGAACATTAAAAGAATTTAAATAATATAGCATCAAAAAACCGGCTCCTAGAGGAACCGGTTTTTTTAAGTGTTTTATGAAGCTTGAGCCTCAACTGTCGTTTCTTTTCTGAAGCGAGTAATGACTCCGGTGACTACAATAGTAACAATTGCAGGCAACAGCCATCCAAGACCTTGACCGTATAGAGGAAGGGCTTGTTCATAAAAGTTTATAATTGGCTGCATCCAACTGAAATTTTCGATTCCTAATGATTTAGTTAGCGACTGAAGCCCATCAAAAATACTAATCAAAAACGTTACAGCAATCGTAGCTTGATAGACGATGCGATCATGATTGAACAAAGGAGACAAAAATGTCAAAATCATCAAGACAATCGCCAATGGGTACAAGAACATCAAGACCGGAATAGAATACGTAATGATATTCGTCAATCCGAAGTTGGCAATGACAAACGTAATCGTTGCAAAGAAAACAACCAATGTTTTATAACTGAATTTCGGAAATAGTGTATTGAAATACTGTGCGTTTGCTACGGTCAGGCCGATGGCTGTCGTTAAACAAGCCAAGGTAATCGCGACCGCTAACAGGACAGAGCCAAATGTACCAAAGTAATGAGAGGCTGCTCCGCTCAAGACAGGTCCACCATTATCAAAAAACGGCAGGACTTGGGTACTAGTAGCACCAAGGTAAGCAATTCCCACATAGATCGATCCTAATAGCAAGACCGCAATACTTCCCGCTTTAATCGTTGTTTTAAGAATGTCTGTTTTCGATGTGACACCCATGGAACGAATAGCATTGATGACGATAATCCCGAACACTAATGACGCCAAGGCATCCATCGTATTATAACCTTCGAGGAATCCCGTTACGAAGGCTCCGCTTGAATAAGAATCTTGCGGTGCTTGAATCTCACCCATCGGACTAACAAAAGCGGTGACCAATAGGATCGCGATTAATGCAACCAATCCAGGTGCCAGCATTTTACCAACTGTATCAACCAATTTCCCAGGTTTTAATGAAAAGAATAGAACAATTGCAAAGAATATTAACGTAAAAATAAATAACCATAATTGTTGAGACGATTCACTGACGAAAGATGAAAAACCAACTTCAAATGCGACAGTTCCTGTACGAGGAGATGCAAAGAACGGTCCAATCGTCAAATAAAGTAAAGATGTAAAGAACACGGCATAAACCGGGTGTACTCGTGTTGCAAGTTCCTGCAAGTTACGGCTCCCTGAAAAACTCATGGCGATGATTCCAAGAAGAGGTAAACCTACTCCGGTAATTAAGAACCCAATTGCTGCTGGCCAAAGATTCGTTCCTGCGTTTTGACCTAAACTTGCTGGAAAAATCAGATTTCCAGCACCAAAAAATAGTGCGAATAACATAACTCCAACTGCTGCGTAAGATGAAAAAGATAATTTCACGATAAGTTTCCTCCTAAGATGATTTGTTTTAGCAATATGCAATATATCGGTTAAAAACATAATACTACTTCTTCATGCGAAATGCAATATATTACTAGAATTTTTAGAGAATTTCATTTATTAAAAAATAATGAAGTAGGATTGGTCGTCGTCATTTGCTTTTATATCTGCTTTCTTTGATATGTGATACGCCGTTAATAACAGCCATTAAAGCTATAAATCCTTGCCCAACAATCATTGGACATAAATAGTGAGATACGATGGTAGCAACCAGTCCTGTTAAAAGCTAGTTTCAAGTGATATAATATCGTTTTGAGAGACAGTCTTAAATAGACGGATTACAGGGGGACTAGAACAAATGACGAAATTCGAAACAGAAATTCCTAAAGGCGGCGTTATCATGGACGTCGTGAATGCCGAACAAGCCAAAATTGCGGAAGCTTCAGGAGCAGTCGCGGTTATGGCACTAGAACGTGTACCTTCAGATATTAGAGCAGCAGGCGGTGTTGCCCGTATGGCTGACCCGACAATTACAGAAGAAGTGATGAATGCTGTATCCATCCCTGTCATGGCGAAAGGCAGAATCGGTCATATTGTAGAGGCACGTGTTCTTGAAGCAATCGGTGTCGATTATATTGATGAAAGTGAAGTCCTCACACCAGCCGATGATGTGTTTCATTTAAAAAAATCCGATTACACAGTACCGTTCGTATGTGGGTGTCGTAATCTCGGAGAAGCAGCACGCCGAATCGGAGAAGGTGCTTCCATGCTCCGAACAAAAGGAGAGCCTGGAACAGGAAACATCGTAGAAGCAGTCCGCCATCTCAGACAAGTCCAAGGAGAAATTAGACAGCTTGCCTCAATGTCCGAAGATGAAGTGATGACATTTGCGAGAAATATCCAAGCACCCTATGAGCTGCTTTTGACAATTCAAAAGGAAGGTCGCCTGCCTGTTAATAACTTCGCTGCTGGTGGTGTTGCAACACCTTCTGATGCGGCGTTAATGATGGAGCTTGGCGCTGACGGAGTATTTGTCGGCTCAGGTATTTTCAAATCCGATAATCCGCAAAAGTTTGCAGAAGCGATTGTACAAGCAACTGCAAATTATAGAGATTACAAGTTAATTGCTGAACTTTCAAAAGACCTAGGTACTGCGATGAAAGGCATCGGTACTTTGAGCGAAGATGAACGAATGCAAGACCGAAGTGAATAAACAATCTAGTATGTAAGAAGCCAGTTACCGATACTTCGGTAATTGGCTTTTTTCATATTTTGAATATGCATTTATAAAAGGCCAATCGTCTTAATATTGATCGATCAACTCACGGACCTCATCGATTGTTTCAGTCGTCATCAGTTATTTCCTTAGCTCGCTACCTCTTAAATACAATTAGTTAAGCAAGTTTACTTAATAATATTTTCCTATTATAATTACATTGAATATTCATAATAGTTTATATATAATATTTAAGTAGTAGGTAGGGTTTTTCTTAAAATAAGTTTAGTAGGGGACACTGGAGATTACAATGGAATTACGGCACACCATTTGATAAAATTCGTTATTATTAAGGAGCTATACAGATGAGTAATGACATTTTTGAGGTTTGGCAGCCCATATCGACATCATACGAACCACCCCTAAACCTTATACAGATTACACACTACCCGAATGTTGAAATGATTATAGATACAAATGACAACCAACAATTCAAGCTCTCCTATTCTTTCCATGAAGTGCTTGCAATTAGAGTGACACCTGAAGCAAGTCGCGTTGATCTCAGTATACCCACACAGAATGCGATACAAAAATATTTAGGTGGTTCAGAAAAAGGACCTTTGACCAATTTTCTTTTTTTCAAGTCCAACAAATCAAGTTTTATCGATTGGTATGATACGCTGCCGACACTTGGGAGTACCGATATACATTTAGAGCATCATATCTATTTAATGGATCAGATTATCGAAATAATAAGCGAAAATGAACCTACTGTAATTCAAATTAGGTAGATATAGCTTAAGGAAGCATTAACTATTGCTTCGGTAACTGGCCCCCTCTCCATTGTTAGACTTACCTAAAAAATATCTCGCGCCAAAACCGTATCTGAATAAAAAAACATCTCTTCTCTTGAAAACCAAAGAGAGGAGATGTTTTAGTTAATCCATATATTCGTTGATCAACTCACGAACCTCATCGGTCGTTTCGGTCATCATCAACCGATTTCGTAATTCACCCGCGCCGCGAAATCCTTTGACATAGATCTTAAAGAATCTCCGTAACGTCTTGAACGGACGTGTTTCCATCTGCTCGGCATATTGATCAAATAAATCGAGATGTAATCTCAATAAATCCAACGATTCCTTGTGTGTATGCTCTTTCTTCTCTTTCTCGAAAGCGAATGGATTTTTAAAAATCCCTCGCCCGATCATGACACCATCTACACCGTATTGTTCAACAAGCTCCAATCCTTTCTGACGATCTGGAATATCACCGTTAATCGTCAGCAATGTATCCGGTGCAATTTCATCTCGAAGCTTTTTAATTTCTGGAATTAATTCCCAGTGCGCATCGACATCGCTCATCTCTTTTTTTGTACGGAGATGAATAGATAGATTGACGATATCTTGCTTCAAAATGTGCGTTAGCCAGTCTCGCCATTCATCAACGCGCGTGTAACCGAGTCTTGTTTTCACACTGACCGGGAGTCCACCCGCTTTAGCCGCTTCAATAATCTCGGCCGCTACATCCGGACGACGAATCAGCCCACAACCTTTACCGTTTCCTGCGACATTTTGAACAGGGCATCCCATATTAATGTCGATTCCACGAAAGCCTTCCTTCGCCATACCAATACTCATTTCTCGGAAATACGCTGGCTTGTCACCCCAAATATGAGCGACGATCGGTTGCTCGTCCTCCGTATATGTCAGACGGCCACGCACACTTTGTCTTCCTTTTGGGTGGCAATAGCTCTCTGTATTCGTAAACTCTGTAAAAAACACATCCGGTCTTGCCGCTTCACTGACGACATGTCGAAAAACAACATCTGTTACATCTTCCATCGGTGCTAATATAAAAAATGGTCGTGGTAAATCACGCCAGAAATTTTCTTTCATATTGAATCTCCTCATTCTTTCGTTTTTCGCTAGTTCGCTATTTAAGATTCATTTATACCATGCTTCATTTTAATCATTAAATCCAAGAATATCAACAAAAATTGATGATGCATTTTATTATTTCTGTTTCTTTCATTTCATAAGCTAACCATTTACCTACGACTTTCATCTTCTTTTTCTTCCTACTTAAGTAGCAAATGCATTGAGGTCTTTATTACTTTCTTATCATTTTCTGATTGTTAACAGGATTCTTTTCTTTAAGACAGAATACATACAATCAACCACATGAAAGGAAGTGATTGGATTGAAACAATTTAGGCTTTTGAGTATGGTTCTTGTTTTACTCATGGTTTGGACAACACCTGGCCTAGCAGCTAATCATAATGGAAAAGGAGGTTCTGCCCACGCATTTGACAATAAAATCATCAAGAAGATTGATGAAGACCGAATCTATGAACACGTGTCACATCTTTCAGAAGAAATTGGTCCACGTGGTGCAGGTACAGAAGCTGAGCTTGAAACTGTTGATTACCTGGTAGAACAATTCGAAAGTTATGGTTACGAAGAAGTCAATGTACAAGAATTTACGTTCTCATCAGGAGGAAAAGAAGTCACTTCTTATAATGTTGAAGCGGTTAAAGAGCCGAAGAAAAACCACGACTCTGGCCAACAAATTATTATTGGTTCACACCACGATTCAGTTCCTTGGAGCCCAGGTGCAAATGATGATGCATCAGGTACTGGTGTCTTACTTGAATTAGCGCGTGTATTCTCAAAAGCTCCAACAGATACAACCGTTAAGTTCGTCGCTTTTGGAGCTGAAGAATATGGATTATGGGGTTCCAGAAGATATGCCGAAGCAATGTCTGAAGATGAAGCCGAACAAACAGTAGCGATGTTTCAGTTAGACATGGTTGGTAGCGCGGATGCAGGAGATTTAGTTATGTTTACAGCTGATGGCGAACAAAATACAGTAACAGATCTGGGAGCTGCAGCTGGATCTCGAGTTAGCGAACTCGTTCCATACAGTGAACTTGGACGAAGCGATCATGTTCCATTTCATAATTTAGGCATTCCTGCGGCACTATTTATTCATACACCACTTGAACCTTAGTATCATACAGAAGAGGATTTAATTGATTATATCAGCAAAGAAAAAATGTTCGATGTAGCAAAAATAGTCGGATCAGCCGTTTATCAAGTTGCAAGAAAAGATACACCTGCCCTTGAGCGTTCCGCAGTCGCACCTGTTCCTGTAGACTATTATTATGAAGAGCCAAATTTATAAAAAAATAAACAAGTTAAAACCCGAGCGATTTCAATAAAAAATCGTTCGGGTTTTCTGCTTAAATGGCTCTCGTTCTCGATGCTTCTCTGATTTCAGCGTGACCGATCTTCCGTAGCCGTAACTTCAGCAGTTAGCAGTCGCGGTTCAACAGTCAACGGCCTAACTTCAACAGTTAGGTGCAAACCTTCAATGTGCTTTGCTCCCCCCTAAGTAACAGATATACCATAAATTGTATTATTTCCTTATATGTATCATACAATTTATCTTGGTTGGATGAAAGGTATTTTTATTTGTTTTAAAATGCGCAACCTTAATGTGAAAGGCTCATATATTTTGAGATTGGTCCCATAAATTTCAATTTAAGGTACATAAATTTTTGTTTAGGTCGCATTTATTTTCTTTTTGGGTGTATATAATTAGGGAATAGGCTCATATTTTTTATGAACGGGCACATATGTTATCCACAGCTTTCAATGACCAACAAAAAAGGACCGGGTAATCCAGGTCATTATCACTTTGTATTCAATTATCCTCTGAACGTTGGTCCTGCTTCAGCGATATCTTTTGTTACATGATCGAACTGTTTGAAGTTCTCATGGAATTTCTTCGCTAGGTCTTGTGCTTGTTGGTCGTAACGATCTTTGTCCGTCCATGTTTTCTTCGGATGAAGAACTTCTGTTGGTACGCCAGGACACTCTGTCGGAATATGAAGACCGAAGAATTCGTCTTGTACCGTCTCAACAGTCAGCGGTCTAGCTTCAGCAGTTAGCTGCTCAACTTCAGCAGTTAGCGACATTACTTCAGCAGTTAGAAGCACTTCTTCAGCAGTTAGAGGCAATTCTTCAGCAGTCAGTGACATTACTTCAACAGTCATCGAAGCGCTTTTATTTTACTTAACTGAAAGCATTGATTTCGTATTGATTTCGTTTCATTTTTCTTTTGTCTAAACTTCTTTATGGCTTCGTGTCCTCTCATTCATTTATCAATAAAAAATCCCCATAAAAGTAGAGATCAAAACTCTACTCCTATGAGGATCTAATGTTCGTTCATTTCATATTATTTTGTGCTAACAGGTTCACCTTGTTCTTCTTTTGTTTCTACAGGGTTTCTAATGAGGTGATCAAAAGCGCCTAATGCTGCGGTCGCTCCTGTTCCCATTGAAACGATAATCTGATTGTAGAATACATCCGTACAATCACCTGCTGCAAAAAGACCTGGTACGTTTGTAGAACCTTGTTTGTCAACAATGATCTCACCGATACGGTTTTTCTCGACTTTATCGCCAAGCCAACCTGTATTTGGAACAAGACCGATTTGAACAAACACACCTGCTAAGTCAATTTGCTTTTCTTCCTTCGTCTCGAGATCGATATATTTCAATCCTTCGACTTGATCTGATCCTGTGATTTCAGTTGATTGAGCATTTTTAATCACAGTAACGTTCGGAAGTTTAGCTAGGTTGTTCTGAAGCACTTCGTCCGCTTTCAATTCTGAAGAATACTCTAGAACAGTTACGTGGTTGACAATGCCTGCAAGGTCAATTGCTGCTTCAACACCAGAGTTACCTCCGCCGACAACAGCAACATCTTTCCCTTCAAACAATGGACCATCACAGTGCGCACAGTATGCGACACCTTTGTTCGAGAATTCTGCTTCGCCTGGAATACCAAGCTTACGCCAGCTCGCTCCTGTTGAAGCGATCACTGTACGGCTTTTTAGAACCGCACCGTTTTCAAGCTCGATTTCAAACATGTCTTTTTTCTCGATACCACTCACACGTTGTAAGTTAATGATATCAATAGGATAATCCTTCATATGTTCTTCAAGGCTTGCAACTAGCTTTGGTCCTTCCGTCTTTGTGACACTGATGAAGTTTTCAATACTCATCGTGTCTAACACTTGGCCACCTAGACGCTCCGTAACAATACCTGTACGGATTCCTTTACGTGCTGCATAAATAGCGGCACTTGCACCAGCTGGTCCACCGCCGACAACAAGGACGTCGAATGGATCTTTGGCAGATAGCTCAGATGCATCTGGTCCACTACCAAGCTTAGCTAAGATTTCTTCAGCAGACATACGGCCGCTGCCGAATTCTTCACCATTTAACATAACTGTCGGTACAGCCATGATGTTTTTCGCTTCAACTTCTTCTTTGTTTGTCGCTCCGTCAATCATCGTATGGGAAATGTTTGGATTGAGAACGCTCATCATGTTTAATGCTTGTACGACATCTGGGCAGTTATGACAGCTAAGGCTTACGTACGTTTCGAAGTGGTATTCGCCTTCAACTTCTTTTACTTGGTCAATAACACTTTGATCGACCTTAGGCGCTCTTCCACTGACTTGCAGTAAAGCCAATACAAGTGATGTAAACTCTTCACCGAGTGGAATGCCAGCAAATGCAATCCCAGTGTCTTCACCAACACGATTTACACTAAAACTTGGTGTTCTTTCTAAGCTTGTCTTTTCAACCGTTATTTTGGATGACATGGAAGCTATTTCATTCACAAACTCTTCCATTTTTTTCGACACTTCATCTGTGTCCACACTGAGTTTTAAAACAATATCATTTTCGAGCAGCTGAAGGTATTGTTCTAATTGTGCTTTAATATTTGCTTCAAGCATGCTTATCGCACTCCTTAAATTTTACCAACTAGGTCTAGACTTGGTGTTAATGTTTCAGATCCTTCTTCCCATTTAGCTGGGCAAACTTCGCCTGGATTCTTACGCACGTACTGTGCTGCTTTCACTTTATCTACGATAACGCTTGCGTCACGGCCAATTCCATCTGCGTTAATTTCAACAGTCTGAATGACACCGTCTGGGTCAATGACGAAAGTACCGCGATCTGCAAGACCGGACTCTTCGTTTAATACGTCAAAATTACGAGAAACAATACCTGATGGATCACCAATCATTGGATATTTGATTTTACCGATTTTTTCAGAGTTATCGTGCCAGCCTTTGTGTACGAAGTGTGTATCTGTTGATACGGAATAAACTTCTACACCTAGCTCCTTCAATGTGTCATACTGTTCTTGAAGATCTTCAAGCTCTGTAGGACATACGAAAGAAAAGTCTGCAGGGTAGAAAACAACTACGCTCCACTGACCTTTTAGGCTCTCTTCTGTAACGTCGATAAATTCATCTTTTACAGGATGATAAGCTTTCGCCTGAAATGGTTGTACTTCTTTTCCGATTAATGACATAGTAATTATTCCTCCTAATAGATATTTATTAATAATAATTACAATCAGATATATATTATAATAAACCACTTGAACTGTCAACAAGTACGGTCGTTCTGCAGAAATGTTTAAAGTTTGGACACATTTAACGATGATTTTCATTATTAATTCGTATGTGTAATTGAGAATGAACCGATAAAATGACCTTAAAACGATATAATATCAGCCATATACTTTAACATTCCACAATAAAGGATTCATAAACACCAAAAGTGAACCTGTAATTGAATCGTAAGGTGCTTCACAAGTTATTTCTCGATTATTGTCATATAACTAGGCGATTTTATACTCATACAGCTTCAGTTTTATTTTTCATTGTATTGTGGCGTCGTTCGATAAAAGATAAAATCGCTTTAAACCTTATGAATGAATAAGCGAATACTGGACTTTGAACGAATGTGAAAATAAGTGTAAACCAAAAGACAGGACCACCAAGGATAAATCCTATAACGAGTATGAAACTTTCAACGATAATCCGCACTCTTCCAATCGGTGCATTCATTTTGTCTGCAATGGATAACATAAAACCATCTCTCGGCCCTGATCCGACTTGCGCTGAATTATATAATCCACCACCTATTCCCATAACGACCATTCCGTCAATCATGACGAGTGAATCTGTCCATGTGAAGCTTGCATTTGGCAAAAAATCAATCCATAAAAATAAGTCGACAAAAGCACCGACGAGCACACCGTTTAAAAATGTACCTAATTTAATATAACTTTTATCCAAAAACCAAGAGACAATGATTAAAATTAATGAGATTATAATTGCCCACGACCCAATGGATAAACCTAATTTTTCAAATAACGCAACCGCAAGGACGTCCCATGGATGGATGCCTAGGTGTTGCATGCTAAGCGCAATCGTAATTCCGTAGCTAAATGTCAGTAATCCGATAAAATAAAAAAGCCATCGTGTGATGAACATAAACATCTTGCTTCTTCCTTTCTTTCTCTCCTATATCTATCTTAATACGAAACAAACAGATAAGAAAGTTTACGGATTATGGATGAAAAACTTGAACTGGCGAATGACATTATTCATGGAAAAACCCCTCGAAATAATTTATTCGAGAGGTTAGTGTTTGTTATTTTGTTATGGCGTCCCGGAGTTGTCTTTTTAAAATTTTTCCACTGGCATTGCGTGGTAATTCATCGACGAGCTCAACTTGTTTCGGTACTTTGAAACTTGCGAGGTTCTCCTTCACATGTTGAATGATTTCGTCTTCAGTGATTTCATCTTTTTTGACGACAAATGCGGTTATCGCTTCAATCCATCTTTCATCAGGAACACCGACGACAGCGACTTCAGCAACTTGAGGCAATTGGTAAATACAATCCTCAATCTCTCTTGAAGCGACGACGACACCACCCGTATTAATGACGTCTTTCACGCGGTCAATCACTTCGATATAACCTTCTTCATCCATCTTCACGAGGTCCCCTGAGTGGAACCACCCGTTCCTAAACGCTTCACTCGTTGCTTCTGGCTTGTTCCAGTAGCCTAGACATAAATGCGGCGATCGGTAAACGATTTCGCCAAGCTCCCCAACAGCAACATCGTTCCCTTCCGAATCAACGACTCGTGTTTCAACGAACAGAAGCGGTCGTCCTGCTGAACTCGGACGATCATTGTGCTCTTCTGGAAGCAAGACTGTACAGGCTGGACCCATCTCGGACTGACCGAACACGTTATAAAACCCTAATTCAGGAAGATGGTTTTGCAGTCGTTCTAAAATCGGACCTGGCATAATCGAAGCACCGTAATAGGCTTTTTTCAGTGTACTTAAATCATGATTTGTGAACTCAGGATGATTCGCTAAAGAAACCCATGCCGTTGGTGCCGCGAAAAATGAAGTAATGTCATCCTCTTCTATCGATTGCAAAACTTGATCAGGTACAGGAGCTTTCAACACTTTGTTCCAGCCCCCAACCATTAAGGCAGGAAGCATGAAAACATGCATTTGTGCAGAATGATACAATGGCATACTATGGAGCGCTCGGTCCGATTCTTTAATATTCAACCCTTGAATACAACTGACATAATGATGGACTAACGCCCGATGTGTCATGATGGCACCTTTTGGCTTGGAAGTTGTTCCTGAAGTGTAAAGTAACTGAGCAACATCTGTGTCTTCCACTCCAAAGTCCACCTCTAAAGGTTCATCTTCTTTTGCCGTCCAATCTAATACGTGATCTTCAAAATAAATTATTTTGTGATGGTTATTATTCTCGGTCTTTTCGATCTCTGTTGAAAGATCACGATCGGCTACAACTAAGGTAGGATCTGAATCACTCAAAATATAGTCCAACTCCGCCCCTTTTAGTTGGAAATTTACCGGAACATGAATCGCTCCTAAACGAACTGCCGCAAGATACAGCACTACATATAAATCGGAATTTTTGCCATACGCAGCAACACGGTCACCTTTTTCCACTCCTTCGGCTTGCAATTCAAGAGCTACATGGGTGACTGCTTGATTTAATTGTCGATACGTCCACTCTCGATTCTCATAAATAATAGCCGTGTTATTCGGCGTTCTTCTCGCTGTCCGCCTGACTGTGTCAGCAATAGTATTGGATCTCATGTTCATCTCCCCCACTTCGTCATATTAGAATTCAAAAATTTTAATATTATCAGAATTATTTGATTTCATTTTAGCTCATAAATGTGTAAACTGCAATGGTTGGTCAATCACATCTTCATTCCTTTATAATAGAAGAAATATTTTAAAGGAGATTATGTTATGCAGACCATCCAACAGCTTTCTGATCGACTTTATTATCTTCCACCGTATCCCAAAACAGACCGACCAATTTTGGCGGCGGTTGTTGGCGATACACATACACTAATCATCGATGCCGGAAATTCTGCGGAGCATGCAAAGTTGTTCAAACAGCAACTCAGCGCCCATGAGATCTATGGTGATTTATTAGCACTTACCCATTGGCATTGGGATCACGTATTTGGTTTGCAAGAAATGAATCTGCCCTCCGTTGCAAACAACCTGACTTTTCAAGGCATACAAAACCTTCAAAGATATTCATGGGATGACCAAGCGTTGGATCGTCGTGTGGAACAGGGAATTGAAATTCCTTTTTGTGCAGATGCAATCAAGCTTGAATTTGGCGATGAACGAAACATTTTTATTCCAGATCCAACACTTACATTTGATCAACAAATCAAACTAAATCTCGGTGGGGTTTCCTGTATGATTGAACATGTTGGAGGTGACCACTCACCTGACTCAACTTTGATTTATATACCTGAAGAGAAAATGTTATTTCTCGGAGATTGTCTCTATGCAAATATGTATGCTGAAAAGTGGCATTATACGACTGAAAACATAACGATACTGCTGGAAAAGATTGATGAATTCGATGCAGAAACATTCTTCCTTTCTCATCACCCTGCACCCCTCAACAAAAACGAATTCTCTTCCTTTCAATCGTTAATGCGAATGTGTGCACGGTTAGCAGAAAAACATCAAGGAGAACCAGATTCGATGATCCGGGAAATGGTTTCGCTTTTGCAGCGTGATTTAAATGAAGAAGAACAAGAAATCTTGGGGTACTTCGTAAACGGTATTCGGATTTAAGTAAGTTTCTTCTTTTGAGCACGTCTATTCGACGATAGAGAGAAATTTTTGTGCGCTACCTTCGATTAGAGAGCCTCTATTCAACGGTAGAGAGCTATTTTTATTCGCTATCCTCGATTAGAGCACTCCTATTCGACGATAGGTAGCAATTTTTACGCTCTACCTTCGATTAGAACGCTATTTCAAACAAAAACGGCACCTAGCCAATCGAGGCAGGTGCCGTTTTTTCTTATCTAAATTTTTATTTTCAACTATTAAAGGTCGTTTGACGTGAAGTAGATACTTTGCTCATTTGAACACGACTGATCACACCAGTAATAACGATGAAAATAACAGCGGGCACTAGCCATCCTAGTCCTTGTTCATATAAAGGTAACCAAGTTTCAAAGAAATTCAAAATCGGTTGCATCCAATTGAAATAGTCAATTCCTAACGAGTTGCAAAGAGATCTTAGCCCATCAAAGAAACTGATGATAAAAGTAACAGCAATCGTCGTCATGTAAACAAGCTGTGCATGCTTAAATAGTGGCGATAAAAATGTCAATAGAATTAAAACAATTGCTAAAGGATATAAAAACATTAAAATCGGTACGGAATAAGTAATGATATTTGTCAGTCCAAAGTTTGCAATCGCAAAAGTAATTGTTGCAAAGAATACAACATATGTTTCATAGCGAATCTTCGGAAATAGTGAATGAAAATATTGGGCATTTGCTACAGTCAGTCCAATCGCTGTCGTTAAACAAGCGAGGATAATCGCAACCGCTAGCAACACAGAACCAAATGTTCCATAGTAATGTGATGCTGCACCACTTAAAACGGGCCCACCATTATCAAAAATAGGAAGTACCTCTGTACTTGTTGCGCCTAGATAAGCAATACCCACATACATCGTACCAAGTAATAATACTGCTATGCATCCGGCCTTAATTGTCGTCCGAAGAATATCTTTTTTCGACGTAACACCCATTGCATAAATGGCATTAATCACGATAATTCCGAAAACCAATGATGAAAGAGCATCCATTGTATTGTAGCCTTCGAGGAATCCTGTAAGAAATGCTCCTTCTGAATAAGATGCTTGTGGTGATTGGAATTCACCCATTGGATTGACGAAAGCAGTTATTAATAAGATTGCAATTAACGCAACCAACCCAGGTGCCAACAACTTTCCGATCGTATCCACTAACTTTCCTGGTTTTAATGAAAGAAATAAAACGATCAAAAAGAATAACAAAGTAAAAATAAATAATACTAGTTGCTGAGACGACTCGCTCACAAATGACGAAATGCCAATTTCATATGCCACCGTTCCTGTACGAGGCGAGGCAAAGAATGGTCCAATTGTTAAGTATAGTAACGATGTAAAAAACACTCCATATAACGGATGCACCCGTGTTGCTAGCTCTTGTAAATTTCGGCTACCTGAAAAGCTCATCGCGATAATTCCAAGAAGTGGTAAACCAACACCCGTAATCAAAAAGCCAATTGCTGCTGGCCAAAGGTTTTCCCCAGCATTCTGTCCTAAACTTGCCGGAAAAATCAGATTTCCGGCACCAAAGAATAACGCAAATAACATAACTCCTACTGCTGCGTAGGAAGAAAATGATAATTTCACAATCGAGTTCCCCCATAGATGATTGATTTCTGTGAATTTTCTGAAATATTTAATATATCAAGCGAAACTTATAATACTACGATTGTGTATATAATTCAATGCTTTTTAAATGAATTTATCGACATTTTGTGACAAAATTTCTTCCTTCTTACCGAATTATTTCCCAAACCAATTGAAATTGAAATTATAATCTAAGTTTACGATGTTTACTGAGCCGTATACCCTCCATCGATGACGATTGCTTGGCCTGTTACTCCTTTTGCCTGATCACTCGCCAAAAACAATGTATAATCTGCAACTTCTTTCACGGATAGCAATCTTTTTTGTGGAACTAATGGATAAATGACTTCTTCTAACACTTCATCAAATGAGACATTCCGATTTTTGGCTAAATCTTCTAATTGATTTCGAACAAGCGGCGTATCGACATATCCAGGGCAAATCGCATTTACCGTAATTCCATCCTCCGCTCCTTCTAAAGCGGTAACTTTCGTGAGACCAATCACCCCGTGTTTCGCACTATTGTAAGCAGACTTTCCTGCAAATCCGATAAGACCATTAATTGAAGCCATATTAATGATGCGTCCTCCTCCCTGCTTTTTCATCAACGGAAAGACATGTTTAATGGCCATGAACGGAGCGACAAGCATTACTTTTGTAATCAATTCGAATTTTTCTGTGGGGGAACTCTTCAATTGAAGCTACATATTGTAACCCTGCATTATTAATTAAAATATCGAGGCGTCCGAATTTTGTCACTGTCTGATCAGTCGCTTGTTGCAATTCACCTTCATCAGTAACGTCACATTTGATCCCAAAAGTATCATACCCATTTTTGTTCAGTTCATCGGTAACTTCCTTTACTTTGCTTTCATTTATGTCACTAAAAGCGACTTTCGCTCCGTTTTTAGCAAATTCTAAACCAATTTCATAACCAATCCCGCTTGCTGCACCGGTGATGAAGACAATTTTGCTTTCAATCATCCCTTATACCTCCACAACTTTAGTAGCTTACTTAACTCATGAATCTTTTAGATTTCATATTAATTAGTTTCACGTTCGTGGATCGAATCTCCTTCTTAACGGCTTTGCTTTATTTATCTGTTTTTATCCAAAGAATTTCTCTGTTCATCTGTCGTTCATATTCAACGAGTAAACTTAAGTTATCAAAGTAGTTGGAGGAATGGAAAGATGAACATTGGCTGGAAAGAAATCAAGAAGAATAAAAGTAGATTTTTGATTTTAGGCTCAATCGTTTTCCTTGTTAGTTTATTGACAATGATTATATCCGGTTTAGCGAACGGGTTGTCACAGGATAATGCTGCTTTAATAAAAGATTTACCTGAAGGTCACTTTTACATGAGTGAAGATGCTGAAGAAACTTATAATTTATCAAGAATAGATACAGATGTTCAAAATGAAATCATGAATAAGCATCCGGATGCAGTAGCATTATCTATTCAAATGGGCTTTCTGAATGATCAAGATGATAAGCAGCAAAGTGTTGCATTCGTCACATCTACGAATTCTGACCTATTTGAACAGGTGAATAAAGGTGAAGTCATCGTAGACCGCTCGTTGAAAGAGAAAGGTATTAAAACGGGGGATCGATTAACAAACAACCAACTCCGTGATGAATTAGTCATCAAAGGATTCGTCGAACAAAAGAAATTCAGTCACGCGCCAGTCGCGTATATCAATAGAGAAGACTATAAAAAGATGTACAACGTCGAACAAATGCAATTAGTTTTCATCCCAGGAGAAGATTCAGCACAAAGTTTCACTGGATTACAATCCTACTCGAACAAAGACTTTTTAAGTACGATTCCAAGTTATAACGCAGAGCAGATGTCCTTAACAATGATCGTTTCGTTTTTAATCGTCATCAGTGGCATGTTGTTTGCCATCTTTTTCTACATGATGAACATTCAAAAGATTGGTTTATACGGGATTTTAAAAGCAATTGGCATTAAAACAAGCAGACTATTCAAGATGATCTGGACACAAATGTTTTTCATAACCATCATTGCACTGACGCTATCCATTTCGCTAAGCCATGTGTTCAATCTCATTGCACCAGAAGGAATGCCTTTTCACTTAACCATTGAAACGACAACACAGTTATCGATTATTTTCTTAGTCGTCGGTTTTATCGGAGCAACACTATCAGGGTTACAAATTAGAAAAATTGAGCCGCTTCGGGCGATCCAACAAGGAGAGGATTAATTTGACGATATTCACATTAGACGAAGTTGAGAAAACATTTACGAATGGTGAAATAGAAGAAAATATATTGAAAGGCATTAGTCTATCTTTAAAAGAAGGAGAAATTACTGCACTCGTTGGTACATCCGGTTCCGGGAAGAGTACACTGTTGACGATTGCTGCAGGATTACAACCCGCTTCAAATGGCGAAGTTCTGTTTGATGGAAATAACCTGACAACAATGAGTGATGAACAAGTTCGTAAAGTACGTGCAAAAGAATTTGGATTCGTCTTTCAATTTGCTCACCTCGTTCCTTTTCTTACAGTGGAAGAACAACTGATGCTCATGCTCGAAGTTTCAGGTTCGACATTATCAAAAAAAGAACAAAAGAATGAAGTTGATCAAGTCTTAGATGTTATTGGAATGGAACATCGGAAAAACGCCTACCCTTCTTCCTTATCGGGTGGTGAAAAACAGCGAGTTGCCGTTGCTCGTGCGATTATTCATAAACCGAAAGTTCTTTTTGCTGATGAGCCAACAGCGAGCCTGGATTCAAAAAGGTCCAAAGATATGATGGAGCTAATACGTTATTTAACGAAGAAGATGAATATTACAACGTTAATGGTTACTCACGATGAAGAGATGCTGTCTTATGTAGACCGGATTCTACAGATGAGTGATGGCATGGTCCTAGAAAATGAATGACATTAGTAGAAAACGATTAAAGATAATGAGAATATAAAGTAAACAGCCTTTTAGATAAATGGCTGTTTACTGTTCTTTGATTTTAAGCTGTTAAGTAGGAGGATTATCCATGAAAACGATTCTTGTAGTCGATGACGATATTAACATTTTGCAATTGGTATCCATCCATTTAACCGAAGCTGGGTATCACGTCGTTCAAGCAAAAGATGGAACGGATGCATTAAGAATTCTTCATAAAGAACAATGCGATTTAGCAGTCGTCGATGTCATGATGCCTTTTATGGATGGCTTTGCTTTAACGAGAGAAATACGAAGAGAATTCGATATTCCCGTCATCCTCTTAACAGCCAAAGATCAAATCAGTGACAAAGAGGAAGGGTTTAAATCGGGTACGGATGATTATCTCGTTAAACCATTTGAGCCGAAAGAGTTAATTTTTCGAATCGAAGCCTTGTTTCGTCGGTACGACAGTCATGCAGATGACGATACGAAGATTAGATTCGGGAATACAGTAATCAATAAACAAACGTATGAAGTTCAAGTCGAAGATCGAACGATTCTTTTACCTTTAAAGGAATTCGAACTTCTCTATTTCCTTGCCGCCAATCCAATGCAAGTCTTTTCACGGGAACATTTAATTGAACATATTTGGGGTTGGGATTATGAAGGTGATGAACGAACAGTCGACGTTCATATCAAACGATTAAGGCAACGCTTTTCGAATTTGACGGATGAATTTCACATTAAAACCGTGCGTGGCGTTGGTTATTCATTGGAGGAAAAACGCAAATGAGATCCCTTTATGTAAAATTTGCTTTGATTACAATTGGCATCATGATTTTCAGCGGAATTTTTGCCTTCTTCATCTCCAATACGTATTATCAACAAAAATTAAAGCCTGAAAACGACGAAAAGAACACTGAAATTGCATTGGATATCGCTGAATATACCGACAAACATCCTGAGATCAACCTACATGATTACTTGGAAAACATCTCTTCTATTGGATATCAGCTTTTTTTGGTCGGTGAATCAGGCGAAGAAACGTTATTCGGTGCCCCTTTTCGAGAAAATAACCTATCGGATTCCGCAATTGAACAAGTATTAAGCGGTGATGTTTTTCATGGGATTTTAAATTTTCCACAAGAAACATTCGTGACAGGCTTCTTTGCGAATGAGTTAAAAAATACAATCGGTGTTCCATTAACACATAACAATGAAAACTATGCACTCTTTCTTCGACCAGACATCAAACTGCTTTTCAACGAGATGCATATCTTATTTGCGTGGCTGCTAGCACTAACCATTCTTCTCAGTATTATCATGGTTCTTTTCAGTACAAAATACTTAGTTCAACCAATTTCAAAACTGACGTCAGCTACAAAAACGTTATCTGAAGGTAATTTTAATGTGGATGAGCTCGATACAGAGCGAAATGATGAACTAGGAGAACTGTCTTCTCATTTTTTACGAATGGCGAACAGGCTAGAACAGACAAACGAAATGAGAAAAGAATTTATTTCCAACATCTCGCATGACATACAGTCACCTTTATCCAATATAAAAGGTTATACAAATCTTTTGGAAAGTGATTCACTTTCACTGGAAGAGAAAAATAATTACATTTCTATCATTAACGGTGAAATTAGTCGACTTTCTAGATTAACGAAGCAACTATTATTGCTCGCATCATTGGATCGTGATGAAGATCTAATGAAAAAAGATACCGTGAATATAGGTGAGCAACTGAAAGAACTAATTAGAAACCATCAATGGCAAATGGACGAAAAAAATCTTTCAATTGGCTTTAAACTACCGGACGTAACGATTGCTGCTGATCCTGCTTTACTCTATACAGTTTGGGAAAATTTATTAACGAATGCTATAAAGTACAACAAACCAGATGGCAGCATTGAATTGTTAGTTGACGAAAGATCTGAATCAATACGTGTCTCCTTCATCGACTCAGGAATCGGGATCAATGCAGAAGAACAAGCGAAAATCTTTGACCGTTTTTATCGAGTCGATTCCGCGAGAACACGTCTTATCGAAGGGACAGGATTAGGGTTATCGATTGTCCAAGCCATTGTCCAATTACATGGCGGAACAATTCATGTGAACAGCAATGAAAATGAAGGTACAACAATTGATGTAGAATTACCAAAAAATTAAGTCAATATTTGCGATTGTAATTAGTAGTTGTTCATACCCCGTTCATATTCAAGAGATATACTTTTTATAATGAAACCTTGAATAATTGGAGGGGTATTGAATGAATAAAAACAGTAAAATTTTATTACAGTTTGCAGGTATTTTCGGGTTGATTGGTGCTATTTTAGGTGCACATATGGCCGGCTCTGGTTCTTATGCATTTCGTGCCGTACATGCTCACATTCTCGTTGTCGGTTGGCTGACTCTTTTCGGATGGGCCGTTTATTACAAGATTTTTCAACAAAAGGAATCACTTTTAACGAAGCTTCATGTTTGGACAGCCATTATCGGTTCTGTAGGATTAACGATCGGAATGTGGTTATATATGGTGAAGCCCTTTGACCTCCCTAATGGAGTCACGCTATCGGTCTATATCGGTGGTGGCGTTGCATTACTCTCCAGTTTCTTCTTCTTTTTCTTGCTCACTTTGTTTGTGAAAGAAGAAAAATAATTAAGATACAGGATTATGGATTCAAGCCTTATAAGTTACTAAGCTATACGGTTTAACCCTGAAGGTTTGCGGAATGACCCTGAAGCTGCATGAATTAACGCTGAAGTTACGGGGAATAACCCTGAAGCTACATGAATTAACGCTGAAGTTATGCTGAATAACCCTGAAGCTGGGCTGATAAACACTGAAGACGAACGAATTAACACTGAAGACGACCTTTGATCATCCATAATCCTTTACTTTTTAAATAACTTCATGTACAATGCGATTAATAACTCATTGAAGTTGCTCTGTAACAAAAATTTTATAGCAATACTTGGATTTATATTTTTTTCACTAATATCTCTAATTCATAATATATAAATTCGAGTTAAATGAGTTAGCTGTTGCTTCCTAGGAGTAACAAATTGCACTTTTCACCAGAAAAATGAACAGCAAATGAAAAAAGTAATTGGAGGTTAACTATATGAAACACATTTACAATGAAAAGAAAAAAGGCGCACCTGTTTTTGTTCTTCTTCACGGAACAGGCGGCACAGAAAATGACCTAGTCGGTCTTGGAGAGTTGCTTAATCCTGAATTTAACATCTTAAGTGTTCGAGGTAATGTACAAGAGAATGGGATGAACAGATTCTTTAAACGTCATGGCGAAGGTAAGTATGATTGGGAAGATCTGAAATTTCGTGGAACTGAGCTGTATGAGTTTATCGTAGAAAAATCCAAAGAGCATGACTTCAAATTAGAAGATGTCATTTTTGTTGGATTCTCAAACGGTTCCAACATCGCCATTCAATTAATGTTAGAGTATCCAGAATCGTTCAAGAGAGCTGCTTTATTTGCCCCATTGTATCCAGCAGATATTGAAAAGACACAAGACTTCAGTCATATGGACGTCTTCTTATCACTTGGAAAAGGTGATCCGATTGTACCGGAATCCGAAAGCGAACGAGTCATTAATCTCTTTAGAGATCGAGGTGCTGACGTAACGACAGCTTGGGTGAACGGACATAACTTGACACAGGATGTTGCTTTGGAGGCAAGAAATTGGTTAAATGAAACAATTAACAATGATGCTTAAGTATGTAGAATAATGAACGTAAATCTTCTATTGCATTTTAATCAATAGACTATACCAAACGTGAAATAAAAAGGATTGCTCCGTCAATTAATAGACCAGCAATCCCTTTCTTATTAACTGTTTAGTATGAAAAGCTTCCACCCCGTTACTTACTAGTAGCACGTAGAAAGCTTTTGGCTGTCTCCTCCACATCAGATGAAGAAGCAATTGAAGAGATAACAGCCACCCCATCTGCACCTGCTTGAATGACTTGCTCAGCACTCTCAGGTGAAATGCCCCCAATTCCTACAATCGGTAAAGTAATCCCATGATCTCTAAAGCGCTTAATGATTTCTGTCCCTGCGACTTCTTCAGCATCGTCTTTAGAACGCGTCGGATAAATTGGACCTAGGCCTAAATAGTCCGCCCCATCTTTGATTGCTTGCTCTGCTTCTTCAATCGTGTGCGCGGAAACGCCTAAAATCTTATTGCTAAACTTTTCTCTTATTATAACCGCTGCCAAATCGTCCTGACCAACGTGAATGCCATCAGCATCTAACTCGATTGCTAATTCGAAATCATCATTTACGATGAAGGGAATATGGTTTTCCTGACATACTTTTTGCAGGCGTTCTGCCAATCTCACTTTCTCTTTTCCTGTAAGAGCACTCTCCCCTTTTTCTCTAAATTGAAATAGCGTAATCCCCCCTGCAATTGCTTCTTCAAGCACGTCAACCGGGTTCCTGCCATTACAGTTAGAACTCCCCATAATAAAATAAACGGGAAGTAACTCTTTGATTTGTTCTGTTCTTTTGTCTACCATATCAGAAACTCTTTACACCCCTTTTTTTATACGCCCAATGATTAGTAGGTCCATGTCCTTCGCCTATCCCTAATTCTGTTTCGATTGCTGCACGGATAAAATCTTTAGCTGTTAGTACCGCTTGCTTTATTTCAATTCCTTTTGCTAGTTCAGCTGTAATCGCAGCAGAAAACGTACAGCCTGTTCCATGTGTATGACGGGTGTCTATTCTTGGAGAAGTCATTTCAACGAATGTTTCACCATCAAAAAATAAGTCAACAACGTCATCTGCGCTTCCATGACCACCTTTCATCACAACCGACTTAGCGCCCATTTGAACGATGTCTTTAGCAGCTTTCTTCCGGTCTTCTACTGTATTTATTTTTCGATTCGTAATCATCTCTGCTTCAGGAATATTAGGTGTTACGACCGTCGATAGTGGAATTAGTGTATCGATCAATGCGTTAACAGCTTCATCTTGCAGTAGCTTTGCCCCACCTTTAGCAATCATAACTGGATCAATGACAACATTGTCCCATTGGTAATAATGAATTCGCTCACTAACAGCCTCTATGATCTCACTCGAAAATAACATTCCAGTTTTCAATGCGTTCGTTCCCATGTCATTTCCGATCGCATCAATTTGCTCAACAATGCCTTCTATTGGCACGGGATAGACTCCGTGAACTCCTAACGTATTCTGGGCTGTTACTGCAGTAATGATCGACATCCCATAAGCATCTAACTCCTGAAATGTTTTAAGGTCTGCCTGAATCCCTGCTCCGCCTCCACTATCTGAACCAGCGATCGTTAATGCTTTTGCGATAATCATAATCAAGCTCCTTTATTTTGTAATTCTCTCGATCTTACAAAGAACTTCATCATCTTCAGTAATTTTCGAAAGTTGATTTAAAAATTCAATTTGAAAACTTCCAGGTCCTCTATCTCCGACTAACTTTGCCGCTTTCTCTGCAGCAATTCCATAAAAGGAAATAGCCGAAGTTGCCGTTTCAAGAACATCGTTATTTACAGCAGCAAATGCACCGATCACTGAAGATAATAAACAACCACTTCCTGTCACTTTAGTTAGTAATGGAACGCCATTCATGACGCGATTTGTACCTTGATTATTTGAAATGACATCTACTTCACCAGTAATCACTACTGTACAGCCAAACAGTTCTGAAGCCTTCTTAGCTAATTGCGTGACGTCTCCCTCTCCTGAACGAGTATCGACACCTTTGATTTCCCATTGCTCACCGGTTAAATGAGCAATTTCAGCTGCGTTTCCTCTTAAAACAGTAACGTTTACTTCATCTAAAATCTGCTTTGCTTTTGCAGTGCGAAAACTCGTTGCACCTGCACCTACAGGGTCTAAAATGACAGGATGATCTTTTTCGTTTGCCGCTTTGCCAGCTTCGATCATGGCATCAACTGTTTCTGTCGTTAAAGTTCCTATATTCAAGATGACTGCCCCTGCAATCGAAGCCATTTCTGCTACCTCTTCAATCGCATTCGCCATCACTGGTGACGCGCCAACAGCTAACAATCCATTCGCCGTAAAATTCGTCACCACTTGATTCGTTATATTGTGAACTAACGGGTTCTGTTCTTGTACGACCTTTAAATTCGTATACATGCTCGATTCCCTCCAGTTTTAATCCATCACTAATCCGCCATCTACGACAAGGTTTTGTCCAGAGACTGCTCGTGCCCAAGGTGATGCGAAAAACAAAGCTGCATCCGCTAATTCCGCTGGTGTAGTTGCTTTTTGTAAAGGTGTGGTTGACTCAATAATTCCAAACACTTCCTCTGTGGTTACACTACTTGCATCCGTTTCTTTTAATAACCCACCAGAGACCATATTGACAGTAATACCATATTGACCTAATTCCTTCGCCATATTACGCGTAAATCCAATTAATGCCGCTTTACCCGTTGTATATTCGTGGTACGCAACGACTGGGTTTTGGACGAGATTCGTTCCAATGTTAATCACCCGACCAAACTGTTGGTCTTTCATGTCATTTAAGCATGCTTGTACCGTGTTTAAAGATGCTTTAATGCTTCCTTCAAACTGTGTATTGAAACCATCCCAGTCGAGTTCAAATGCATTCTTTTGAGCGACTGGATCGAAACGAAAATCTACCAATGCATTGTTGATAATGGTTGTAATCGGTGTATCAAAATGTTCTACAGCTTTATGAACCATTTGATTCACTTGCTCAGTATCACGAACATCCGCTTGTAGCGCAATAGCTTTTTCACCTAACGACGTTGATAGCCCCTCCGCTTTTTCTTTACTCTTAAAATAATTCACAACAACATTTGCACCTTGCTCAGCAAAAGCAATCGCTAGTTTAGCCCCCACCCCTCTACTTGCTCCAGTAATTAATACCGTTTGTTTGTTTAGCTCCATAATATTTACCTCCATATTTATGTATTAATAGGGAAAATAAAAAAACCAGATCACAAGGACCTGGTTTGGTAGTTAACATTTAAACTACTTCCCTACGCTGGCATGATCCAGATCAGGTCCTGAGGGTCAAAAAGTGTACCTTTTTTCTCAGCTTGAAACACAAGCTCCCCTAGTAGAAACAATTAAATTACTATTCTATTAATTTTATTCTATACTTAACCTTTAATAAACTCAACTATTTGAATAGCATGATAAAATCTCTCCAGTCACTCTTTCTCTTCTTTCATCGCTTTCACTACGCGGTCTTTTGGATCCCAGCAATTAAATTGGTATGTTGGTTTCGTATCAAAGCCTAGTCTTTTACAATAAACTCGTCTACTACCGTCCTCAAATCGATCAATCCGAAAATGTTTACATGTAGCACAGCAATGATATCGATTATTCATCCGGACACCTCCATGTTTACTGATTGTCATTGGTGTCAATGATTTATGGAGAACCCATTTAATAACGAGATTAAGTCGCTGTCCATTATTTTTTAATAAATCATCAACAAAATCAATAAACAACATTTGATTAAATCGTGAACATTCTATGACTCTATTATTTTATTTATAAATTTACTTTAATAGTTTTAAACTAAAAATTCACTATAAATGAATTTGTTATATTTCACAAATTAAAACATATTATTAACAGGACCTTAACACCTTTAGAAATCAGGATAAGGAGCGTGTTTTATTGTCACTTGAAGTCTTGTTTGCTGGAGAAAAGATGTGGAACGTACCTTTGTTAATAAGCTTACTAATTGTATCTATAGTATATGTATATACTTTAAAACAATTTGTAAAAACGTTTAATAAACAGCCAATTCTGTTTTTCGTTGGATTAATTGTATTATATTTTACGCTCGGTACTCCCTTAGCCGCCTTTAGCCATCTTTCATTTAGTTCGCATATGTTGCAAATGAGTGTTCTATACTTCATCATTCCGCCGCTCATATTATTTGGAATTCCAAACATTCTGTATCACCGAATGTTAGATATTTCTGTATTCAAGTTGATTAGAAGATTATTTTTACCACCTATCGTTTCTTTAATTATTTTTGCAGGTTTATTGTTTTTATACCATTTACCGACCACTCTACATATATTTTCTCTAAATCCAAGATTTCACGAGATATATCTCGTGTTACTATTTTTCCTATCATTGAGAATGTGGTGGCCATTTGTACTATCAGATCAGTCAAAAGAAGAAAAAAAAAAAAACGATATGCATTAATAAGCGGAATTCTAATAATGCCAGCTTGCATTATGTTTGTTATCAATGCAATGTTAGATAGTGTGCAAAATCCGTTTTTAAATCAGCTGATTGCAGATTTTTGTATCTCGCCTCAATTCAAAACAAGTTTACTCCCATCCATATTCAACACAAAATACGACCAAATTATTGCTGGAATCTTCATGTTAGGCGTTCATAAGTTAGGTATACTCATTTCCATTCGATTGGGAGTTAATGATAAAGATATAACAACAAGTGGTCATTTCTTTCACGAGCGTAAAAACTAATCATAAATTTCATTTGTACAAAGTAAGATTAAATTGAAATGGAAAATTAAAATAGGTGGTGTTTAGTTATGAAAAAGGTTATTTGTTTAGAAGTAACAGGAATGCACTGTCCTGATTGCCCGTCAAAAGTAGAAAGATCACTTTCCAAAATGGAAGGAATTGAGGAAGTAAAAATTGATTATGATACCGAAAGAGGTTCTGTAACTTTCGATAACAACTTAATTGGGGTGCCACAAATTATCAAAAGAATTAGCAAGATGGGGTTTCATGCAGAAGAAGTTCAAGTAAATATTCATTAAATAAAAACTCTTTTAATACTTATCTCTTTTGTTTTCTTATCTTTTACTATCTCACATAGAATCGCCTTGAAAACTCGTTCCTTTAGTGTGTGTAACCCCATATAAACATTTATATTTCCATTCTTTCTTATCGCCCAAAACATTAACTATTAATAGTATAGCTCGTGTGGAATTTAACATTAGATACCAATTACTATTTCATTAGGTTTAACTGCCTTTCCAGAGAAAGATAATCATCTTAAAATAACCATCGAAAGAGAAAATCAAGCTTTATATCAATCAAAAAGAAATAGCAGAATTTAACCGGCGATTTTTAAAGATGAATAAAATAAAGCTAACAGAGATAATCTGTTAGCTTTATTTATTGCTGTTAAATTAGATTTAACCTAGATTGGACTTTCTTGCGTTCACTATAGTATTAATTCATATAAACGGATACTAACTCAAAGCATCTATCTTTTGTAAGTGTTGCTTGTGTAGCTACATAATGCAAAGACTCCATAGAGCCACCGTCGTATGTTTGTGATTCTTCTTTCGCGGTTTCATCTCTGTATTTTATCCAGTTACGTTGTTCATCCCTTAATTGATCCGCCTGCTCTTTACTAAGTTCACCCATCAATACAGCGTAAATTTCGTTTAGCTGTTTATCCCAAACTTCATATCTATATGCTTCTTCCTTCTCCATGTCCAATGTTGTTATAGCTTCTGAATTCTCTCGCAATGTTTCCATCTCTTTTTCAATCTCATTAAGCTTACTAAGATATCTTTCTTTATCATCCGAAGATTTATCACTTACATTATTACTAGCGCTTAACTGATAGAGCTCATATGTACCGTCTTGGTATACTTTATAATAGCCTAAGTTTCCAGTCTTACCAGATGCACGCAACGATACGTCGACCAATTGAACCGTATAGTATGTACCATTATGATCACTTTCACTATCTTCGTTTGCGCCAAACGAAATATTATCATCTTTACCTTCTTTTAATTGTTGCTTTAAAAATTCAACAGCTTCTTCCCCACTACTAATTCGAATAGGTTTCTTGGTCTCCGTTGAATCTTCTTCTTTTATAGTAGGATCTTCATCTATTTCATTAGATTTATTGGATTCAACATTCATTGAGCTATTGGATTCATTTGCTATCTTAGTTTCGTCATTCACTTCTTTTTCACCATCAACCGAAGTACTTTCTTCATCAGCTGGTGTACATGCAGCCAATATAATAAACATTGAACTGAATACCATCAGTAAAAACTTTCTTTGATTATTCATAAAAGAACCCCTTCCATTATTATTAAATTAGTATCACATTTAGTAATAAGCATAGTTGTTATAAATCATGGGCACACTTTTCTACCTATTCATTATATCATCCACTCACTAGTACTTATATCTTTCTAGTTCGCTTTAAAATGAATGTATAAATCTTAACAACCACTAGAATATCTAAAAGCACCCATTTTACTTATTAATTGTTTAGCCATTTTATAAACTCACTTTTATAGTCATCTAATCTCATCTTCGTTTCTATGATAATAGTGCAAAATTCATTTCACTAATTAGACATACAAAAAAGCTCAAGAACATTAATTGTTCTTGAGCTTTTTTGTAAAAGTAAAAGATGTTTACTTTTTTCAAGTACCAGTGGTCGGGGTCGATAATGGTGTCAAAGTATTGATTTCTATAGGGTTTTAGAGATTACTGCGTAAATTATGCGTAAACTTACATTATAAGTACAGTAACTTTCTCATAAGAGCTTAATAAGGTGGTTCCTTTCATGAATCAGTTAGGAACTACCTTTTTATGGGTAATCGGAAAATAGTGTGGAAAGAGGGTTAAAAAGTACCCTCTTCCATAGCTTTAATCAGTGTGGAAAAATCAGCACCATAAATTTCTTCATACACCCATTCATAACCAGTTTGTGACCAATTTGGGAATTGATCTGGTAACATTTTTCCGAAAGTAACTTCAACTTCTTTGAATTTCTTTTTCTTTTTAACTTTACGATAGCCTTGAGTAAACAAAATCTTTGCTCTAAGGGCTTCAAAAGAGTAACCACGACCAACAGACCAACATGGTTCATTGTCTTAATTAAACGATTCAGGGACTCCGTATAAGCGTTTGTAATAGGAGAATCGAAGTAATTGAATATTTCTTCTTCCCAATTATTCATAGCCTTAATCAGATCTTCAAAATAAGTCATTAATTCTTTAGGTACATTTGAAAGCCAATTTTGATAGAGTTTATAAGCATTGTTGATTGATTCGGCTTCATAGATGTCAAAGAATTTCTCTTTAAGTTCATAAGTCTGCCCAAGCAGTGGAAAGTTTTGAGTCCATATTTGTAGCTTTATCTGGTCATCAAAGTCTATTAAGTCTTTACTCCTTGTAAGAAGCACATAACGATCTCTCATAAGTTGTCTGCGTTCTTTTGCTGACACATTTTGACGGTTAGCTTTTCGGATTTTCTCTAAGGCTTCATTGGCTAATTTAACGACATGGAATTTATCAATAACAATTTTGGCATGTGGTATCACTGTGTTAACAGCACTATTATATGGATTCCACATATCCATTGCTACAAGTTCAATTTTATCAATGTCTTGGAGCTTTGAAAGGTAACTGATAACAGTATCCTTATTACGTTTCCGTAAGATGTCAATTACTGACTTGTTTTCAACATCAGTGATGACACAACGATAGTTTTTAAGCAAATGGACTTCATCAATACCAAGCCATTTAGGAGTTCTAAAATCAGTTTGAGCTTCAAGCTCATCAACGTAGTCATTAAAAATGTTTCGTACAGTTTTCTCATCAACGCCAATCTCTTCTGCAACACTGGTAAACGTCTTTTCAAGGCTTGCTTCTTTAATCCAATTAATTAGCCTATTAGTAACAGAACGATTGACATCCATATCTGGCAAATTTTCAAAAAATGTTTCATTACATTCCCTACATTTATATCGTTGGCGATTGACATAAATACCAACACGTTTTGCATGCATTGACAGGTCGAAAAATAACTGTTGTTTCTTACCATGTTTATATAGGTTTGCAACGGTACCACACTTTGAACAATGCGAAGGAGATAGAGCAGTAGTCTCAACTAAGAATCTATAATCATATTCACTTTCTTTCATATCCAGAATATTAAAGTTTGGTAGATTAATCATATTGGTTAACATTAATACTATCCTTTACTAAATTATCGTTTCTAAATTGAAAAAAAAGGTATGTCAAATTTCTATTTGAATTTCAAAATTAATAAAACAAAAAAAGAATCCACTTTGAGAAAGGCTTGGTTCAAAAATGGATTCTTCCTAAAAATCATTTATACTTGTCTGTGAGGGAAAGAACCGTACAACTCTTTAGTAACACAATGTTTGATTACTTAATTAATTTGCTAAGACTAAAAATGTTACAAAAAAGATTGCATAAGATCCCATTAAACCAACTGATATTTTAGCTAACCTTGTTTTAATTGAAAAGGCTGGTATAATTCCAACTTTAAACATATTCACTATTAAAACAACAATCGCTAAGAAAAATGATAACATAGCGACTATCAACGCAATTTGTTCCAACAAAATAACCTCCCTTAACGATATCAATTTTGAAATAATAAGGACATTAATTAAGCTAATTAAAGCTAATACTTGACTCATACGAAATCCATAAATCTCCCTTTCTCTTAGTTCTATGTGCCAAGCATCAATTACGCCTAAAAGCAAGTCAAATATTGTTTTAAATGACATGTCTGTTTGTTTTATTACCTCAATTAACTCAGTGCCATACCGTCTTCTCCAGCTTTTAGGATACAGATAAATAAACCACTTCATGCTAAACCAAGCCTTTTCATACCAAGTGAGGTAACTTTTTGAATTTCTTTAATTTGCTCAGTTAAATATATTTGTCCTTCCTCTGTCAGCTTGTAAGGCTTTTTACGGTCTTGTGATTCAAGGACACTTATATACCCTGCTTTCTCTAAACGTGAAATTGCTCCGTATAATGTACCTGGGCCTAACTTGATGTCATAATTTTTTTCAATGTCGTCCATAATTGCATAGCCGTGACGTTTTTTTTCAGCAAGACTTATTAATATCAATAATGAAGGTTCCGAAAATCTGTTTTTCTTAACCACGTTCCCACTCCCTTCCAATAATTATTACGTTCAGTGTTATATCGTATAACGTAATAGTAAACTATATTTGAGATAATGTCAATAAAATAAATTAATTCGTGTTAAGTTATATCGTTAAAAGTATTTCCACACGATTATCCGATTTAGTATTATGTAAAAATTAAACTTTAATATGGGTTTTCCACACGATAATCCGAATACCCCTTTTTATTAAACCTTACTTTTAAAACTAGTATTACAATCCTACTATTAATAATACAATTTTTATCTAACAGCGTGATTTATTTCGGAAGAACCATATGTTTTTCTAACTGATCGATATATTCATATATGTTCTCAATCTTTTCGACAATTCTCTTTTGTTCATTTAGTGGGGGAAGAGCAATTAAGATTTTGTTTAAACTTGATTGATTCAATTTTGGTTGTGCGGTACCAGTAACATAAGGCTTCAAATCAATGCTATTGATATAAAACTCAAGGAATTTTAACATAGTAAATTCCATTGCATCTATAACATGAGCATGGTTGTTAACCCAATACTCTCCTTCTGCAATAAAAGCAATAGGAGTTTTCCTTCTTATTAAATTAGCCCCATCTTCTCCAATAAGCAATAATGATTCATTGAAAATATAATCATCTATTTTATCTATCACACCAGAAGCCCCGTAGTAATCATATTTACCGCTCCTACTTTCTCTTTCACTTTTGGAAAGCGGGACTCTCTCTCCGTCACGATTAAAGCTAACATCCCCAAACCTCACCCAACTCCAATTCTCTGGAATGTCATACGGGATTTCATCTTCCTCAATCCGCGGCAAGGCTTTCTGTTTCTTTATTTTCTTCTCTTTAATTAATTGTTCCCTTTCTTCCCCAATCTTCTCAAGCAATTTCTCAGCAGGTTCGTCACTCTCATCTTGTTCGACAAGCAACCCTCTCATCGCATCATCTAATACCTTGTTGCGCAAGACGGATAGATGGTTCTGTTGTTTTGTTACTTCTTCTTCCCATTTGTCACATAGGCTAAATAGGGATTTTATCTTTTCAGCGATACGGAACTGTTCTTGGATAGGCGGGAGTGGAAAGAGCCTTTTTTCCATATTCGCTTTAGTTACATGAATCATAGTACTTCCAGTTGTAACATCTTTTATATCTATAACATCTTTTAAAAGTAAAAAGTATAAAAATTGTTTACTTACACCGCCAAAGATATTCACTTTCCAAATATGGTAATGATAGATCACTTTCCCTCCATTCCATATTTTTGGACCAAAAGATGCCGACCATGCGTATAGCAAGTCCCCATTATCACAATACTTATCATCACTGAGTTCTAAATCAGAATAGTACCAGCTATTATTCGTAAAGAAGTTCCCCACTCTTAAAACTGGTGTTCTACCTTCTCCTTCATCAAGTAGTTCATGCTTTTTATACGCCCTACCATTTAAAAGTTCCGCCACTTCTCCCAACCTCACCCACTGCCAACCTTTAGGCAATTCATATGGGATTTCATCTTCCTCTATCGGCTGCATTGGTTTTTGTTTCTTTATCTTCTTCTCTTTTATAAGTTTTTCCTTCTCTTCTTTTATCTGCTCAAGCAATATCTCCACAGGCTCATCATTTGGATCTTGTTCGACTAATTCGCCACGCATTGCTTGTTCCAGTATCTTTTGCTTAATGGTTTCAATCGTTACAGACATTCATGCACCTCCTCTTACTTCAACTCATCTTCCAAGGCTTCCATAATCCCAAACACTTCTTCTTGTGATGTCTGTAATTCCTTAATAATTTCCAAAGCTGATTTTTGATTCACTTCTCCATCTTCGGCATTCGGATTCTTAATGTTTAAGTTGTAATTACGCTTTTTGATTTCTTCGATGGATACTTTCCACGCATGTTCATTTTCTTCACGGTCATGCCACCACTGTTTCGCTATGTCAAACTCCTGTTTCTTCAACGGTCTTGTCTTTGAATAACGTGCATAACCTTCGGGAAGTGGATGTTCAAAGTACCACACTTCTTTTGTTGGACCCGTTTTGTCAAAGAACAACAAATTCGTCTCAATCGAAGTGTAAGGTGAGAATACGCCTTCAGGCATACGGACAATGGTATGTAGATTAAACTCTTCTAGGAGCTTTTCCTTAATCGCCAACTTCGCTCGGTCATCACCAAAGAGAAAACTGTTCGGAAGTACGATTCCCACTCTTCCATCTTTTTTGAGTCGATATAAGATCATGGCCATGAATAGATCCGCTGTTTCGGATGACTGCAATGCTGTTGGGAAGTTAATCTGAATGGATTTTTCCTCAGTTCCCCCGTATGGTGGATTCATGATGATGACATCTGCTTTTTCATCATCGTTAAAATCACGCACATTTTTCGTCAAGGAGTTATCATGGAGAATGTTCGGCTCATCAATGTCATGTAAAATCATATTCGTTATGGCCAATAGATAAGGCAATGGCTTCTTCTCCACACCAATTAAGTTTCGTTGTACAGTATCCTGGTCTTCTGGTGTTTTGATTTGATCTTCCATATGCTCCAGAGCTGAAGTTAAAAACCCTCCTGTACCACTAGCGTAATCGGCAATCGTCTCCCCGACTTGTGGGTCAACCATCTCTACGATGAATTCTGTTAATGGTCTTGGTGTATAGAATTCACCTGCTGAACCTGCACTTTGTAAGTCTTTTAGGATTTTCTCATAAATGTCATTAAACGCATGACGTTCATCATTCTCCGTGAAATCCACTTCATTCAGTACGTTAATGACTTGTCGCAATAATGTTCCGCTTTTCATATAGTTGTTCGCATCTTCAAAGACATACTTCACTATTGCTTTTCGTTTCTCTGTCAGCTCGTCAATTTCTAATTCCTTTAACGTTGGGAACAACACCGTATCGACAAAATCAGATAAATCATCACCTGTAAGAGCTTCACCGTCTTTGTGATCAATCGCCCAATTCCTCCAGCGGCACTCTTCAGGGATAATTGATTCATAATCATCTTCTGCAAATTCCCAGAATTCTTCTTTTGAATCATACACTTTCAAAAACAACATCCAAACGAGCTGGGCAATCCGCTGAGCATCGCCATCCACCCCAGCATCTTGACGCATAATGTTCTGGATACGTTTAATCATATTTTGAATGGTCATATGTAGCCTCCTCTATACCAATTAATTTAAGTATTTACTATTCCTCTTTCCTATGAAGTCAACAACTAAATCATATCATTATTGCGGCTTTAATAGCAGGTTAAAAAAAGAGAGAAGAGGAAATGATCTCTCTCCTCTCTTCGCGTGTATTATGCATATAAATGTTCCTCAACTTCCTCTACGGCTTTTAGGTATCCTTCTTTACCACCGAACTCTTTTGCAATTTTCATTGGATTACCAAACTCATCGAAAGGTTCCAACTTCAACACACGAATATCTCTGAAATCAAATCGTCCTTCGTCTTTATATTTGTCCAGCAGGGTTTCTAACACTTGCTTAGCAGTATCCGAATACTTGGATAGATAATCTTCTTGTTTCGCTTGTCTCGCTCTTTCTGAACGAGTCAGTGGTTTTTGGTCGAAGGCAATGTGAAGAATCAAATCAAATTCATCCAAATCCTTGCCGACTTCTTCTCTTAAAGCATCCAGTAGCACGCCTTGTTCTTTCAATGCCTCAATAATAGCTTCTTTTCTCGCCTCATTCTGCCAATGGTTAATGAACTCGTCCAAAGTGGCATATTCTTTGAGAATCCCTCTTTTGGAATAGTCTCTTAGGCTTTCTGTAATGAGCTTTCCGCCTTCGTCATAATATTGAACCCGTTGATTAACGACTTTCACGCCAACATCATCAAGGTAATATTTTGGTTTTCGGTTGTCTCCATGACCGTCATCCCACCCATCATCTGGTGGTTCATTTCCTCCAGGTCCACCCCAACCTTCTGGATCTTCACCAGTTAGATCATCTTCGTCATCTGGAGGAACAATATCATCACCTTCACCTGGCTCATAAATCTGTACAGGGTCCCCATCAAAGTTTGGATCTGCGAACAAACGAGATACATTTCTAAAGTCCATGATGGTGAAGTATTCTTTTCCATAATCAGGTTTCAGGCGAGTTCCCCGACCAATAATCTGTTTGAATTCAGTCATACTATTGATATGACTATCCAACACGATTAACTTGCACGTTTTAATATTTACACCTGTTGTAAGCAACTTTGAGGTAGTCACAATTGTTGGATAGTTACTGTCTTCATCAGCAAAGTTATCTAGTTGGTCTTTTCCCTCTTGGTTGTCACCTGTAATTCTCAAAACATACCGAGGGTTTTCAGCAATCATATCACTATTCTCTTTTGCTAGAGCATGTCTCATTCGTTCTGCATGGTCAATATCCACACAAAACACAATGGTTTTAGCAAAACGGTCTGTTTTTTTCAAAAACTCTGTTACTTTTTTAGCCACCAATTCAGTTCGTTTTTCTAGAACTAAATTTTTATCAAAGTCTGTAAGGTAGAATTCTCTGTCTTCCACTAATTCTCCATACTTATCCAGCTTACCTTGCTCTGGACGATAACCCTCTAAGTCACGATCTAATCCAACACGAATCACTTTATAAGGAGCCAAGAAGCCATCATCGATTCCCTGTCTTAGAGAATATGTATAAATCGGTTTTCCAAAGTAGTGAATGTTGCTTACTTCATCTGTCTCGGCTGGTGTTGCTGTAAGTCCGATTTGTATAGATGAAGAAAAATACTCAAGTATTCTCCGCCATCTTGATTCTTCTCTGGCAGAACCTCTATGACACTCATCAACGACAATTAAATCAAAGAAATCTGGAGAAAACTCTTTAAAATTCTCCATTTCATCACCATTGCCAGATAGCTGATGATACAGGGATAAATAAATTTGATAGGAACTATCCATGTGCCTATTTTCAATCTTCGTCATGACATCTCCAAACGGTTTGAAATCATCTTGTTTCGTCTGATCGACCAAGATATTTCGGTCTGCTAAGAATAATACCTTTTTCGCAGTTTTCGATTTCCATAGACGGTGAATAATTTGAAACGCCGTGTATGTCTTCCCCGTACCTGTTGCCATAACCAAAAGAAGTCTGTTCTGACCTTTAGCGATTGCTTCGATTGTTCGGTTAATGGCGACCCGTTGATAATAACGAGGTGTTTTGTCACCTTCTGCAAAGTAATACGGTTCACTAATCAACTCTTCTTGCTTGTCTGTAATTCCTTTTTCTTGCTTATATCGCTGCCATAACACCTCAGGAGTTGGGAACTCATCAAGTCTTAACTCCCGTTCTTTTCCCGTAATCATGTCTCTTTCAATAAACCCATCTCCATTTGATGAGTAAACGAATGGAATATCAAGTATATCTCCATACTCAATGGCTTGTTGCAACCCACCGCCAATGGGTTTCTTGTTATCTTTTGCCTCGATAATCGCAAGTGGGTGTTGTGGTTTGTATGAAAGTATGTAGTCTGCCCGTTTCTTTTTACCTCTGGCGGTGAGGTTACCTCGAACAATCACTCGTCCATCCGTAAATGTATGTTCTTCACGAATCTGTCTGTTGATGTCCCAACCCGATTTTTCTAAAGCGGGAGTAATGAATTTAGTGCAAATATCCCTTTCTGTCATATCTTTTTTATTCACTCAGAATCACTCCTTGGAATAATTAGAATCTGTAACCCCAATTCAGGACCGTAATCCCACATTTTTAGGTATGCATATGTATTTTCAGGCAAAATAAATGTTCGTTCTTCCAAAGGTTTAATAGGAAGATCACTTCCTTCACACCCTCGTATAAATGTACCTGGATGGATTGTTACCTTTCTCTCCGTATCGTTAAAATATGTAAATTTCATAACTCATCCTCCAATAACAGAAGAGTTTTTATTAGAATAAAAAAATAAATTATGTACAACTCCATTATATCAGCAAATTACAGCATTTGCCATTAGTCAAAACAGGTTTGGTCTGTCTCTTCGGAGTACCTAAAATGGAGTTTATCCTTAATAAGGCTTGCTTTTTTGTCTACAAATAAACCCATTTACATAAGTTCCATCAAGATAGTTTTCGTTAAGGATGGTTTCTGTTATTTTTATACTGATATCATTTTTTAACGAGGATTTATATGGGTTATGTTTATCCAAGTTTTAAGCAAAAAACTGATATAACTATTGAGTGACAGGATTTTATCTGGAGGTACAAGACTATAAAGTAACACCTGAATTTTCGATATATCAAATGGAAATTTATATACTATTAGCTATTTGAAGAAATTGATTAAATAATAATTAAGGGTTAGACCCTCTAAGTCTATTGAATTGTTGTTAAACATAAACTTCAAAAATTAAGGCTATGTTAATGTTTATTGGCAATATAAGATAAAAAAAATAGAGCTTCCACTTTCGGAAGTTCTATTTAATAATATTGTCTTCTTCAACCAATGCACACTGTTGGAACTATTCTATATTTTATATAAGAATTAGATAGACAAAAGTTTTCTATTAAGCAAAACCCTCCCGTTAGCTTAATTATTTGTTCTATATTCGTTTGTCTTACTGTCTATGTAATACAATAAGGCTCTTGATAGATTGATTATAAAATTTGCCTCATACTCCTCTATGATGTCATCATTCGGATGAGAAAAAACATGTTTATTTCTAATGTCACTCATGTTCTCAAGAAACTTGCCTATAGCGTTGACAGTTTTATTGATAGGTCGTTGATGTTTTTTAATATCAATGTTGAAACTTGGGTGTTCCATCTTGAATTTTCCCCACATATCCTGAATCTTAACATACTGGTCTTCAAAAGTAATATTTTGTTCATCACATAATTCTTTCATGTAGCCGTGTAGTGCTGTATGAACTCGATCAACGGCACTACTATAGGAATGATTTGCAATCAAGATATCAGCTTGGAGCAATACCTCATTTACAAATTCGATGTCATGTTTTAGGTTGCCTTGGTCAATTATTTCTCCCTTTAGCTGTGTAATCCACTGGGTTATTTCCCCATGCAATCTTTCTTTACTCTTATAATCTATAGGTGTAATGAATCCTTCTTGAAGTTTATCTTCAAATTTATTCAATGGATACTTTTGAAGGACTCCTGAAAGTATCTTTGACTGATTTCTTGAATCAGATTCTGACAATATTTTAATAAAGCGTTCTCTTGTAGTTCCGTTATATTCATTTGGGTTTATGTCCAACCCACAGTATGCAGGATAGAACTCAGCGTGAGTTGAATATGAAAAATCTCCTAAATATCCCCCTCTCACACCAATATAAGAAACGACGCTATTTACTTCTACTCTCCCTAATTTCCACATATCGGTACTCCTATCAACTTTTTATTTTAAATAGCCAAATTCTTATTACAAAAAAATAAACACCCCTGAGTTTTCACGGCTCGGGTGTCTACTTCTTGTAAACCCTTGTGCTAATCCCTTTTGAGAAATCCAAATTTATTGATTGAAAGCAGAATCGTCACCACCCGACCTGTCTTTCCTGGACCTCTTGATTTTATTATATCCTAATTAAGTTTGGAATACTAACCCCATAAAGATATTCGTAATGTTAATGGCTTAATTCATTGTTGTTGGAAAAACAACCACTTTACTTAAGTCATTTGCTCTACCCTACCTCACCAAGTCCATTAATGAATTTTTTCTTGATTACGAAATAAATTAACGTCTTAACTGACTCCGCAGGTATTTCCACTTATTAATACCTGTCATTAACCAGAATCCTCGGTACATGGTTAAAGACAAACTCCTTAGTCTATAATCCACAATTTAAATAAATTAATTCTAAAGATAACTTTTGTGGGACTAAACATAACAAATGTAGGACGAAAGATAACTTTTGTAGGACTGACAGAGCTAAAAACACTGTAATAGATGGCATTTTATTGACTATTAGCATGAAATTTGAGCTGAACAAAAGATAATTCTAAAAAAGTTCCTAATTATGTGGTTTTTTTAAAAATCCATCCCATAAATGTTATAGTACATACTATAAATGTTATGCTTCATTCCTATCTATAACTAACATCATCCTACAAACGTTATGTGTCAGTCTATCGATAACACCATCCTTTAAACGTTATGTTTCGATCAAGCCATAAATAATAGTTAATATGAGCATAAAAAAACTGTACTCGATATGAGAACAAGTGTTTAAGTTTATCCAACATCATATTGCTTAAGTTGTTATACACTGATTCCACAACTTAATTCAAGCAGTGGTAATCAATGAAGTTGTTTAAACAACTTTATCAATTGTTATTATTAGTTCATTTTCTTATCTGATAATAACCATAAAAAATAATCCCCCATGCACAGTAGCAGCGTGGTGAGGGATTACTTTCCTAAAAGCCACCGACCCCTCTTGATGGGATTCAGTAGTCTTCCAAGACTGCCCATGTCAAAACATAGACAATCTATGTATACTATCGTACCAAGTAATGGATATAAATCAATTGAAAAGGTAAAATAAAGCAAAATAGACACCCCTGAGTTTGACGGCTCGGGTGTCTACTTTTGTAACCCTTGTGCTAATCCCTTTTGAGGGAAGCCAAGTCTATAGCTTGAAAGGCAGATCCGTCACCACACGGTTCTGTCTTCTTTATACTTTATGGTTTTATTATATGTTATTCTCCATTGAAATACCAAATGATATCCAAATGAAGATTTTGCTCATTGGGTTTCATGACTAATTTGCTGTCTAAATACTCGCTTCTAATTCTTAAACTGACTGAATCGTATCTAGAAGTTCTATTAATTCTGCTGCTGCCATTTCTTTTGTATACATTTCATCTTCGACGAGCTGCAGGGCAATATTTAATATTCCTGCTTTAACAACAAGTTTGTCATATTCTTGCCTCATTATGTCGATCTTAAAATCCAAATACTCCACTTCCTTCCGACTTTTATGTCAATAACTAAAGTAATGTTGTTGGTTTCCCAACAACTTTACTTTAGTTTTAACATCTCTATCCAGTTGCATTTCCTATCCAGTTTTCAGCTTAAACTCCTAGCCTTTTCTTCGGTACTTCTCTAAGTCATCCTCACTTAATCCGAACATTTCTATCATTCTTTTCACGACAGTGTAAGAAGGTTCCTTTCGTAACCCTTTCTCTAATCTGAATACATAGGAAGAGCTACATCCAACTTCAGTTGCAATTTTTTCATAAGTGAATCCGTTTTTTGATTTCTCTACCTTTATTAACTTTGCAATATCTAAATCCATTACTACTATCCCCTTTTCAATACTGATACCAGATCAGTTCCTATTTTTTTGTTCTATCTATTCTAGTATGAAATCAGAGGTTTCATAACTTAATAAAATTGCAAGTTAAAGTATCTGATATCTATAGATTGATGAATGTGCTAAAACGCTATTTTTTATATTTCGATATTCTTTTCCTAAACTCGCCTAGAATTTCGTTTGATCTATACCCGTCAAGAATAATATGTTCTAAAACTTTTTCTGATAAAATGTATGGGCTTTCAAGACCTTGCTGTACTAAATGATGGTGCATCGCTTCATTTCTTTCCACTAACCTTCTTTGTTTGTTTGATAAAGATACTCTAGCTAATTTTAGGTCAGCCCGTCTTTTTCGGTGGTTCCTTGTCTATGATTCTCACCTCCTTATAAGACACGTCAGTCATTATTAGATATTAAGTAAATTACATAAACAAAACTCTTATATCCTCCTCACTCAGTTATAGTTATTCAAGTAATTAACTAGTATAAAAATATGAAAAAATTAAAGGGGGAATCAATATGGGTCAACAACGACTTATGAAAATGGAACCAATGGAACGAGTTGTTTATGTGAACACATTGTTACAAAAAGAAACAAGTAATCATTTGAAAAATGTAGCCAAAAATCTAGGAATGTCACCATCTACTTTTAGCAAAATTATGCGAGAGGGAAATTTCCAGTATCATCAAGTAGACAAGATGTATTATAAACTAGTTCCTCTTCAAGAATACAAAAAAATGAAACCAAACTCCTCATCTCACACAGATGACCTGATGGATTTTTTGACTGAGAACATTGATGAACTCAAAAGAATTATAGAATTTTCAAGTAAACAGCCTATAATCGAACCTGAGGTTTATGATCCTAAAGCAAAATCGGTGATTAAGAGTGTTCAAGTTAATTCTGATATTTATTCTCGCTTTCAGAATTTAGCTACAAGATTTCCACATCTTCGTCTTAACACACTAATCAGTCAGTGTTTTCTTGACTTTATTCGAAAATATGAAGAGTAAACCCTCCAGACAAGGAGGGTTTTTTCCATTAGCATAGTTGCTTCAAGCCATCATAATCAACTCCTATCTCCAAATAATTTTCATCTAGAATAACTGAATTAAAAGGCACATACCAAGCAAGTGAATCACCTTCCAGAGATGGTTTTATTACCTTTCCTGAAAAATCATCCAAGAAATTATTTAATTCATTAGGAGAAATAAAATTGTCAATATCATCTCGTTTTATCACTAATATTTGGTTTTGATTCTCTTCAGTTAAGTTTCTATAAGAGAAGAACTTTGAAATAAACTGCTTTTCTTTAGTGTCGAAATTACCTCTATTCACCATCATTTTAATCATATTTTCAAATGATTCTCTGTTAACCATATTCTCACCCCCTTCTAATCTAAACCATTGATTATAGTCAATGGGAACAAAAAAAGACCTGTCCCTCAAATTAGAGGAAGGTCTTTTTCTTGAATACAATTTATTAATAATAATAACATCTAATACTATCATTGCTCTCAACCTTTATAAGAAAGTGTATAATTTTAGAGAGAATAAATTTAATCTTTACCAATAATTATACATAATAGATTAATAATTTCAACATGACACAAGCGTTATTCGGCATCTCGTTTTATACAGTTAAGTAAACAACATTGTTGATATTGGCACATTTATAATCGAGGCATTTTAAACAAAAAGACGCCTTCACAAATATGAACTGCGTCTTTTTTTTACCCATTTAATGGTTTGTATTGTTGATTTCACGAAGCTGGTCTCATCAAAAACTAAAGGGATTTTTGAAAAACGAAGGAAAGTCTTTTCGATTCTTTGGAATTAAAATTGGGTTGATCCCGAGAGAGGATAATTCTTTCAGATAGTTTCGGTATGTGGCTGGAGAAAGATGGTTTTTAGGAGTGTCCAAAGAACCTCGAGATATTGATATCATGAAATCTTCCAACCTCTCTTTCTTAACTTTTGAAAAATTACTTAATTTTAATTTTTGTCTGACTAAATTAATTTTACAATAATCTCCCGAATGCATAATAGGTACTACATGAGATTGGAAGTACTCACGACGTAAAGCATCTGAGAAATAATTTGATAGTTTCTTGCCAAATAGTATTTCGTCTTGTCTTTTTTTAGAATTTAAGTGGCCATTTCTAAGTCTTAATTCCACTCTAACCATGTTCTGATAGTTAGAAATAGGTTCGTTTTTTGCTTTTCTCTCCAACTCCTTGTTATATACAAAAAGCTCACTGCTTGCGTTTTTATGATATTGACTTGAAGTAAAGCGATAAGGTATTCCGTTTTCATCTTTCATCCAACGGATTTTTGTTTTTTGACGGTATTTGTTTGTTTGCTTTTCAATTAAATGGAACAACAATTCGCTTTCAGCTTCATTATTCAAATACACATCATGTTTATAATCAATTCGAGTCAATACATGTGATTCAAATGAAACGTGCATGCCAAATGAATGATTTATCATATCTTGTATTCTTTCATGGATCAATTGATAATCTTTTTCTTCAATATTGTTTCTGGTTAAGAGTTTAACTAAGTCTACCTTGAGCGATAAGTAATAACTTCTTTTATGTTTCTCTCTTAACGTTGTAAACTTGATTCCATCGAACAAATGAATTATTTTTTGATTAATCGATTTAACTACCGATTTTACGTTACTCATTGAATTACCCGATAATCCGTAAGTGGTAAGCAATTGATTAATAGCACAATCATCAACTTCAAGATAAAACTCAAACGAGTGAATCATATTTAGCATCTCCCTTTTCTTGGCTACGGGAAGCTACAAACACTGTAATACCAAGGGTTTATAGTGTTAATGTTATTCCCAAACCAACTTATTTATTATGTGGTCGTTCACACATTTTTGTGTGATAGGGGATACTATTACTATAATAATTTGTTTATAACTGCTTAGTGGTTCTACCATAATCAGATAACATTTATCTATTAATGGTTTAGTGAAAAGACTTGATAATAGCTTTATAATCAAAAGCGTTATTCTACATTCAGTACCTTGACAGTTTTTTACTATGAATATTAATCCTCTTTATATTAAAAAACATTTTTTAGAGCTCGAACCAAATAACTTTGATTAATTTAAAAATCGATTATATGATAGATACATAACACTTCAGTTCTAAAAATTGGCCATATCTACTTCTAATGTGAGATGGTCAATCCCTCATTTTATTCCTTCTAAATCCACGCAGGAGGTTTCAACTATGATTATATTAAACCCCTACATGTTTCATTCCATCACAAACTCCCTAAATCCCCAATTCAACTTCATTAATCAACCAGTAAGCAATCAAACCTATTCCTCATACGCTACTGAAAAGGTGGTGAATCCATAATGAGTACTGATTACCCTCAGTATTATCCACCACAACAACTCTGCGTAAATATTCAGATTCCTATTCCTGATGACTCCGTAATGATTTCAAAAGTTGAACTACAAGAATTAAAACAAGCACAGTTAAAAGGTGTTTATTGGACAATGAAAGATCTTGAATCTCGAATAAATAGAAAAAATGAATGGATTAAAGAAAATATACTTTATCCTTCGAAATTCAGAAAATTACTTGACGTCAATAATGGCGGGTTTGTCTACTATCCAAAGACAAAAGGACAGTCCTGGTCTTTTCATGCTGGAAAAATGGCAGATTTTCTTGATAGTAATTTTCAGAACATATTTGCAGAAGTAAATAATGTAGCATGATCCCAAGACTCAAAATAAAAACAATTCATGTATAATTAAAGGTGACATCATTAAAGACCCATAAGATCACCTTTATAAGAGAGGTGGTTATTTATGGCATACATTCGGAAAAGAGGAAAAAAATACGAGGCTTCAGTAAGCAATTTTGTTGGCGGTAAATCCAAACCTATAAGGAGGTCTTTTAATTCTAAAACTGAAGCAAAAGTATGGGCTGCTGAAATTGAGGTTCAAAAAGCAAAAGGAACTTATCAACTTTTTGAGAAGAAGTCTTTTGACGATTATTTTGAAAACTGGATTGAATTATACAAAGAACCAATTGTTAGTCCAACAACACTGAAACATTATGACTACACCTTAAACGCAATTAAAACTCATTTCTCGAATATCCCTATTCAAGATATTAGAAGGCAACAATATCAAAAATTCTTAAATGAATTCGGACAAGGGAAGGCAAAGGAAACAGTAGCAAAAGTCCATGGTCATATTAGATCTTGCGTTAGAGATGCAATAGAAGATCGATTAATTCAAATCGATTTCACTCGAAAAACAACACCAATTTGGACTATTGAAGCCAAAAAGTCAAACGAGAAACATTTAAGTTATAAAGAGAGTGAAAAACTATTGAAATCCATTTGGAATAACATTAATGCTGGATTAGGATATTCACTATTGCTCTTAATTCTTACATCAGGAATGAGATTTGGAGAAGTCGTTGGTTTAACTCGAAAGGACTTTGACTTCCAAAATAACACGATTAACATTAACAAGTCTTGGGGATATAAAAAAGATTCACCTTCAGGATTTGGACCAACAAAAAATGAACAATCTAATCGAACTATCAAGGTTGACAAACTAACAATGGAACATTTTAAAAATCTATTTCAAAAAACTGAATCAAATATACATGATTTAGTTTTTTTCAGTCCAGAGTCAAAGTACAAGGTTATTAGTAACACCAATGCTAATAAACTACTAAAAAAATTGTTATTAGAATTAGATATAAAGCCAATAACAATTCATGGTCTAAGACACACTCACGCAAGCGTCCTACTTTTCAAAAAAGCATCCATTCATTATGTTTCTGAAAGACTTGGACATAGTGATATTGAGACTACTCTAAAAGAATACACACATGTTCTAAAAGAATTACGATTACAAGACGAGAGACTAACAGTACAAACTTTTGAAAATATGGCTGTATAAAAAAAGTGCGTAAAGTAATGCGTAAAGTAATGCGTAAAGTGCTAACGGAACATATCTTGTCTTATCGTATTCTCAAGAACAAAAAAAGAGCCCCTAAACCCTATTATATAAGGCTTAGGAGCTCGACCCCTTACTTCTATCTTATTGAAACTTAATATTGGTATACCAGTGGTCGGGATCGAACCGACACTCCCGATGAAGGGAACGGGATTTTGAGTCCCGCGCGTCTGCCAATTCCGCCACACTGGCATGTAATAAAACGGCAGCGTTCTATAATTAAAACGGTTGTAACTGAGAGGCGGCAACCGGATTTGAACCGGTGATAAAGGTTTTGCAGACCTCTGCCTTACCACTTGGCTATGCCGCCATGGAGCGGAAGACGGGATTCGAACCCGCGACCCCCACCTTGGCAAGGTGGTGTTCTACCACTGAACTACTTCCGCAAAATGGCTGGGCTACCAGGATTCGAACCTGGGAGTGACGGGACCAAAACCCGTTGCCTTACCGCTTGGCTATAGCCCAAAGATTGAGGGCGACCGGTGGGAATCGAACCCACGAATGCCGGAGCCACAATCCGGTGCGTTAACCACTTCGCCACGACCGCCATATTAAAATGGCAGGGGTAGTAGGAATCGAACCCACATCAAAGGTTTTGGAGACCTTCGTTTTACCATTAAACTATACCCCTATTTATAAAAATGGTGGAGGGGGAGAGATTCGAACTCCCGAACCCTGAGGGAGCGGATTTACAGTCCGCCGCGTTTAGCCACTTCGCTACCCCTCCAAATAAAATGGTGGCTTGGGACGGAATCGAACCGCCGACACAAGGATTTTCAGTCCTTTGCTCTACCGACTGAGCTACCAAGCCATAAAGATATTTTATTTAAATGGCGGTCCGGACGGGACTCGAACCCGCGACCTCCTGCGTGACAGGCAGGCATTCTAACCAACTGAACTACCGGACCATTTAAGATTATGTAACTAGCTGTTGTAAATAATTTGGTTGCACCCTACGGGTACTCCCTATTTCATTTTGCTTCGAGGTCAATTCGACGTAGAAGCGATGATTAAATTGGTTGCACTCTTCGAGTACTCCATATTTCATCTTGCTTTGAGGTCAATTCGACGTAGAAGCGATGATTAAATTGGTTGCGGGGACAGGATTTGAACCTGCGACCTCCGGGTTATGAGCCCGACGAGCTGCCTGACTGCTCCACCCCGCGATATGATTGAAATTTAATAATGGTGACCCGTACGGGATTCGAACCCGTGTTACCGCCGTGAAAGGGCGGTGTCTTAACCACTTGACCAACGGGCCATATAAGTAATATGGCGGAGAGCGAGGGATTCGAACCCTCGAGACCGTGGTAACGGTCTACACGATTTCCAATCGTGCTCCTTCGGCCAACTCGGACAGCTCTCCATATAATATGGCTCCAGCGGCAGGATTCGAACCTGCGACCAATTGGTTAACAGCCAACTGCTCTACCACTGAGCTACGCTGGAATGTTGTTAAAAAGCTTGATATTAATTATGCTTCCCGAGTTGCTAGGAGTATTGATCAACATGCCCGGCAGCGTCCTACTCTTGCAGGGGAAAAACCCCAACTACCATCGGCGCTAGAGAGCTTAACTTCTGTGTTCGGAATGGGAACAGGTGTGACCTCTCTGCTATCGCCACCGGATATGTGATTGATTAACTAGCGACAAACTATATTATATTAACCTTCAGCCAAAAAAGCAAGTAGAAAATCAATACAATTTGAAATTATGTACCTTCAAAACTAGATAAGAAGCAATACATCATCAAGTAAGTTAAGTCCTCGACCGATTAGTATCCGTCAGCTTCA
>NZ_VMHE01000018.1 GCF_007559425.1 Allobacillus salarius | reverse complement strand
CTTTCTTTGTATTATGATAATTGCAGGGTTCTAAGATTTTCTTTGCAATTCTCACTACTTTTATTTTGCACTATACAACAACTACTGATACAGTAGCTTCCATTATTAAATCACTATTTCTTAGTGTATTCGATAAACCTGCTGAAATAAAGGAAATGACTTATGACCCTGTTTGGAATTTAAGTTTTCCACTACTGTTCCTGATAATTGCTACAGTTTTATTTGGCTATGTTTTATTTCAATTAGTTTCATCAATTATTAGAGATGAAAATACAAAATTGTCCTATACATGGAAAACCACATTATCCTTGGCACTTATATTTATCGTGGTTAACTCTATTTTCAGGACACTTGGAATCTTGTTCTTAAACGTTATTTTCCTAGCAACAATAGTTTTTTTCATTTTCGGATTTATATATCTGGTTGTTAACATATTGGGGCCAGATGAAGAAAATGCCTAATCATTAGAGTGACAGTAGGGAAAGTATGGTTTTAACTTTTGATGCTCTTCTGGGATTTATCCTGGGAGAGTTTTATTCGATAGGTAGTTCGTTTTGGGAGGATAAATGAGTTTAGTAAATTCTTCATGTGACTATTGATGTTAAAATTCGTTATTAATAGCCAATCAATTAAACTTTCTAATCTCGAAGAATCACGGAGTAACCAAGATGGTATATTATTTGCGGAGCAAAACTCCTTCATGTAATTAAATTTTGTAGTTGTTAATCGATTAGGGCTACTCTTATCGATAATTGCCTTCTCATATAATATTTTTTTCATTTCTTTGGGAATAACCGAAGATTTAGATGTTTTATCTAATACAGATTTTGCCTTTTTGCTACTTGCTACTCGTCTAATGTACAAAGGAATTTTTCGATCTAAAATATAATAATTAACAGTATTTAATGCTATATTCGATGCTTTGGCTATTGTTTTTTCTGACAAATGATGTTCCTCTATTAGTTTCATAATCACTTCATTTTTTAATACCCAGGATGTATTCTTATCGACAAATACACAGTAAGTTAAAATATGTAAAAGTCGGGTTCGGTTGTCTGTTTTAGGATAGACAAGACAAGGGACCCGTTCTGCTGGTTGCGCCTTCAATAATGCTGAATAATATGAAAAACCTTCAATTAGTACATATTCTCCATTAGAAATTTCCTCAACAACAAGCGATATCGTTCTCCCTTTTCTTTCATTTTTCATAAAATGAACTTTTCTTTTCGCATTCTTCTCATCCTTTATTTCATCATGATAATACGTTTGAATATTTTTAGGGCAAATCATCATTGTCTTAGCTGTCATAGTTCTCACCTCAATGAAAGATATGCATGGTTATGTTTGTCCTATCACCCAAAAAATTACTTAATAAAGAAGGAATATGTCGGTTATTAGATGTTAAGAGGTAGAGGCCTAAGGAAAGGTGTTGTAATACCGTTTTTTACATTATTATAAAATGGTATAATAGAAAATATTGGTTATCTGAATAAGATGGTTTTAAAAATTCAATGAAAGCCCTAATTAACTATATTGGTAGGAGTTAGATGATGAGAATTCTTGGGAAGTTTTTAATTATCTTCGGTTTATTAGTTATCGGCATTGCTGGGTATCAAATATGGGATAATAAAGTTAGTGCAGACAAAGCCTTGGCTGAGGCTCATTTTATTTTGAACCAACAGTCGAGTGTTAGTGATTTAAGTAAGAATAAAGATGAAGCAAAGCAATTTACTGCTGACAAAAATGAAATTGTAGGAAAAGTTGAAATACCTAAGCTAGAGCGTGAAATAGCTATAGTTGAAGGAGCGAATGAAGATGCGTTAAAGCAAGGTGTTGGTCATGTAACAAGTACCGGCTTTCCTGCTCAAGGTAAACAAATCGTTTTGTCCGGACATAGAGATACCGTTTTTAGGGATTTCGGTCAGTTAGAAATTGGTGATCGATTCATTGTGCATATGCCATACGGTGTTTTCGAGTATGAAATTAAAGAGGAAGAAATTGTTCCGGAAGATGATACATCTGTCATTGGAAGGCACTCAGAGGAAGTACTAGTTGTCAGTACTTGCTATCCATTTCATTTTGTTGGTCCAGCTCCTGATAGATATGTAACCTACGCATATCCTGTTGATGAAGGTTCATAATTTTAAACGAGTCTAGATCCTTCTTATCAACATACTTGATGGTTCAGTGAGGTATAGAAGAAAAAATAAACAGCTTAATGTAAACCTACCCCTCTTATATGGAGAATTGTCTTTGGCACTATTAATTCTAATACTTCTACCATTTTATCTAAAGACCTATATAACAGTTGATTTCTTCCAATCCATTGTATATAATTAACCATAATTTAACTTTAAGGAAAAATATGCTAAATTAAATTCACAAAATAAAATATACACACTACTCGTCGTAGCCAATATCCAGTAACTCATAGCAGTACTTGATATTGGCATTTTTTGTGTTAAAGATGTCCATAGGTGCTGAGTTGTTAAATTGTACGGATGCTCAGCTGCTGAACGTCTTGTGTGTGGGCTAACTAACCCTGAAGGAATGCAATTTAACACTGAAGAAACGAGAATTAACCCTGAAGGAATGCAATTTAACACTGAAGAAACGAGAATTAACCCTGAAGGAATGCAATTTAACGCTGAAGAAACGAGAATTAACCCTGAAGGAATGCAATTTAACGCTGAAGAAACGAGAATTAACCCTGAAGGAATACAATTAACGCTGAAGCACCGAGAATTAACACTGAAGTAACATGAATTAACCCTGAAGAATCACAAATTAACACTGAACGATGACCTAACGGGACTTGAATAATAGAGAGGTAAATACATCATTATTTCATAAATACAACATGAAATCAGAGATCGATGCATAAGATGGGCTGGTTCCATACTAATTGTATTTAGAGAGGATGTTATTCCTTGAAAAACGAATCTATTTCCAAAAATGATATTCAATCAGTGAATGATACGAAAGGATTTCAAGAGCGTTTCAATCAACTTGAATTGGATATTGAAAATAAAAAGTTGCTTGAAGAAAATATCAAACTTACTTCTATGGTAAAAAAACTTCAACAAAAGCTTGAAGTGCAACGTACATACAGAGCGATGTTGGCACATGAAATCGGAACACCGTTGACGTTGATTCAAGGTTATTTACAGATGGTCAAGAACGGCGATATCCATCCAACGAATCATCCTTATCACGAATTGGCGTTCGAAAAGGTTGCGATGTTAAGTCGGTTGGCTGGTGAGCTACAAGAGTTATCGGTCATTGAAAAACAAGAAGCGATGGTTCGACTGGAACGGATGAATGTGTCTGATTGGTTAAAGCGCATCGAACGTTTCGGTTCGTTCATGGTTGAGCAGTCGGGCCGAACCTTTTATTGGAAAGCATTCGGTCGCCCACAAAATGATTTTGTTGTTTTTATGGATTTCTTTCGAATGGATCAAGTGTTTCAAAATTTATTGTTCAATGCGATTAAATTTACAGATGAAGATGATGGTTGCATCGAATTTCATATTTATTGGAAAGCGCCGAATCATATCAAGCTTGTCGTGCAAGACAATGGTGTTGGGATTGCAAAAGAAGATTTACCTTATGTCTTTAAACGGTATTACCGGGGAACGGAAGGTTCAAGTGGGTCGACAGCCCATGGTGTTGGGCTCGGATTGGCGATCGTTGAGGAGATTGTGCTTGCTCATGATGGCACTATTACTGTTCATAGTCATGAAGGGAAAGGCAGTTCATTTATAATCGAAATGCCGTTAAAAGACCAATCCGCTTCATTAGGTACCACTGACTATATAAATAGAAAGTAATTATAGCACTTTTAGTAGATATAATTTTTTTGAACCGTTTACGAATTCGTAAACGGTTTTTGTTGTGCAATTTCAATTTTTATTGCGATTGAACGTTTAGAGTGGTACCGGTTTTTCATGTTTATTTAAGGCGTATTTTTGGATTCGACAAAATAAAACTAAATATTCTAAATAATTTTATAACTCTTAACCTCGATTTAACCTTCACAACTTAGGATAAATGTAGTGCTTTTATCATAGTCATTTAAAAGGAGGTTTCGCTCTTCAAATAATCCAGTTTGTCGACATTGTTGCTTTCACCGGTGAAGATAACGTAAAACGTGAAATCTTTCTAGAAAGGAGGAAAGGAAATGCGCTATATTAAAGGAATTTCGATTATAACGATTGTAGTTCTCATCTTTCACATCTTTGGTCTCAATGCTGGCTTATTAGCTACTTCGGATCAATCGTCTTCAAATAAAGTAACCGTCGATTATGTTGCTCATTCGGACGAGGGCATTCAATGGAACTTGTCCATTGATGTAAAAACCGAATCCGAGAATGGCGAGGTTGAAGTCGAAGTCGAATTTTCACCAGGGCTGAGTCATGGGGCGATTGATGTATCAAACTCAATCGAGGTTGAACTAACGGCGACTGGTTATTTGCTGAAGTCATCGGGGGCATTCCAAGAAGAAGTTAAAATCACAACTTTGAGAACAGATGATCCAGTAGAAGTTTACAAATTAAATGCGATTGCTTCGTTTGACGAACAGGAGATTCGGGATTTTGCTGAGAAGGCGATTGAGCTGCCTGCTTTGGACCAATCAACTGAAGAGGAGTCGAACGAGCAAGCGGATGAATCTTCAATCGAAACAAAATCTGAGGAAGTAGAGCTTACGGAAAAGAATGATGAGTCGACGTCTGAATCTAAAGACAAACTTGAAGAGCAACCAAATACTAAGGATACTAAAGATGAAAAAACGGACCAAGATCAACAAGTAGAAAGAGATGAAAAGAAAGATTCATCTAAAGAAGACGAAAAGAAAAGTCAAGAAACAAATTCCAAAAGTGATGACACGATTGAAGAAATAGCATCCAAATCGTTATTTGTTTCCTTATCTACATCAGGTAATTACTTTTCAGGATCGAACGCAATCGTTGTACCTACAAGTTTAGTAGGTACATCCCAAAATGATCATACAAGGCCACATCGTCTATGGTCTAATGGAGGTACTGTTTATGTCGCTGTGAAATCAACACATACATTACAATTCATGACATTGAACGGTGTTACCTCTACGGATTTTGATGAATATAATCCTCTGGTGCCCATATATATAGACGGTGTTGAATATAATCCTAAAGATGGATTGAAAGGAAATACGAAAGATTCGCATTGGACTGTTTTTAAGTTTCCTTTGACTGACTTGAATTTAAACGACGATGGAATCTACACGTTCTTTATCAAAGGAATCGGTGGTGGACATGATGTAGGCGGAGATTTATTATTTGAAATTCCGAAAACAGATGTTACAGCAAATAAAGTGTGGGATGGCGGTACAGAACGACCATCAATCACCTTGCATTTATTAGTTTCTGCAGCAGGTGAAGCTCCTCATCAAATAAAAAACGCAACAGTGGATGGCAATGAAATCCCAGCTTGGCAATACACATGGGAGGAAGTACCTCAGTATGATCCCTATGGTAGAGAGTATATCTTTACTGCTGATGAAGCAGATGTACCGGTCAATTATGTGAAAAGCTTAGACGGATTAACCGTAACAAACACATATAACCCAGAACAAATAGATATTCACGTTACGAAAGAATGGATTGGTCCAGCGGCAGAAGCTGTGACCGTTCAGTTATTTGCAGACGGAACTGACACTGGAAGGACGTTGGTCTTAAATGAAGCGAATAATTGGTCGGACACATTCGCAGATTTGAATGTGTTCGATGACCAAACAGGGAACCAAATTTCCTATACAGTACAAGAAATAGATATACCTGGATATTCAAGTGACGTTTTGGGTTCAGTTGATAATGGATTTGTAGTCACGAATACGAATGATGAAACGCTGGATATCCAAGTTGCAAAAGAATGGGTTGGTCCAGCAGCAAACGAAGTCACGATACAGCTGTTTTCGGGCGGAGTTGACACAGGAGAAATGATAACGTTAAATGCGACGAATAATTGGTCAGGTGCTTTTGAAAATTTAAGAAAATATGATGAAACGACAGGTGTGAAAATAGACTATATCGTTCAAGAAGTAGCCCTCGAAGGTTATACATCTCATAAAACTGGTTCAGTTGAAGAGGGTTTTACTTTTACGAATACGAACGATGAATTGATTGATGTCGTAGTGACAAAAGAGTGGATTGGTCCAGAAACGGGTGAAGTGACAGTCAGTTTACTTGCAGATGGAACAGATACAGGCATAACAGAAGTATTAAATGAAGATAATCAATGGTCTGCTGTCTTTACTGGATTTCGAAAATATGATGATGAAACAGGAAATGAAATTGAATACGAAGTCATAGAGCTTAACGTTCCGGATGGCTATGAAGCTAGTTACCGAGCAGAAGATGGAGTGTTAATCGTTACCAACACTGCCTTATATGGTTCATTAACGATTTATAAAGTTGATGAAAATGGTGATCCACTAGCAGGAGCGATGTTTGAGCTCAATGGTTCGGATGGATTTTCCATGACAGGAACTTCAGATGAATTTGGGTTAATCATTTTCGACGAATTACCTTTGGGAGAGTATACGTTAACAGAAACGAAAGCACCAGAAGGTTATCGACTGCTTGAAGGTGAACGAACCATCTCCATTTCAAGTGATCAACTGCACGTAAATGAAACAATCGAAAACACGTTACAAGACTGGGAGATTCCGAAAACAGGAGGAATTGGAACAATAGGATTTTACGGTGTCGGAGCAATCCTCATGGCAACCGCTTTGTTCCTTTTGTGGAGAAGACGGAAAGAAAACAATGAATAGGGGAGAAGTTGAATGAAAAAATTAGCCACAACGTTAATCGCTTTGTTAATTTTTAGTTTGTTATTGCCTTTGAGCGTTGCGGGTGTAGAAAACCCGTACTCGCCTTCGTATGGTTCGTTGTTTATTCATAAATATGAACAAGAACCTGGAGCAGCACAAGGGGATGCTGATGGACGAGAGTTAACTGATCCAGTTGAGGGCATACCACTCGAAGGTGTGACGTATCAAATTATCCAGACGCACGAATACAACAAAGAATTTGATACTTGGACAGAAGTTACAGATGGATTTACGTCGACGAAAGTGACTGGTCCGGATGGAATAACAGGTTGGATGGAGATTCCACTAGGTAGATATAAAGTTCAAGAAATAGACGGACCAGACCATGTCAATTTAAATACTCAAGAATTTTTCGTAGATATTCCTATGACTGTTCAAGACGGAAGCGAATCATTCTACCACGTAAATATTTATCCGAAAAACGAAACAATCCGAAATGACGTTGAGTTGACGAAGAAAGATGGAAGTAATGACTTCTTAGGACTGCCAGGTGTCATATTCGAGCTGTACAGAGGGGATGACGACGAGTTAGTCGATGGTTCAGTTCCTTTTGTAACAGATGAGAATGGAAAGATCGTCGTAGAAAATTTACCTTATGGTGATTATTATTTCAAAGAGACGCATACACTTGATGGTTATGTCTTGGGTGATCAACGAATCGAATTTTCTGTAGAAGATAGTGACTCAGACATCACGGTCGAGGCGGTAAACTATCGGGAGCCGGATATTGAAAAAGACGTCAGTGTAGATACCAGCAACCGTGGAGAAGAAATCACTTACTCAATTACGATTGATGTACCAGGTGACATGTTTGAGTATACGAACTTTAAAGTAACCGATATTTTGGATGATGACTTAAGCTATGTCGATGGTAGCTGGGATGTGAATGGGGTTGATTCAAGTGCATTTACATTCAATCAAAACGGTCAAACGTTGACGTGGGATGTAAACGATTTTGCCGCATTTGAGTCGGTCAATCAAGTGGTCATCGAATTTGATGTCTTCATCTCAGAAGATGCAACGGCAAATGAAGCAATTTCCAACGAGGCATCTGTAGAATACACGAACAAACACGATCAATCTGGTGATAAAACAACTGACCCAGTAGATTTCTTACCGACTGCAGGTACGTTAGTTGTGGTTAAACAAGATGGGGATACGGAAGCGTTACTTGAAGGTGCTGAATTTAAAGTCGTTAACACGGACACAGAAGAAGTATTTACCGGCACAACAGATGAAAACGGTGAAATTGATTTCGGTGAACTCGACTACGGCGATTATGAGTTAATCGAAACAAAAGCTCCGATGTACGATGACGATGGTGTCATGAAGCCTTACAACAAATTAAACAACCCGATCAGCTTCTCCGTTAATGCTAATAAGAGCGATCATGTCATCACAGTAGATAACTACAAGTCCGGATGGGAATTACCGAAAACAGGTGGAATTGGTACATCGCTCTTCACTCTTATCGGTGCATTATTGATGGGAACAGCTTTAGTGATGTATATCCGTCATCGCAGAAATGAAACGGCTTAAATTTGATGGAAAGTTAAGAAGGGGACAATGCGTCTCCTTCTTAACCTTAATCTTCAAAGGGGAAAGGTGAGTGGTATGTTCCGAAAGTTCATCGTGGTAGCGGTATTTGTCGTCGGACTCAGTATCTTTTTTTATCCAATTATTAGTGATTGGTTAAATACACAGGAGCACCATTCATCGATTACCAAGCATAATGAAGCGTGGAAAAACATGTCCGATGAGAAAAAGGAACAGGAAAGACAGAAGGCTGAAGAGTATAATGCGGCGCTCCAAAATCAACCTGTATCGATTGAAGATCCTTTTGCTGAAGAAGTAAGTGGCGAAGTGGAAGAAAATCAGCATTATTTGAATGTGTTAGATATTGGGGAGGCGATGGGAAGTATTGAAATCCCCTCGATTGATGTTCGCATCCCGATTTATCATGGTGTCAGCGAAGATGTACTGAGTCAAGGAATCGGCCATATGCCGAATTCTTCCTTACCAGTTGGTGGGAAAGGTAATCATGCGGCATTAACAGGACATCGTGGTTTACCCAGTTCGAAGCTTTTTAGGAATTTAGATGAAATAAAAGTAAAAGATAGGTTTCAAATCCATACTTTAGGGGAAACGTTAACGTATGAAGTGGATGATATCCAAATTGTCCTGCCGACAGAAACGAGTTGGCTCGAATTCAATCCTACCGAAGACCTCGTTACGTTGATTACTTGTGAACCGTACATGATCAACACACACCGCCTTCTTGTGCGAGGTAAACGTATTCCTACTGAAGAAACAAAAGAAGCCGCCGCACTAATTACTCCAGATGGACCGATGATCGAAGCAGAGAAACCAATGTATCTACTGTGGATCGCTTTGTTAATTTTATTGATGTCGATACTAACGTATTGGTATATTCGACGTAGGAAAAGGTGGAAAAGACGATGAACAAGAAAAAAGGATTCATTGTCGGCCTATTTGCGATTGGAGTAATTGTCGTTATCTATCCTCACGTTGCACAATTCATCAATAATCAAATCCAACATACCTATGTAGATCATTTTCATGCTGAAGCGGATACCATCCCTACAACACTCAAACGAAAAAAGATTAACGATGCACGTGAATGTAACAATGCGATTTATCAGAATGACGAGGGACTCAGTGATCCATTCACCGAAGGATATAATCCACTTGATTATACACAGTGCAGCCAGGTGTTAAAGGAAAGAAGCTTAACCGCTGACACTCAAGGAAACACGACCGACATTGATACATTCGCAACGCTTGAAATCCCAAAACTTGGCTTACATATTCCGATTCTTCTAGGAGCGAGTGATTACGCATTATCTCAAGGAATCGGCCAAGTCGAAGGCTCATCTTTACCTGTTGGTGGACCGAATACACATACCGTACTGGCAGGCCACCGCGGAATGGGCACAAAGGAAATGTTTCGAAACTTAGACGAGCTGCAACCTGGAGATGTTTTTTATATTCATACACTTGATGAACGACTAGTCTATAAAGTTGAAGGGTCTGCTGTTATTTTGCCTCATGAAACAGACTCTTTACGGGTGAAGGAAGGAAAAGATTTAGCTACGTTGTTAACTTGTCATCCATACCGTTCCAATACTCACCGGTTAGTCGTCTATGGTGTTAGACGATAATAAAGGAGGAGAAGACGATCGGAAAACATAAGGTGTTGATTGTTGAAGATGACCGTGATATCCGTGAAATGACCGCACTTTATTTGAAGCAAAAAGGCTTTACTGTTTTTACTGCTGAAAACGGTGATGAAGCGCTGGAAATCATTTCGCACACCATCCCACAACTCATCTTATTAGACATTGAAATGCCTGGTCGAGATGGTTTCGAAGTTTGTCAGGAAATTCGTAAGCAATTAATTGTTCCGATTATTTTTATTAGCGTACGCAAACAATTGGTTGATAAACTCACCAGTTTTGAACTTGGCGCAGATGACTATTTGACAAAGCCATTTGACTTCGACGAACTAGAAGCAAGAATTCGGGCAAATATTAGACGCTACCATGTCAACCTTGCGAAAGGTGCCAAACGATTAAAATACGGAGACTTGGAAATTCATATCGACAACAAACTTTGCTACTTGAACGGTGAACTAATTCCGTTGACAGCGAAAGAAATGAAACTACTCATTCAGCTAGCTCAATACCCAAAACGAATTTGGAGCCACGATCAACTCTATGACGACATTTGGAGCATGGACGCGACCGGCAACATCCAAACCGTCAAAGTTCACATACGAAATTTGAGGAAGAAACTCGAGAAGTCGAACGACGTCAAATACATCCACACCGTAAGAGGCTTCGGCTATTCCTTTTCAATGGAAAAGAACGATCGTGCGAGCAGGTAGGCACTGACTTTGGTTGGTGTCTTTTTTTGTGGGGTTAGGGAGGATGCTGAAGTGTAACGACTAAACGCTGAAAGATTAGGGTTAATGTTGAAGGATTGCAAATTAATGTTGAAGAAGCTTGAATTAACGTTGAAGGATTGTAAATTAATGTTGAAGAAGCTTGAATTAATGTTGAAGGATTGCAAATTAATGTTGAAGAAGCTTGAATTAATGTTGAAGAAGCTTGAATTAATGTTGAAGAAGCTTGAATTAATGTTGAAGGATTGCAAATTAATGTTGAAGAAATCTGAATTAACACTGAAGTTGTGCGCATCTACACTGAAGCCATGCAAATCAACACTGAAGAAATACGTATTAACCCTGAAGCTTGAACACAGCCTATCAACCTACTTGTCATTTAACTAGAATTAGCTATACTTAAAAGTACAATAAAATAAAAGGAGCGATTGAATCTTGTCTACACGAAAGTTAACCCTCTATCCCTCTCCCCACATTCTCATGTTGCTAGCTTTGCATCATCGATTACCTGCTCATCATGAGCGCTATCCACAAATTCAGAAAAAGGTAAGCAATGAACTCGCTGGTTTCCACGGTGAAAAGCGACTGCTTTATCCACTTAGCAAATTTCCATCCTATTGCAAAATCTTGCCCAATGTCCGCCTCAATCTTCATTCGAATCATTTTCAAATGGATTTCATTTTAATCTCCTCTAAATTTATACTTATTCTCGAATCCAAATATTATAGTGATGACTTATTATTTGATGATACGGTGCATCAAGTGATTCAGACAAAAGGCGACGAATTTAAAGTCTTTGAAGACCCCGTTTTGCAAGCCGAAGAGCAAGCGTTTCAATTATCGAACTGGCTAGAACAATATGACATAAGCAAACTGCCAGTAGAATACTATGTCGTGATGACCAACTCCAACACGAGATTACGAATCGAATCCACAAATACTCATCACGCATCTCGCGTCATATCCCTTCAACGGCTACCTTCATTATTTCGGGAACTATCAAAGGAACACGCCAACCACCTCACCGTCAAGCAGATCAACCATCTTTCCAATCAAATTAAACGCCACAATGCTCCTTATCTACCAGACATCCTCAAGCAAAATCGAATCCAACCAAGCGAACTTAACCATGGAATTTTCTGCATAAATTGTGGAAACCTAGGCATGAAGATGATCAGACGTCGATGGCAGTGTACACGATGCAACTACCGTGACGCCTTAGCCCATGAAAATGCACTCAAAGACTATTATTTATTATATGGAAATGAAATAACGAACAGAGCATTTCGGAAATATACTGGGCTAGAATCAAATAGTACATCCCGAGAAATGTTAAAGAGAGCTGCTGTTAGTTACGGAGATAAGTACTTAAGAAATTATCAACTAACATACAACTTTCTAAGTGACGATTTCGATTACTTGTTTCAATTGAATAAGGTGATGAAAGAGAGGCTTGGAGTTTAGTTAAATTCAATGAATGTTGAAGACTAGTGAATTAATGTTGAAGCTCAGCAAATAAGTGTTGAAGCTTAGCGAATTAGTGTTGAAGCTCAGCAAATAAGTGTTGAAGTTTAGCAAATTAATGTTGAAGCTCAACGAATAAGTGTTGAAGCCTCAAAAATTAATGGAGAAGGTCGGTAGATTAATGTTGAAGTTTCTCATATCAACACCGAAGAAGGACGGATAAATCCTAAAGCATCGAAAAAATAGAGTTGTTATATTAATCTCACCCATAAATGCTACAATAAACATAGAATAGACTACTCAAGGAGGCCCACCCATGCCAACAAAACAACAACAAATTCTACAAACTTATTTCGGTTATGAGTCGTTTCGTCCGGGACAGGGGGAGACGATTGACTATATATTGAATCAGAAAAACACGCTTGCTGTCATGCCGACGGGTGGCGGGAAGTCGATTTGTTATCAGATTCCTGGCTTGTCGATGGATGGAACAGCGGTCATTATTTCTCCGCTCATTTCATTGATGAAGGATCAGGTGGATGCGCTGCAGTCGCTTGGCATTTCGGCAACGTTTATTAATAGTTCGCTTTCCTCAAGTGAATTGAGTGAGCGCATGCAGGAGATTCAAGCGGGTACATATAAATTCGTTTATGTTGCACCGGAGCGTTTTGAATCGGATTATTTTGTTCGTACGCTGAGAAAAATTCAGATTTCGCTCGTCGCGTTTGATGAAGCGCATTGCATTTCGCAGTGGGGGCATGACTTTCGGCCGAGCTATCGTTCGATTGTCCCGAATTTACAACGGATTCCAAATATCCCGGTGTTTGTCGCATTAACCGCTACAGCTACGGATGAGGTCATCTCAGATATTCAGCAGCTTTTACATATTGAAAATAACCATGTGATTAATACTGGTTTTGAGCGTGAAAACTTGTCTTTTCATCTGGTGAAGGGCAAGAATAAGTCTTCCTATGTCCGGTCCTTCATTGAAGAGCATCCGGATGAGTCGGGGATTATTTATGCGGCGACGCGAAAACAGGTGGACGCGTTACATAGTGATTTGAATGCACGTGGGTTAAACGTCGCAAAATACCATGCGGGTTTGCCTGAAGAAGAGCGGAAAAGTGCGCAGGCTGCCTTCATTCATGATGAAAAAACGATTATGGTGGCGACAAACGCATTCGGGATGGGAATCGATAAATCGAATGTGCGCTATTGTTTACATTATGCGATGCCGATGAATATCGAGTCGTATTACCAAGAAGCGGGGCGTGCAGGTCGTGATGGTGAACCGAGTGACTGTGTTTTATTGTTTTCACCACAAGATGTTCAGCTGCAGAAATTTTTAATTGAACAGTCAAATGCCGATGAAGCGGCGAAGCAAAATGAGTACCGTAAGCTTCAGGAGATGATTAATTATTGTCATACGCACGGCTGTCTGACATCGTTCATTTTGAATTATTTTGAAGGGGAGATGGCAAAAGAGCCGTGTGGTCATTGCAGTAATTGTACGGAACGCCAGGAGAAAACGGATATTACCGAAGAGGCTCAGATGATTTTGTCCTGCGTGAAGCGGATGGGTGAGCGATTTGGCGTTGGGATGACGGCGAAGGTTTTGAAAGGCTCCCGTGATAAAAAGATTAAGGACTTCCGACTGGATGGGCTCTCAACTTATGGCATTCTGTCGGCATATACCGAAAAAGAATTGACTGAACGCATTCATTTCCTCGTTGCCGAGCAGCTTCTTACGATGGTTGAAGGGCAATTTCCGACGTTGCGGCTTAATCAAAATTCTGTAGAAGTCTTGATGGGAAGGCGTCCGGTGGAAATGTTTGTTGCGCCGATTCCGACAAGTGAGGAAGCGGATTATGAGGAGGAGCTTTTCCAGGCGTTACGAGCACTCCGTAAACAAATGGCTGATGAGCGAAATGTGCCGCCATATGTCTTGTTTTCTGATGCCACACTCAAGGAATTAAGTCGCTATTTTCCGGAGACGCCAGAAAATATGCTTGAAATCAAGGGCGTCGGTGAGCGGAAGTTTGAGCAATACGGCGAAGCGTTTTTGGAGGTCATTCAAAAATGGCGAGCGGACAATCCGGATGTGAGGAAGCGGGTAAAGATTACAAGTTCTGGCGCACCGAAACGACGAAAGGCAAACCCACAAGACGACCGACCGAGCCATCTGATTAGCTACGAAATGTTCCGATCCGGCAAAACCATCAAAGACATTGCCATTGCACGTGAAGTGAAGTCAATGACCATCGAAAATCACCTGTTCAAAGCTTATCAGGAAGGACACCCGCTTGAATGGATCCTCTTTTTCACGGAGGAGGAAGAAGCGGAAATTTTGGAAGCCCGTAAGCAGATCGAGGAACCGAGGTTGAAACCTTTGAAGGAAGCTTTGGATGATCGGTATGATTATACGACGATTAAGGCAGTTTTGGTGAAGAATGGGTTGGGGTAGAAGAAACTTTCTGAGTTTATCCAGCAAATTTCAATGTCTATCAAACGCATTTCCAAGTTAACATACCTTTCTAAGGAGTTCAGTGACATGTATCAAATGGATCCGATTTTGAAACAGATTTTAGATATCCACCGGGCTCAAGCTGAAGATATTATTCAGCGAACGGCTTCAAAGCGAGTGAGAGATGCATTTGTGTCTTGTTGGAATTATTTTAACAACGGATCTATTAGTGCTTCTGTATCGGGTGATAAAATTCGGTTCGATGCAGATGAAATCATCCAAACCATAGATAAGTGGATCAAAGACTTTGAAGTTTGTAAGGAGGCAGAGATCGCGAAGCTGTATCGGATGGAAGATCCAAGTTATCAAGATCGATCCCGAGTCATAAATATACAAAATGATATTGATCATCATATTCGGTATATTTATCAAATGTTGAAAGGAAAAATAACTCAAATTGATATTGAATTCTCTAATGCTGCGCGAGCGTATCGTTCACCCATCCATCAAGCTTTGAACGATATGAATCGATTGTATAGTGAGATGAATGATATTAAGGGGCCTTTTAGTGGATTTAAAGATGTTTCGGTGTATATTCATGGGATTGAGGATAACGGAGATAGTTTTTTGGACTCCGCAAAGAAGGCTGCTAATATTGGTGACGTGCTTATTTATGAAAATCGGGATGGAGACATTAGCTATCATTTAGTTACCGAAGAAGGGATATTAGGTCCAGAGGTTATAAAAAGTATAGATGACTTGAAGAATAATAAAGAGTTCTCAAAAGATGCTCGTTTGCATCTTATTTATGAAACAGAATATAAAAATGAACATCGACAGAAAACAAGTGATGATTTAACGGATAAGTTAATTGAAATGGGTCTATTAAACGAGGAGACCAAACTCAATATGTTCGCTCATAGTTATGGTGGTAGGCGATCATTTCAGTTTGCTATGGATTATCCTGAAAACGTAAGTAGCATTACTACAATAGGAACACCTTACGATGAAAACCTTCTTAGTGGTTTAGCCAATACTTTTCCAACTATCGCAGGATTCATGAACAAGGTTTCTGATGAATATAGTGATTACTTAGACTTTAACACTCTTAATACTACAACCAATAATCAAATTAAATTTAGTAATGCATATACAGATATGACTAGTGAAGAAATGAAAGAAGATGTTAAAAATTTAAAGTCTGCAAACCCTGAGATATACAGTCAATTGGACGATATGGAGATTACAGCGGTAGCTGGGCGTGATTTCTACGAACGACCGTCGGGAAGACTAGGGACTAGCACAGTTAAATATTATGATTCACATGACGGCGCGGTCTCTATTACAAGTCAACATGCAGAGTCTTTAGGAAGTTTAATAGATCAGCGACCAACTTATGCTATTGAAGGAGAAAGCATTACTAATCCGGCTCACTCAAATGAGATTGAGAGCGAAGAATTTATCGAATTGATTAGAAAGGTTAACCTATCAAAGTAGTAGGAGTGAACATAAAATGAAAGTAAAATTTATTCTATTCATTACTTCCTTATTTGTTTTATCTGCTTGTACGAATAGTGCTGCGAGTAGCGAGTCTTACAAAGTCGGCTTACCAGAAGAATTCTCTCCTGCTATGTTGGAATTTTTGGCTACTTATTCTATGCCGATGTATTCTACTATCCACAAGCAAGATGAAGATGGTTTTACTTATTCTCATTTTAACGTGGAAAATAATCCTGAAAGAATAGATTATTTTATTACTTCTAAAAAAGAAGTAGCGAATCACTTTGCCTCATTAATACAATCAGATAATCAAGAGACTAGGTTTAATGAGCTAACTAAGGATTTTGAGTCCGTGATGGAACCTATCGAAGAATATCCGGAGATTGAATTGGGGGAAGATAATTTACTTACTCTTCGATCAGGAGATAAAGAAACATCTATTGAATTAGCTGAAAAGTTTAACTGGAATCCGGAAGATGAGCTGGTGGTTTCAATTCCTCGATTATCAGATAAGTCGATTTTTCTCCTACTTAAAAATACAGATGCTAGTGGAGAAAACAGGAATGGATATATTTTATTGAGTAAGGACCTTACTAGTTCTTTTGTAGTCGGAAACCGAGATTCTTTCCTTAAAAATTTGAATAATGGAGAGCTGAATGAATTTAAAGATTTATTGTTGCTAAATGAACAGTACGCCTTGATACCAGGTGATACCCATATCTTAGACTACGAGAATAAGACAACCCATGATTTGGATGCCACAAAGAACAAGATTAGTCGAGATGGTAAATATGTGTGGTTAGGTGGGAATAAAGAATCATTAAAGAAGGGCACTCACCAGCTACAACGAACTGAAGATTATATTGCGGGAAGTGAAGATTATTACGCAGAAATTCAGTTGGACTATGACGACATCACAGACGAACTACAAATTGAATCAGCTGGCGTTGATGCTTCGAGAATTGTTTACTTTAATGAAGGGCTAGTGATCTTATATTTACGTTTTAATTCCGCTATAACTGGGACAGCTGGAACAACGAATGTCATTTTTGAATTAAGTGAAGATCAAGAGAATCTAACATTCTACTTGGCAGATCTGGGACTGCAATAACTAGTGAACGGAGTTGTTCTGATTTATATGTCTTACGTGCTTTTGCTCTATAATCTTATCGTCCTCTAGCTTATCTTCAAAGGATATTACGGATATACCAGGTACTACGAATGTCATTATTGATTTACAAAAAACCAAGAAAATCCGACGTTTTATTTAGTAGATTTGGGATTGCAGTGAGGAGTGGGGTGTGGAATACTAAAAAGCCGACTTACTCCTCACTTTTAATTTGAAACTTATCTTCGTAATAATATATAGATTCATATTGAATTAAAGAAATTGCGAAAAAAATAACTTTATTCATCTTATTAGATTTGCTCATTTTAATCCGCAAAAGACCGATTCATCAACACAATTCGCCAACCATCAGGGTCTTCAATGGTCACGCCCTTTTCTTTCCAATACTCATTCTCCGGATCAACTTCCGGATAACCCATTTTCTCCAACCGGTGTGCTACATGATTAATCTCGCTTTTATCCGTGATATAGAAAACGAGTAGATTATCTTTCGTTGGTGCCGGACAGGGACTTCCATCAACATGTCGGGTGAATTCTAAATGATAATTCACTTCGGGTAAGCCAAAAATGACCCCTTCGTATCCTCGGTGACCCTGGAATTCGCCGATTCGTTTAAGGCCTAAGCCGTTTTGGTAGAAATCGATTATTTCTTCAAACTTGTCTGTTGGTCTGGCAATTCTTACTTGTGCAGCTGTAAAATCACTAAATTCCATTTCATTTCCCGCCTATCTGGTCTGTTTTACTACCCTTATTCTAATTGATTTTTCACATACCGTATATGTCCTTTGTGATAAATCTGTTTAAGCTCCATGCCTAGCCGTTTGACCTCAGCGGGAGACTTTGCTTCCTCGATCAAAAGCTTTAAAAATTCTGCGCGTTCATATTCATCCATTGTCAGCGTTACATTTTTCTTTTCGTTTTCACTCATCTATTTCCCTCCATCGTATTCATACCATATTTCTATGCGAATTTTCACACAAGGATGTGAAGGTCAGACATCGGACATCTATGTTATTCTGGAGTTGAGTTAATTTAGATAAGGACGTGGTTACAGATGAACGATTTGATTAAAGAAATTCATGAAGAAGCGTTTATTATTGATGCGCATTATGATTTGTTATTTGATGTGGTTGAGCAGCGAGCGCTCGGTCGGACGAAGGTGATTGAAACCGACCATTTACCGAATTTTAAAAAAGGTGGTTTTAACCTCATTATATCATCTATTTTCGTGGACGATGCGTTTATCCCGGAAATGGTGCTGCGTAAGGCGCTGAATCAGGTGAGCGCTTTGTATGCAGAAATAGATGAGTCACCGGATGAGTTGATGTTGTGTAAAAGCTACGAGGATATTTTAGAGGCGAAGCATGCCGGGAAAGTGGGCATTATGCTTTCGTTTGAAGGTGTGGAGCCGCTTCACCAAGACTTATCTTTATTGCGTGTGTTTTATGAATTAGGTGTCCGGTTTGTCGGCCTAACGTGGAGTCGCCGGAACTTCGCTGCAGACGGTTGCCATTTCACGATGGAAGAGGAAGACCGGGGTGGCGGATTGACGCAGTTTGGTGAGGCACTCGTGAAAGAAGCGGAAAGACTCGGTATGATTATTGACGTCAGTCACATTAATGACCGCGGCTTTGAAGATGTTATGCGGTTCACCGAAGGGCCAGTCATTGCGTCTCATTCCAATAGTCGGGAAGTCGGTTTGATCCCACGAAACCTGACGGATGAGCAGTTGAAGAAAATTGCTGAGCGTGGTGGCGTTGCAGGTATTAATATTTTGAGCCGGATTGCTTCCGGGAAAGCCGACCAGGGCGATGTTGAGTTGTTGGCCGATCATATCGAGCATTTTAAACAAACGGTTGGTATTGAACATATCGGGCTTGGGCTTGATTGTTGCGACATGCTCCGTAAATACTTCCCACCAAGCGATGATGGTGCTTTTGCTTTTGATATTCTACACCATCAAACCTTGGAGAAATTGACCGAGAAGTTGCTTGACCGAGGGTTTGAGAAAGAAGAGATTGTGAAGATCTATGGTGGGAACTGGTTGAAGGTTTATGGGAAGGTTTTTTAAATTAGAAAATCCCGACTGCACGGCCATGCAATCGGGATTTTTCTATGCTTGAGCTTTTTTCTTCGCATTTATCGTCTGCCAGATCGTAAACAAAATCGATAGAACGGTCAAAACTAAAAATGTTAATGAGATCGGACGGGATAGGAAAAGCGTCCAATCTGGGTCTGTCATGAATGCGCGTCGGAGATTTAGTTCGGCAATCGGTCCGAGGATGACTCCGATGATCGCTGGGGCAAGGGCGTATTTATATTTCGTAAATAAGTAGCCGATGATGCCCATCGCAAGCAAAATGTACAAGTCTGTCGTCCGGTTGTTCAAGACGAATGTCCCAACGACACATAGCACTAGAATGATTGGTACTAAAATATGCGTTGGCACTTGAGTGATTTTCACAAAGACACGCATACCTGCGAACTGTGTAAATAACATGGCGAGTGACGCGATAAAGAATGCAACGAAAATTCCACCGACGATGTTCGGTTCGTCAACAATTAATAGAGGTCCAGGTGTAATGCCGTGTACCATTAATGCGGATAGTAAAACAGCCGTTACAGCGGAGCCTGGAATTCCTAATGCGACGGTAGGGATCAAGTCACCGCCGACAGTCGAGTTGTTGCCGGCTTCCGACGCGACGACACCTTCTTCACAGCCCGTTCCGAATTTTTTCGGTTCCTTGGACCACTTTTTCGCTTGGTCATAAGCGACGATGTTGGCGATACTTCCACCTGCTCCGGGAATAGCGCCGATAATCGAACCGATCACAGAGGAGCCGATTAATGTCATCGGTTTTGAGATCACTTTTTTCAACGATTGAAACGGTTTTAGCGTGAATTTCATTTCCGAAGCATCTTCGTTCAACCGTTCGAGTCGGTCTTTTTCCAATTGGCTTTTTTCCAACGATTGCATTAACCGTGAAATAGCGAACATTCCGATCAATACGACCAAAAATGGAATGCCTGCACGAAGGACATCGAGGTCGAATGTGAATCGTGCGAAGCCCATAATCGGATCGGCTCCGACTGTTGAAATGAGCAATCCGAACAGACCTGCAATTAATCCTTTAATAATGGAATCTCCTGTGACACTTGCGATAATCGTCAATGCCAAACAAATAAGCGCGAACATTTCCCATGGTCCAAATTTTAATGCAAACTGAGAAACTTGTGGAGCAATCGTGACTAAAATGAACAAGCTGACAATCGAGCTTAAAAAGGATGCCCAAATTCCAATCGACAGTGCTTTACCCGGTTGTCCTTTTTTAGCCATCGGGTAAGCATCAAAAGTGGTCGCGACTGAAGAAGGTGTACCTGGTATGCCGAGTAGTGCAGCACTAATTAACCCACCAGACATTCCACCGACGAACACACCGATCATCGCGGCAATCCCTGTAACTGGCTCCATACCGAACGTAAGCGGTAAGGTCAACACAATCGCCATGGCGACGGTAAACCCTGGAATTAAACCGGCGATGACACCGACGACAACCCCGATAAAGATTACGAGTAAAATTTTTAGGTTAAGAATTTCACCAAATCCTAAGAATAGTAAATCGAACATAAACGGAACCCCCTCTTAGAAGAAAACGCCAGTTGGGAATCTGACTTGAAGAACACTTTGAAAAAAGAAATATAAGCTGATCGTTAAAATTATCGCGATGCTAGATACGGTTACAATACTCTTTTTCATCCGTGGTCCGATGACCATTGCTGTAACGATAATAAATAGAATGGAAGATAGAATGAAACCGATTAGTTGGATTGCTAAAATATAGATAAATAATAGAGCCAACGTAATGAAAACGAGTTGGTGTTCTTTCACTATGTAAAGCAGTTGTTGTTTGATGGACGTTTCGCTATTTTGTTTTCGCGCTTTGATCAATACGATTGTTTGTTTAATCGCTAAGATGAGTGACAGTCCACCAAGTAAAATCGCCACAAACTGAGGGAAAGAGCCTGCATCCAATTGGGATTCGTTCATGGATGGTAGGTCACCGCTCTGTGTGTAAATCAAAAAGGACAATACAACTAGTGCGAGTGCAACGATTAATTCACCCAAAATTCTTCCTCCTAACAAAGATAGAGGGAGAGGCTCCCTCTATGATTTATTCTGCTGCTACTTCTTCGATGATTTCGCTGATAATCTTATCTTGCTTGTCCAAATACTCTTTGTATTCTTCCGTGCCCATGAAGGTAACGCTGGATCCAGCATTCTCGACGGCTTCAATATAATCTGCGTCTTTGGCTGTTTCTTCAAACGCTTTTTCCAATTGTTCAATCACTTCTTCAGGTGTTCCTTCTGGTGCAACGTATCCACGGTTGATTCCCATCGTAATGTCATAGCCATTTTCTTGGAATGTCGGTAGATCAGGCGCTGTTTCAATTCGTTCATTTGTACCGATTGCTATGAAATTGATTTCGCCAGCTTTTACAAAATCAATACCAGATTTATAGTCGACGATTGCTGCGTCAATATGACCTCCAGCAAGTGCTTGAATGGCTTCACTAATTCCTTCGTACCCGACTAAGTTATGTTGGACGCCAAGTTCTTTCGCCATTTGCTCAACCCATACACGCGGGATTCCAGCAACCGTACCACCGAATTGAATCGTGTTGCTCTGTCCGTATTCAACTAATTCCTCTAACGTTTCAACACCTAAATCCGTTGAAACCGCAAGAATCTGGTCAGAAGACGACAATGAGGCGATCGGTTCAAAACTATCATAATTAATCTCTGTTACATCGGAATGATGGGCAACAAGTAACCCTTCATGAATCTGTCCAATATTGTATCCGTCAGCATCTTCCTTCGTTAAATCTTCCAAGCCGACAGTCCCGCCGACACCCGGCACGTTGACTGGTACGATATCTTCTCCGATATATTCGGCTGCATGTTCTGCAACGAAACGGCCTTCAATGTCACTTCCACCACCCGGTGACCAAGGAATCGTCATTTCAATTTCCTTTGAAGGAAACTCCTCTGCTGATTCAACTTTCTCTCCGCCACATGCAGCAAGTGATGCAACTGCCAATGGAACAATAGCTACCCCAATCATACGCTTTAGACCCTTCACATGAACCTCTCCTTTTTTGTTTTTATGTAATAAAGGTTTTCAAACAATTTGAACGTTTTAAAATAGTATATAAGATGTAGAAATGTCAGTCAAGACGTTTCTTTACTTACTTTTAAATGGAAAAAGTTATGAAAATGCTTACATTATGTAAAAGAAAACTGTGAAAGGGGTGTCGAAATGAGAATCAGAATGTTGAGTTATTTTGTGGTGTAGGAGAAGGAAGAGAGAATCCAAATGTGGTGGAGGTGTGGGTGAGCGTTCGAAAGGGAGCGCTAAGTGTTCAATGAGATGGCCTGCCGTTTAAAGATAACTTAGAAGCTATTCGATATGCGAAGGAGATCTTTATCCTTCGTTATTAAACCTAATCAGGTGAGCATTTCAATCTGACTTCTCGAATAAATTACCTGTAAATGGATATCTTATTTTGTAGTATTTATAAAAATTTATGGAGGCGACTAAATGGTTATTTCCGGTGTTATGAAACTTATAGGATCTGGAATGGAATTTTTTTTAGGTATTCCGGGAGTTGGAGGAGTATTCATTCTCTCGTTTGTATGGATTCCATTATTGTTTATGTTAATCTATCATATTGTTACATTGGTTCTAGCGAAGAAATCAGAACAAAGAATATGGGGGCCGGTTGTTGGGATTGTAGCTAGTACAATCGGAATAATTCCCGTTCTTGGTATGTTGCTGCATTGGGCCGCATTCATATGCTTATTGATTGATGGCATTTTAACATTGAATAAAGGTGCTAAAAGGTCACCAGAAACCACAAAGGTCATATAAGTTATCTTTTAGAAAAGGCCCCCACAAGTTTAATCATTTGTTTGGTTTGTTCGTAGAGTAAAGCTTCTACTTCATTCATACTTTCTTCTAATGTAAGCGGGCGATTCACAATAGAAAAGCAGCTAGTGAATACATTGTTTAACGATTTTTGGTCACTAGACAAACTGCCTGAAAGCAAAACGACGGGTACCCGATGTTTGTTGGCTAGTGAAGCGACAAAACCGGGTGCTTTTCCGTATAATGTTTGTTCATCGCTCTGTCCCTCACCTGTGATCACTAAATCTGCTTCTTGAATTTCTTTTTCCAAATGAATTGCCTCACCAATTAATTTTGCTCCTGAATTGAGCTGGCCGCCAATTGTTAGTAAGGCAAAACCTAACCCACCAGCAGTACCAGCCCCAGGTATGTTTTGATACGATTGACCGAGATTGTTTTCGATGATATTGGCATAGTGATGGAGTGACTGATCATATTGTTTTACCTGTTGATCGGTTGCTCCTTTTTGAGGGCCGAAAACGACACTCGCTCCTTGGTCGCCGCAAAGAGGGCTTGTTACGTCACATGCGACTTTGATGTCGACATCCTTCAAACGTTTATCCATATGTTCAAAACTAATGCTCTGAACATGATGCAAATTCGAACCATATCCGCTGAGTGGCCGGCCATCCTTATCCCATGCTTTCATTCCTAAAGCAATCAGCATCCCTAAACCGCCATCATTCGTAGCACTTCCTCCAAGTCCAATCATGATTGACTTCGTACCTCGGTCCATGGCATCTAAAATGACCTCACCCAATCCATACGTCGTTGTATGATCTGGATTTCTTTTCTGTGTTGGCACAAGCGTGAGTCCAGCAATCTCAGCCAGCTCAATGACCGCTTCGTTTGAATTAAAAAGGATGTAAGAACTATCGATCGGCTCACCTAACGGCCCGGTACACTGTACGTTCACTTTCTTTCCTTCCCTCGAAGTTAACATGGCCTCAATCGTACCTTCTCCGCCATCAGCCATCGGTTTGGAAACGACGGTATAAGAATGGTCGACATCTTTAATGGCTCGTTCCATCACTTGAGTCACTTCGCTTGAAGACAAGCTTCCTTTGAATGAATCAGGTGCCAATACGATTTTCATAGAGGGAGTCTCCTTTTTTCTGTTACCTTTTGCTTGATTCTATCATATTTAATATTTATTCAGAATTGTTGAGAAACATCGTGCTATAATAAGAAGCATGATATAAAAAGAAGGACTTGCCTTATGAGATGGAAAGAGTTATTTAACTACAATTATATGATATATGGCGTATTAGCCGGAATCTTAACGGCTATCGTTCCAACAATGGTTATATTCGAGGTTAGCCAACAGCTTGGCTGGTCAAGCGAACTCATAAAAAATTGGATCTTTGGAGCGATCGTTCTTGCAGGTATCGCAGGATTGATTCTTTCTTTAACAACAAAGCTTCCGTTAAACGTGTCTTCTTCGATACCAGCGGCAGTGTTTGTCGGTTTTACGGTGCATCGATATCCAATAGACGAAGTGTTTTTCGCTTTCAGTATGGCTGGTGTTGTATTGATTCTCATCAGTATATTTAAACTGTACCGGCGAATCGAGCGCTTCATCAAGCTTGAAATCGTGATGGCGATGTTTTCTGGAACCATTATTTACTATGTTCTTTACATCGTGGAAGTTACGGCGAGTCATATTGAGTGGGGGATCATCGGCATAGCCACATTTATCCTTGCAACAAAATTGTTTCCGAAATTCCCTGCAGCGATTGTCGTGTTCTTTGTTTTGTCTTTGACGTTATTCGTCGATGGAACACTTAACTCGAGTTCATTCGGATCGGTATCATTCAATCTTTTCCCAACGGTTGGGCCTGTTGCTGGCAGTTTGGAGGTCATATTTACCGTCTCTATTCCGCTAGCAATCATTAGTTTATTTGGTGAGGTAACGATTGGAAATTCGATCTTAAAGGCAGAAGGATATCAAACGAATATGGATTTATCGATTATGGTTTCTGGAATTGCAACGTTTTTCGGCGGATTTTTCGGAAGTCATAGTGTAACAAGTGCAGGTGCACCGGTTGCTGTCCTTTCAGACCCGGCCGTCGGGGAGAAAGACAAGCGTTATTATGCAGCCGTTTGGGCATCCATTTTTGCGCTTATCTTTGGTCTTGTCAGTTACCCTGCAATCGGCATTTTGATGGTTTATCCAACGAGTATTTTGAAATTCTTAGTCGGCCTACTGTTATTACCTATTTTGATCAAGACATTTACGATGTCGATTGGAAGCGGTAAATTCAAATACGCAGTCATGGTCGCCTTCCTAATTCCTCTTGCAAATATCACGATTTTCGGGATTGGCGCACAGTTTTGGGCGTTAATCTTTGGTGTGATGGTAGCTTATTTGATGGATGGGGAGGATGTGAGACGGGATAGGATTTGAAAACAAGCTTAAAAACTACCCTGGAAAATATTGGAGTTAGTTTTTTGTGTTGAGTAGGTTTCAGATTAGGTTGGGCTCATATATTTTGATTTATGGAGCACAAATTGGCAATTGGGTCACATATTATATTAGGTTGAGCGCATATCGGTCAGTGTTAGTCCCAAATAGCAAGGAAGCGGACCATATATGCCTGATTAGGATTAACGGTAAAAGAATTAGCTGAATTAGGAAAGTCTGAAGTAACAATCCGGAAAAGGGTTGGGTTCTTGTTGGAAGAAGAGCTTATTGAACAACAAGGACAGAAGCCTGCTTTTTATTTCATTAATAAATCATACTTGGAAAAATGACAAAACCCGGCTGCCTGAACAACCGGGTTTCATCTATATAATAAGGGAGTCTGAACTAATATTATTTCCGCTCAGCCGAACGCAATTCTACACGGCGGATTTTACCGGATGTTGTTTTTGGAAGTTCTTCAATAAACTCGATTTCTCTTGGATATTTGTATGGAGCGGTGAGTTCTTTTGTGTGATCTTAGAGTTGTTTGTCGTTCCGGTATGATTAAGGAAGAAAAGCGGTATCATCCTTGGTTGTCAGTTCCATATCCAGTACATCAGAAAATTCATCTTTCAAAGTTGAGCGGATGGTTTGGTAAAAGATGAATACACAAAACAAGAGACCAATTCGTTTTATAACTTGGTCTCTTGTTTTGTTGTAGAGAATTTCTTGGTTGGTCGCATATTTTTTATTTGTGGTCCCATATATTTTAACGTCGGTCGCATATCTACTAGCTTTGGACGCATATCTCCTTTTTTAGGATGCATATCGCGCGGTGTGGGGCCCATAAATTTTCGAATTGGATGCATATCTTCGAGCGATCGTCTCATGAAACATCAAAACGGGGGCATATATAGCTGAAATAGAATTATATTTCCTTAGATTGGTCCCATAATGAAGAAGATTCCACATCTCGTACCTCTATCGATAAACACTCTCACACGTATTCGCAATCGGTTCATAGTAACAATGTTGTTTATATTGTCCGGTGAATGGTTGGCCGTACCAGGTAGGTGGGCAGGGTGCATATGGATTAAAGTACCATAAAGCGTATTTCGATGGGTGCTGCCTCCATCGTTGCACGACTCTTCTTGCTAATTCTCTTTCTATTTCTCTTGCAGGCTGGTAAAATAAATTTCCTTTTTGTACAGCTTCAAAAGAGAAATTTCCGCCTTGAACTTGATAGATGACTTCTTCGATTGTTCGTACATCACGAAAATCCAAACAATCTGCAACGGCACGGTTCACAATAACGTTTCCGACCATCAGCATTCCTAGTCTACCTTCACCCTCGGCTTCTGCCCGAATCATCCGAGCGATTAAATCGATGTCATTACTTGTATGTCTGACTCTTGTCACATCCATCACCTCTACCTATATTGTATGAATAGCACAACGTTACATGTTCATTTTTTCTGATTCTTTTAAGATCGGAAAGATTAGTCTTGTGGCACACAAACGAAAATTCCGATATGATAAAAAGCGATACTTGTGTTGATCGAGGTGTTCATGATTACTTACATACTAGGGATTTTACTTGTCATCGGGTTTTATTTACTTGGAGAAGCCGTTCAGGTTGTTCTATTGCCATGGCTCCCGGGCAGCATGATCGGGATGGTGTTGTTGTTTGTCGTCTTTGTCATTTTCGGTGAACGACTCGTCCGCTGGGTCAAAGAAGGAGCTGAGTTATTCATCAGCTATTTACCGTTATTTTTTGTTCCTGTAACGGTAGGTGTTTTGCAGTATGAGCATTTAGTCAGTTGGTTTGGATTATCGTTTTTCGCATTACTGTTCATTAGTTCATTATTTGTCATGATGTTTGTGGCCATAATGATGGATCGGAAAGCAGGTGGTTCTTCGTGTGGCTAGTCACGACAATTGTTGTTTTTTTAACAGCACAGTGGGTTTATAAAAAGCGCAAGAAAAATTATTTACTTCCTGTATTCACAACGACCATAGCATTGATCAGTGTCATAGTCTTATCGGGTCAATCGTATGAACAGTATTATGCATCAGCCAAATGGATTGATTGGTTGCTCGGTCCTGCAGTAGTTGCACTGAGTTACCCTTTGTACAAATACCGAACAATGCTTTTGAAAAGTGGAGTCAAAATCATTGGTTGGGTAACTGTTGCTTCGTTGTTAAGTGTCGTTACTGGTGCATTGGTTTTGTCGTTATTTCCAGTGAGCCATAATTATATCGTTACGGCGATGCTGAAAAATATTACAACTCCAGTAGCGATTGACTTGGCAGAAATATACGGCGGTATTCCATCATTGGTTGCGATTATCTGTACCTTGTGCGGCATGCTTGGCGCGGTCGTCGGTCCGATGATTTATCGGCGATTTAATGTTCAAAGTAAACTGGCACAGGGCGTCGCGATGGGTGCGCTTGCACATGCAATCGGTACGTCGAGGTTGATGGAGGAAGATGACTATTCAGGGGCAATCAGTACGTTATCTTTTTTGGTAGTGACGTTGGTGATGCCTTTGATCGTCCCTGTGTTGGTGTATTGGCTTAGCTGATAAGTTGTCGAATATTGTAGAAAAAAGTCGTACAATCCGAAATTGTGATACACTAAAGAAGAGACTGAAGTTTTATATACATAGAGGATAAATTTCAGCAATTGAATAAATGGTAGAGATATTATGGAGAAAGTTATTGATGACCGTCTTAATGGCAGGTTTTCTATTGTTAGTAGCCTGCGGTGGACAAAGCATCGAAGGAAAATGGGAAGATAGCACAGGTGCAATCGTTGAGATTACTGAGGATGCAATGAAATTCGGGGAAGATATGGGCATGGCCTTAGAAATTGACCTCAAACATATTAAAGATGACCTGTATGAAATCTCCATGATGGGTGAAACTGAAGAAGTGACATTAAACGTCGATGGTGACGAGTTAACAATGGAACATGTAAGTACTGGTGAATCAGAGGTCCTTACGAGAGCAGAATAATTGATTGAAAAAGGCTGTCCTACATGGGCAGCCTTTTTTACGTTGGTGACTATTTACTGACCAAATGTATAATCTTTCCGCAGCAAACTCATCACATAAGCATCATGATATTCTCCGTTTACAAAGTAATGTTCACGTAGTGTACCATCTACTTGGAAGCCGAGTTTCTTGTAAATGTGGACGGCTTTTTCGTTTACTTCATCTACGTATAAATATAGTTTGCGTAGGTTCACTTTATTGAATCCATACTCGACAGTTAATCGAGTCGCGTCTGCAGCATAACCTTTGCCTTGATGCTCGGGTGCAATCATAATTCCGAATTCTGCGTTTCGGTGTCTTGTTTCAATATCAAAAAGGCCTACATAACCAATTCGCTCATCATTTTGGTACAAAATAAATTGCCGGTGCGAATCGTTGTCTTGGCTGTTTTCATACATCGTGTTCATTTTTTCAAGTGTTGTGTATGGCTCTTCAAACCAATAGTCCATCACGTCTGACTTAACGCGCATGTTATGCATGAATTCTAAGTCGCTTTTTTCTAACGGTCGTAAGTGTAAGTTTTTTGTCATCAATGGTTCTCCTTCGTTTGCAGATTATTTATATCATAGCAAAACATTGTAAAAACGTGAAATGATTAATTGAAGGTTAGCCGTTTTTTAAAAGGTTGAAGGGTTAGAAAAGTGTATTCGGTCTGTCATTAGGGGATCGAATTTTCCCGCGACATTTTAGAGTAAGACTTTATCGAATGGAGGAAAGTTTTAGCAAAGAATGATATAATCTACCTAACTTAGTCGAATTTCCATAAAGTTGGGAGAGACGCAAATGAAACGAAAACATTGGAGTGCAATCTTGGCGATTTTAGGGTTGCTTGTTTTGCCCGTGCATATGGTTGCTGAAGAACAAGGTCAAGAAGGCCCTGCTGTGCAGCAAGAGAATTCACCAGCCGAAGACTCGGAACCGGGCAAGACTGAAACACCTCAGGAAGAGGAGAATGGAGCAACTCAGCCAGGCGGGAATAATGAGGGGGAATCACCTGACGATGGATCGTTAAATGAAGAGGATTCAAGCGGATCAACAAATGATCCAAGTAACCCCGAGGATTCAAAGCCTAATAAGAAGCCTGATGAAAATAAGAAACCTGACAAAGACAAGAATGATCCAACTGAATCAAATAAAAATGATCAACAAAGTGCAAATCAGGAAGAGGATCCTGCAACAAAAGAAGAGGATAAAGAATCAAGCAATATAGATGATGGAAAAAACACTTCACCAGAAAACACAAACAAACCAACAAACACCCGAGACGACTCAAATACATCTACTGAACCACCATCCTCAACAAAGTCACCACATAGAGAGTCTACATATGAAGAAGATCCTGACTTAGAAGATTTACAACTCGAAGAAGAAGAACCAGAAGAAGATGAAGCAGCAGAAGATGTCGTGGATGAAGAAGAGCAGGAAGATGCAACTCTTGGCGGAATCGGAAGCGGTATTTTCTCAAATCAACGAGTAATGGATGGTTTCTTCCAAGAAGTTCGGTTAGTAAAAAGTAAATCTGAAGATAATGTTGTTGAAGCGGATACCGACTCAGCGAATGAAGTGAAGGTAAAACACTATTCTTCTGGTTATACGCCGGATGAACCGAATAAGTTATTGATTGTAGTCATTGTCGTGACGACAGGGATATTAGCGTTTATGGCAATTCAGTATTTCATGAAACGACGAGTAAAGTAAGTGAATTGGCGCAACTCGGTTATATGAGTCGCGCCAATTGTTTTGTTATCTCCATAAAAGTTGAAGGAGGAGTTCATCATGGAAAATTACGTTTGGTATGCCAGCTACGGATCGAATATAAACCAAGATCGTTTTTATGCGTATATTTTTGGTGACATTCCGCCTGGTGGTACCGTAAGTGAGGTTGGTTGTCGTGATCAAAGTCTTCCGTTGCGTGCCGAAAATGTCATGATTGATTTTCCGATGTTTTTCGCGAAACGGTCGAGTCGATGGGACAATAAAGGAGTCGGGTTTATTGATACGACTTCCGACCCTGAACGCCCAACGTATGGACGGATGTATTTGATTACGAAGGAGCAATATGTGGATGTCGTTCGTCAAGAAAATAACGACATGATGTTGGAGATTGATTTCAATCAACTGGAATCAATGGGTGAGTATGTCATCGATTCGACGAAGATGTATGGAAAAGTCCTTGACGTCGGTGAAAAAGAGGGACGACCCATCTATACGTTTACGCATCCCCATGCCATTGATACGGACGAACGAATCACTCCTTCCATCACGTATTTGAAAGTAATTGGTGCAGGAATAAAAGAAGCTTTTGGAATTTCAACAGCAGCATTGGTCGATTATTATTTGCTTCGAGAAGAGGTAGCGGAGGTTTATTCGAGAGAGGAATTAATGGAATACTTAGCGAATTAGGCTGCACAAACTAGAAATGCTCTTTCTTTTGTAGGAATTTTTAGATAGTATATTACTATAGAACTAGAAAAATAGAATAAAGGGGAAGAGAGAATGAAATTTTGTTCAGAATGTGGGACGGAATTGTCAGATTCGACAGCTTTTTGTTCGAATTGTGGGAGGAAGGTTGAGTCGTCAGCAAGCGATCAATCGAATCATTCAAGTGAACAATCGATGAAGAGCAACCAGGCGGAAACGAATCAGCCGACGCGCCAAAAGGAGAAGAAAGAGGATTTTGCAACTTTCATCAAAAGACATAAGATGCTATTGTCGATTGGTTTAGGTGTTGCGCTTGTTATTTTGGCCGGTTACTTCACTTTATCTTTTATCAATTCACCGGATCGCTATGTCAATGGTGTGGTGGATGCAATTGAAGCGGATGATTATGAGTCTTTAGCGGGTTCGATGTATTTTGCTGATACGGAAGAAGAAATTTCTAAAGAAAGCATTGAAGTGTATGTGAATTATTTAAAAGAAAATAAAAATCGTTTAGATCAAGTGAAGCGTGACTTGCAGGAGCAAAGTGAATTGCTTGAGGAAGATGATCAGACGATAAGTGATTTTTCAACATACTGGGATGAAATGTACTTAGTTAAAAAAGATGGATTTTTGAAAGATACATACCGTGTCTATGTCATACCGAGTTATGTGACGATTGAATCAACGTTGGATGGTTTGATGTTATCCAATGATTTGGAAGAGGATCTTCATACATTTTCAGAACGCGAGAGTTCTTTTGAGGTAGGCCCGCTTGTGCGAGGGTTTCACCAGTTCACATTCACCTATGAGGGTGAGTGGATGAAGTTAGAGGAGCAAAGGGAGCACTATATTGCCGACAAAAGTGAATATGTTTCACCAGAATTTGATGTCGATTATTTAACATTTGAAACGGGTTTTCAGCATGATTACGAAGAAAAATTAATCGTGAGTGGCAACGAAGTCAGTGATCCGATTTTTAACGAGGAAATCGGTCCGTTTCTACTGGATGAGCAGTCGACGTATGAATACCAGGTTGATTTTCCGTGGGGAACGATGTCAACTGGCGAGCAGCCTATTGATTCAGAATATGTACGCTTGGATTTCCAGGTAAACGAGGAATTGGCTGAGCAGTTGGCAGATGGGCTGCAGAATCATTATGAAACTGTTTTGACGAGTTTTGAAACAAGAGATTTCAGTTTACTGGAAGACATGAATGCTGGACTGCGGAATTCGTATGAAAATAATTATGAATCGATGTACGGGACTTTTGACAGTAATGATGAGTGGTATAGTGGGTTGCACTATAAGAATTTCAATATCCATCCGACTATGATGAGCTTTGGAAAGGATGACCAAGGTGAATGGCATGTGACGGTTCCGGTAACGGAAGAAGAAATGATCGTCAATTCATACGCTGAACCGAGTGAAAGTGATTTGGCGGATTACCGGAATAATAACCGACACTATCAATTGAATTACCGTGATGGTGAGTGGGTTGTTGTGGACCATCTGTCTATGTTTGGTTTTCCGGATAGTGAGCAGACGTTTGACTATACGTACGATGGTGACGTTCGTTTGTTGGAAACAACAGTAGAGGAAGCGGCTGGTGATCCGGGGAAAGTGATTCCAGTTCGAGTCGGTGAGTATGTGGAGCATTTAGTGGAAGCCATCAATGCGGGAGATTATTCGCTTGTTTCACCGTATATCTTATCAGATAGTAGTTTGGAAAGTGACCAGCGATCGCTTGTCAAACGGTTATATGAAGCAGGAACGACTGAGGAGTTAAAATCGTTCGAAGTGTTATCCGTTGAGGAAAGTGGGGATGGATGGAAGGCTAAATCCAGAGAAGAAATCACCATTAACTATGAAAGCGGTAAAAGCGAAACAAACAAGTATGAGTGGACTTATACCGTTGTCGAAAAAGATGGAGAGTACTTCCTTAGTAAAATCGAATAAAAAACAGAAAGAGGCTGGGACAAAATTTTGTTCCAGCTTTTTTTGTTGAAAAATGTCCATTGGCCTAGTTCATACGATTGAAAGTTTTCGACAAAACCCTCCATGAAACTACATTTGCAACCCGGTTGTATCCATTTTAAGGAATTTGCTTAGTTAGCAAATCACCGTTTTAGCACTTTTATCCATAAGACATTAAACTGAATTTTCATTCAATTTACCTATTAAAGAAAGTTCACAAAAGTGTTACATTTCATTTACACAACAGGAAACGTCATCTTTTGCCAAAACATACCCAAAAGGAGGAAGTTTCGAATGAAGAAGTTTTTAGTCGGTTTAAGTGCAGTGATCTTGGTGCTATTGGCATTGCAAACAGGTGTATCTGCAGACAAAAAAGAAAAGAATGATTACCTGGTTATGTTTGACGGTCCTGCCAAAAAAGGAATTCTCCAAGCTTTTGGGGTGAATGACGGGGATGTATTACGTGAATTTGAGTTGCTCGATGTCTATCAAATCGAGTTAACAGACAAACAAGCGAAAGGGTTAAAGAACCACCCGCAAATTAAATTTGTGGAAGAAAACGCTAAAGCTAAGGCGTATGGGCAGACGGTACCCTATGGGATTCCTCAAGTAGAAGGAACGACTGCGCAAGATAATGGTTTTAGTGGTGACGGCGTAAAGGTTGCTGTGCTGGACACAGGAATTGATCGCAGTCACTCGGATTTAAACGTTGCCGGTGGATTCTCTGCATACGATAGTGGCGCAAATGCGGATCCATATAATGATGGTAGCGGGCATGGTACACATGTTGCAGGAACAATTGCTGCACAAGACAATAATTTAGGTGTACTGGGCGTCACGCCAAATGTTGAGTTGTATGCAGTAAAAGTATTAGATAATCAAGGAAGCGGTACGTATGCAGATATCGCTGAAGGAATTGAATGGGCTATCCAAAACAATATGGATGTCATTAACATGAGCCTTGGTGGTTCATCCAGCTCTAGTATTTTAAAAGAGTATAGTGATCTTGCCTATGATTCTGGCATTCTCGTTGTAGCGGCCGCAGGAAATGAAGGAAGCTTCCTATGGTTCGATACAGTTGGTTACCCAGCTGCGTATGATTCCGTGGTAGCTGTTGCAGCGGTTGATGAAAATAATCAACGCGGTTCTTTTTCAAGTGTCGGTTCTCAAGTCGAGTTATCCGCGCCCGGCGTGCAAATTTTAAGTACGGTTCCTGGAAATGGTTATGATTCGTATAACGGTACGTCGATGGCTTCACCGCATGTTGCGGGTGTTGCAGCGCAAGTTTGGCAAGCGAAGCCTGGTTTATCCAATGTTCAATTGCGTCAATTATTGCGTGACACAGCCGAGCCATTAGGTGCTCAGCGTGAATATGGGTATGGACTTGTCCAATCAATGGACGCAATTAATCAATAAGAATAAAAAATCGTGGGGCTACATAGTGATGTGCTCCACGATTTTTTATGTATTAACAAGCATGCAGGTAATTGTTGCAATTGTTCATCCTATACATAATCAAATGTAGTCTTATGGTACTTTCATAAAAATAAACAAGACTTTATTCCTAGTAACCGATAGAATCTACTACGTTTCTACAGGAATTCACATGAACTTCATAGATTTTTTGGTCAAAAAATGGCATGATTTAATTATCAGATAACTAAATCTATCAAAGTCGCTGGAGGTATTGAATGTTAGAGGAACTAGGAATAACCAAAGTTACGATTCCGCTTCCTTTTCGGTTGAATCATGTCAATTGTTTTTTAGCGGAAGGTCAAGATGGATGGCTCGTGATGGATACGGCGTTAAACCGACCAGTCGCGAAAGAGATTTGGCAAAGTCATTTATCCGATAAAGAAGTGAAAGAATTATTGATTACACATTATCATCCGGATCATTCTGGCTATGCGGGCGAGCTGCAACAAGAAACAGGCGCAGAAGTGTTGATGACGCAAACTACTGAGCGAGCAAGAAAAAGAAATTGGTCAGAAAACACAGTGGAAACAATACGCGCGTATTATCAAGCCGTTGGAATACCGCAAGAAATAGCTGATGGAATTAGTGAAAATACGAAAGAGTCTAGGGACTTTGTCATGCCTGAGCCTTCAGTGAATCGATATATCAATGAAGGTGATGTTATTAAAGTAGGAAACTATGAATATGAGGTTATTTTCACACCCGGTCATGCGCCAGGATTGATTACTTTATATAATCGAGAAAAAAATGTGCTGCTATCGACCGATCATATTTTACCGAAGATTACGCCGAATGTTTCTTATATGTTCATGGGTGATCAAAACCCGCTTCAAACTTTCATGGAATCGTTGCGGAAAATTAAACAGTTGGATGTTGATTATGTCATTCCATCGCACGGTGAGCCTTTTCATGGAGCGAATAAACGAATTGATGAGATCGTTAAGCATCATGAAGACCGTCTGAATGATATTCTCGATCAACTAAGAGACGGAAAAACGGTTTATGAAGTGTGTCAGTATTTGTTTGGTGACCGTTTGACAACGCATGAGATGCGCTTTGCGATTGGTGAAGCGTTGGCCCATTTGGAATTTTTACGAAGAAAAGGTGAATGCCAACGAGAAGTACGCAGTCACGACTGGCTTTATCGGGTGAAGTAAAGAAAACTTCAGGAGGATTCCTGAAGTTTTTAATTTTCGTAAGGCAGGGGCGTGCGTGACCGTTCAAAGTTAGCGCGTGACTTTTCAATCCGAAACGCTGACCGTTCAAAGATTTGCTCCAACCGTTCAAAATATCACGCTGACCGTTCAAAGATTTGCTCCAACCGTTCAAAATATCACGCTGACCGTTCAAAGAGTTGCTCTAACCGTTCAAAATGTCGCTGCAACTGTTCAAAAGGGTGCCCTAACTGTTCAAAGAATCGCGCTAACCGTTCAAACCAGCACTCCAACCGCTCAAGCTAAACCCCATAAAATCATCCATATAAAAAAGCCCGCCGGTTTCGCCGAGCGGGTTTTCCTTATAGAAAATAATAAAATCCACAAATCATTAAGTATTGTACAAGATAGATCAGCAATCCGAAGTGGAAGTTTAATCTATAACCGACGCGCAGTGAGTTGCTTCCGACGAGGTTTCCGACCATTAAGTTTGTTGCTGAGAATGGCGAGATCATAATGGTCAGCATCCATCCGCTCAAAATGCCGAGACTGAGAATCAGATGGTCGCCAGCAAAAATGATTGATGAACTAAATGTCGTCGCGAGTGCCGTGTTTGTAATAATTGGGTGGATGCCGATAAATGACAACACGTTAATGAGTAAAGCAATTAATGGCAATAGAATGAGCACATGTGTAATGCCGGTTGATTGCAAGAAGAAGATAACTAAGTCGCTTGCGCCAGCTTGGATAATTGCATACCCAAATGCACCGGCTGCAATGAATAATGATAGCTCATTCCCCATTTTCGGTAGTCGATCTTGAGCGTACTCGGATAATTTTTCAGCAAATTGCTTCGGTGATAAGTAAAACAATGTCCATACGGTCGAAAATCCAATCGCGACGAGTGGAACGATCGTGATGATCGATAAATCGACAAACTGCTCGAGTAAAATCGTAATGACTGTCATCGTGACGATGAGCGTTAATAGCTGCATTACTTTTCGCTGGGCTTTTTTCAATGTTTGCTTATCGATAGCATCTTGTTTGATGACGATTGGCTGTGAATCTTTTCTCTGAGCAATCGTCCCGATAACCATACCGATAAGAGCGAGTGCAAAACCATACGGGAATAGTTCTAACCAAGAAATATCGAAATAACTCAAAACGAGGGCAACGGAAATAAAATACGGGGACCACATGAAGGCCATTGAAAATCCGCGGTTCATTGCCCGTAACTTCGTATCCATATGATGATCGAATGCTTCCGTGCTCGTTAATTGGTGAATAATCGGAATAGAACCTAAGTTCATTACTGAGCCAACTCCCATTGTTGAGAAGGCCAAATAGTTATAGAGTTGTTTTGTTGAACGAACATATGAGGTAAAAATAACATCCATGGAATCTAAGTATCTACCTGCTTTAATCGGAATGGAAATAAGCGGAACGAAAATAAAGATCGCTAAAAGCCCCGCATTTTCATCAAAGCTCCACAGCATCGTCAAAAGCCCTTCGCCGAAAATGGACAAGAGAATTGTCAAAATCAACAAAGAGCTAATGAGAATCCTTGGAACTTTTGTTAAATAAGGGATAAAAAGAACTAATGTTATAAAAGCGAAAATACTGACCAATTTTGGTAGAAGCGGCGAGTCTATGAATTGGGAAATCAAATACGTTATTCCCATCAGTAAAATGCTCGTCGACTGCAAACGTATATAACTCATGTTGAAACTCCTTTGTGATTCACTTGTACCATTATAGAAAAGTTGTTGACGTTTGTCATGGAATCGCCGCGATCGGATATGAGCCAAACACTCGAAGAAATGAGCATTTAATGATTGATATGTGCCCAATCGCGACATTTATGGTCCCAACTCAAAAAAATATGTGCCCCAATCCAACGTCCATTCTCACTTACTGGGTTTCTTTTCTATAGCATCTCCATTACTATGGAAAATAGATGTTCGCATGAAAGGGACCGATAGACAATGACAGCTTCCGTTATCTTTTATCTTATTCTCGCATTAATCGGCGGTGCAATTGGTTATTTTTCTCGATTTCCGGTAGGCGTTGTCCTCGGATCGATGTTTGCGGTCGGTTTGGCGAAGTATTTCAATATTTTACATTTAGAACGAACGGTTTCAATATCTTTTGTCATTCAAGTATTGCTCGGTGCGATGCTTGGATTGTCACTCATTAAGATCAATAAAAAACAACTGATCACACTTGGGAAAAGCTTAGTAGCGGTCGTGGTCACTGTCGTTATTTTTACAGGATTGGCTGGTGCAACGCTCGGTTGGATAACGGGCACGAATCCTGTTTTAACAACACTCGCGGCGTCACCTGGTGCGATTGTTGAAGTGGCCACATTAGCACAGGAACTAAACTTAGACGCACCGACCGTTGTGCTCGTTCATCTCGTGCGTGTCATTGTCATTATGAGTTTATTTCCGGTATTGCTGAAACTGGCGATGCGATTGAGAAAGAAGGAGGGGGATGTTCATGGATAAATGGATTTTTGTGGTCGTGTTGGCTTTTGCGGGCGGTACGGTCGGCTTTTATTCAGGTATTCCTCTCGGCACATTGCTCGGATCGTTGTTTGCGGTCGGTGGCTATCAATTTGCTAGAAAAAACTTACCGACCTTCAGCTTTCGTGCAAAAAAAGTGATGCAGAGTATTATTGGCGGAAGTATCGGACTGGCTTTTACGACAGAAACATTCCAGGCGATTCAGTCCGTTTGGAAGGTTGCACTGTTGGCGCCGATTGCACACCTAATACTTGCCGTTATTTTAACGTGGGTACTTCATCGTATTTTTGAATTTGATATGGTGACGTCCTTTTGCAGTTCGGCACCGGCTGGGATGAGTGAAGTGACAATTATTTCCGAAGAGTTCGGTGCCAAAATGCCTGTCGTCATCATGGTACATACGATTCGCGTCATAGCAATCGTCGTTAGTGTTCCGCTTCTCGTTTTGTTATTTTGATTCTTTATGAGGATATTTACGTGAAAGTGGAACGATGAGTAAAAAGTGAGCTAGCGTACCACCGATCAATGAAGCAATTAGGAAAGCCCAATTAAACTCACCTTCAAACCAACCAGCGATCAAAAATGAGAGAAAGAACCCGAGCCAAATACCAATTAAGAAGTGAAGTTTCACGGAATACCTCCTTATCGTCTATGTTTACTGATTATATCAAGTTGAGTATACTGAAACAAATGAACTTAAATGAGGTGAATATATGCCTGGTCGAAATGATGCTTGCCCATGTGGGAGTGGAAAAAAGTATAAAAAGTGTTGTTTAAATAATAGTCAACAAGTGGCAGGGATGGTATCTCAAGGGATGTTTGAAGAAACCATCCAAGCGTTTCAACGAATGATTTTTGAGATTACAGAGAACTATACGCATTTATTGCCGACTCAGTTTGTGGAACTTGAAGACAATGATCTTGATTTTGTATATCAAGTATCTAAGCTGTTGAACGCGTTACGAAATGAGGAAAAGGAAGAGAGTAAATCTTATCTTGATCATGTTATCGAGCGCCAAAAGAAAAAAGAACGACGGGAGTCTGTCATCCGAAGTATGGATGAATGGCATAAGGTTGAGCCGTCATTTTTTGAAATTTTTGAAATGGAAAATGGTGTCGCGCGTGCGAAAAATATATTCACCGAAGAAGAAACGTCACTACTCTTAGGATTCCACACAGACGATCCGGAGTTGGACTGTGTTTTTGGACTCCCTGTGCAGTGTGGTCCATATCAAATTTTTCCGCATGAACTAATAGAAATCATGGATGATGAAATGGAGCTTTTGAAACAATTGATTCAGTATGCGGCCGATGAAGAAGGAAAAAGTATTGATGAGTTTTTACGAACAACTGATTATATCTTTCCGGCAATTGATCATTTAGATGAATTCATAGAAGAAGCGGATGAATATATGGACGGCCCATTTTTCCTGCTTCCGGAAGAAGAAGAAGTTTCGCAGGGAATCCGACGACTTCAAAAACCCGGGAATGAAGATGTGATTGATGAAATGATTGTAGAGTGGGAAAATATGGCGCGCATGAATTATATTCAAATCAATAAACCAGAACCAATGATCGCGGCTTTTGAGCGTGTGTACAGAGTAGATCTTTATCCAGAGGATTATAAAAAGGTGACACTCAAATTTTTGGCTGAAAAATATCAAACAACAACTGGGTCGATTAGTAATCGAAAAAAACAAATCGAGGAATATTTTGATGATAAAATGGAAATGGGATCGCCGATTATTACCCGACAATCTCCAGCAGCGGATTTTTCCAGTCCGACAGAAGATATGTTTCGGGCGTTGAACGAACAAACTTTTGAGAGTGAGGAAGAGTTCGAACAATTTATTCAGAAGTGGAATGAAACCGGTGGTGTAGGAATGATGCCGGATAAAACCGAAGCTGAAAGATTGTTCGAGGAAGCGGTCCAAGCTCCACCTCAGCAGCAAAAAGAGATGCTCGAGCAAGTATTGACCCTTGAACCTGATTATATCGATGCACTCGTTCTGTATGCGTCTCACCTAACATTTGATGAGAGAGAAAGTTATTTGAAGGATGCAGTAAAAATTGGCGAAAAGAAGTTCGATGATGCATTTGAGAAGGAAAATGCAGGTTCTTATTGGATGATGGTTGAAACAAGACCATATATGCGAGCTTTATATGCATATGCACAATATCTCCTCGAAACAAATACTCAGGAAAAAGCAAGCGAGTATTTTGAGCGTATCATGTATTTAAACGAGAATGATAATCTTGGTGTTCGTTATGATTTAATTCCGTTGCTGATCGAACTCGAAAAATTTGATCAAGCACAAGCGCTATTTGATGAGTTTCCAGAACAAACAACTGAAATGATGTATCACAAAGTGTTGTTTGATTATAAGGCTGGAATAAGCGAGAAAGAATTAAAGAAAACGATTCAAGCTGCCATTCAAGCAAATAATCAAGTCATCGTAGTGATGGGCATTTTAGATAATCTTCAAAATGGAGGAATCTCCCCTGAGATCGGTCAATCTGAATACGAAGCCTACCAATATGCGAGTCAGTATGCACACTATTGGGACGAGCCATTACGGGAGCTAGTCAGGGATATCCAATTTGGATGACTAACTGAGATTGGAATGAAGTGAATCCATGGAATCGAAATCCGAACTAAAAACTTAGTTCGGATTTTTTGGTGTTTGATGAGCGAACAATTCGTTTTGTTTGAAGACATAAAAACTCGAGAGAAATACTATAAAAGGGTAGCGCAAATTTTTAGTGACCTATTCACGAATAGCGTGCTTCAAATCGGTGGTAGCGCAAAATTTTGGTGTCCTAGCCACGATTTGATTTTACTATAGGGCCGAATAACTTTTATATCGATCCGAAAATTGCTCGGATGAAACGTGGCTCCGTCGGGCAAGAAATGATTTTTAATAACGTTCAAGTCGTAGATGATCGAGGAAATGAAGTAGAACAAGGGGAAGTTGGCGAGCTGTGGCTTCACGGAAATCATTTATTCGAATTCTATTGGAATAATGATGAGGAAACGAACTGTTCACTAGAAAATGGTTGGTTGAAAACGGGCGATCTAGCAAGGATTGACGAAGATGGCTTCGTGTATATCATTGGCCGGAAAAAGGAAATGATTATTTCTGGTGGTGAAAATATTTTTCCACTCGAAATCGAACATTGGCTCCAATCGAATGAAGCGGTCAACGAAGTAGCTGTGCTGGGCATTCCAGATGAAAAATGGGGCGAGAAAGTCGTCGCTTACGTTTCGGTGAAGGATGACCAAATAACGGAAGTCGATTTGGAAATGTATTGTGCGGAGAAACTATCACGTTATAAAAAACCGAAGAGCTTTCATATTATCGATGAACTTCCGAAACCGCATGTCGAAAAAACTGATAAAAATGCGTTGATGACAACGCCGAATTGAATGATGAACTCGCCTGATGGAGGGCGGGTTCTTTTTTGTATGGATGGATTTAGGTGGCGGTTGTAGAGGTTGTTTCCATGCAATGCTTCGTTAGGATATGCGACCCAATCGGTCATATTTGAGCCTAGTATGTCATATATGGGTATAGTTTCAAAAAATATGAATATGAAAGAACACAATATGCGCCCGATCAGGAATTTTATGTGACCTAACGGAAAAAATATGAGCCAAATTAGATTCTAGTACACAGCATGAATAAAAGATTTCGAAGTATTATATCATTCGAAAGAAAAAACTGAGAATGCACTAATTTCTACTTACTGGTAAATGTGGCTGGGTTGAAGTGTTTATATGGATTATCTAAAACAGGAAATTTTTTCAATGATATAGTAGACACTTTATATATTCTCTTTGTAAACTGTTAGTTATTGAATCGAAAAAATGAACGGAGGCAATTTCATGAGTTACGTTATTGGGATAGACGGTGGAGGTACGAAAACGGAAGCGGTATTATCTGATGAAACAGGACAGGTGTATGCAAGGGTTCTAGCCGGACCCTCCAATTTAAATTCCGGTTCAAGAGAATCCATAGAAGGTACTTTCTTAAAAATATTCTCTGAAATAAAAAACCAGCAACCAGAACTTTTTCAACATATTGATTACTGTTTTGCAGGTTTATCTGGAACAGAAAACCATGTAAATAAAGAGTTTATTGAAGCATTATTTAAACGCTTGGTGGGAGGTCAATTTCCGTATTTAATCGAACATGATGCTGTTAATGCATTGTATAGTGGTACATTCGGAGAACCTGGAATTGTCCAAATTGCTGGGACCGGTTCAATTGGTTTTGGGATAGATCAACACTTAAATAAAAAGCGTGTCGGCGGTTGGGGGTATTTGATCGGTGATGAAGGTAGTGGCTATGCAATTGGTAGGGATGCTTTACAAGTTATCTTTCAACATTACGATCGAAATCAGAAAGAAACCATCTTAGCTAATTTAATTGGAAAATATTTTGAGATCAGTGGGGATTTAAAAGATATTGTACCGACCATTTATCAAGCCGAATCTCCAAGGAATCATATTTCTGCTTTAAGTAAGGTCGTTTTTGAAGCTTTTGATATGGGTGATACCGACGCAAAATCTATCCTTCAACGAGCTGCGAAAGACTTGTCGAAATCGATTGAAATGATTCTCGAACATTTTCCATTATCAAATAAGCAGGTCGTGCTCGTTGGAGGGTTGTTCAATCGTAATGATGTGATTCTTCCTATGCTTGAACATTTTTTAAATGAGGAATGTGAATTGATCTTGCCTAAGGTTGAACCGGTGATCGGATCGGTTATTGCTGCATTACAACAAATCAATCAAAAGTATATTCCATTGCAAAAATAAAAATGAAATTAAATTTCAGAAAAAAGTATTGCTATTTGTAATAATATTCTATATAATCTTAATTAAACATAGTGAAAGCGGTTTCTAATGGTATTAGAGGAGTGCAGAGTCCTTGGTTCATCAAGTAATAAAGTATTTGGATCAATGTATCGAAAATAGAAAGATTCCAGGTTATGCATTAGCTGTTGTGGATTCCGACCAAACAATTCTTGAAGCTTACAATGGAGTTAATGGAGAACAAGACCATACACCCATCAATATACATACAGTTTTTGATTTAGCTTCATTGACGAAAGTAACAGCAACGCTTCCAGTCATATTAAAGTTGATTGAGCAAGAAAAGATTCAGTTGGATGATTCAATCAACAACTATTTTTCATTTCATTTTTCTAGGGAAATCAGTGTTAAAGAATTGTTACAACATTCTAGCGGATTGCAAGCGTTTTATCCATTTCATCATATGAGTAATTTTTCGAAAGATGCAATTATCCAAAAAATTATTGAGCTAGAATCACGAACAGAAACATCGAATGAAATTACTTACAGTGATTTGAACTTCATTTTGCTTGGTCTATTAGCAGAGAACATAACCGGAAAGCCACTGGATGTATTAGCTGATAAAATAATTTTTGAACCGCTAGAGATGAACCACACATGTTTTAATCCTTCATTAAACCTTTCATTTGCTGCGACAGAATGGGATTCAAGCAGTGAGCAATATATCCAAGGGAAGGTGCATGATGAGAATGCACGTCACATGGATGGTGTTGCGGGACATGCAGGATTATTCTCGACCTTAACAGATATGAAAAAATATGCACAAGCTTGGTTGAAACAAAATGATGATGACTTCCTGGCAGAAACGACTCGACAGTTTTCCATTGAAACGAAGTTCGTTTCATCGAATCAAGCGAGAGGACTAGGATGGCAATTCAACAAGGGTGTACAGATTGCTGGAGAGCAGTTTTCAGATTGGAGTTTTGGTCATACTGGCTTTACGGGTACGTCGATTTGGTTTGATGACTCTAGAAAAAAAGCAGTGATTCTTCTAACCAACCGAGTTCACTATGGAAGAGAAAACAGTATAGCCTCTTTGCGAAAAGAGGTACACAATCTTGTTTTTGATTCTTTATCTAATTAAACAGGGGGTAAGATCATGAAAAAAGCATTATCTGGTTTATTGATCGTTCTCATGATAACGTTTTTAGCAGCTTGTGGGGACGAAGAGGGCAGTGATGGTAAAAAAGAAATAGTCTTTAACACGATGGAGTTAAGCCCTACTTTCGATGATTATATTAATGGAATGATTGAATCGTTTGAAGAAGAAAATCCAGATGTGAAAGTAGTTTGGGAAGATGTTCCAGCTAAAAATATTGAGCAGAAAACGTTAACAGAAGCTTCAAGTGGCAATATGTCTGACGTTGTCAACTTGAACCCTCGTTTTACAAAGCGTTTAGCTGGTGAAGGTGCACTATTGAATATGGATGAAGCGGCGTCTGACTACAAAGATCGCTATCCAGAAGGTTTATGGGCATCAGGTGTAGTTGATGGAACTTCTTATGCTGTACCTTGGTATTTTACAACTGGAGGAGTTATTTATAATCCTGAAATTCTCGCGGAAGCTGGTTTCGATGCACCACCAGAAACAATCGATGAAGCATGGGAAATGTCAGAAAAAATCTATGAAGAAACAGGAACATACGCAGGTGGTTATACAACAACCTCTTGGCAAGACCTTTGGATTCTTTTCCCAACATATGGAATTGACTTAGTAAATGAAGAAGGTACAAAGGCCGCATTTAATACACCGGAAGCTCTTGAGTTGTTGACAGAGCGAAAAGAATATTACGATAAAGGCTTAATTCCAGATGATTTATTATTGGATTCTAGCCTTGCAAGTGAATGGTACGCTGACGGGCGTTTAGCATGGTGGGTTTCTGGTCCACAACTGTACAGACAAATTGAAGACTTGAATCCAGAAATGTATGAGAAGTCCAAAGCAGCACCATTCTTTGTAAGTGATGAAGATATCGTATATTCAGCAATTCAAAACTTAGTCGTTTCAAAGAATACTAAACACCCAGAAGCAGCTACAGCTTTTGTAAAACACGTTACAAATGTTGAAAATCAGTTAGAGTTTACAGATTTGGCAGCAATTTTGCCGACTAACGAAGAAGCTGCAAGTGATGATAAATTCCTTGAAGGTAAAGATTCAGAAGACCCTCAGGAAAAGGGTAACTATTATTCAGCAACAAACATTGAAAAAGCTGTTGACATGGCACCGCCAATCGGCAACGCAAACGAAATTAACACGATTCTAAGTGAAACATATGAAGAAGTTCTATTGAATGATCTAGATCCCAAAGAGGCTCTAGATAATGCTGAGAAACAGGTCAATGAATTGTTGAGTGAGTAATCAGCGAATGGCTTGAAAAATACAGACCCTGTGTAGTTGTATACACGGGGTTTGATTTTTCTTAGATTCTAGGAGGATATCTATGTATAAAGAGAGACATGCTTGGCTGTTCCTTTCGCCGGCAGCAATACTATTATTGCTTTTCAGTTTAATTCCTATTGGATGGGTCATCTATCTAAGCTTTACTAGTTATAACGTGTTTACTCCTCCTGAATTTGTGGGGTTAGAAAATTACAAAAAAGCTTTTGATGACGGTGATTTTTGGAAAGCTTTAAAGAATACATTTTTTTATTGGATCATGGTAACGCCAGCCATTACAATTATTTCCTTGTTACTAGCCATTTTGGTAAATCAAAAATTGATGGGTATTAAAATGTATCGCCTAGCATTTTATTTTCCGGTACTTGTATCTGTCGTTATTACAGCACTTCTTTGGAAGTGGATGTTTGCTAGCGAAGGATTGCTAAATTACTTAATTTCTCTAATCGGTATAGACGCAATACCTTGGTTAACAAGTGAAAACACTGCGATGATCAGTATTGCTATAGTAACTGTATGGCAAGGTATTGGTTACTATATGATTATATATTTGGCTGGATTGCAAGCGATTTCCCCACAATTATATGAAGCAGCTGAAATTGACGGAGCAGGGTTTTGGAGAAAACACATGTCCATTACATTTCCATTAATTAGACCAATTATATTTTTTGTAACCGTCATTTCAACTATGGGTGCTTTCAAAGAATTTACTTTAATGCTTGTTATGACAGGTGGGGGTCCATTAAAATCAACAACGACTCTAGTTTATATGGTTTATCAGGAAGCATTTGAGAATATTAACTTCGGTTACGCAAGTGCTATTGCAGTATTGCTATTTGTCGTTATTCTGTTAATTACAATCTTAAATATGATTGCTCAAGATCGAAAAGACCAATCATCCTAAAGGGGAGGAGGAACAAAAGTGCCACAACAGCCAGGTTTAGACCAAGCGAAAGTAACAGAAATAGAATCGAAAAACAAAATGTCTAAGCGTCGTTTAAAGCCCAAAACTGTAAATAAATTAGTATCTTATCTACTATTGACGGTTTTGGCGCTGTTTACGATTATGCCATTTATTTGGACAGTATCAACTTCTTTCAAGAGTGCGAATGAATCAGTTTTTTCATTTCCTCCAACTTTTATTCCGGAGAATTTCACTTTTGCAAATTATATTGAAGTGTGGAATACGTTACCAATCCCAATTTATTTGATGAACAGTGCAATCTTAACGTTTTTTGGGGTTGTTCTTCCATTATTATTTGCTAGTTTAGCAGGCTTTGCTCTAGCTCGAATTAACTTTAGAGGAAATAAGATAGTCTTTATCTTGATTATTGCAACGATGATGATTCCGGTTGAGGCATCTATGATTCCGATTTATTTAATCTTAAATAAGATGGGATTAGTAGGAACATATACAGGTGTTATTTTACCAACTGCTATTAATGCTTTCGGTATATTCTTAATGCGCCAAGCTTATTTGGGAATTCCGAAAGAAATTGAAGAATCGGCAATTATTGATGGGGCGAATGTATTTCAAGTTTGGTGGAGAATTATGATGCCAATGACCAAACCGATGCTCGCAACTTTAGCTATTCTTTGTTTTATTGGAGCGTGGAACAATTTCTTGTGGCCGCTTATTTTATTAAAAGACTCTTCGATGTATCCACTTACTGTGGGCCTTTATCAATTGGAAGGTCAGTTCTCAGCAAATACGAGACATATAGCAACAGGTACCATAATTGCTTTAATTCCAATATTAATCGTCTTTTTAGCATTGCAAAGACACTTCGTTGAAAATTCTGGATCTGATTCAATAAAAGGTTAGGTGCGTGTATGAAACTCGGTGTTGATGTTTTTTTAGATTCATTTGAAAAAGACTTCTCAGGGCAAAAGTTAGGCTTGTTAACGAATATTACTGGTGTGAATAAGCAATTGAATTCTACAATTGACTTGATGTATAATAGCGATTTGTTAAATTTGCATTGTCTTTTTTCACCTGAGCACGGAATACGTGGTAATGCTAATGAAGGGGAGCATTTGGATTCTACGGTAGACGAAAAAACAGGTCTCCCAGTTTATAGTCTATACGGTGAAGTGAGAGAACCGACTGCAGAAATGCTAGATGGTCTTGATGTTGTTATCTTTGATTTACAAGATATCGGTTCTAGATACTATACTTTTATTTATTCCATGGCAAATATGATGAAAGCTTGTGCAAAATATAATGTTAAATTTGTTGTGCTTGATCGACCTAATCCGATAAATGGTTTTCAAGTTGAGGGAAATATAGTCGAAGATGGATTTACCTCATTCGTTGGACTTTATCCGATTCCTGTGCGACATGGAATGACTGTCGGAGAACTAGCAAATTACTTCAATGAAGAATACTCGATTGGTTGCTCACTGGATGTAATACAGATGCAGGATTGGGAAAGAAAGTATTACTATGACGAAATGGATTTATGTTGGGTGGCTCCAACCCCAAATGTTACTCAAATAGATATGTGTGTGTTATATCCAGGCACATGTTTGATAGAAGGTACAAATGTATCAGAGGGACGCGGAACAACAAAACCTTTTGAATATGTAGGAGCACCCTTCATAAATGCAGACGAGCTTACTAATGCATTTAATAATCTTGAAATACCTGGCGTAAAGGCGAGACCAGTGTTTTTCACTCCACATTATCAGAAATTTAAAGGGGAACCTTGCGCCGGAGTTCAACTACACGTATTAGACAGGGAGAAGTTCAACTCTTTTTATACGGGTGTGAAATTGTTAGAAATCATCTATAATCTATATCCAAATGATATAGAATTCATAAAAAGTTTGGATGACAGTCAGTTTTATTTTCTTGATTTATTAGCAGGTACAGATCAACTTCGACATGCGTTGTTAGTAGGCAAAGCTGACGATTGGTTAAATGAAACTAAACCTGAACTCGAACGTTTTATCCAAAAAAGAGACAAATACTTGATGTATTAAAGTAAAAACATATACTATATGAATCAATTTCATAATTGCTCTTTTTAAAAATACAAAGACTTCTCCAATGTTTTGAATTGCATTTTTAAAAACAG
>NZ_VMHE01000017.1 GCF_007559425.1 Allobacillus salarius | reverse complement strand
TGTGCTTACCGCTACCAGGTCACACTCGGGACTTTCACCCGTTAGAATTCACCCATGCCGGGCAAACTAAAAAAAGCCCGTCCCTAAGTAAAGGGACGAGCTGTATACCCGCGTTACCACCCTTGTTGGAGAGTTACTCCCAACTCGGAAGCTTTAACGGTGCTTGACCGGATTGACTTATGCATCGCTTTCGCCAATCAGCTCGAGGATGGATTCATAGCAGAGTTTCACTGGTTCGCAGCATCCACCAGCTCTCTTAAGAAACGCTTACTATTACTAGTTCCTTTCATAGCTTTTCAGTTCACTATTAACTTTAATATATCGATAGTATGCACATTTTGCAAGTTATTATGAAAATAACCCTTTAATGCTGTTGAATAGACTGACAAAGAAGTCACCGATGGTTTGGAATAATCGGATAAACCAGTTTGATTGCTCAGCATCTTCACTTGTGACAACTGGAACAGAGAATGACTCTTCTTTTTCCGTATCGATATTTCCGTAATCATGATCTCCAGAATACGTTAATACCATACGTCCAACTTCTGTCCCTTTTTCAACTGGAGCTATTAATTTTCCATCTTTCAACATTTCTTCATCGAATTCGTAACTGACGGAATAATTTTCTTGATCGCCGTTTCGTACCATTTTTTCAATGGCTTCAGCTGATTCTACTTGAACCGAATCTTGTTTTCCGCGGTAAACAGGGATGGTAGATTCACCTTCAATTTGGTGACCTGCTTCGAATAATGTTTCTTTACTGAAGTCGTTAAATCCATAATCCAGTAATTTCGCCGTTTGATTAAATCGTTCTTCAATACTGTCTGTACGCATGACTACAGAGATTAAACGGTTGTTATCCTGCTTGGCTGTTCCAGCGAATGAATAACCCGCCAAATCCGTAAAACCTGTTTTTAATCCATCCATACCTTCGTACGTAAATTGTTCGAAGTTTTGACTATCCATTCCAGGAAGCATCCAGTTCCAATTCACCATTTCCTGGTCTTCAAACTCTTTTCTTGGAATGCTTGAAATGTCTAATGCTTCTTCAAAATCATTTACAAGATGATAAGCAAGCAATGCTGTTGAACGCGCGGACATTAAATTCGTATCATCTGCTCCAGTTCCTTCTGGATGTTTTCCATTTAAATCTTTGTTATCTAAGCCAGTTGAGTTCACAAATTTAGCATCAGGCAAGCCCATTTCGTCAGCCTTCTGATTCATCATTTTGACGAACTCACCTTCTGAGCCAGCGATTAACTCAGCTAAAGCAATGCTCGTTGCGTTATCTGAATTGATTGCCATTGCTTCATAAAGCTGCTTAACTGTATATTCATGATCCAAACGTAAGCCTACACCTGAAAAAGAATTGTTTGCAGAAATAGAGTAAGCAAGTTCACTGATTTCTGTACGTGTATCCCAGCTAATGTCGCCTTTTTCAATAGCTTCCAAAACGAGATATTCGGTCATTATTTTCGTCATACTTGCTGGTGGCAAAGCCTCATCCGCATTTTTCGCATAAAGGATATCTCCTGTTTCGGCATCAACCAATATGGCTGATTCTGCACTTAAGTTATCCAATTGAGCGTGAATCTTTAACGGACTCATCACAAAAGAAGCCATTAATAAAACAGTTGCCATTACGATAGCTGTTAACGATTTATATGTTTTAATCATTTATTTTTTCCTCCAAATAACGTTCTTTTCTTTATGTAATACGATTATTACCTTTCTTATTATACATGATTTCAGGTCATGAAACATTGGTAAAATATTATCATTTGTTAACTTTTTTAGTATTTTTATTGTTCTATGTACTAGCTAAATGAATAAAAAAACATCCTTAGAGCCCGAGTTCAGACTCAAAGGATGTTGACTTACCTAATCAAGCCTCATGATCTAATAAAAATTCCTCGATGTGTAGATGTTGCTCTTTTAAATTAATAATCTTTTCACTCGCATCTTCCAATTGAACAAAAGGATGGGCGGGATAGGACTCATCCACAAAGACGACCGTGCCAATTTGTTCATTTGATAGTTTCACGCGTGTGCCGACTTGCGGAGTCAAATAGTTTTGAATTAACGCTTCGATCGTTGGCACGTCTAATTTTCCCGCTTGTCGTTGCAATAGTTCTTCAATGACATTAAAGATCGATTGCTTCTCCCGATACGCTCGTTCAGACGTCATCGCGTGGTACGTATCAATGACACCAATCACCTTAGCAAACGGATGAATCTTTTCTGCTTTAACACCCAATGGATAGCCGGAACCATCCATTCGTTCATGATGCTGTAAGACAGCTATTTTCACATCCTTGCTAATGGATGACTTATCCTCAATTAGTCGATAAGAAAGAACAGGGTGCGTGCGTATGTTCTCGATTTCTTTCTCGGTCAACTCTCGTTCTTGTAAATAAATTGTATGTTGTTCAGATATCATACCTAGATCGCTTAAATAAGCTGCTAACGAAATTTTTAAACGGTCGCCTTCGTTATAGTTTAATTTCTTCGCTAAACTAGCTGCCAACAAAGCGATTGATACCATATGGTGATAAATATATTGTTGTTTATCACCATATTGATATAGCTCTAAAAATAAATTTGGTTGCTTTACAGCCTGTTTCATCAAAGGAATAATCAACTTTCGGACCCGCTGAATATCTAATCGATTCGTACGCATTAAATCTTCGCAAATCGATTTGGTAACCTTCACAGCGTTTGTATAATGATCATAAAAGGTCCAGTTCACTTGATTATTCTCTTCATTTTTCTTTTTATCTTCAACTGGTTGGACTCGCTTTTCAACGTGAAAAACATCTCCGTTGACCAAACGAGGTGCAACGTCAACGACTTGAATCTTAAATGTTTGTAATACTTGAATATGAATCGGTTCAATTACCGTATTCCTCGGAATAAGTGGGTGAATGGCATTGCCAATCACATCCTTCGTCAAGAGACAACCGGGCATCAGTTGGTCTGGGTGAACTTTCACGAGGATTCACCTCACTTTAATTTTCTTCTCCTGAATGGTCACCATCGTCCTCGACAACTTCTTCAATTTCATCGACTAGCTGTTCTTCTTTCTCTTCCACAGCTTCATCAATTTCTTCTTCCAACTCTTCTTCAACTTCTTCTTTCTCGACTAATGCAACGGTAGCTACAGCTTCTTCATCACCTAAACGGATCAAACGGACACCTTGTGTGTTTCGGCTCGTCTGAGAAATTGTTTCTGAGCCCATACGAATGAGTACACCCGTTTCAGTAATAATCATTAAATCTTCTTCACCAAATACAGGTTTAACAGCTGAAACATGACCGTTTCGATCGTTTAATCTACAAGTGAGTATTCCTCTACCGCCACGGTTTTGTAGACGATATTCATCTTCAGGCGTTCGTTTACCAAAGCCTTTTGATGTAACGGTCAGTACCTCGCTACCTTCATGTAGAATTTCCATGGATACGACTTCATCGTCTTCTCTCAAGGTGATTCCTTTCACACCCGTTGCCGTCCGTCCCATTGTCCGAACATCGGTTTCATGGAAACGAATCGCCAAGCCATTTTTCGTTCCGATAATGATATGTTGCTCGCCGTCCGTTAATCGGACAGAGATCAATTCATCATCTTCACGTAAATTTATCGCACGTAGACCGCCTCGACGGATGTTTTTGTACTGATTCAACATAGTCCGTTTAGACAAGCCATTTTTCGTTGTAAAGAATAGAGAGGATGCTTCATCGTATTCTTTAACTGGAATGACAGCATTGATCCATTCATCTTGTTCAACTTCAAGCACGTTTACAAGAGGAAGCCCTTTCGCTGTACGGCTGAACTCAGGAATTTCATAACCTTTCGCTCGGTATACTTTTCCTTTGTTCGTAAAGAACAGCAACGTATCATGCGTAGAAGTAGATAATAAATGTTCCACGAAGTCATCCTCATTTGTTCCCATGCCTTGAATACCTCGACCTCCACGATTCTGGGAGCGATACGTCGTAAGTGGTAAACGTTTGATATAGCCATGGTGAGTGAGTGTAATGACAATTGTCTCTTCCGGAATCAAATCTTCATCCTCGATAAAGTCTGTTCCACCGATAACAATTTCTGTTCGGCGCTCATCGTTAAACTGTTCTTTGATCGCTGTAAGCTCTTCGCGGATGATTTCTAAAACTTTCTCATCATCTGCTAAAATAGCTTTTAATTCTGCGATCAATGCCATAATTTCATTGTATTCATTTTCAATCTTTTCACGTTCAAGACCAGTTAAACGTTGTAAACGCATATCTAAAATAGCTTGCGCTTGCTTTTCGGATAAGCCGTATTGTTCCATTAATCCTTCTCTTGCAATATCTGCTGTTTGAGATTTCCGGATTAATTCGATAACAGCGTCCAAATGATCCAATGCAACGCGAAGACCTTCTAAAATGTGAGCACGTGCTTGTGCTTTATCTAATTCATATTGAGTACGACGTGTAATAATTTCACGCTGGTGTTCTAAGTAGTACTCAAGTGTTTGTTTTAAATTCATTACTTTTGGTTCCCCGTTCACAAGGGAGAGCATGTTGATTCCAAAGCTTGTTTGCATAGCGGTTTGCTTATAAAGATTATTTAATACGACATTGGCATTCGCATCGCGACGCAGTTCCATCACAATACGCATACCATCACGGTCCGACTCATCACGCAAATCGGTAATCCCTTCAAGCTTCTTGTCACGGACAAGCTCAGCAATTTTTTCAATTAATCTAGCTTTGTTCACTTGGAAAGGAATTTCACTAACGATAATTCTCGGTTTGCCGTTAACTTCATCAATATCTGCTTTTGATCGGATTGTTATTGAACCTTTTCCTGTTTGAAACGCTTGTCGGATACCACTTCGACCTAGAATTTCTCCGCCTGTCGGGAAGTCCGGTCCGTAGATATGATTTTCCATCAATTCTTCAATCGTGATTTCTGGGTTTCTACTGATTGCCAATACGGCATCGATTACTTCACCAAGCTGGTGAGGCGGGATGTTTGTTGCCATTCCGACTGCAATTCCTGATGCCCCGTTGACAAGCAGATTCGGGAAACGAGCTGGCAATACGACTGGTTCGCGTTCAGCGCCATCATAGTTATCCACATAATCAATCGTATTTTTATTGATGTCTCTCAATAGTTCCATCGAAATTTTGGACATTTTAGCTTCTGTATAACGCATTGCCGCAGCAGCGTCACCATCGACTGAACCAAAGTTTCCGTGTCCATTTACTAATGTGTAGCGATAGTTAAAGTCTTGTGCCATACGGACCATTGCATCATATACGGCAGAATCTCCGTGTGGGTGATACTTACCGATTACCTCACCGACAATACGGGCAGACTTTTTATAAGATTTATCTGCATGCATTCCTAAATCATGCATAGCATATAAAATTCTTCTATGTACAGGTTTCAAACCATCCCGGACATCAGGCAATGCACGAGAGACGATAACACTCATCGCATAATCTAAAAAAGATGTTCTCATCTCATCACTTAAATTAATTTCTTGAACTCTTGGACGTTCTTGATCCAACGATAACTCCTCCTTGAATGAGTCAAAAGCCAGTCCGAATAAAAGCTTCTAACATGGCATGATTCCTTTTAAATCATGGAGAGGGGAGAGAGGCGGAGAGGTAGGTCAATCAATGAAAGACCAACACCTCTGCGCAAGTTACCCCACCGTAAACTTTTATTCGAACGGCTTTAATCACTCGTTAAATATCCAAATTCTTAACGTATTGAGCATTCTTTTCGATAAAATCTCTGCGTGGTTCAACATGGTCACCCATTAATACATCAAACACTTCATCCGCTTCCATAGCGTCTTCCAATGTGACTTGGAGCATCGTACGTGTTTCAGGGTTCATCGTCGTTTCCCATAGCTGACTAGGATTCATCTCACCTAAACCTTTATACCGTTGTAAACCTGGTTTTGGGATCTGAGGAAGTTCAGCCAAAACTTCTTCCATTTCTTTATCTGTATACGTATAATAAACCTTTTTGCCTTGCTGGATTTTGTATAACGGTGGCTGGGCAATATAAACATAGCCGTGTTCAACTAATGGACGCATGTAACGATAGAAGAACGTAAGCAACAATGTTCGAATGTGTGCACCATCAACGTCCGCATCCGTCATAATGACGACTTTATGATACCTTGCAAGAGAAATATCAAATTCTTCCCCGATGCCTGTTCCTAACGCTGTAATCATCATACGAATCTCATTGTTGGAGAGAATCTTATCTAAACGCGCTTTTTCAACGTTAATAATTTTGCCTCGTAATGGCAATATAGCTTGGAAATGTCGATCTCGGCCTTGTTTCGCTGAGCCACCTGCTGAGTCACCCTCAACGATATATAGCTCGCCTTCACTTGGATCTTTCGATGAACAGTCCGCCAATTTCCCTGGTAAACTAGAAACTTCTAAAGCGTTTTTACGACGAGTGACTTCACGAGCCTTCTTCGCAGCAATCCGAGCACGTGATGCCATCAAACCTTTCTCTACGATTTGTTTGGCAACTCGCGGATTTTCAAATAGAAATTGTGTAAATTTCTCTGAGAAAGCAGAGTTCGTAATTTGACTAACTTCGCTGTTTCCGAGTTTTGTTTTTGTTTGTCCTTCAAATTGTGGATCGGGATGTTTAATGGAAACGATGGCCGTTAGTCCTTCACGGACGTCTTCGCCAATTAAGTTCGGATCACTTTCTTTATATAAATTATTTTTACGAGCGTAATCATTGATCACACGGGTGAGTGCTGTTTTAAAGCCTTGCTCGTGTGTTCCACCTTCCATCGTATGGATATTGTTCGCAAAAGAATAAATATTGCTGTTGTAACCGTCATTGTATTGAATCGCGAATTCAACAACGACATTATCAATTTCATTTTCTCCATAGATCGGTTCATGAAGAGCTTCGCGCGTACGGTTTAAATATTCAACGTACTCCCGGATTCCGCCTTCGTAATAGAATGAATCTTTTTCTTCATCCGTTCGTTTATCTTCAATGGAAATGCGTAACTTTTTATTTAAATAGGCAAGCTCTCTCGTCCGATTGACTAATGAATCATACGAAAACTCAAGGGTTTCAAAGATTTCACTGTCTGGTTTAAAATGGATTTTCGTACCAGTAAGATCAGTTTCTCCAATAACAGACAACTCGTCTTGAGGTACACCTCGTTTGTAAGATTGATAGTATAGCTTTCCATCACGGTGAACGTAGACTTCCAGCGATTCAGACAGAGCGTTAACGACTGAAGCACCTACCCCGTGAAGACCACCTGATACTTTATACGTATCACTATCAAACTTACCACCTGCGTGAAGTACCGTTAAAATAACTTCTACAGCTGGCTTCCCAACCTTTTCTTGTATATCAACAGGGATACCGCGTCCATTGTCAGTGACAGAAATACTATTATCTTTTTCGATTGCGATTTCAATATGATCGCAATATCCCGCTAATGCTTCATCGATACTGTTATCGACGATTTCCCATACAAGATGGTGCAATCCTCTTTCACTCGTAGAACCGATATACATACCAGGTCTTTTTCGGACTGCTTCCAATCCTTCCAAAACTTGAATTTGACTGGCCCCATAATCATTTGGCTTGTTGATTTGATCTTCCATCGACATAATCTCACCTTCATTTTCTATAATTGCTGCTATCTGACTTAATCCGAATCTTCCATCACATCATCAACACTATCCAAGAAGTCTGCTATTTGAGCTCGTTTAGAGAGCGTCGCAACAGATAGGGAACTGAAATAGATATGATCGACGGTAATGACAATTGATTTCGCTTCATCATAAGCAGAATCGGTCACATTATTTTCTTTCCGTTGGTTATAAATCATTTCTTCAATAATCGTCGAAGAACTGAAGAGGCTGTAATCGACCATCGCAATCACTTCTTCGGTTCTGATGACGTTATCATCTCCGATATGAACAAACATAGATAAATTCCCCTCTCAAACTGTCGACCTACTAACTGTTTCAGTCATTCGGTCTCAACTAGCTTTCCTTCATGGATTGTAAAAATTTCCGCTTCACGAATCGTATCATGTGCGATTCCATCGATATTCGTTGTCGTAACGAATGTTTGGACTTTCCCTTGTATCGCATTGAGTAAGTGGGATTGTCGGTAATCATCCAATTCACTTAACACATCATCCAGTAGTAGCACTGGATAATCACCAACCTCATGATAAATCAACTCAATTTCGGCAAGCTTTAACGATAAAGCCGTCGTCCGCTGTTGTCCTTGAGAACCAAAGTGTTGCACGTTCCGATCATTTACCGTGAAAACTAAATCATCTCGATGTGGTCCGTATAACGTCGTACCACGCTCAATTTCACTTTCTTCTTTGCGATTATATTCCGTTAGATATGTATCTTTCATTTTCTCCATATCCATAGATTCTGATACATCAACCTTCGATACGTAATCTATTTTAAGATTCTCTTGATCTCTGCTAATTTGAAGGTGAATCGGCACGGCCCATTCCCGTAATTTTTTCAAGAAACGAAAACGTCGAAATAAGATGGCTGCTCCGTGCTCTGCCAATTGCTCCGTATAAATTTGCAGCATTGTCGTATCTTGTGTCCGTCTTCTCTGCAAATCTTTTAATAACGCATTTCGTTGTTTTAATATTTTTTGATATTGGTTTAAATGATAAATATAAATCGGTTCAATTTGACCGATTTCCATATCAATGAAACGACGTCTTTCTTGAGGGCTGCCTTTTACAAGATTCAAATCCTCCGGTGCAAACATGACAATATTCAAAGAACCGATGTAATCACTCAATCGTTTTTGTTCGATATGGTTGAACTTCGCTTTTTTTCCTTTTGACGAAAAAATAACCTCAAGAGGAAGGGAACGATTCTTCTTAAAAACCCTTCCCTTTATTTTACCATACTCCGCGTCCCATTGGATTAATTCTTTATCCCTTGGCGTTCGGTGGGACTTTGTAAATCCAAGAACATAGATGGCTTCCATTAAATTTGTTTTTCCTTGAGCATTTTCACCTAAAATCACATTGACCTTATGGTCGAATTGCACCTTTAAGCGATCGTAATTCCGGTAATTGACTAAAGATAATTCCTCAATGTACATGGTTGAAGCTCCTTGAATTATTCGCTGGATTGGACGACTTTATAGGATCCAACGCCTTGTATTTCAACCAGGTCACCGGGCTTTAATTTTCTTCCGCGGCGCTGATCTTGTTCATCATTGATGTATACGGCAAATTCTTTTAGAAATAATTTAACCATCCCACCAGATTCAACGATATTGGCTAACTTAAGGAACTGCCCTAAAGTAATTTGATCGGTCGTTATTTCTATTGGTTCAGCCACTGTTTTCACTTCCTTTATTCAGCAACATGCTTATCCCTTTATTTTACTAAAAATAAGGAGGAAAAGGAAATTAATCGTATTGTCTTGATTTTCTGATATTCCATTCAGTAATTCGATCGACTGTATCAATAACATTTTCCGGCTAAATATTCTTAAAAATAGAATCGATATAAAAACCAGCCAAGAAAAGCGTCTTTCCCAGGCTGGTTGTCATTATTTTTTTGCATTAATACGTTCTAACTGGTGTGATCAATTGCAAGATGGATTCCTCTTCATTCTGTGGACGAAGGATAAATGGTCGCATCGCTCCTGTAAAGGCAATCTCAATCTCCTCAGAATCAATCGCTCGGAGTGCATCAATCATATACTTCGCATTAAAAGATATCTTTAAATCTTCTCCTTCGATACTCATCGTCTCAACTTTTTCTTCAGCTGTTCCAATTTCTGGTGAATGACTCGTAATTTGTAATTGATTCGGCATTGTCGCTAGTTTCACGATATTGTTTCGATTATCTTGAGCCAATAGACTCGCACGGTCAATGGTCTGCATCAACTCACGGGATTTAATAGAAACCGTCGTTTTGCTTTGTTCCGGAATCAAACGAGATGTTTCTGGGTAATTTCCATCCAAAAGACGAGAGAGGAAATTAACGTTCGCTGTTTTAAAGAGAATTTGATTGTCTGAAACACTAACGTACACTTTTTCTTGATGATCATCCAAAATCTTATTCAGTTCAGAAAGACTCTTTCCAGGTACAACAATATTTCTGAAAGATATATTTTGTGCATCATCGTTCAAATTAATCTTGCGTGAAGCTAAACGGTGACTGTCTGTAGCGACTAATTCAAATACACCGTCTTCTAAGATGAAATGAACACCTGTAAGAATCGGACGTGTCTCTTGTGTCGAAACCGCGAAGTTCGTTTGACGAATCAAGTTTTTAAATACGTCTGCTTGAATCTCGAATTGGTTGTCTGTCGTCAATAATGCAGGTTGTGGATATTCTTCTGCATCTTGTCCATTTAATTTAAATTCTGCTGCGCCAGAACGGATGGTGACGTTCAATTCATCATCGGATTCAATTTCTACCTGATCACCTGGTAACTTACGAACAATTTCCGATACGAATTTGGCTTGCAAAATAACGGTACCCGGTTGGACATCATGAATGTTGATCATTCCGTCTTCTTCGCGAGGAATAGTAGATTCAATAGTAATATCTGAATCACTACCAGTTAATTTTACATAGTCTTGTTGAGCTTCTAATTTAATACCCGACAAAATCGCAATGGTAGGTCTAGATGAGATGGCTTTCATTACGTGTTGGATACTGTTCATGAGTTGATTACGTTCAATGATTAATTTCATAGGAACCTCCTGAGAATGATTTGTCATATTTATTTGTTTTAAGAATAAAACAGTAATCATAGTAATAGGGCCTGTGGATTTGTGGATAAGTCAGTGGTTACGTTGAGAACTTAAGTTATCCACATGTGCATAAAGTGTAAACAACTGTGCAGAGATATTCACACTGTTCACAAGTCAATTTATGCTTCAGACTTTATGATTTCTGTTAATTCATCAATCTCTTTCTGTAATTGAATATCATCGGCTAACATTTTAGCTATTTTTTCATGAGCATGAATGACGGTTGTATGATCTCGTCCCCCAAACTCTTCACCGATTTTCGGCAATGAGAAATCAGTCATCTCCCTAGATAAATACATAGCGATTTGACGTGGGAAAGCTACTGATTTTGTCCGTTTTTTAGCAGCGAAATCTTCAATTGGTACATTGAATCGATTACCGATAATCTGCTGTATCCCTTTAATCGTAATTTTCCTTGGTCGGGAGCTAGGAATAATATCTTTCAGTGCATTTGCAGCTAACGAAGCATCGATATCTTCATTTACAAGAGAAGAGTAGGCGACGACACGTATTAACGCACCTTCCAATTCTCTAATGTTCGTATCGATTTGGTTAGCTATGTAAAGCATGACTTCATTCGGGATCTCCAATCCGTCTGCTTTCGCTTTTTTCCGTAGAATCGCAATCCTCGTTTCTAGGTCAGGTGGGGTAATATCTGTAATTAATCCCCATTCAAAACGTGATCGAAGTCGATCTTCCAATGTCGGTATCTCTTTTGGAGGCCGATCACTGGAAATGATAATTTGTTTGTTTTCCTCATGCAACGCATTAAACGTATGGAAAAATTCTTCTTGCGTTTGTTCTTTTCCTGCCAAGAACTGAATATCATCAATTAATAATATATCTACACTTCGATATTTGTTTCGAAAATCAATCGTTTTGTTGTCTCGAATAGAGTTGATGAATTCATTCGTAAATTTTTCACTGGATAGATAGACGACCTTAGCATCTGGATTATGTTCTCTTACATAATGGCCGATCGCATGCATTAAGTGTGTTTTACCTAGTCCAACACCACCATAGATGAATAAAGGGTTGTAAGCTTTTGCTGGCGCTTCTGCAACGGCAAGAGAAGCCGCATGGGCAAATCGGTTCCCTGACCCGATCACAAAGGTCTCAAATGTATATTTGGAATTAAGCATTGTTTTGCCATTCATTTCTCTTGTCTGGTTTTTTGGGAACTTTTTAATGGGTTGCTTACTATATTCATCCATGTTGTTTCGATTTGGAATAACGAATTTCGGTTCCAAATGAGAGCCTGATACTTGTTTAAACGATTCAGAGATTAAGCCCGCATAACTGCTTTCTAGCCAATCTCTTGCAAATTCATTAGGAGCAGCGATGACGAGTTTATCGCCCTCAACAGATTTTGCCTCAGTCGATTTAAGCCACGTATCAAAACTAGGTTTACTTACTTTATTTTCAATTTCAGTCAAAGTTTCTTTCCATAATGCCTGTAAATTATCCAAAATTAAGCATCCTTTCATCAATCGGTGGTTCATTTGCCTGTGGATGGATTATTCATTTAACAACGTGGGAAAATGACATCTATCGACAAAATCCACAGCCCTGTAGATATCTTTTCTAACAAGCTGTGGTTAACTATCCACATATTATTCACACTCTGTGGAAAACTCAGTTATTCACAATTACTTATTCACATTTTAAACAATATAATCATATCAAACTTACCTTGTTATTTCAATGTGATTTCAACTTATCCACATAGTTCTATTGGTTGTGCAAAAATATTGTCCACAACTGTAGAATTTGTGGGTAATTTGTCGAATTAGGGTGTGAATAAAAAACAGACTTAGTATGATATTCAACGCACATGTGGATAACTTTTTGAGAGAGGGAAAAACAGCAATTGTGGATAAAAAAATGAGGGTTAAAATTGTTAATGGAATTTAGTTGGTTGAAAAAATCGATACTTTTAAAAATATGGCTACTGATCGAATAAAAAAATATCCTTATTCATTGCTTATCGATGGATATCCGATTAAAATAAAGAGTGAATCTCTTTGAAGAACGGAATGTAGATAAAATAGATGGTCGAATATTAATAAGGATCATCTGTTTTACTATTGACATATAGGGGACAAATTTTATATACTAATTTGGACTGTTTTTAAATGGTATAGATTTTGATTTCCTTTTAGGAGGTGTAGATAAATGAAAAGAACATATCAACCAAAAAAGAGAAAGCATAGCAAGGTGCACGGATTCCGAGCTAGAATGAAAACGAAAAACGGACGTAAGATTCTAGCACGCCGTCGTAAAAAAGGAAGAAAAGTACTTTCTGCTTAGACCACTGGAAGATCCACTCAGTGGTCTTTTTTCTAGCAGATAATATGTATATAAATATAATTGGATTTGAAGCAACGAGATGAACGGAACCGTTTATTCGAACATCGAGAGAGATTGGATGATCCTTTTGAAGAAAAAATATCGTGTCAAAAAAAATGAGGAGTTTCAACAAATTTTTAAACAAGGTGAATCGTTCGCCAACAAACAGCTTGTCATTTACTATGTGATGAAAAAGGATCAGCAACATTTCCGTGTAGGAATTTCTGTTGGAAAAAAGCTCGGGAATGCTGTTATGCGTAACAAAATTAAGCGCTATATACGCGAAAGCTTACGACAGTTGGAGCCGCATATTCAACCGGATGTTGATTTCGTAATCATTGCCAGAAAACCGGCGACATCCATGAATGTTGAAGAGGTCAAGATCAGCTTAAAGCATCTTTTAAAACGAACAGGCTTATATCGTCAATAAATATTTCACTTTTTTATGGTAAACCTCTTATATATGATGGTAGAATAAATAAAGAATTTCCGTGTTAGCAATGTTAGGAGGAAAACAGGTGTATAAACGATTGTTCGTAGTTGTGGCATTAGTCGCAATTGCTTTATTCCTAAGTGGTTGTACACAGATTAATGAACCAATTACCGAAAACAGCGAAGGGTTTTGGAACACGTTTTTTGTTTATCCATTATCTTTCTTGATTACTTACATAGCCGAGGATATTTTCAATCATGGCTTTGGTTTGGCAATTATTATTGTAACGCTTTTGTTGCGTACATTAATTTTGCCACTAAATATCAAACAGTTGAAATCTTCTCAAGCGATGCAAATGATCCAGCCAGAGTTACAAGCATTAAGAGAGAAATACTCGTCAAAAGACCAACAGACACAGCAGAAATTACAGCAAGAAACGATGGCTTTGTTCCAGCGTCATGGGGTTAACCCACTTGCAGGGTGTCTACCAATTATTGTACAGATGCCGATTTTAATTGCTTTCTACCATGCTATTGTGCGTACAGAGGCAATTGAAAATTATACGTTCTTATGGTTTTCACTCGGTGAACCAAGCATTATCATGGCAGCCATTACATTTACAACGACATTTATCCAACAAAAATTAATGATGGCAGGCACACCAGCTGCAGCTAACCCACAAATGCAAGTCATGTTATACTTGATGCCAGTGATGATTGGTGTGTTCGCATTGTTCTTCCCAGCTGCTTTAGCACTATACTGGGTAGTAGGTAACCTCTTTATGATTGTTCAAACATTGTTAATTCGTCGTCCGATGATGAAACAATATGAAAAAGACAATGGAGGATCTAAAAAGTGAGAGAAATAACTGCTAGTGGTCGTACGATTGAAGAAGCAAAAGAGAATGCCCTTAATCAACTTGATTTAGATGAAAGTCAAGTGAGAGTCGATATAATCGATGAAGGAAAAAAAGGACTGCTCGGTGTCTTTGGTTCTAAACGTGCTTATGTAAAAGTAACAGAGATGAAAAGCGCCACAGAAGAGGGTAAACAATTTTTGGTCGATATCGCTGGTGATATGAATGTTGCGATCGATGTTCAAGTGAAGGAAGATCAAAACGGAGTTGTATATGACCTTGTCGGCGAAAAAATTGGGTTGTTAATCGGTAAGCGTGGACAAACCATTAATGCGTTGCAATATTTAACTCATCTTGTTGTGAATAAAAATAAAGATGAATATGTAACCGTCGTTGTTGATGCAGAGGATTATCGTGCTCGTAGAAAAGAGACACTTGAAAATTTAGCGAATAAGCTTGCAAATAAAGCATTGAAGTTAAATAAAGAAGTTCGATTGGAGCCAATGCCTTCTTTTGAACGAAAAATCATTCATACAGCATTGCAAGACCACAGCAAAGTTTCTACTTACTCAGATGGAAGAGATCCAAATCGATACGTTGTCATCAAGCCTGAATGAGACAGGCAAGAAATAAAATATAGTTAAATGACCGATGTAAGGCTTAATCGCTTTATATCGGTATTTTTTTGAAGTGACTTAAACCTACTCATTACATACATTTTACCAATAAGAGGCAAGCTGTATATCTTTCTTTTTATCCCTATTTATGTTATTGTTTTTAGTTGAGAATTTACTCATAGAAAGGAGTGAGGTTCATGGAGCAAGATACAATTACAGCGATTTCAACACCGATTGGCGAGGGTGCCATTGCGATTGTTCGAATTAGTGGAGAGGAATCGTTTGCCATCGCCAATCGAATTTTTCCAACAAAGGATTTGGCGAAAGTAGATTCCCATACAATTCATTATGGGAGTTTAGTCGATCCAAAGACAGATGAAAAGGTCGAAGAAGTGATGGTTTCAGTGATGAAAGCTCCTCGAACCTTTACTCGTGAAGATATAATCGAAATTAACTGTCACGGTGGTATGGTATCCGTTAACCGTGTACTTCAGTTAATTTTAAGAGAAGGCGCACGACTGGCTGAACCAGGAGAGTTCACAAAACGTGCGTTCTTGAATGGTCGGATCGATTTATCTCAAGCAGAAGCTGTTATGGACTTAATTCGTTCCAAGACAGACAAAGCAATGTCACAAGCATTGAACCAAATGGATGGTCGTCTATCGAACTTAATTCGTTCATTGCGACAGCAGTTGATTGAAACAGTTGCTCATGTCGAAGTGAATATTGATTATCCGGAATATGATGATGTGGAAGAAATGACACATCAAATGCTTGTTGAACGTGGAACAGCTGTGAAGGAAGAGATACAGCGACTGTTGCTGACGGCCAAGCAAGGGAAAATCTTACGAGAAGGTATTGCGACGGCGATTATCGGTAAACCAAACGTCGGTAAGTCGTCATTATTAAATATATTAGCTCAAGAAAATAAAGCAATTGTTACCGATATTCCTGGAACAACCCGTGATGTCGTTGAAGAATATGTGAATGTACGTGGTGTTCCACTCCGCCTAATCGATACAGCAGGGATTCGGGAAACCGAAGATATAGTGGAACGAATCGGAGTTGAACGCTCTCGAAAAGCTCTTCAAGATGCTGATTTAATTCTTCTCGTTTTAAATGGGAACGAACCATTTACAAAAGAAGATGCAGCACTTTTTGAAGCAGCAAAAGAACATGATATTATTGCTGTCATCAATAAGACGGATCTGGAACAACGAATCGATCTAGCTGAAGTGAGAGCAGTTGCAGGAGACGTACCGATCATTTCGACCTCTTTGGTGGAGGAAAAAGGAATTGATCAACTAGAGACGGCAATTGCAGAAACCTTTTTCGAAGGAGAATTAGATTCAGGTGACTTGACGTATGTATCCAATGTACGTCACATCCAATTACTTGAGCAATCAGAACAAGCATTAGACGAAGCACTTCAAGCGGTGGAAGACGGTATGCCGCTTGATTTAGTTCAAATAGATATTACACGAACGTGGGAGCTACTCGGCGAAATCATTGGTGATAACGTTCATGAATCATTAATCGATCAGTTATTCTCCCAGTTCTGTTTAGGAAAATAAAAAAAGGAGGTCTTTATGTATGTATGATGCAGGACATTATGACGTCATTGTCATCGGTGCCGGCCATGCGGGTGTCGAAGCGGGTTTAGCTTCAGCAAGAAGAGGCGCTAAAACGTTAATGCTGACGCTGAACCTCGACTTAATCGCATTTATGCCGTGTAACCCATCGCTCGGTGGTCCCGCTAAAGGTGTCGTCGTACGGGAAATTGACGCGCTTGGCGGTGCGATGGCAAAAGTGATTGATAAAACGCATATTCAAATGCGCTTATTGAATACAAGCAAAGGACCTGCTGTTCGCGCTTTGCGTGCTCAAGCAGACAAAGTTCTTTACCAACAAGAAATGAAGCATGTCATTGAAAATCAAGAGAATTTAACGTTAAGACAAGGTATGGTCGACCGCTTATTGATTGAAGACAACCAAGTAAAAGGTGTCGTTACGGAAACGAAAGCTTGCTATTATGCAGATCAGGTCATCGTTACTACAGGAACATTTATGCGAGGCAAAGTATTAATCGGAGATATTGAATATGAAAGTGGTCCAAATAACCAACGTCCGACGATTAAACTATCGAAACAATTGGAAGAACTTGGAATTGAACTCGTTCGTTTTAAAACAGGGACACCACCACGCGTAAATAGTCATACGATTGATTACTCGCAAACAGAAATTCAACCAGGAGATGAAGAGCCACGTGCTTTCTCTTACGAAACGACGGAATTCATCACAGACCAAATACCGTGCTGGCTAACGTATACTGGTGAAGTGACCCATGAAATCATCATGGATAACCTATCTAAATCAGCGATGTATTCAGGAGCTGAAAGAGGAACAGGCCCACGTTATTGTCCTTCTGTAGAAGACAAAATCGTTCGTTTCTCTGATAAGCCACGCCACCAAATCTTTTTGGAACCTGAAGGGCGAAATACGGAAGAAGTGTACGTTCAAGGATTATCAACTTCACTTCCGGAAGACGTTCAAAAGAAATTACTTGAAACAATTCCAGGCTTAGAAAAAGCAGAAATGATGCGTGCAGGTTACGCCATCGAATACGATGCTGTCGTTCCAACTCAATTATGGCCAACATTAGAACTGAAAACGATTAATGGATTATTTACAGCTGGCCAAATTAACGGTACATCCGGATATGAAGAAGCTGCAGCCCAAGGAGTAATGGCAGGAATTAACGCTGCTGGAAAAGCTTTGAATAAAGAGTCATTAATATTGGATCGCTCACAAGCATATATCGGTGTGTTAATCGATGATTTAGTAACAAAAGGCACAGATGAACCATACCGGTTGTTGACTTCAAGAGCAGAATATCGTCTATTATTGCGTCATGATAACGCTGATCTACGTTTAATCGACGTTGCATATGAATATGGATTAATTTCTGATGAACGTTATGAACGTTTCACGCATAAAAAGCAACAAATTCAAGATGAAATTAAACGTCTTGAAAAAATAATCATTAAACCAGATGAAGACATTCAAAAAGTGATTGAAGAACAAAATGGGACCCTACTAAAAGAAGCAGTTCGAGCAACAGATCTATTGCGTCGCCCAGAAATGAAATACGAACATTTGAAGCCGTTTGTTTCACGTGAAACAGAACTACCACCAGAGGTAGAAGAACAAGTTGAGATTCATGTGAAATATGAAGGGTATATTAAGAAATCTAACCAGCAAGTCGAGAAAATGAGAAAAATGGACAATAAATATATTCCCGAGCACATTGACTATGATCAAATTTCTGGTATAGCTTCAGAAGCTAGAGAGAAATTAAAACAAGTCAGACCATTGTCAGTTGGCCAAGCATCACGGATCTCTGGAGTAAACCCATCTGATATATCAATCTTACTCGTCTATATTGAACAAGGCGTTCGTTCAAAAGTATCAAATGAATAGAGGGTTAAGCAATGGATGAAACGTTATTTCAAGCAAACTTAATTGAACACGGCATTGAACTGAGTGAGCAGCAGCTCGCTCAGTTCAAGTTGTATTATGAGCTATTGGTCGAATGGAATGAGAAAATGAATTTGACAGCGATTACGGACCAAGAAGAGGTTTATTTAAAACACTTCTTTGATTCATTGACTGCTTCTTTCCATTATGATTTTTCACAACCACTATCTGTTTGTGATGTAGGTGCAGGAGCGGGGTTTCCTTCGATTCCTTTAAAAATCGTATATCCACATCTACAAATGACAATCGTTGACTCGCTCAAAAAGCGCGTCTCTTTCTTAAATCACATAGCGGATAAGTTAAACTTAACGGAAATTGCATTCTACCATGATCGTGCTGAAAACTTCGGTAAGAACAAAAAGTTCAGAGAGAGTTTCGATGTCGTCGTGTCCCGTGCGGTTGCTAGAAGCTCTGTCTTAAGCGAATTATGCCTACCGTTAGTGAAGGTTGGCGGCGACCTAATCATGATGAAGGGTGCCAACTTCCATGAAGAGAAGAAGGCCAGTGAAGCGGCTGTGCAAGTCCTAGGTGGCGAATGGCGTGATATTCACGAGTTTTTATTACCGATTGAAAATAGTGAGAGAAACATCGCGATTATTCATAAAAAACGTAAGACGCCAGGGAAATATCCGCGGAAAGCTGGACTTCCAAATAAGGAACCAATTGAGTGAGCATAATTTAAACCTTCTCCCTACAAGCAATATGTGGTAAGATAGCAGTAGAGAAAGTTTCAATTGTTTCACGTGAAACACAGATTAATTATTATAGAAACTAACTACTAGTAGATCATCACACAATTTTTTATGATTTTGTCAAAAGCTCGTCGTTTGACGAGTTTTATTTACATAACAGAGTTCGTATTCTTGATAAGGAAGGTGCCATAAGAATGGGTACAATTAGTAAGTTGTTCGGTAAAAATGCTTCCAATTCCGACAAGGATGTCTCGTCAGAAGTAAGTAATGAAGTTGTGCAAATTGAAGTGGACAAGATAAGTCCGAATCAATATCAGCCTCGTTCGATTTTTGATGAAGAAAAAATTAATGAACTCGCACAAACGATTCATAAACATGGAATGATTCAACCAATCGTTATCCGGAAGATAGAAGAAGAAGATCGATATGAGTTGATTGCCGGTGAGAGAAGATGGCGTGCCGTTCAATCGCTCAAGTGGGAAACGATTCCAGCAATCGTCAAAAATATGACGGATACAGAAACAGCTTCCGTCGCATTGATCGAAAACCTTCAACGTGAAGAGCTGACAGTCATTGAAGAAGCAGTTGCCTATGAACAACTGCTGTCCCAGCACGGATTGACACAAGAAGCACTAGCACAACGTTTAGGTAAAAGTCAGTCAACGATTGCAAATAAACTACGACTATTAAAGCTGCCTAGCGTTGTTCAACAAGCCATATTGAACAAAGAAATTACGGAAAGACATGCAAGAGCGTTAATTTCATTGAAGGATGAAACACTTCAAGAAGAATTATTAGGCATCATAATTGAAAATCACCTCAATGTTAAACAAACGGAAGAACAAATCGACGCGTTACTCCATCCAGAAGATTCATCCGAAGAAAAAACGAAACGAAAACCGAAGATGAAAGGCGTCAGTAAAGACCTCCGAATTGCTTTAAATACAATTCGCCAATCATTGAGCATGGTCTCTGAATCAGGATTAAACGTAGAATCAGAGGAAACAGAAGAAGACGATCACTATAAAATTACGATTAAAATCCCGAAAAACAAATAAATGTGTTACTGAAACACTTTTTAAGCCTATCATTCGCATCATGATAGGCTTTTTTTTCGGCTCTAAAATATATGGTGGGGTAAATATACAACTAGCGTAGGTTTCTATACCGCCGACGCAGCTCGTCTGCACCACCTAAGTGTATCCTATCCGTCAAAAAGTTTTATTGCACCATAACAAGTTTATACCAGGACAAATTGCGTAAATAGGGAGAGGCACAGACACCAAAGTGATAAACTCAGAAACATGAATAACAATCTAACTTAGCGTAGGAAATATACGGAGACTTCTGCGGTCAACTAAATGCGGCCACTTCCTGTGGCCAACGTTGACACTAGCCCGTCCTGGGCGTCGGGAGCAAAAGCCTAGGTGAGACCCCGCAGTGCGAAGCACGAGGAGGCTCAACAGCTGCCCGCGATATAGAAGACACTGCGATTTATCGCAGATGTCGCCTTATGCCCTGTGGGTAAAAGCGAAGTATATTTCCGAAGCGAGTAACTACTCATACTGAATTAGTTGCTCGTATCTGTGTCAACATTAAAGGTTACGTCCCAGCCTCCCCAACATATGATTTAGACCTTTTTTTCTTTTCTTTTTTCAAAATGGTTCTATGAAACTACATATTTAACTAACATAACCTGTTCGTTCATGATAAAATATAATTTATAGCTATCAAATTGATAAATATAAAAGTAAATTGTGAAAGATGTAGGCAGGTGACATAGATGGGTAAAGTAATTGCCATTGCAAACCAGAAAGGTGGCGTTGGCAAAACAACAACAGCAGTGAATTTGAGTGCTTGTTTAGCTGATATGGGAAATAAAGTCCTTTTAATTGATATCGATCCACAAGGAAATGCCACAAGTGGAATCGGAATTAATAAAGGTGAAACGAATACATGTATTTACGACGTATTAATTGAAGAAGAAAATATCAATCATGCACTCATGCCTTCGAATATTCCTAATCTTGATGCGATACCAGCGACTATTCAATTAGCTGGTTCTGAAATAGAATTGGTTCCTACCATCTCTAGGGAGTTAAGATTGCGAAGAGCGTTAGAAGAAACGCGAGACAACTATGATTACGTTATTATCGATTGTCCGCCATCTCTTGGATTATTAACATTAAATGCTCTAACAGCATCAGATAGCGTACTTATACCAGTTCAGTGCGAATATTATGCATTGGAAGGGTTAAGTCAATTGTTAAATACGATTCGACTTGTCCAGAAAAGATTGAATCATAATCTAGCAATCGAAGGTGTATTACTAACAATGCTAGATGCGAGAACAAATCTTGGTATTCAAGTTATTGAAGAAGTCAAAAAGTACTTCCAAGATAAAGTGTTTCAATCAATTATTCCTAGAAACGTTCGCTTAGGGGAAGCACCGAGTCATGGGGAGCCCATTATTAAATATGATCCCCGCTCAAAAGGCGCTGAAGTGTATAGTGATTTAGCGAAGGAAGTGATGGAAAATGGCCAGAGGGTTGGGTAAAGGTGTGAATGCATTATTTCAAGATGTCAATTTCGATGAAGAGACGGTACGGGAAGTAGCGATCAATGAAATTCGCGCAAATCCTTATCAACCACGTAAGGTTTTCGAAGCTGATGCCATTGAGGAGTTGAAGGACTCAATCCTTCAGTTCGGTATCTTGCAGCCCATCATCGTTCGGCAATCGATAAAAGGCTATGAAATCGTCGTAGGCGAGCGTAGGTTCCGAGCATCCAAAGAAGCTGGACTTGAAACGATACCAGCTGTCATCCGTGATTTAGACGACCAAGAGATGATGGAATTGGCGCTTCTTGAGAACTTGCAGAGGGAAGATCTTAATCCGATGGAAGAAGCCGAAGCTTATGATCGGTTGATTAATGAGCTATCTTTGACGCATGATGAATTAGCGAAACGACTTGGGAAAAGTCGTCCACATATCGCCAATATGATTCGTTTGCTTTCATTGCCTACAAAAGTAAGGGCAATGATTAACAGTAAAGAACTCACTATGGGCCATGGAAGAGCGTTATTAGCATTAAAAAAAGAAGAAGAAATTTTGATGATTGCTGACAAAATTCGAAAAGAAGGCCTGAATGTAAGACAAGTAGAGCAATTAATTACTCGCTTAAATGAAAATAATCAAAAGACAAAAAAGAAAACGGCTAAAAAGGATATTTTCATTGCCTCTAAGGAAACAGAACTAAGAGATTTATTTGGTACGTCCGTTACCATTCAACAAGGTAAAAGAAAAGGTAAAATTGAAATTGAGTATTTCAGTAAAGAAGACCTTGAAAGAATACTCGATTTAATGAGCCAAGGGAAATAAACTAAACATTGATAAAAGAATCAATAATAAAGAAATGTCTAACCGGATGACATGACGTTCTCATGGTCAATGTTCATTTCATCCTAGAGGACATTTCTTTTTCTATTGTTTCACGTGAAACAAAAGGGAGTAGGTGGTTGAAATAGAGCTAGCAGGGGTTATCGTTAATGGATTTGGAATCGCACTAGGAACATTGTTTGGCCTGTTTTTTAATAAGATAAATGAAAGAATTAAAGAAACGATTATGGCAGGCATCGGTCTGACGGTGATTGTTTTAGGATTTTCGATGGGTTTAGAATCAGACAGGACAATCGTCATTCTCCTAAGTTTGTTATTTGGTGCATTGATTGGAGAAGGAATTGACCTTGATGAAAAACTGAATAGAATCGGAGCCCATTTGGAAGTGCGTTTTAAAAAAGAAGGCAAAGAGTCCAATATTGCTGAGGGATTCGTGACAGCCTCATTAATCTTCTGTGTAGGAGCTTTGGCGGTTATTGGGCCCCTGGATAGTGGAATTCATGGAAATCACGAGATTCTTTATACAAAGTCAATCCTCGATGGTTTTACAGCACTTGTATTAACGACTACATTAGGCTTTGGAGTAATATTCTCTATCGTACCAGTAGTCCTTTACGAAGGTGTTATTGCTTTATTCGCCACGCAAATCGACCGGTTTTTCTCAGAGTCATTCTTCAATTTATTCATTGAAGATATGACTGCAACAGGAGGATTGTTAATTGTTGCTATCGGATTGAACTTATTAAATGTTACACGTATTCGAGTTGCTAATTTACTTCCGAGCTTGGTAATTGTCGGGGTGGTATTATTTATCTATTTACAGGTTCAACAATGGTTTGCTTAGTTAGTTAAAAAGAGTTGTCGCGGTCTTTCAAAGACTACGGACAACTCTTTTTTATTTATATCTAGTTTTATAGGTCAAAACCATCATCCGACCTGTAGAGCTTAATCTGCACAATTCACAGATAGTCTCGAATCTGCATACTGTATGGCTTTCGTAATGATCTGAGCCATGCTCATGACATCACTCAGACGCGTACATTGCAATACAGTGTATTCCAAGAATCCACCGACATTTACATAGCCTTTAATATAAAGGTCCCCGATCGAAGAGATTTTCTTTTTCATCGCTGCTCCTGGTTGGAGGGACCCAAGTCCGATATCCATCGTCTTGACCTTTCTAATAGAGCCTAACGCCGCGTCGACAGCAATGATATAAGGGTTTTGGAACGTGTCTTCGATTTGTAGTATTGTTTCCGGAAGATTCTTTGCATGTACAGGTTCATCCAATGTTCCGAAAACGTGTATATTTTTAATGAGCGACTCTTTCAAAAACGTACCAACGAGAGGGCCGAGGCTATCACCCGTTGAACGATCTGTTCCTATACATAGTAGAATGATTGGTTGATCCGTCGGTAAATGATTCGATAAAAACCTCGATAATTTTAGACTAACGAATGAATCATTCATATGGTAAGTAGATTTTTTCAATATCATTGATTTAGACATAGTTTTTACTCCTTGTACATATTTCTATTAGTATACGGATTTTACGATTCATTTATACCTTGGAGGCCGACTATGATTAATGGATTCAAATGGATTGGATTAATAATTGCAACGATGGTAGGTGCAGGCTATGCATCAGGCAGAGAGATTTGGGAATTTTTCGGACTAGGGAGTAGTTTGGCGATTGTATTGTTTACCATTATGTTCATCGTTAGCTGTCAGGTGATCTTAGAAGTTAGCTATCTCAAAAAGTCTGAACATTATAAGCCGGTGTTGGAACAGTTCTTAGGTGTTAAGTCTGCAAAAGTGTATGATTATTTAGTGATGGTTTATTTATTCACAACACTCTTTGTCATGATTGCCGGCAGTGGGGCAACAGTAACGATTTTTGAATGGTCTAATGTAATCGGAATTCTATTAATGGTTATTTTGTTGCTAGTCATTATTCCAAGGGGAATGGACGGCGTACTATCCATTAATCGATTTTTATTACCATTATTAATTGTCGGTCTGTTTCTCGTATTAATGATTTTTGTATTTCAAGAACGCGTTTCCTTCTTATACGGCATTCGTGATCAATCAAATTGGGTACAAGCCATTCCATTTACGTCACTCAATGTGTTGCCATTAATTGCAGTATTAAGTGCAGTAGGAAAGGAAATCAAAACTAAAAAAGAGATTTACGTTGCTAGTATCGGTAGTGGATTGATATTAGGGACGATATCAATGGTTTATAATATGAGCCTGATCTCAGTCGCTGAGCAACTTTATTTTTATGAAATTCCGTTGTTCGCCATTTTGAATGGTTATCCGTTTGAAATGTTTCTCCTCATGGCTGTGTTATTATGGTTTGCGATCTATACAACCGCTTTGACGAGCTTGTTCGGAATCATAGCGCGACTTCAAGAATTATTTAAACAACTCTCAACAGGTAAGATCGGTCTATGTGTCTTATTAATTGCACTTCCGTTTTCATTTTTCTCTTTTTCCAATCTAGTTAGTTATTTATATCCTCTTTACGGTGTACTGAACTTATACGTATTAGGTGCTATTTTATTATTTCCGATTGTTAAACGAGCAACAACCTATAAAATTTGATAAAATAAACAGTAGATTGTGCACGTTGAGTGCTTATCAGTTTCCCACAATGGTCACAACGTAAACATTTGGCAATGGACATAGAAAGGAAGATACTCAGATGGCAGATAAGGAATTTGGGTTAAATGATGTCGTCGAAATGAAAAAACAACATCCATGCGGGACGAATGAATGGAAAATTGTCCGTATGGGTATGGATATCCGCATTAAGTGTCAGGGATGCGGTCATAGTGTTATGATTCCAAGAAAACAGTTTGAAAAGAAATTGAAAAAAGTACTCGTCAAAGCAGAAGAATAATTGTTTCACGTGAAACAAAATTGAATTATCTTAAATGAAATGTCTTTTTTGAACGGAATATATGCCAAACAAGGGCTTGATTGCTCTTGTTTTTTTATTTTCTGTTACTTGTGTTTTTATCTTTGAATCACTATAATTGTTATGACTAATCTTGAACGTAGGATTCGGTAGTAGATCAATTGAAGGAGTGGACGTTACATGTCTTTAACAGCAGGAATTGTCGGCTTGCCGAACGTCGGTAAATCGACATTATTTAATGCCATCACACAAGCGGGAGCTTTATCAGCAAATTATCCATTTGCAACCATCGATCCGAACGTCGGAATTGTGGAGGTTCCAGACGATCGTTTGAATAAATTGACTGAATTGGTAAAACCGAAAAAAACGATTCCGACAGCCTTTGAATTTACAGACATTGCAGGAATTGTTAAGGGTGCGAGTAAAGGAGAAGGGCTAGGTAACCAATTTTTATCACACATCCGGCAAGTGGATGCCATTTGTCAGGTCGTTCGTTGCTTTGAGGACGAAAATGTTACGCACGTATCGGGAAAAGTCGATCCGATTGAAGACATCGAGACGATTAACTTGGAACTGATCCTTGCTGACTTGGAAACTGTCATGAAACGTTATGACAAAGTGGAAAAAATGGCAAAGCAAAAAGATAAAGAATCCATGTATGAATTTGAAGTGTTAAAGAAATTACGTGAAGCTTTTGAAAATGAGACACCAGCTAGAGCAGTTGAATTTTCAAAAGAACAACAGAAGTATGTAAAACAACTTCATTTATTGACAGTGAAACCAATGCTCTATGTAGCAAACGTTGGGGAAGACGAGCTGTTGGATATTGAGGGAAATGAGCATGTACAGCGAGTGAAGGAATTTGCAGCGGCTGAAGATGCAGAAGTGATTGTCATCTGTGCTAAAGTCGAAGCAGAAATCGCAGAGCTAGAAGGCGAAGAAAAAACAGAATTTTTACAAGAACTAGGAATTGAGGAATCAGGATTAGATCAATTAATCAAAGCTTCTTATAATATGTTAGGTTTAGCCACTTACTTTACAGCGGGAGAGCAGGAAGTTCGTGCGTGGACATTTCGTACGGGAATGACAGCTCCAGAAGCGGCTGGTATTATTCATACGGATTTCCAAAGAGGTTTTATTCGTGCTGAGATTGTTTCGTACGAAGATTTAGCAGATGCTGGGTCTATGGCTGTTGCTAAAGAACGCGGTCAAGTACGTCTAGAAGGTAAGGAGTATATCGTCCAAGATGGCGATGTTATCCATTTCCGTTTTAATGTGTAAATCCAATGATTTTTGGTTGTTTCGGTGAGATTTGTTTGGTATAATACGTTGATGTGAGTAATTAATCTAATCAAATTACTCCTTGCTCTATTCATCATGCAATAGAGCCGCTAAGTCCAAAAGGAGGTGCAGACGGATGAATAAATATGAAATCATGTACATCATCCGCCCAGATCTAGAAGAAGAAGCACGTAAAGAAGTAGTCGAATACTTCAGCAAAGTGCTTACTGACAATGGCGCGGAGCTTGAAAACGTTGACGAAATGGGTATGAAACGTTTAGCTTATGAAATCAACGACTACCGTGAAGGTTACTATGTCTTGTTGAATTTCCAAGCTGAACCAGAAGCTATTAACGAATTTGATCGTTTAGCGAAGTACTCAGACAACATTATTCGTCATATGGCTATTCGTGAAGATGACCAATAAGGAGTGTTGTATGTGTTGAATCGAGTCGTATTAGTAGGAAGACTAACACGGGACCCAGACTTGCGTTATACCCCAAACGGTGTAGCGGTAGCAAACTTCAATATTGCCGTAAATAGACCGTTTTCGAATCAGCAAGGAGAGCGTGAAGCGGACTTTGTAAACTGTGTCGCTTGGCGTAGACAAGCTGAAAACCTAGCGAACTACATGAAAAAAGGTAGTATGATTGGTGTCGATGGTCGAATTCAAACGAGAAATTTTGAAGGACAAGACGGGAAACGTGTATATATAACAGAAGTTATGGCTGAGAGTATTCAATTCCTTGAAACAAAAGGAAATTCTGGCCAAAGTGGGCAAGGTTCAACCATGGCAAACTCATCGAATAACAATCAAAACTTCCAGAGACAGACTCAAGAGCAGTCTGCTCCGAAAAGTAATAATCCATTTGAAGGAGACGGCGAACCAGTCGATCTTTCGGATGACGATTTACCATTTTAATTGAGGAGGGATTTGCATGGCACGTCGTGGACGTAAGCGTAGAAAGGTGTGTTATTTCAAAGCTAATGGAATTACACACATCGACTATAAAGATGTTGACTTGCTAAGACGTTTCGTTTCTGAACGTGGTAAAATTTTACCTCGTCGTGTAACAGGAACATCTGCAAAATATCAACGTAAATTGACTAAAGCAATTAAGCGCGCTAGACAAATGGCATTACTACCATTCGTTACTGGTGAATAATAAAGAAGCGACTTATCTATCGAAAAGGTAAGTCGCTTTTTCACTTTATGGAAACGAAAAAAACTGTTTTTGATCCATCGCAAGTACTTATTCAGATAACATGCATAAATACATACGTAAGCTATTATATACTTACGAAGAATGCGAATAATCCAATTCATTTAGTTACCAAGTATGAAGTCTTTCAATGATATAGATTCCCTGCTAAAATAATGAGAGTAGGTGTTTGTCATTCTTGGTGATCACGAATATCGCCAAGCGTTAATAAAAGAGGTGTAAGATCGTTTATGAATCAATCAAATATAGTCAAAGATGGGGCCGTTAATGGCCTTGTATTTTTATTACTTATGCTAATCACGATTTTCTTCCCTATCATAAATTTTATTACCGTATTCTTATTGCCAGTACCGTTCGTCTTAATGACGAGAAAATATGGTTGGAAGGCAGGAGCTATCCTATTCGTGATTGTAGGGATCATCTGTGCATTCCTATTAACCTATATTTCCGTTCCACTTGTTCTTTTGGTGGCGATCGGAGGTATAGCCATTGGAGCTTCAATTAGAGCAGGAAGCAGCCCGTATGAAACATGGGCAGCAGGTGCAGCTGGTTTCGCCATTGGATTCGGCTTGGTGTTTTTAGTGACACAGTTTGTGTTCCAAGTGAATTGGATGGATGCTATTAACCAGGGGATTGAAGAATCATTTTCAACCTCTGAAGAATTCATTCGTACGATGCAAGTCGATTTTGATGAAGAAACATTGGAATTGGCAAGGGAGCAAGCAAAAAGTCTCGTTAACCTCATTCCGACTTTTATGATGATTATCTCAATTGTATTAGCTTTAATTGCTCAATGGGTGAGTTATCGTTGGATTAATCGGAAAGAAGATACATCGTACCGATTTCCGAAATTTCGTTTGCTCACCTTTCCGACGTCATTGATTTGGTATTACTTAATTGCCATTGTTTTGACGTGGACGAATACCGATCCAAATGACATGCTATACTTAGCCGGAGTGAATTTGTACGCCATGATCGGTTTGTTATTAGTCGTTCAAGGAATTTCGTTTATCGTTTTTTATGTCCATCATAAAAAATGGCCAAAGTTTATTCCTTTTGCGATTGTTGCTGGTTTAGTGTTATTTCCATTTTTACTCCTGTATCCTTTACGGATTTTAGGTATAATTGACTTAGGTTTCCAATTACGTAGTCGTTTATCGAATCAAGGAAACCAATAATAAAACTGATGTCAGTCCATTAGGAGATGACGTTATTATGAAAGATATCAAGAAACTGATTATCAATAAATATATTTGGTTTTTATACGTCGTAGCTACGGCGTTAGCCATTGTGACCATTTTTTATGAGTGGTTTATTGGAATTGCGTTAACAGCGGTTCTCATCATTATTATCATTCTATCTTTGCGTGCAGAAGACCGGTTAAGAAGGCGAACGGAGCAATATGTCTCGACATTATCTTATCGAGTGAAAAAGGTCGGCGAAGAAGCTTTACTGGAAATGCCGGTGGGAATTATATTGTATAGCGAAGATCGGGAAATTGAATGGGCGAATCCATATTTAAATGATTTCATTGATAAGGATCAATCGATTATTGGGCAGTCACTGTCTCATGTTTCCGAAACACTTTTATCTATGGCAAACAGTGAGACGGATGAAGAGTGGATTGCCATCCATGATCGGAAATTCCATTTAATCCATAAAAGAGATCACCGCTTGATTTATTTGTTCGACCGCACAGAACAAATTGAAATTGAGAAGAAACATCATGATGAAGAGTCTGTCTTGGCGATTATTTACTTGGATAACTATGATGAATTGACACAAGCAATGGATGACACGTCGAAAAGTCAGCTGAATTCACAAGTGACATCCTTGTTGAATAATTGGTCAAAAGACCATGGCATCTTCTTAAAACGGACGTCTTCCGATCGTTTCCTTGCAGTCATGAACCAAGAAATCTTATCACAACTTGAAAAGACGAAATTTGAAGTTTTGGATGAGGTACGTGAATTGATTTCCGATCAAAATGTAAGCTTGACCTTAAGTATCGGAGTCGGTAAGAATGCAAACAGCTTACCTGAGCTCGGTACACTCGCTCAATCGAGTTTGGACCTTGCGCTCGGACGTGGCGGTGACCAAGTTGCGGTGAAGGATGAGTCTGGAAAAGTAAAATTCTTCGGGGGAAAAACAAACCCGATGGAAAAGCGTACACGCGTTCGTGCGCGAGTTATTTCCCACGCATTGCGTGAATTAGTGAAGGCCAGTGACCAAGTACTCGTCATGGGACACCAAATGCCGGACATGGACTCTGTCGGCTCATGTATTGGTATTTTGAAACTGGCACAACAAAATAATAAAAATGGGTACGTTGTATTTGACCCTGATGGTAACAATACAGGTGTCAATCGATTAATGGACCGAATCAATCAAGACGAAGAGCTCTCTCGTTGGTTCGTTACTCCTGAAGATTCTTTGGAAATGTTGACGAAGGATACACTCGTCATTGTCGTGGATACGCATAAACCATCCATGGTTATGGAAGAAAAACTACTAAACCGAACAGATCATGTCGTAGTCATCGACCATCACCGCCGTGCACAAGAGTTTATCGAAGACCCGACATTGGTTTATATGGAGCCATATGCGTCTTCTACGGCTGAATTGGTGACAGAGTTACTTCAATACCAAGACGGTCCGTTGAAATTCAATGTTCTAGAAGCTTCATCATTACTTTCTGGAATTATTGTTGATACGAAATCATTTGCTTTACGCACGGGTTCAAGAACATTCGATGCAGCATCCTATTTACGTTCAAAAGGGGCAGACACCGTATTTGTTCAAGAGCTGTTAAAAGAAGATATCGACGTGTATATCAAGCGTAGTGAACTGATTAAAAATGCTGAGATTTATAAACAAGGAATCGCCATTTCTCGCGCTGAAGAAGGCGAACCATATAGTGCAGTCATCATTGCACAAGCAGCAGATACCTTGCTGACGATGACAGATGTACGTGCAGCTTTTGTCGTGTCTGAGCGCTCTGATGGGAAAGTCGGAGTAAGTGCCCGGTCACTTGGTGAAGTGAATGTGCAAGTCATCATGGAGAGTATGAATGGTGGTGGTCACTTGACGAACGCGGCTACTCAATTGGAAGATACAACAATTGACCAAGTGGTTGAGCAATTACAAGGGATCATCGATGAATACTTAGGGGAGGATGAGAACGAATGAAAGTAATTTTTACAAAAGACGTTAAAGGTAAAGGAAAAAAAGGTGAAGTAAAAGACGTAGCAATCGGATATGCGAATAACTATTTATTGAAAAACAACCTAGCTGTTGAAGCGACACCAGGGAATCTGAAACAGCTTGAGGCGAAAAAAGAGAAACAGAAAGAGCAAGCAAAACAAGAATTAGAAGAGGCAAAGAAATTAAAAGAAACAGTTGAAAACCTTACTGTTGAATTATCAGCTAAGTCAGGTGACGCTGGCCGCTTATTCGGATCAATTACAAGTAAGCAGATTGCCGAAGAATTGAAAAAGACACATCAAATCAAAGTGGATAAACGGAAGATTGAATTAGACGATCCCATTCGTTCACTTGGATATACGAATGTACCGGTGAAATTGCACCAAGATGTGACAGCAACACTTAGAGTGCATGTTGTTGAACAGTAACATCTTCCAGATGGAAAGGGGGGAACGAAGTGTCAGACATTTCACAAGACCGAACATTGCCTCATAATATTGAAGCGGAACAAGCTGTACTAGGCGCCATTTTTCTTGTTCCAGATATGATTGTGACAGCAACTGAAATAATAGAGCCAGAGGACTTCTACCGTGTTAGTCATCAACGTATTTTTTCGATGATGATTCGTCTGACCGATAAAGGAGAACCCATCGATCTGGTAACAATCACAACAGAACTGAATGATTTAAAAATGTTGGATGAAGTCGGCGGTGTATCATATTTAACGGATATCGCCAATTCTGTTCCGACAGCTGCCAATATTGAATACTATGCTCGGATTGTTGAAGAGAAATCAACATTACGGAAAATTATTCATGCAGCAACCGATATCGTCACCAAAACATACGATGAAGGTGATGAAGTAACCGATTTGCTTGATCACGCGGAGAAAACGATTCTCGATATTTCTCAAAATAAATCATCCGGACGTTTTCAAAACATCCAAGACGTTTTGGTTGGCGTCTATGATAATATCGAACAGCTGCATAATATGGATGAAGAAGTTACTGGCATCGCCACTGGATTTCGCGATTTAGATTATATTACATCGGGCTTCCAGAAGAACGACCTGATTATTGTCGCTGCACGTCCTTCCGTAGGTAAGACGGCCTTCGCATTGAACATTGCACAAAACGTTGCTGTGAACTCGGATGAAAACGTCGCGATCTTCAGTTTGGAGATGGGAGCTGACCAGCTTGTCATGCGTATGCTTTGTGCGGAGGGGAATATCGATGCCCAGCGCTTGCGTACAGGTAAACTTCAAGAAGAAGACTGGAGAAAGCTAACGATGGCGATGGGTAGCTTGTCCAACGCAGGAATTTATATTGATGACACACCAGGTATTAAAGTAAACGAGATTCGCTCCAAATGTCGTCGTCTGAAACAAGAGAGTGGTCTTGGAATGGTTCTCATTGACTACTTGCAGTTGATCCAAGGAAGCGCAAATAGTCGGGAAAGCAGGCAACAAGAGGTTTCTGAAATCTCCCGTCAACTTAAAGCATTGGCCCGGGAATTGGAAGTGCCTGTCATCGCTCTGTCTCAGCTTTCTCGTGGAGTTGAACAGCGACAAGATAAGCGCCCGATTATGTCTGACATTCGTGAATCGGGAAGTATTGAGCAAGATGCGGATATCGTTGGTTTCTTATACAGAGACGATTATTATGATCAAGAATCAGAAAAAGAAAATATTATCGAAATCATTATCGCGAAGCAAAGAAATGGCCCTGTCGGAACCGTGGAGCTCGCATTCGTCAAAGAATATAATAAATTCGTCGATCTCGATCGCAGGTATTCTGAAGCGGAAATACCGCCCGCATAACTTTATGAACGAAAATTGATGAACCGCCGGTTATACGGCGGTTTTTTTGATAGTATTATATTATGGTTAATAGATAGAATAGTCCGAACAAAAGGGAGGTTGTAAGGTGTCAGATTACACATTAAACTATGAAGCTGCGAAAGATGAAAAACTTCCATCGGTTTCTCTCAATCTAAATGAATCAACCGCGACAGCAATATACAGCGACACGGATCTGCAAGCAGAGTTAATTGAAGCGATTCTTCGTGAGGGGAAGATGAGCGTTTTCGATCGAAAAGAAGGACTTTACGACCGTTTAACCGTAGCCGATAATACTAAATTTTTCCATAAGTGGTTTGGGTGTTCATTGCCTTTTCCCGAGATTCTTGTGATGTTTGGCTTACAAACATGTGCTGACAAACCGTTGAGTAAATGTACACCATCAGAACTCGCTCGCGTTTATTATGCAAAATATTTTATGATGGATCATTATCCTGTGGTCTTTCATGAGCCAATCCATGGTGTAGATTTACATACAATGAATACGTTCATGAATATGCTGCAAAAACTGAAAGAGGACAAAACACCAGTGCTCATCCTAGTTTCCAACCTCGAACATGCGCTACTTCTTAGTGATCTAACGTATAAACTAAAAGAAAATGGTCTGCAAGAAATTGAAGTTGCTCACGAGGAATTGAGTGAAACTACAATCGAAACTGAACAAACTTCAACTACTTCATTAACGACATCCAAATTATATAAAGTTCCGGCTAAAGTAGAAGATAAAATTATCTTATTCGACCCGACAGAAATAGATTATATTGAAAGTCAGGATGGGAAGGCACAGATTATTGTGAACCATGAATCTTTCGCATTGGATTCGACGTTAACTGAAATCGAGAAGAAAATTGAACCATACGGATTTTATCGGTGCCATCGATCTTATATCGTCAACTTGCAGAAGGTGAGAGAAATCATTACATGGTCAAAAAATACATACTCACTTCGCATTGATAACAAGCCGAAGTCTACTATTCCGTTATCACGCACAAAAATCCAGCATATTCAGGATACATTCAACTTAAAATAGGTACAGTTTAACCAAATACGCCATGTAAACCTCTTTCCGGCAGGTATTTTAACAAGAAAAAGGTACGATTTACGAATCGATTGGTACATTTCGTTGTGATTGTACTGCATTCACGACAGATGCTCTATACGATATAAGTAGATCGTCAAAGGAGGGGTTAAATTGGAAAACGCAATACAAGTTTCTGGCCTAAGAAAGACATTTGGCCAACAAGTTGCCATTGAAGACGTTAGTTTTAACGTAAAAAAAGGAGAAATATTCGGTCTGTTGGGTCCGAGTGGTTCAGGTAAAACAACAACAATTAAAATTTTAACGGGTGAGCTCAAACAAACAACTGGTGATGTCCATGTACTAGATACAGATGCATCGTCGTTTGACTCTACTCAGTTTAAATCAAAAATTGGAATTTTATCAGATAACAGTTCACTTTATGAGCGTTTAACCGTCTATGATAACTTGAAATTATTTTGTAAATTATATGATGCACCATTAGAGCGGATTGATGTCATTTTAGAAGAAGTGAACTTAAAGAATGATCGCAACAAAGTCGTATCTAAACTATCAAAAGGAATGAAGCAGCGAATATTGCTTGCGAAAGCGTTAGTTCATCAACCGGAGCTTGTATTTTTAGATGAACCGACATCCGCATTGGATCCTGGGAATGTCATACATATTCATCGGGGCCTACAAAAATTAAACGAAGCGGGTACGACAATTTTTCTAACGACTCATGATATGGAAGAAGCAACGAAATTATGTGACCGCGTAGCTTTCTTGGATAACGGTAAAATACAAGAGTTAGGCAATCCAGATGAGCTTCGATTTAAATATTCAACCCATGATTTTCATATCGAAACAACGATGAATGAAAAGTTAGTCTTAGAAAATGATTCCAAAAATGCGGATCAAATTAGAGATTTAATTGCTGCTGGGAAGGTCAAATCCATACAATCAGATAAACCGACACTTGGAGATGTATTTTTACAGCTTACCGGAAAGGAGCTCGTCTAATGAATACACAACGGATTGGTGCTATTTTTGAAAAAGATCTTAAGGAATTTAGAAAGAATATGATGTTATTGATGATGCCGGTCATTCCGATTTTTCTTGCCATTATGTATAGTCGAATGGGTGAAGGGGAGCTACCTGTCTTTTTACTATATCTCATTGTCGGGGCAACCTATTCTGCCGTAACGACGAGTGGGATGATGACGATGATGGCTGAAGAAAATGAAAAGAAAACATTACGTGGACTCATCCAGTCACCTGCTTCTCTCGCTGATATTCTCATTGGAAAGAGTTTAGTCGTCGGGCTATTCACCTTCATCTCGTTAGTTATATCTTTAGCTATTTTAGGCAATGACGAATTTTTAGCTTTTCAACCGATTGTTGGACTAATTCTTTTGTTTCTTTTCTTCCTGCTATTGGGAATCGGCATAGGATTGTTTACGAAATCAGTAGCCAACACTTCTGCATATATTATGCCTGTTATGTTTTTGTTTGGTTTTACACCAATGATCGAATTTTTGAATCTGGGAGAAGATAGTATCGCCATCAAGATTGCCGATTACTTCCCAATTATGCAGATGATCGATATGCATGAAACGAATTCTTGGACGGCAATCGGTATCGTTGCTATCTGGGTAATCGCTGCTGCCATATTTACATTCATCTGTTTGAAAAAAGTTAGTACAGATAATTAATTATTATATGAAAGTCCCTAAAGAAGAATCTTGCTGAGTAGCGTTCTTCCTTAGGGGGTTTTTTACTTATATTATTGCTTTCATAGGTTAAGATAATTTTAGTCACCAATCATGTTTGATTATAATTATTTCCTTCGACAAATTTCGTTATTTCCCAGGAAATATTGCATTTTATAAGGGTGGACTTAACAACCTACGAAAAAAGTGTCAAAAAGCGTACATTTAAACAGTAATACATAATAATATTCGTATTATCATTGTTTTAATTAATAAATACTGCTAGAATAATCAATGGTTGTTTAATATCTTAACTTTAGGGGGTTGTCTATATGGCAACGACTGTTGTAGTAGGTACTCAATGGGGAGACGAAGGAAAAGGAAAAATTACGGACTTTCTTGCGCAGCAATCTGATGTGGTTGCTCGATTCCAAGGAGGCGACAATGCTGGTCATACAATTCAATTTGAAGGCCAAACATATAAACTACACTTAATTCCTTCAGGGATTTTTAATGATGATAAGATTTGTATTCTAGGAAACGGCATGGTGATTAATCCGAAATCACTATTAAAAGAAATGGATTATGTTAAAAGCCACGGTGCCGACCTTTCACATTTGAAAATTAGTAACCGAGCGCATGTCATATTGCCTTACCATATGGAACTTGATCGCTTACAAGAAGAAAGCAAAGGGTCCGATAAACAAATCGGAACGACGAAGAAAGGAATCGGTCCTGCGTATGCGGATAAAGTAAACCGTATTGGAATCCGTATGGCTGAATTAATCGATCCTGAAACGTTAAAAGAAAAATTAGAAGATATCGCTGAAGAAAAAAATCATTGGATGAAACATTTTGGCGGAGAGCCATTAGACATTGATGCGATTTATGAAGAATATAAAGCATACGGCGAAACACTTGCCCCTTATGTAACAGACACTTCAATTATTTTAGAAGAAGAAGTGGAGAAAGGGAATAAAATATTATTTGAAGGTGCACAAGGCGTTATGTTGGACATCGATCACGGTACGTATCCGTTTGTCACTTCTTCCAGCACTTCAGCTGCAGGTGTTGCAACAGGTAGCGGTATTGGTCCAAACTTGATTGAAAACGTCATCGGCGTTTCAAAAGCCTATACAACACGTGTAGGAGACGGTCCATTTCCAACAGAACTTAGCGGAGATATCGCTCACCAAATTCGCGAAGTCGGTCGTGAGTACGGTACAACAACAGGACGACCACGTAGAGTCGGCTGGTTTGATGCTGTCGTTGTTAATCATTCACGTAGAACAAGTGGTATGACGGCAATTTCATTGAACTGTCTTGACGTCCTAACAGGTATCGACACATTGAAGATTTGTGTTGGTTACGACTATGAAGGCGAACGAATCAATTATTACCCAGCAAACTTACGTCAGCTTGATAAATGCCAACCAGTTTATGAAGAATTACCAGGTTGGAAGGAAGATATTACGAACGTGACTTCTTTCGAAGAACTTCCACAAAACGCACAAGCTTACCTTGAGCGAATTGAGCAATTGACGAAAACGAAAGTAGCTATTTTCTCTGTCGGTCCAGATCGGGATCAGACGATTATTAGAGAGACGATTATTTAATAAAAGTTGAGTAAAAGAGGATAACCCAAACGATTTAATTGAAGATTAATCGTTTGGGTTTTTATACATTAAAATAAATGCACTCATTTGTATGTAATCGGTAAACGGTAATGATAATTATTTGAACTAAACTGGTTTTTAAACAGAAAAAACTCTTCCAATTTATAAAATTATATGCTAAGATAAACGCTGTCCGATTCATTAAATACGAATAACGGCTTGGTAGCTCAGTCGGTAGAGCAAAGGACTGAAAATCCTTGTGTCGGCGGTTCGATTCCGTCCCAAGCCATCCCAAAAAGTGACTTCAATTCGTTGAAGTCACTTTTTTGTTTGTTGTTATGTAACTCGACCACGTCTCAATACACAAATGAGCGATTAATCCATGCGAATTGTCATCGAGCGTGTGTCTCAATACACAAATGAGCGATTAATCCATGCGAATTGTCATCGAGCGTGTGTCTCAATACACAAATGAGCGATTAATCCATACGAATTGTCATCGAGTGCGTGTCTCAATACATAAATGAGCGATTAATCCATGCGAATTGTCATCGAGCGTGCGTCTCAATACACAAATGAGTGATTAATCCAGTCAAATTGTCATCGATCGTGTGTCTCAACACACAAATAAGCACAAAATCCACTCAAACTGTCATCGAGCACACAACTCAATACCCAATCAAACTTCATAACATCTCACCCGGTCGTAGAGATTTCATTTCCTCACGAACGAACCACCTCAAAGGTACCATCCAAACGATCTTATTAATGGAGCAATCTATCGTATAGGTTCAATATTGCTCACGACTTAATTACCATATTTTTGTAGTAATGATACAAGTTCGTTACAAATCGATTAAAAGGGTTTATTTCCAAGTAGGACTTATGGTAGATTTGTTATCGTGAGAAATAGATTGCTAACTAACTAGAGAGAGATAGATAAAATAAAAGGTTTTTATTATATGGAGGATGTAGATTTTGGGGAATATATTCAAGAATTTACGAGAATTTGTAGGTAATATATCAAATCAAATTATTAATATAAAGAAGACGAGTAAACTTGCAGTTGGTATGACAGTAGCAGTTGCTGGTACGACAACAGGTGTAGCTTTAGCTGCATCGAATACAAATGCTGAAAGCTTAGGCTTGGATGAAATCTATCATGTGTATTACGGAGAGAATCATATTGGTTCTGTCGAAGAGCCAGATGAAATCGATCAATACATAGAAGAACAAAAAAATGCAGCTCAAGCACGTCACAATGACATCGAGCTTGTAACGGGCGAAGAGATCAACTATGTTCGTGAGCTTGTATTTAATGCGGGTGTTGAATCCGAAAAAGTGATGGCTAACTTGGATGAAAACCTGACGTTCTCAACGGAAGCGGTTGAATTGTTAGTCAACGACCAATCAATTGGTTACGTGAAAGATATCGAAATGGCGAACAAAGCATTGAACGGTGTCATTAATGAATCTTTACCGAAAGATTTACAATCGAATTCGTTTACTTTTATTAATCAAAAAGAAAACAAATTGATTTTACCGAAGCCGATGTTAGAAGAGATGACGAAGGAAGAAATTGAACAATCGAACAAAGAAGAAGATACAATCGTTCTTCCGAAGACTGTTACTGTAGAACAAGATTCAGCACAAATTGATGTCAGCTTTACCGAAAACGTTGTTGTTACAAAAGAACGTGTCAACCCGACGAAGTTGCTAGAGGTTGAGCAATTAACGAAATTGATTAAGCGTGGAATTTCCATCGCAAAAGAAAAACCAGTTGAAAACGAAAGTGACATCGAGACAGTTGCGAAATCGAATAACCTTTCAAAGGACGAGTTAATCGACTTGAATCCAGGCTTAGATGACGTCGAAATCATCCAAGCAGGTGAAACGGTCAAAGTAAAACAAGAGAAGAAATTTATCGATGTTGTTTATACAGAAGAGAAAACAGAAGAAGAATCAATTGATTATGAAACAGTCACGAAAAACTCAAAAGAGATTTACAAAGGAAATGAGAAAGTTAAACAACAAGGTGAAAAAGGTAAGAAGGTCCTCACGTATAAAGTGACAACAAAAAACGGCAAAGTCATTAACGAAGAAAAAGTAGATGAAGAAGTCGTTAAAGAACCGAAAGATAAAATTATCTTAAAAGGAACGAAGCAAATTTCCAACCGCGGTTCCGGTCAACTTGGATGGCCAGCTGTTGGTGGCCGCATCACAAGTAAAATGGGTCCACGTTGGGGTTCCTACCATAAAGGAATTGACATTGCAGGTGTAGGTAACCGCACGATTAAGTCCGCAGACAACGGAACAGTTGTACAAGCGAGCTGGGACGGTGCTTACGGAAACCGCGTTGTCATTAACCATAACAACGGATTTAAGACAACATATTCTCATTTGAGCAGTATGAGCGTTAGCCCTGGACAAACCGTTAAAAAAGGTCAGTCCATTGGTCAAATGGGAACGACGGGCAGATCAACAGGCGTACATTTGCATTTTGAAGTGTACCGCAATGGTTCCCTTGTCAATCCGCTTAGTTACGTAGGGCGCTAATAAAAATTTAACTGATAAAGTAGTTCAGTTTAGGAGTACAAAGTATCATTTTGTACGCTAATTGAACTACTTTTTTCATATCTATCTGCCAATCACGGTTAGTTCCTATGATTGAAGGAAGAAGTAACGATAACGGCATTGTAAAGAGGATTCTGTCAATTCTATGAAGAACTCTTCTATAATAAGACTTTTCATTCAATGTACGTTAAAATGTAAACAAGTAAATATTAATTAAACAACTAGATAGCGAATGAAAAAATACCTGCACCTCAGACTTAAACAGAGAAAGAAATGAAAGAGGATGGTGGAAAAGAAATGAAAACAAAAATTTTAGTAGTAGATGATGAAAAACCAATTGCAGATATACTTGAGTTCAACTTAGACAAAGAAGGTTATGATGTGTTCGTCGCCTATGACGGAAATGAAGCAATCGATCTCGTCAGAACAGAGGAGCCCGACTTAGTGCTTCTTGATATTATGCTTCCGGAGAAAGATGGCATGGAAGTTTGTCGTGAAATTCGTAAAGATTATCAGATGCCGATTATTATGCTGACGGCAAAAGATTCCGAGATCGACAAAGTATTAGGCTTGGAGCTCGGAGCGGATGATTACGTCACAAAGCCTTTCAGCAACCGAGAATTAATCGCTCGAGTGAAAGCGAACTTGCGCCGTTCGACAAGTGAAGATAATGGTACAAGCTCTGGCTTATCCAATATTAAAATTGGTGGCCTTGAAATCAACCGGGAAAACTACTCGGTTACGAGAAACGGGGAACCCGTCGATTTGACGCACCGTGAATTTGAATTGCTTCTCTATTTAGCAAAACATATCGAACAAGTAATGACACGTGAACACTTGTTGGAGACCGTATGGGGCTATGATTACTTTGGAGATGTCCGAACGGTCGATGTTACCGTACGACGTTTACGGGAGAAAATCGAAGAAAATCCAAGTAACCCTAACTGGATTGTAACGAGGAGAGGAGTAGGTTATTACTTGAGAAATCCTGAGCAGGAGTAGATTGGATGAGTAAAGTTTTAGGAGTCTTCAAATCAATTCGACTAAAATTTATTTTAATTTATATTTTATTGATCTTAATTGCGATTCAGATTATCGGGGCTTATTTTGCCCGTCAATTGGAAACACAGCTACTTGAAAACTTTACGGAATCCGTGAATGACCGTGTGCAGCTTCTCACATTTAACCTTGAACAAGCTTTTGCGGAGGAACGGACGGAGAACGATACGCCGCTTTCCAATGATATTCGTGCCATTATCTACGACTTCGATTCCTTTGATTCTGACGATTTTACGGAAGTTCGGGTCGTAGACAATAATAGCCGGGTACTTGGAACGACAGCTCAATTCGACCGAACGAATGTCGGGAAGCGGACGACGGAGCTGAGGATTTTACGTGCGTTATCTGCAGGAAACCGTGAAGAGAATATTTTATTTAACAAGGAAACGGGTCACCGAACGTTGGTCATATCAAAACCGATCTATTCGAATACGGATCAAGAGATCGTCGGTGCACTCTATTTACAAGCCTCGATTGAAGGCGTTTACGATCAAATGGAAGACATTAACCGAATCTTCGCCAACGGAACCATACTAGCCATTACAGTATCTGCTTTGCTTGGGATTTTGGTTGCACAAACCATTACAAGACCGATTTCTGAGATGAAACGGCAGGCACAAGTAATGGCAACCGGTAACTTTTCGCAAAAGGTTAATGTATACGGAACGGATGAAATCGGGCAGCTTGCTGTTACATTCAACGACTTGAATGATAAATTAAGGCTTTCTTACGCTGCAACTGAAGGCGAACGAAAGAAGCTTTCCTCTGTCCTACGAAACATGACGGACGGGGTTATTGCGACAGATAAAAAAGGTGACGTTACGTTATTGAACGAACCCGCGATGAAATTAATGCGAAAAGACTATAACGAGTTACACGGGAAGCCTTTATTGACGGTGTTAGGAATGGATGAACATTATTCCGATCTCTTTGAAATCAAAGACGAAAACAGTCTGATCATCGATTTCTCTGAAAATGATCAAGATCTATTGTTAAAAGCGAACTTCTCCGTCATTGAAGATGAAAATGGGGAAATGAATGGTTTCTTAACGGTCTTAAGTGATGTAACTGAACAAGAGAAGATTGAAAGGGAACGACGCGAGTTTGTCGCAAACGTATCTCATGAACTTCGTACACCGTTAACGACGATGCGGAGCTATCTTGAAGCGTTAAGCGATGAGTCTACATTAAAAAATGAAGAAATTGCACCTAAGTTCCTCAATGTCACACAAAATGAGACCGAGCGAATGATTCGTCTCGTTAACGACTTGCTGCAATTATCGAAAATGGACAATAAAGATTACCACGTTCATAAAAAGCGCGTGGAATTTATTGAGTTCATAAGTGCGATTGTCGACCGATTCGAACTGAACTTAAAAGAAGAATTGGAAATAAGACGCGTGCTGCCTAACAAACGACTAGAAGTTTGGATTGATACTGATAAATTGACACAAGTCATCGATAATATCATTTCCAATGCGATTAAATATTCACCAGAAGGCGGGACGATTAAAGTCGAAGTCCTGCAAGAGAAAAACCAAGTCATTACAAAAATTTCTGACCAAGGTATGGGAATACCTCAAGAAAACTTGGAACAAATTTTTGAACGTTTCTACCGAGTCGATAAAGCAAGAACGAGAAAGTTAGGTGGTACTGGACTCGGCCTGGCCATTTCCAGAGAACTACTGGAAGCACATGATGGGCAAATTTGGGCATCAAGTGTCGAAGGAAAAGGAACGACTATTCATTTTAGTTTGCCGTTAATGAGAAAGAAACGGGGGCGGCAATCATGATCGAAAATATTAAATCAGTCATTTTATTCATACTTGTCGCATCAAGCTTGCTCCTGACGCTGGCTTTATGGAATTATCAACCGGCATACGAAGAACTTGGTGAACCAACATACTTAGATGAAACGCGGTTACAAGAAGGTGAGACAAGACAAATCGATGACGTAATTTATCCAAAACAAATTTATTTTCATAATCTCCACGAGCATAGCCAGCTGCCGGATTATCAAGGCATGGAGCAATTATTTAAAACAATTAAAGAGTGGCCATTTACTGAGGTCGAACCGTTTGTAAGTGATGACGTATCGATTTGGTCAAGAAATATGGAAGTGGTATTTCCAGAAGAAATTCCGCTAGCGTATATCGTCCAGCTATTGAATGTGAATGAAACGGAAAACCTATGGAATCAAACGTTCAATAAGGTTTATTACCAACTTTCGCAAAATAATAACGAAACAGTCCGCGTAACATTCGCTTCGGATGAATATGATGGCTCTTTAAATGCAGAGATTCAATCGACGTCTGTGTATAATGAAATCGAACAACTCATTAATCATGAGAATAATGTCGCATTAGGCTCCTATGACATTAATGAAGAAACGACACTTTATCTACCAGTGGAACGACTGAATGTACCAGGTTATACGATATTGACAGAAGAGATTTATGATATCCAACCTTTGATCAATAATTTATTCAGTAACCCGACAATGGTACGAAGACAAGTGCCGAATGGAAACTCCAATGAAGAAAGTTATTATACAGATGGTTCACGAGCATTGACGATTAAACGTGTGCTACAGAACGAAAAAGCGATGGAATTTGTAAATCCATTTTCAACAAACGCACCAAAAATGACACGGTATGATCTCATAAATCGTAGTATCGCCTTTACGAACGATCATTCGGGATGGACCGATACGTTTTATTTGGATTCAGTAAATGATCATAGCAACAAAATTGCCTACCGCATGTATTATGACGGTTTACCGTTATTTGATACAGAAGGGCATACGATGATTCGACAAACATGGCGAGATAACCGCATTTATCAGTTTGAACGGCCGCTATTCTGGACAAGCACGAATTTTCAAAGTCAAGAACAAATGGAATCCGTCCGTTCTGGTCTATCTGTTTATCAATTTTTCCAGCAATATTCAGATCAGTTTCATTTGAAGTCCATCACAGATATGCGAATCGGATATGAAGTGAAAACGATTAGTGATACATCAAATGCGATGTATTTAAAGCCGAGTTGGCATATTAAATATAACGGTACGTGGGAACCGATGAGCTTCTTTGAGAACTATTTACACGCAAGGGGTGATGAATAATGAAATGGGGTTCTGTCAAAACGTTGTTCATCATCGCCTTCTTGATCTTAAATTTCTTCTTAGCTCAGCAGTTGCTGGAGAAAATCGATGAAACGAATTTGGAAACATTATCACAGACAACCTTTGAAGACGGACTGGCTGCCGAGGATATAACAATCGGTGAGTTACCGGAAAGCGGAATGAAAGCATCCTATGTATCAGCAGAACGTTATCTATTGTCAGAGGACGATAAAGAAACGCTTGAGGAGTCGCTAGCGAACCAAAACATTGCGATCATCAATAATCAAACAATCGTCAGTGAATTCATCAAGCCAGTTCCAGTTGGATTGGATGATGAATCAACAACCGTCATGGAAACGTTATCCGAGTATGTCATTTACGACGACATCTATGAGCTTTGGAAGTATGATGAAGAGAAAAATGTGTTATTATTTTTTCAGAAGCAAAATGATCGAACCGTCTTGTTCAATAAAGCGGGCGTCCTATATGTGAAGCTGAACGAAGAACAAGAAGCGGTCTCTTACTACCAAACGTTGTTGAATGAAGTAAGAGTACAAGGGGATCCACAGACCGTCGTCGACCCGATGAACGCTATTGAATCCGTTTTTAACTCAAATGAAGTGTTACGACCAGAAGATCATATATCAGACATGAAGCTCGCTTATCATTCCCTCTTAGCGCTTAAAGGTGAAGAACAAGAAGAACAAGTCTTTACACCGACATGGATGATTGAAATCAATGATGGAGAGCGTTATGCCTTTGTGAATGCGATGGAAGGACAAACGATTCCAACAGATGAAAACATGTATATGCAAGAGATCGAATCAACATTAGAACAACAACTAGAAACACACATACGGAGTGATGAGGAAGAATGAGTTTACATTTTAGTGTACTGGCGTCCGGGAGTACGGGGAATGCTTTTTATATAGGAACCGATCAAACCAAGTTATTAGTTGACGCTGGCTTAAGCGGAAAGAAATTGACGAGTAGCTTGGAAGAAGTCGGTGTGGACCCAACAGAAATAGATGGAATTCTTGTCACCCATGAACATAGTGATCATATCAAAGGGCTCGGTATTGCCGCAAGAAAATACGATTTGCCGATTTATGCGAATGAAAAAACGTGGAAAGCGATGGAAAACTCCATCGGTAAAATTACACTTGATCAAAAGTTCGACTTTCCAATCCATTCCGTCCGGCAAATCGGTGACCTTGATATCGAAAGCTATGGCGTGTCCCACGATGCCGCAGATCCGATGTTCTTCGTCTTTCGTCATGAAGACAACAAAGTGGCGATGATTACAGATACAGGCTACGTATCAGAACGCATGAAAAAGACAATTGAAAATTCAGATGCTTTTTTGTTTGAAGCGAACCACGATGTGGGAATGTTACAAATGGGAAGGTATCCGTGGAACGTTAAGCGCCGGATACTGAGCGATCTCGGTCACGTGTCGAACGAAGACGCAGCGATTGCCATGTGTGATGTGATTGGAAATCGTACAAAGCGGATTTATTTAGGGCATTTGAGCCAAGATAACAATATGGTTGATTTGGCCCGGATGAGTGTAGAAGAAGTACTGACAAGTCATGGTCACCGGATTGGCGGCGACTTACTATTAAAAGATACCAGTCCGACCAAGCCAACACCAATCGATTATATCGTAGAAGAGGTGAAGACAGATGGGGTATTATAACTCGCATGTAGACAATAAGCGGCGCAAAAAAAGTGTAGTGATGCCTGCCGCAATTGGAATTATTATCGGTGTATTGATCGCCTGGCTATTGCTAGCGGAATTTGGTCCAGGTGGGAATGACGCGGCTAGCTCTGGTGATGACTCCGAAAACACAACAGAAGAACAAAATTCAGAAGGCAGTAACAGTACGAACGAAAACAGTAGCGGCAAAATGGTCAACGTCGATGTAACATCACAAGTAACCGAAGTCGTTAGCAATGTACAAAACACAGTCGTTGGTGTCGTCAATATTCAAAATCAAAACATATTCGGCAATCAACGGACACAAGGCGGTACAGGATCTGGTGTCATCTACAAAAAAGAAGGTGACTATGCCTATGTCGTGACGAACCACCACGTCATCCAAGGAGCCAGTAATGTAGAAATCGTCTTGAACAATGAGGAACAAATTGAAGCGGAACTGCTAGGAAGTGACATGTATACAGACTTGGCCGTATTACGAGTTCCAGCAGATAAAGTGCCCAATGCCATCGAATTTGGAAGCTCTGAAAGCTTGCAGGTTGGAGAGCCCGTTATTGCGATCGGGAACCCGCTCGGTCTGCAATTTGCAGGCTCCGTTACCCAAGGAATCATTAGTGGGAAAGAACGACTCATCCCGGTTGATTTTGACCAAAATGGTGTCGTCGACTGGCAAGCAGAAGCCATTCAAACCGACGCAGCCATTAACCCAGGAAATTCTGGTGGTGCGCTCGTCAACTTAGACGGTCAATTGGTAGGAATTAACTCCATGAAAATCTCCAACCCGAATGTGGAAGGATTAGGATTTGCGATTCCAATTGATCATGCAACACCAATTATCGAACAACTCGAAGAAGACGGAGCAGTCACACGTGCTTTCCTCGGAATTTCACCATATTCCTTAAGCGATATTGCGACATATCACTGGCAGAACACATTGAACTTACCGAAAGATGTTGAAGCAGGTGTCGTCGTCGCACAAGTGGAAAATGGAACACCAGCTGCACAAGCAGGGCTCGAGCAATATGACGTCATCGTCGAATTCGATGGTGAACCGATCAATAACTCATTAGACTTACGAAAATATCTATACAATGAGACAGAAGCAGGCGAACAAATCGAAATCACATTCTACCGCGATGGAGAAAAACAAACGACAAAAGCAACACTAACCGCACAAGAGTTTTAATGAAATAGCAGAAGTCCCTGTTGAGGAGTCTATCCTTGCAGGGACTTCTTTTCATAGAAAGACAAACAACGAACGGTGAAAAAGCATGCAATGTTCCGCTTTTACGCTTATGCACAAAATCAATCTACTTATCCACAAAGTGTGCATAAGAAAATAACCGATGTGCATATATTGAGTAAAATTTTACGAAACTAACTAAATAACGTACGAACATATGTTAATATGTTGATAAACCTGTGGATAACTCAACTATTCCACAGACTTATTCAGATAACCACAACATAATGCACGAGTATCCACAAATCGTTGTGAATAAGTGTGAATAACTGAACTGTCGCCATATACCCAAATCCACATGTGAATAAACCACAAGCTTGGAACGGTAGGAAAACAGGTGATTGTTCGGATTATCAACAAGTTGTAAAATAAAAAAGATTAGAGAACTCTTAATCTTAAGTTTACACATGTTAAAAATAATGAATTAGGTGATGAAAAATGAAAATAACAATTATTTCTGTTGGAAAGTTAAAAGAAAAATATTTAAAGCAAGGAATTCAGGAATACCTGAAGCGGCTGAGTAGCTATGCCAAAGTAGATATCATTGAAGTTGCGGATGAAAAAGCACCCGAAAACCTAAGCGAAGCCGAAGAAAAACAAGTGAAAGATAAAGAGGGAGAGCGGATTCTACAAGCAATCTCACCAGATACATATGTCATTACATTAGAAATTGAAGGAAAGATGCTTTCATCCGAACAACTCGCAAAGAAAATGGACGAGCTTGCGCTGCATGGAAAAAGTAAGCTTGCTTTTGTGATTGGTGGATCTTTGGGAATAAGTGAAGCCGTCCAGCAACGTAGTAACTTTGCAATCTCATTTTCGAAGATGACATTTCCACATCAGTTGATGCGGCTGATTTTGTTGGAGCAGGTTTATCGGGGGTTTAGGATTAGTAGAGGGGAACCGTACCATAAATAGAGGCAAAAATTGTTGAAGATATGGAGGTAATTCTTTATCGGAAGCGGGTATTGAAAATGTATGTTCATTATCCGTTTCTCGATATAACAAGTGGATTAGAGTAAAGGTTTTCGAAATGTTCATTTCAGTAAAATCAAATTCAAGTTCTATATTTTTAATGCTTCTTGATTTGTCATCTTGTTTGATAGTAATATTATCAATTAACAACAGTAGCAATTGCTTTTGATTTTCCCTAGTTGTCTTCTTGTAAACAGATAGGAATTTCTTCAGTAATTTTTCAATCAAATCTGGTTGAATTACTTTTGAGTCGATAGAACCTAATTGCATTATAACCTCATTTTTTCTTTGTTCGAACCCCCTTTTATCATCGGAAACCTTTTGTAATCTTTCTTGCAGAATATCTATTGGGAGAGTGTTTTTCTCAAAGGCTTCCATATACTTTGCTTGTAATTGTTCTATTTCCTTTAGTTGTTTTTCAATCTCTTCTAGTTCTATATTAAGCCGTTTTATCGCATGGGCAGAAGTTGAACTTATTTCTGTTAGTGTCTTATAAAGTTTTTTCTTATTAGAACAAAATTGTTGGATCCTTTTAATAACTGTATCTTCTGCTTCATATGCTTTAATGGAATTAGCTTTACAAGCAGCAGATCCTTTATTATGAAAATCGCTACAGACATAATAACGATGTTTTCGTTTCGTCCCATCTTTTCGTGTATAAGTTGTTATTGATGGCACCATTCCTTGACCACAATCAGGACAACGTAAAAGCTGACTTATTAAAAATGGTTCGTTTGATTGGCGTTGCTTAAATGATTTACTTTTCCTTCGCGCCTGTACAACGTTCCATAATTCATCTGAAATAATAGCTTCATGTTTCCCTTCTACAATGATGGGATTTGGATTTTTCCCTTTTCTACGTTTAGTATCCCAATTCTCTACTTTTAACCAACTAATTTTACCATTATAGATAACGTTATCAAGAATAGTTGCGATGCCATTTATGGAGAAATATCGGCCCTTTTTGGTGCGATGTCCAGCTTTATTTAGATAATTTGCAATAGCCTTTAAGCCTTTTCCGCCCGCATACATTTCGAAAATTAACTTTACAATTTCGGCCTCCTTTTGGTTAATAATAAGTTTTTTCTCAACTGTGTCATAGCCAAATACAGTTCCACCGTTCCACTCACCCTCTAACGCACGTTGTTTCATTCCTAGTTTTACATTTTCGGATAAAGTATTACGTTCCATTTCAGCAATGGAAGCCATTATTTGAAGTACTAGACGACCGATAGGACTACTGGTATCGAAGTTCTCCGAGTAGGAAATAAATTTCACATTGTATTTTTCAAACTTATCTAGAATCATGAGTGTGTCCAGCATATTTCGTGAAAGTCGAGAAATTTTCCAAACTAGAACAGCATCAAATTTTTCTTTTTCCACATCTTTAATTAATCTTTTCATTTCTGGTCGCCCTTTAACTGATTTACCGCTGATTCCCTCATCAACGTATTCATCTATTACCTCCCAGTTATAGATTTGAGCATATTGCCGGAGAGTTTGAAGCTGTGCGGCTATACTGAAACCTTCCTTTGCTTGTTCTTCGGTACTTACGCGAGCGTAAATTGCCACTCTTTTTATTCCTGTTGTCATGTTTGTCCTCCTCTCACTTTTATAATACTATGAAAATAATAGAAGGGGAAAAAGGAAATAAGTATCCATTAGTTTTTGTTTGTGAAGTGATTTAATGATTGATAGGAGGATTACATGGAATTAAATTATATAAAATTTCAAGATATTGATTGTGCTTATTATAGAAAAGGTAATTCAATGATTCTTATCCCAAAAGATCAAAAGGAAAATTTTAATTTTTTAGATGTTATCAAAATGAAAAATTTCATGATTGAATTTACTTCAACTATTTATAAAAAGTCGTATGCATTTGTAAAAGACGTTTCGTTTACAGGAGATAGAGCTATTCGATTGAACATTCTGTACTATGTATTATTGATCCAAAGTAAAGCTATTAATGAAATCCAAATAACTGGTGATGAAATAGATATAATATTTAACCCAGCCTCATATTTTTTCCCAGAAGCAGATAAATTTAAGAAGAACCCTGTTGATTTAATATATGGAAAGCATATAGCCGAAGAGTATAATATTAAATATAAAGATGAAAATATAACGATAGTTTTATCATATGGTGATATTTTTGAAAGGGGGATAGCAAGTGATTTAAAGCTTCATGCAAAGTTGTCGATGACGTACAATAGTTTGTGTAAAACTCTTGAAGACAAAAAAAGAGGTAGGGTATCCTCAGAGTAAACAACGAAAC
>NZ_VMHE01000016.1 GCF_007559425.1 Allobacillus salarius | reverse complement strand
AACAGGAAAAGCATTTTTCAAGCGGAAGTGTAAAAAGGATACGAGCAAAAAGTGTAAAAATCTACTTGACGTCTACAGCTGGGACAAAATCTTTAAAGTTGACTCAGATACGAACATTCTAATTTAGTAATGCGGAAAAAAACTCGCTTCGGAAATATACTCCGCTTTTACCCACAGGGCATAAGGCGACATCTGCGATAAATCGCAGTGTCTTCTATATCGCTGGCAGCTGTTGAGCCTCCTCGTGCTTCGCACTGCGGGGTCTCACCTAGGCTTTTGCTCCCGCAGAAGTCTTCGTATATTTCCTACGCTAAAATTAGATTGTCATTCGTGTTTCTGAGTTTATAATTTAGATTTGTCCCAGCCTCTCCATGGCTATTTCCTGAATTATGACTAAGTTACTCATATGTTTATTATTGAATTTTAAATTTGAAAACAATCCGTGTAATAGGCTACCGGTGTAATTATCATTTAATCTAGTAAATAGGATAAGGTAAGTCATCTCTATAAAGATAACCCGAATAAATATGAAAGTTTCCTGATAGTCCTAGTCCTAAATAAGGTAGATATCCTCGGTAATACCTTTGGTAAGCAGTTGTTCCATAAAACTCATAATCACCTTTTTTTGTAACCTCTTGGAACATCCGCTCTATTCTGTCAGGTGCGTAGGCAGAAGCTGTAGTTGAAATGAAGAGCATTGACAGAACCATAAATATTGATATTATTATTACTTTATTATTCTTAAAGTTTTTAACCTCCTTTCTTTTTATTTTCCCAATTATACTATAAATGGTTTATATTATAAATAAATTTTTAAAAATTATTTGAAAATTATAAAAATATTTTTATAGATAATTATCGAGTTTTCTGAACGAGTATATTATCAACCGAAACATCATAAGAAATTTAAAAGTTACTGGAAGAAAAAAGTGTTAAGTTTGTGTTAGTAAAGAAGTAACTTTAAGGGAAAGGAAATAAATTATCAGTTACTAATCTCGTTTCAATATAATGCAACTAAAATAAACCAGTAAACAACTGGAAACAAATAAAGTTACGATTCCCATAGTAGTATTAATTAAGCTTTGATCTAATAAGGTTGCCATTGTACCATTTGAAACTTTAAACAGATCCAAGTATATAAAAGGTGATAAAAATGCCCACTTTGATAGGTATTCAATGCTAATAAAATGTCCACTAACTAGTACTAAAACTGTAAAAACCATCACAGCAAAGGTGTTTTTGATAAAGGTTGATATGAAACCAGATAAAGTAATAACCAAAATGGTTAACATGAAAAGAAGACCTATACATTTCAATAAATAGTTGCCTAATGGTGTGAAGTGAAATCCATAATTTTCATAATCTGTTATAGTGCCCGTATAACCTACTGAAGACGTTGAACTTAAACTATCATAGTGTAGTATAGGAAAGTTCCAATCCCCGAATCGATCAGTAATCGTACCTAGAAAAAGGAGTAAAACCATTAACCCAATATAACTTACGATGAAAATCAAGGAAGAGGACAAAATTTTTCCTAAAAAAATAGTTGTTTTAGAGATTGGTTGCGTTTGAAGAAAATGAATTGTATTTTTCTTACCTCTTTCAGCGGCATATCCACCACCTAATAGAAACAAAAACAAACCAAGCGGTATTAGATAAAGATAGTATTCATAGAAGTGATAAAGGGTATATAAGCCACTTGAATTAACCTTATGATTTCTTTCCTCCCAAGCATCACGATTGATTTCCCCCTGAGGATTATCTCCCCAGTCATCGTGGACTGTAGGCCTAAATTCACCAGGAAAAATAGGTTGAATATTATTTTTAATAGACCATTCCTTTTCTTCGACACTTACTTCATACTGGAATTGATGATCGAAATTATGTTCTATATAATGTAAAGACTCATCAAAATCGCCGTTTACCAACTTTATTGTAAATAGTTGTAGTTCGTGAAATGCTTCCCAGTTACCTAGTTCATATTCCTTAACTCCTTTTTCGATTTTTTCTACACGTTCTTTATATAAATTAATAACTTGGGTTGTTCCGTCAATGTATTTTTTAATATATTCACGTTCACTTTTATCGTTGGTTTTCTCATACCTATCCTCGTATTCAAATAATTTTTTTTCATACATAGGGATCATTTCTTCTTGGATAGCAACCGCTTCATCGTTTAATTGTTTAAAGTATTCAGTCTCTATTTTATCTGCTTCTTGATTAAGAAAAAAATAACCTATAACAATTAACAAAAAAAGAATGGATATTACTTGCAGAAAATAACCTTTTCGAAACAGTTTCCTTAATTCAAATATAACCGTATTTATAAGTGCTCCTCTTTTTGAATTTGTATCACCTGAATTAAAGACCGATTTTTGATACTGGGCGTTTAAAAGGTCTGCTTGTCTTTCTGGGATGTAAAGCGTTATTAGTACTATTAATATAGCCCATAAAACTGCAAATAATGGATAATACCAGATATCTCGATTTTCGATGATAATATCTCCGAGTTGATAATGATGAAACAAATTCATGGGAGCTGAAAAATCTGTAATCGTAGTTAGATAATGGCCAATTAGTAAAACGAAAAAAGTTGCTATTAAACTACTAAACGATTTCTTGAAAACCATACTAATCAGTAATAATAGGCTAAATGATATAATTCCAGCTCCAAAGAACAATAGTGATTTAAATAAAAAATATGTTAACGAAGAAATAATCCTAATTTTGTTTTCAGAGAATATGATTTGAGGATAGTTTAAAAGTAAATGGTGATCATTTAGTATAATAGGCAATAACATTCCGATAAACACAACCACAACTACATAAAGAAACAACATACTTATTAATGTAAAATATTTAGACAGTATAATGCTGGATTTTTTAATTGGTTGAGTTTTCAATGTAAACCACGTTTGTTGTTCCCTTTCAATGGATAATATATTCCCGAAAATAAGCAATAACAGGATGATTCCAAGAACACCAAATAATAAATCTCCTGTCTCTAACATAAATAAATGTGGTGAGATGGGATAGTCCTCATCTTCAATAGATAAATTATGATCAATCATCCAGGTATTTTTTAGGATTACATATTCTAGATTAAGTCCAGTTAAAGCTTCAAACTCACCATCTTTATTCAAGTAATTTTGCAAGCTTTTTAGAAATTCATGCTCTAGCTGAGGGAGGTTATGTAACTCTTCTGAATAAATGGCACTTCTCCAATGTTGAAGGGCAGCCTTCATATCTTTAATATATACAGATTGTTGTTTTTCTAACTCATTTAACTGGTTATTTACTCTTTTTTCATCTAATTCCCTTTCAATTTCAGTTACGTTGGCCTTTAACGGTTCAGTTGACTCGTATAAACGATCTATAAAACTATCTTGGTGTAATGTATTTTGGTAATATTGGAAACTCATAAATAAAATCAAAATAAGTAGTAACCAAAATATCTTTTTCTGTCTCCAAATCTTTTTGATCTCAAATTTTAGCAGGTTCATCATTAAACATCCTTTTGTTCAAAAACCATTTGATAACGATCTTCAGAGCCCGTAACTTTCTTGTTCAAATCGAGTACTTTTATCTTGTTATCTAATAATGATTGCAAAACATTTTGGAGAGTATCCCCATGCATAAATACAGCTATTTGGTTATTTCCCATATGTTTAACCCCCACATTATGATTTTCTAAATACTTTTCAGCTGCCCGTGGGTCATTAACAGTTATTTCATAAAGTGTTCTTTGATTAAGAGATAAATCCTCAGCAATTAGATGGCCTTCTTTCAAGAACAAAATATGTGATGTTAAACGATCCACTTCAGAAAGGTTATGAGAAGATAGCAAAATTGTTTTACCTTCATTATAGAGTTCCCAAAGAATGTTCCGTATTCTAATAGCACTAGATGGATCTAAACCGTTTAATGGTTCATCTAAGATAAGCAATTTTGGATCATTTAATATAGCCATTGTCAATAATAAGTGTTGTTTCATCCCTAAAGAATACTTACTAACTTTTTTAAAGAGATAGCCTTCCATACCTATACGTTCAGCTGCCAAAAATATTTGTTGCTTTGATAACCCCTGAATATCTCCGATGAATTGTAAGTGATCATAGCCTGTCAAATAATCATAAAGGACTGAATTATCTTGCATATATGAAGTCTCTTTAAATATTTCGGGTTTTTTATTACTTAAATTCATTATCTTAATCACACCTGAATCAGCATTCACTAGGTCAGTAATTATATTAAGAAGAGTGGTTTTACCTGACCCATTTGGTCCTACTAGAGCGACCATTTTTGGCTCTTCAATAGCAAAAGAAAGATTTTTTAATATTTTTTCCTTTCCGTAGGACTTATGAACGTTCTGTACATCTAAAATCACTGTTTTAACCTCATTTCTAAATAATGTTCAATATAACATTAATTTCATAGTATATTACTTCTATAAATAATTGATATTTCCTTTTTTCTTTTAAAACTTTTGGTTGTTTTTTGAAGAGTAGCTATTAATGCCCAAAAAGGGTGTAAAAAAAGTATATCTACTTAATTCCTTCACAAAAATTCCAAATTGAGCGAGCGTTCAGTCGAAAGTATGTTATAATGGATGATAACGTTTACAAGATAAAATATTCAGTCAACATATTTGAAATGAGAAACCAAAAAGGGGAGGAATTTTCATGACAAAAACAGTTATTTTAGCTGGCGCTCGTACGCCATTCGGTAAGTTTGGTGGAGCTCTTGCACCGTTAACAGCGGCACAACTTGGTGGAATCGCTATTAAAGAAGCGGTCAAGCGTGCTGAGATCGAAGGAAAAGACGTGCAAGAAGTCATTATCGGAAATGTCTTGCAAGGTGGGCAAGGACAGCTTCCATCCAGACAGGCTATGCGCGAAGCAGGACTTCCTTGGGAAACGAAAACGGAGACAATTAATAAAGTATGTGCATCAGGTCTTCGCAGTGTGACACTCGGCGATCTGTTAATCCGTTCAGGTGAAGAAGAAGTCATCGTTGCTGGTGGAATGGAATCGATGAGCAATGCGCCATATGTTTTGCCGGAGGCTCGGTGGGGACTACGTATGGGTGACAAAAAAGTTGTCGACAGCATGGTCCATGATGGACTTACTTGCTCGTTTGAAAATGTCCACATGGGAACTTACGGCAACCGTACAGCGGAAAAATTCAAATTAACTCGTGAAGCGCAAGACGAATGGTCTGCGAAAAGTCATGAGCGTGCGCTAAAAGCAATTGAAGAGGGCAAACTCGCTGAAGAAATCGTACCTGTAGAAGTACCTCAGCGGAAAAAAGATCCGATTACTGTTGATACGGACGAGGCGCCTCGTGAAACTTCAAAAGAAGCATTAGCTAAATTGCGCCCTGCTTTTGACAAGGACGGAACGATTACAGCTGGGAACGCACCAGGCGTGAATGACGGTGCTGCAGCTATGGTGTTGATGTCTGATAAGAAAGCTGAAGAGCTTGGCAAAACACCACTTGCGACAGTACTCGGAAATGCAGAATTAGCCGTTGAAGCGGATCGTTTCCCGGAAACGCCAGGTCTTGTCATTAATAAACTTTTAGAAAAAACAGGCTATAAAATTGATGATATTGATTTATTCGAAGTGAACGAAGCGTTTGCAGCGGTCAGCTTGGCTAGTGGTGAAATCGCAGGCCTTGACCCAGAAAAAGTGAACGTGAACGGTGGAGCCGTTGCGCTTGGTCACCCGATCGGTGCGAGTGGTGCACGAATTATTTTGACATTAGCTTATGAATTGAAACGCCGTGGTGGCGGACTTGGCATCGCTGCAATTTGTTCAGGTGGCGGCCAAGGTGATGCTGTGTTAATCGAAGTACCAAAACAATAAACGAAACTTTTCACGACAGGAGGTTATATAGATGGCAGTCGAAAAAGTAATGGTCATCGGAGCCGGACAAATGGGTGCAGGAATTGCCCAAGTATTCGCTCAGTCTGGCTTCCAGGTGAAACTAAATGACATTGCAGAAGAAAGTTTACAAAAAGGTCTTGCAACAATTGAAAAGCATCTTTCAAGAAATGTGGAAAAAGGTCGTATGGACGAAGCGGACAAGACGAACACATTGAACAATCTCGAAACGACAACCTCGTTGAATGAGGCAAATGATTGTGATTTAGTCATTGAGGCAGTCGTTGAAAATATGGACGTCAAAACGAAAGTCTTTCAACAGCTTGATCAAATTACACCGAAACACGCGATTTTAGCATCCAATACATCGTCACTTCCGATTACGGACATTGCAGCCGTTACGGAACGTCCTGAGCAAGTGATTGGTATGCACTTCATGAACCCTGTACCGGTTATGAAGCTCGTTGAAGTGATTCGAGCAATCCAAACTTCTGATGAAACGTATCAAACCATTGCTGAAACAGCAGAAAAACTTAATAAAACAGCGGTCGAAGTGAATGATTATCCTGGATTTGCGGCCAACCGGGTGTTGATGCCGATGATCAACGAAGCGGTTTATGCGGTTTTTGAAGGTGTAGCAGAGCCTGAAGCGATTGATGAAGTGATGAAGCTCGGTATGAATCATCCGATGGGTCCTTTACAGTTGGCGGACTTTATCGGGTTGGATACGTGCCTTTATATTATGGAAGTCTTGCATGAAGGCTTTGGCGACAGCAAATACCGACCATGTCCATTACTGCGTAAGTATGTAAATGCAGGATGGCTAGGGAAGAAATCCGGTCGAGGATTTTACGTTTACGAGTAATCTATGAAACGATAACTAACAAGAATTTACTAGAAAGGAGGGCGTAGGATGGATTTGCGATTTACAGACGAACAAGAAATGATGCGCAAAATGGTCCGTGACTTCGCCCAGAAAGAAGTTGCTCCAAAAGTTGAGTCAATGGAGAATGAAGAATTTCCATCAGAGATTATTAAACGGATGGGAGAGCTTGGATTGATGGGAATCCCTGTCAGCGAGGAACAAGGCGGGGCAGGTATGGATTACACATCTTATATCATCGCCATTAACGAGCTTTCCAAAGTGAGTGCCACACTAGGTGTCATTTTATCCGTTCACACATCCGTCGGAACTTTTCCGATATTGAAATTTGGAACAAAAGAGCAATTTGAAAAATACGTACCAAAGCTAGCGAGCGGTGAGTATCTTGGAGCCTTTTGTTTAACAGAGCCAGGAGCAGGTAGTGACGCTGGTTCTTTGAAAACGAAAGCAAAAAAAGACGGCGACGACTATATCATTAATGGTTCGAAAGTGTTCATTACAAACGGTGAATACGCTAATACATTTATCGTTTTTGCCAGTACGGACCCAGAGCAAGGCAACAAAGGGGTTACAGCTTTTATCGTCGAAAAAGATACGCCAGGACTTGAGATCGGTAAATCCGAAAAGAAAATGGGTCTACACGGCTCTAGCACGGTGTCATTAAATTTTGACAATATGAAAGTACCAGCAAGCCAGCGTCTTGGAGAAGAAGGAGAAGGCTTTAAGATTGCCTTAGCTAACTTGAATATCGGTCGTATCGGCATTGCGGCACAAGCGCTCGGTATCGCTGAAGCGGCACTCGAAGCGGCAGCCGACTATGCAAAAGAACGCGAACAATTTGGCAAACCGATTGCTAAAAACCAAGGAATCTCATTTAAGCTTGCAGACATGGCGACAGCTGTCGAAGGAGCGAAACTATTAGTCTATAACGCTGCATCCAAATACCAAGCAGGCCTAGATACGAGCAAGGAAGCATCGATGGCGAAAAAATTCGCTTCTACAACAGCAGTCAATACAGCAATTGAAGCGGTTCAAGTATTCGGAGGTTACGGCTACACAGAAGATTACCCAGTTGAGCGATACTTCCGCGATGCGAAAATCACACAAATTTATGAAGGAACAAACGAGATACAAAATGTTGTCATTAGTAGGCAGTTGTTGAAGTAGGATTGTGGGTTGGTTTTCAAGAGAAGATGCGGTCACTTTGGTAATGAGAGCCCAATACTTTTAAAAGAATAGATGAACGCAAAACCAGCGAAAGAAATACACGTAGACTCCTGCGGGAAAGCGAAGACGAACAGACCCCGCAGTGAGCGTTCTTTGCGAACGAGGAGGCTGATCGCGAGCCCGCGGAAAGCGTAGTGTATTTCTGTAGCGGTAACGATAAGTTAATTCACAGTTTATAGGAGGACTATATATGAATTTTCAACTAACAGAAGAACAACAAATGTTACGAAAAATGGTTCGTGACTTTGCGACAAAAGATGTCGAACCAACAGCAGCGGAACGTGATGAAGAAGAACGTTTCGACAGAGAAATTTTTGATCAAATGGCTGAGCTTGGCCTAACGGGTATTCCTTGGCCTGAAGAATATGGTGGAATTGGCGCAGACTTTGTCAGCTATGCGATTGCTGTCGAAGAGTTGTCCCGTGTAGATGCATCAATCGGTGTTACATTATCCGCTCATATTTCCTTGGCGAGCTGGCCGATCTATAAATACGGAAATGAAGAACAAAAACAAAACTTCCTTCAACGTTTAGCGACCGGTGAAGCATTAGGTGCTTATGCCCTTTCTGAGCCAGGTGCAGGAAGTGACGTTGCTTCCATGCGTACGACAGCGAAAAAAGATGGCGATGATTACATCTTAAACGGAAACAAAGTTTGGATCACAAACGGTGAAGTCGCTGACTTGTATGTCGTATTTGCGAAGACGGACCAAGATGCGAAGCACAAAGGCATCTCGGCTTTTGTCGTAGAAAAAGGAACAGAAGGCTTTTTATTCGGTAAGAAAGAGAAAAAACTAGGGATTCGTTCATCCCCTACAACTGAATTGATCTTCGAAAATTGCCGCATCCCGAAAGAAAATATGCTCGGTGAAGAAGGCGACGGATTCAAAATTGCAATGACGACACTCGATGGCGGTCGTAACGGAATTGCCGCTCAAGCTGTCGGTATTGCACAAGGTGCACTTGACGCTGCGACAAATTACGCAAAAGAGCGTGAACAGTTCGGTAAGCCAATTGCTAAAAACCAGGGTATTTCTTTCAAACTAGCAGATATGGCGACAGAAGTTGAAGCGTCTCGTCTCTTGACGTACCAAGCGGCTTACAATGAGTCAGAAGGTTTGCCTTACCAAAAAGAATCCGCGATGGCGAAACTATTTGCTGGTGACACGGCGATGCGTGTAACTGTAGAAGCGGTTCAAGTATTTGGTGGGTATGGTTATACGAAAGATTATCCAGTCGAACGATATATGCGTGATGCGAAAATTACACAGATTTACGAAGGAACACAGGAAATCCAGCGTCTAGTCGTAGGACGTATGGTGACAAAATAAGTTTCTATACAAAGCGGTACGAAACTGAGTACCGCTTTACCAAATATTTTCAGAATTTTTGGGATTTAGTAAGTATCTCTGGAAGGAGATCCACATGGAAGAACTCGTAAAAAGAATTCAACAAGGGAACCAGCGAGCGCTTGCGCGTGCCATTACGATGATTGAAAACGACCATCCAGAAAAGCTGAAACTAATGGATTTGATTAGTCGGAGCGATAAAAAGTCGCATTATATCGGGATTACCGGTTCACCGGGTGCAGGAAAAAGCTCATTGGTCGATCGATTTCTCACATTATTACGCGAAAAAGGCTTCACGGTTGCTGTCATCGCGGTCGATCCGACGAGTCCATTTAGTGGAGGAGCGCTACTTGGTGACCGAGTTCGAATGACACAACACTTTTCTGATGAAAACATTTTCATTCGAAGTATGGCTACCCGTGGGAGTCTTGGCGGATTGGCGCGTGCGACAAAAGACGCCATCCGTGCATGTGATGCCTATGGATTCGATTATATTTTAATTGAAACAGTCGGTGTTGGTCAGTCAGAGCTCGATATTATGAAAGTTGCCGATACGACGTCTGTTGTCCTAACTCCGAATAGCGGCGACGTATTACAAGTGTTCAAAGCAGGCATTATGGAAATTGCTGATTTATTTATTTTAAATAAAGCCGATATTCCTGGAGTAAAAAAATTAAAACGTCAGCTTAAGGACCTCATCCATCTTTCCAGCGAAAATCGTGCATTTGAGCCGGAAATTGTTGAAACGAGTGTCGTTGAAAACTTTGGCTTCGATAAATGGTTTGAAGCGATAGAAAATCATCAACAATTCCTAGAAGATACGGATCTTGGAAAGAAAAGACGTGCGAACAAGCTGCGTCATGAAGTTTACGAATTAATCCAGGAAGCTATTTGGAAAGATGTTGAAAGCTTTATTGAAACAGATGAATCAAAGCAGCAGACGCTTCAAACTGAGGATAACTCATACGCGTTGGCCGAAGCCTGGTACAAAGAGTGGAAAGAGAAAAAGAGAGGGTGAACTGGATGGATCACCGGATCACTTCATCAACGAAAGATGAAGCGCTGGTTAAGAAACGATTAAACCAGTTACAAAAAGGTGCTGTCCAATTATTTAAACAAAAGGGATTTCACCGGGCGACGACCCGGGAAATCGCCAAAGCGGCAGGTTTCAGCATCGGAACATTATATGAATATATTCGGAAAAAAGAAGACGTTTTATTTTTAGTCTGCGATGCCGTACATGATGAAGTCAAGACACGAATGGAAAATGTCATTGATCGAAACTCCACTTCAGAAGAAGCCCTCAGGCAAGCAGTGTTCGCGTATTTTCAAATCATGGATGAAATGCAAGATGAAGTATTGATTTTATACCAAGAATTGAAAGCCCTTCCAAAAGAAGAGCAAGAATATGTCATGCAAAAAGAACGTGAAATGGTTGGGATTCTCGAGCGAGTGATCAGCAATAGCTATGCCAATGTATTAGATGAAAAAAATGTGAAGTTGGTCGCCAATAATGTATATGTACAAGGGCAAATGTGGGGCTTTCGTAGATGGTTAATTCAAAAAGAATTTACGCTTCAAGAATATATGGAAATGCAGTTTCAATTACTGAAGAGCCAATTGGCTTTTCAAGCGAGTTAATATGAGGGAGGAATGAATCATGCAACAAACGAAACCGTATCATGTAAAACATGACGTCCGTTTTGTTACGGCATCCAGTTTATTTGATGGGCATGACGCTTCTATCAATATAATGAGAAGAATTTTGCAGGCGAGCGGTGCGGAAGTCATCCACTTAGGGCATAACCGTTCGGTTGAAGATGTCGTGAATGCAGCGATTCAAGAAGATGTTCAAGGCATTGCAATCTCTTCTTATCAAGGCGGTCACGTTGAATACTTCAAATATATGGTTGATTTATTGAACGAAAAAGGTGCCGGTCACATTCGAGTATACGGTGGAGGCGGCGGGGTTATTTTACCTCGTGAGATTAAAGAGCTGCACGAATACGGTGTCGCACGAATTTTTTCACCGGATGATGGGCGTGAAGTTGGTCTTCAAGGGATGATCAACAATATGCTTGAGGAATGTGATCACCCGACACCGATGGATATTGATAAGGACGTTGAAGCTGTTAAAAAAGGCGACTATCAAGCAGTTGCCCGTTTAATTAGTCATGTGGAAAATGAAGATGTCGCGAGTGAAGATATCATTCGTAAGCTATCAACGAATAATGATAATGTACCTGTTTTAGGGATTACAGGAACGGGTGGTGCTGGTAAAAGTTCATTGACGGATGAATTAATTCGCCGATTCATTAACGAAGTGCCGGATAAGAAAGTCGCAATTTTATCTGTCGACCCAACGAAGAAGAAAACCGGTGGTGCGTTACTCGGGGACCGAATTCGTATGAACGCCATTTTTACGCCGCGTGTTTACATGCGCTCACTAGCAACGAGAGATTCGAAAAGTGAGCTGTCCAAGTCGATTCAAGAAGCGATTCAAGTCGTAAAAGCGGCTGATTTTGACTTCATTATTATTGAAACGAGTGGTATCGGTCAAGGGGATGCAGAAATTACTGAAATCACCGACCTTTCCATGTACGTGATGACAGCGGAATTCGGTGCACCTACACAGCTTGAAAAAATTGATATGATCGACTTTGCTGACTTTATCGTCATTAATAAATTCGAACAAAAAGGTTCAGAAGATGCTTTCCGTCAAGTTCGCAAGCAGTACGAACGAAGCCGGATGCTGTTTCACCAAGACCCTGAAACTTTCCCGGTATTTGGAACAATTGCGAGTCAGTTCAATGACCGAGGCACAAATACGCTATTCGCTTCCATCATCGAAACGTTGAATGAACGCTATAATTGGGATGTAGAAGTACCGTTTGATACGAAAATTAAAATTGTCGAAAAAGAAAATTTAATTATTCCACCAGAACGTCGTCAATATTTGCGAGATATTGTAGACACGGTGCAAAATTATAAAAAAGATGCCGAAAAGCAAAGTGAAGCTGCGCGCAAGTTGTATCAACTAAAAGGCGCTAAAGAAGCAATGAACGATGCAGAAGTGAAAGAGATTGATGAGTTGATCGAAACATACGAAAAACAAATCGATCGTGACAATTTAGAGCAACTCGAAAACTTTGATGAGCTTAAGAAACAATATCAACAAGATCAGTTGACATATAAGGTACGTGACAAGGAATTCACTGTCGATTTGAATACAGAATCAATCTCTGGGTTGAAGATTCCTAAAGTTTCTCTTCCGAAGTACAGCGATTGGGGAGACCGTCTATACTGGTTGATGACAGAAAACGTACCAGGTTCATTCCCTTATACGGCAGGTGTTTTCCCGTTTAAACGAAAAGGCGAGGATCCAACCCGTCAATTTGCTGGAGAAGGTACACCAGAGCGAACAAACCGTCGTTTTCATTACTTATCGAAAAATGAGGAAGCCAAGCGACTCAGTACAGCCTTTGACTCCGTTACATTGTACGGCGAAGACCCAGACGAACGCCCGGACATTTACGGAAAAGTTGGGGAATCAGGCGTTAACATTTGTACAGTCGAAGATATTAAAAAGTTGTATGATGGGTTTGATTTAACGCACCCGATGACTTCTGTATCCATGACGATTAATGGGCCGGCACCGATTATTCTAGCGTTTTATTTCAATGCGGCAATTGACCAGCAAATTGATAAATTTATAGAAGAAAATGGTCGTGAACCGAACGACGAAGAGCGCGAGCAAATTAAGAAGGAAACGATCTCCGTCGTGCGTGGTACTGTTCAAGCAGATATTTTGAAAGAAGACCAAGGACAAAACACATGTATCTTCTCAACAGAATTTGCCTTGCGCTTAATGGGTGACATTCAAGAATACTTTATCAATAACGAAGTTCGTAACTATTATTCTGTTTCGATTTCTGGTTATCATATCGCTGAAGCGGGATCGAACCCAATCAGTCAGCTGGCATTCACGCTTGCAAACGGATTTACGTATGTTGAATACTATTTAAGCCGTGGGATGGATATTAATAAATTTGCACCAAACTTATCGTTCTTCTTCTCGAACGGGCTCGACCCAGAGTATACTGTCATCGGACGTGTTGCACGTCGAATCTGGGCGATTGCGATGCGAGAAAAATACGGCGCAAATGACCGAAGTCAAAAGCTGAAATACCATATCCAAACATCCGGCCGTTCGTTACACGCGCAAGAAATTGCTTTTAACGATATCCGGACGACGCTTCAAGCTTTATTGGCCATTCAAGACAATACGAACTCCTTGCATACGAATGCCTATGATGAAGCGATCACGACACCAACGGAGGAATCCGTTCGCCGTGCGATGGCTATTCAAATGATCATCAATAAAGAGTTCGGCCTGACTAAAAACGAAAACTCCATTCAAGGATCGTTCATCGTTGAAGAGCTAACGGAACTAGTTGAGGACGCTGTTTTACAAGAGTTTGAGCGAATCAACGACCGTGGAGGCGTGTTAGGAGCAATGGAACGTCAATACCAGCGCGGAAAAATTCAAGAAGAGTCGCTTTATTACGAAAGCATGAAACACTCTGGAGAGCTTCCGATCATCGGGGTGAACACGTATCTAAATCCAAACCCTCAATCAGAGGACGAAATTAACTCAATGGAAGTTGCCCGTGCAACGCAAGAAGAAAAAGAACAACAAATCAAGAATCTACGTGACTTCCAAAAAGCGAACGAAGCAGAAGCAAAAGAAGCTTTGGAACGCTTGAAGAAAGTAGCCGCTTCAAACGGAAACATCTTCGAAGAGCTAATGGAAACCGTGAAAGTCGCAAGCCTTGGACAAATCACCCATGCACTATACGAAGTCGGCGGACAATACAGAAGAAATATGTAGTAACACAAATCCGAACGAGGCTAATCTGTCTCGTTCGGTTTTTTGCGTAGATTGTGGAAGTCAGTTTTGTGGTCAACGCTGCAGGAGTGTGGGGGAACACTGAAGAAGTTCGAATCAACCCTGAAGAAGTTCGAATCAACCCTGAAGGATAGTGAATTAACACTGAAGGAAAACGAATTAACCCTGAAGGAGCACAGATTAACCCTGAAGGCCTGCGAATTAACGCTGAAGGTCCGCAGATTAACGCTGAAGGCCTGCGAATTAACCCTGAAGCTCTCCGCATTAACCCTGAAGGCTCGCGAATTAACGCTGAAGGCCAACAGAATAACCCGGAAGAAATACAGCCAACATTACGATTTATCGTACATGTCACCATGCATAAGGTGGTCGTAAATACGTTACCAAATAAAAATGAACATTTAAATTACATACGCACAACGTTTTCGTGTAGAATTTACTTCAAAGGAGCGATTGAAATGAAGACAATTATCGTTATCGTCGGAGGAAGCGGCTCAGGAAAAACAACGATTGCACATCGACTGGAAACGCATGGCTTCAAAAGACTGATCACGACGACCACTCGCTCAATGCGAAAGGGAGAAGTGAATCATCACGACTATCATTTTGTTTCAAAAGAGGAATTCCAAAGGCTCGATAAAGTTGAAGAAAGTGAGTATGCGGGTAATCATTATGGATTAACCATTATAGAAGTCGATACAAAGCTAACGCAGCACGATCAATTGGTGATCTGTATGGATATGAATGGTGCCAGAGCAATGCAGAGAAAATATCCTAAATATACGAAAGTTGTTTTCATTCGGTTAACAAAAGAACTGTTAGTAGAACGATTGAAACGACGGGGAAGTACGGATGAAGAGATTCAAAGCCGATTAGAAGAAGCTAAGAAAAAGAACGAATTTGGCATGCCGGATCAAGTGGATTTAATTATAGAAAATAAAGATTTAGATGAAAGTGTTCAATCGATTCTACAACTTACAGCGAAACAAAAAGAAAAAGCCAACCGGTGAAGGGAGGCTTTTATTGATGTTGCTATCATCAATTTGCTGACCGTTCAAATGGACGTGCTAACCGTTCAAACGAGCGCGCCAACCGCTCAAATGGACGTGCTAACCGTTCAAATGGACGTGCTAACCGTTCAAATGGACGCGCCAACCGTTCAAACGACTGCCACCCCAACTCATCTACGGCGCTACATTCGCCTGTTTTCTCAATTTATAACCAACTAGACGTAAATTGATCGCAATAAAAATAATTAAAATCAATCCATAGGTTGAGATTTGGATAAATTGTTCGTTGCGAATGATGATGTCACGCAAACCTTCAACGGAGTAGGAGACAGGCATAAATAAGCCGACTCGGTTCATCCATGCAACATTTTCACTAGGCAAAATACCAGAGAAGTAAAATTGCGATAGAAGAATTAAGAAAATCGTAAAGCCGAATTGGAAAAATGTGCGAGTGAAGGCTGCGACTACCATGCCGAGACTTATCGCGACGAGGCCAATGAGCCAGGCGGTTAACAATGCACCCCAGAAAGAACCTGCAAAATACATATCTAATTGATAAATGCTATAACTTAAAAGCATTGCGGACTGAATCAATGAAAGGATGCTGAACAATAAAAAGTAAACAGTAATGAATCGCGTGCCATTTAAATGAAATTCATAGGTTTGAATTTGTCTCGAAAACAGCATCGCACTGCAAATCAACGTAAAGGCAAAGGTGAAAAATGCGATTAAGCCAGGGCCGATATAATCATACCAGTTGTTTTGCGATGTACCGTGTATATACAACGAATCAAAAGCGTGATCGTCGTACATTAAATTGACGTACATCTTATTGAGAGCTAGGTCCGTGTTGTAGTTGGCGTGTGGCTTGCTCCCTTCCAACATCAAAAATCCACCTTGATTTTCGACAGTGAAAAAGGCATCCAACTGACCTGCTGATAATTTATTCAATGCTTTTGCTGTCGTAATCTGTTCAACGTTTACATCCTGCTGTAACAAAGAAGCTTGCATCCGCTCAGAAATTTCTTCGACACCGATTGTCGGCTCGTATGCTTCCTCTTGTAAGATAGTTGAACTTAAAAATAGCAATAATAATGGTGTGATCAACATAAAAATGATGATGATTGGATTTTTCCAAAATGATTGAATCACGAATCGGATTACTTCTGATAATGGCCAGCCATTCATTCGCATCATCCTTTTCCAAATAACTCTTACTCTTATTTTAGAACATTCAGTCGAAATATGTAACTCATAAGAATTATGACGAGAAAACACGAGCTTTGTTTGTCGAAAAACCAACTGCTTCATAGGTTTAGTGTAGTTGAAGATAGGCACCTTTTTTCCAATGTTTGCTTTCTTTTTATTTCAGTAGATTAATTTTTAGGATAATGTGGTAAAATGCACATATCTATATTAAAATGATAGTATTTCAAACGGAGAATCATGTTCAGTTGATTTTTCCATACGGCATGATAAAATAGGAAACCATTTGATGATTAAGGTCTTAAAGGAGTGCTGACAATGGGTTTGGAAAAGTATGCAAATGAAGATATGAAAGAAATTTCAATGATTGAGATCGCTTATGAATATTTACAAGATGAAAATCAATCTGTTTCATTCAGTGATTTATATAATAAAATTGCCGAAGAAAAAGAAATGTCTGAGCAAGACAAAAAGACGTTCATTTCACAGTTTTATACGGATTTAAATGTTGATGGCCGTTTTATTCCAGTCGGTTCAAATGTCTGGGGATTGAAACAGTGGTATCCATTTGATAAAACAGAAGAGGATATCATCAAGCTTGAAGAAGTAGAACGACCAAAACGCAAAAAGAAAAAGCGTAAAAAGTCGGATACAGATACAATTGAGGATGAACCAGAAGAGGATTACTTGAACGTAGATCTACAAGATGTAGATGCAGGATTCTCTGAAGAAGACGATGGGAATCTTTTCGGTCAAGCCGAAGAAGAAAGCGAAGATGAATTCTTCGATGAAGACGAAGAAGTGGAAGACTTCGATGAAGAGGACGAGGAAGAAAAATAATTCTTCCAGGACATAACCACCTTGACTTTCACAAGATAAAACAGTAATATTCTATGTGGGCTCTTAAAAAATGTCAGCTCCCGATTCGTTCGGGAGCTTTTTTTGTTTTTATAAGCAGCTTTTCATATCATAAAATTCATTTTTTTATTCAAAATAAATGGTAATGACAGAAAGAGAGGAACGAACATGACGAAGTATATCTTTGTAACAGGCGGGGTTGTTTCTTCGCTTGGAAAAGGAATTACAGCAGCATCTTTAGGGCGCTTGCTGAAAAACCGAGGTTTAAATGTAACGATTCAAAAATTCGATCCGTATTTGAACGTAGATCCAGGGACGATGAGTCCATACCAGCACGGTGAAGTTTTTGTCACGGAAGACGGTGCAGAAACAGACTTGGACCTCGGGCACTATGAGCGATTCATCGATATTAATTTGAATAAGTATAGCAACATCACGACGGGAAAAGTTTATTCTTCCGTTATTCGGAAAGAGCGTCGTGGTGAATATTTAGGTGGAACGGTTCAAGTGATCCCGCACATTACAAATGAAATTAAAGACCGTGTCTACAAAGCGGGCAAGGAGACGAACGCAGATGTCGTGATTACCGAAATCGGCGGTACAGTAGGGGATATCGAAAGCTTGCCGTTTCTTGAGGCGATTCGCCAGCTAAAAAGCGACCTTGGACGCGAGAATGTCATGTATATTCATTGTACACTCGTTCCTTATTTGGAGGCTGCCGGCGAATTGAAAACAAAGCCGACACAGCACTCAGTAAAAGAGTTGCGTTCACTTGGCATCCAACCGGATATTATCGTGTTGCGAACAGAAAAAGATATTAGTGAAGGCATGAAACAAAAAATAGCTTTATTCTGTGATATTAAAGAAGAAGCGGTCATTGAAGCACACAACCAAGAAGTACTTTATGAAGTCGCTTTGGAAATGAAAAAGCAAGGACTCGACCAGCTAACTTGTGAGCATTTCCACTTAGATTGCCCTGAAGCGGACATGACTGAATGGGAAGAGCTGATCCATCGGGTAACCAATCTTTCCAAAACCGTTACAATCGGCTTAGTCGGAAAATATGTCGCTTTACCAGATGCTTATATTTCTGTCGTTGAAGCGTTGAAACACGCTGGTTATCCTGCTGACGCAGACGTCAAAGTGAAATGGATTGATTCAGCTAAGTTAACTGCAGAAAATGCACCTGAAGAATTCAGTGACGTATCCGGAATTATCGTACCAGGTGGTTTTGGTGACCGTGGAATCGAAGGGAAAATTGAAGCAATCCGTTACGCAAGAGAAAATGATGTTCCATTCTTAGGCATATGCTTAGGCATGCAGCTGGCAACAGTTGAATTTGCTCGGAACGTACTTGGACTGAAAGATGCACATTCAGCAGAGATCGATTCAGAAACACCTTACCCAGTCATTGATTTATTGCCGGAACAAAAGAATATTGAAGACTTAGGTGGAACACTTCGCTTAGGTGTCTATGCCTGTAGGCTAATGAAAGATACAAAAGCATATGAAGCATATGATGAGCAAGAAATCATTTACGAACGCCACCGCCATCGCTTTGAGTTCAACAATGAATACCGAGAGCAGATGGAAGAACAAGGTTTAATTTTTTCCGGTCAAAGTCCAGATCATCATTTAATTGAAATTGTGGAATTGAAAGATCACCCATGGTTTGTTGCATCCCAATTCCACCCAGAGTTTAAATCACGCCCGACACGACCACAGCCTTTGTTTAAGGAATTTGTCGGGGCATGTATGAACTTGCAGAAATAAACCAGTTAATTCCAAAAAAGAGTAAAAAAACTTATGAAACGTATTGTGTTTTTCTTCCATTTCATCTAAGCTATTAGTGGATGGTTGGAACGGAGAAAGGTGATGGCATGAAAAACACTACCTTGTTCATCATTGATGATGAAAAAGGCATAAGAATGATGTTAAAAGAGGTATTTGCACGATCAGGATACAATGTTTTCACTTATTCAAATCCGTTAGACGCCAAAGTGGCGATAAACGAAAAAAAACCAGCAATCATTTTAGTCGATTACCGAATTCCTGAAATGAAGGGTGATCAATTCGTCCATGAGATTAGGGAAGAAGGTTGGAGAATCCCAGTAATCCTTATGACAGGAACGGATAAAGAAGAAATGCACAACATTGTTCGAACAGGCGAAATTGTAGAAATTATTGAAAAGCCATTTAATATTGCAGATATCGTTCAAATTGTTGAGAAAAATTTGTGTGATTTAGCAAATATCTCTGAATAATGGACAGATGAAGTTGCGGAGCTAATGCATAGTTTGGTATCCTATAGGTAGATTGTGCATGAACATTTTTCAATTGATGCAAGGGTGAACATCTGCATTTTTGCATAATACGTTTTAATCTCGAGAGCCCGTCGAAGGACGAAATCTCGCCAAAGTCCATGCAAGTAGGAGGAAATTTGCTGTGCCGTTAGTTTCCATGCTTAATTTGTTGCAAATGGATATCAATAAACCATCAATAACACACAGTAATATTGTCTCTTTAGAAGGCTAATCCATGATTGGGTTGGCCTTTTCGTCATGGAACGAGAACATCGTAGAAAATAACTAAACTAAAGGAGATAATTCGAATGAAATTTTTTATTGATACAGCAAATATTGATGAAATAAAAGAAGCAAACGCATTAGGTGTTTTAGCAGGAGTTACAACAAACCCATCACTTGTCGCAAAAGAAAATGTTTCTTTCCACGATCGTTTGAAAGAAATTACTCAAGAAGTGACGAAAGGTTCTGTCAGTGCGGAAGTCGTTTCTGAAGATGTTGACGGAATGATGAAAGAAGCAGAAGAGCTTACTAAAATCGCACCGAATATTACGATTAAAGTACCAATGACACTTGAAGGATTGAAAGCTTGTAAGCAGTTGACGGACAAAGGCGTCACAACAAACGTCACACTCGTTTTCTCTGCGAACCAAGCATTGCTTGCAGCAAGAGCAGGCGCGACATACGTGTCTCCTTTCCTTGGCAGATTGGATGATATCGGTCAAAACGGAATGAACTTAATTGCTGAAATTGCAGAGATTTTTGACCGTCATGCAATTGACACACAGATTATCGCAGCAAGCGTTAGACATCCAATGCATGTGACAGAAGCGGCAATCAACGGCGCACACATCGCAACGATTCCATTTAATGTCATTCAACAATTGGTGAAGCACCCATTGACGGATCAAGGTATTGAGAAATTTTTAGCAGACTGGGAAAAAGCAAATCAAGCATGAATTTGTGAAGAGTCCGTATAATAAGGACTAGAATAACTTTAGAGGAGTATCACAAATGGAAAAACTACTCATCGAGGGAGGCCACGAATTAAACGGCACTGTTCGGGTCAGTGGAGCAAAAAATAGCGCTGTCGCTCTATTGCCAGCTACGATTTTAGCTGAATCCGAAGTGACGATTGAAGGCCTGCCAGATATCTCAGACATTCAAATATTGAAAGAGCTGCTTGAAGACATCGGCGGAACAGTTTCACAAACAGGTGAAGATTTGACGATCGACTCGACGAATATGATCGACATGCCATTACCAAACGGAAAAGTGAAAAAACTTCGTGCGTCATATTACTTTATGGGCGCTATGCTTGGTCGGTTCAAAAAAGCAGTCATCGGCTTGCCTGGCGGATGTAATTTAGGACCACGTCCGATTGACCAGCACATTAAAGGTTTTGAAGCACTCGGTGCCAAAGTGACGAATGAACAAGGTGCAGTCTATCTCCGTGCAGATGAGTTAGTCGGCGCAAAGATTTACTTGGACGTTGTCAGCGTCGGTGCGACCATTAATATTATGCTTGCTGCTGTCCGGGCAAAAGGGAAAACAATTATCGAAAACGCCGCAAAAGAACCGGAAATTATTGATGTAGCTACCTTACTGAATAGTATGGGAGCAAACATCAAAGGAGTCGGTACGGATGTCATCCGCATTGAAGGAACGGATGATTTGAAGGGATGTAAGCATACCATCATTCCGGACCGTATTGAAGCGGGTACGTACACGATTATGGCCGCAGCCAAAGGTGGAGAAGTCATTATCGATAATGTCATCCCGACGCACTTGGAGTCGTTAACAGCGAAGCTACGTGAAATGGGTGTTGAAATTGAAGCGGAAGACGAGCGATTAATCGTTCGTGGCAATCGGCCGTTCAATTCGTGTGATATCAAGACACTTGTATATCCAGGCTTTCCGACGGATTTACAACAACCATTAACAACATTATTGACGCAAGCGGAAGGCACGAGCGTCGTTACCGATACAATCTACAGCGCGCGATTCAAACATATCGACGAGCTACGCCGGATGAATGCTACTATTAAGATTGAAGGAAGCTCAGCCATTATAACAGGGCCATCTCAATTAGAAGGTGCCAAAGTAAAAGCGAGCGACTTACGTGCAGGTGCGGCATTAGTGGCTGCAGGATTGCTGGCTGACGGCATTACAGAAATCGTAGGACTAGAGCATATCGAACGAGGCTACCATGACATAACGAAAAAATTAACTGATTTAGGCGCTGTCGTATGGAAAGAAGCAATGACAGAAGAAGATCAGAAATTTTATCAAAATATATAAACAAACAGACGAGGGAATCGCTACACCAAAAGGGGAGGAACCTATATGGAAAGAAGTTTATCAATGGAAATCGTTCGTGTAACGGAGGCGGCAGCTATGGCCTCTGCACGTTGGATGGGCCGAGGAGAGAAAGAAGAAGCGGACAACGCAGCAACGGAAGCAATGCGAACGGTATTTGATACAATTCCAATGAATGGACGAGTTGTCATCGGTGAAGGCGAAAGAGACGAAGCTCCGATGCTTTATATCGGTGAGGAGCTTGGAATGACAGGTGGACCGGATGTAGATATCGCGGTTGACCCAGTCGAAGGAACGAACATCGTTGCATCAGGTAGTTGGGGGGCATTTGCAGTCGTCGGGATTGCAGACCGCGGACATATGCTTCACGCGCCGGACATGTATATGGAAAAAATTGCTGTCGGTCCGGAAGCTGTTGGGAAAATTGACTTGAATGCTTCTGTCACAGACAACTTGAAAGCTGTTGCCGAAGCAAAAGGAAAAGCTGTACAAGATGTCGTCGCTTGTGTGTTGAACAGACCTCGACACCAACATATCATTGATGAGATCCGTGAAAACGGTGGACGGATTAAGCTGATTCCAGAAGGCGACGTTGCCGGCGCAATCAATACAGCATTTGACCATACAGGCGTTGATATCTTATTCGGAACAGGCGGTGCACCAGAAGGAGTACTCGCTGCCGTCGGATTAAAATGCCTCGGCGGAGAAATCCAAGGCCGCTTGAAACCAGAAAACGACGAACAAATCGAACGATGCAAAAAAATGGGCATTGACGACCCGAACCGTGTACTCACAATGGAAGACCTCGTCTCAGGTGACGACGCCATCTTCGCAGCCACCGGCATTACAGACGGTGAACTGCTGAAAGGTGTGCAATTCAAAGGCGACCGCGCAACAACACAAACCCTAGTTATGCGCGCGCTATCAGGTACCATCCGTTTCGTTGACGGTACCCACCGCCTCAAAACAAAACCAAACCTCGTCATGACAGATGAGTAAATTCATTAAGGAAACCAACCGCTGTGGCGGTTGGTTTTTTAAATTATTAAGTTGATCATTTTTGCTTAGGCAAAAATGGGCATTTTTTTATGTTGCCGTTGTAGCTCCAAAGCAGTGGTCTAGTCGTTTGACGAAAGGAGGGGAGAGCCGCCGATAAATGACTTAAACCCGCTGATAAACTGAACATAGCCGCCGATAAATGCAAAAAAGCCGCTGATAAACTGAGCACAGCCGCCGATAAATGCAAAAAAGCCGCTGATAAATAAAGCAACAATGTTGAATTCAGTATTCAAGCCTCTAGTTGCTTGTCAGCGACAAACTATAAGCTATAATAATATTAAAATTACATATAAGGAGAGATATAACTTGTCTATTGATAGAAAGTCCTCGATACCCCCTCACGTTCTCAAGCTACAAGCTCTGTACCACCGTCTACCTCAGAATCACAGCCGTTACCCATTTGTTGAAAAAAGGATCAGAAATGAACTCTCTGGTTTATACGGTGAATCAAGATTATATTATCCACTCAGTAAAATTCCAACTCCACACAACATATTACAAAACACTCGCCTATATCTTCACTCATCCTACTTTCAAATAGATTTTTTAATTATCACATCTAAATTTCTACTCATTCTTGAATCAAAATATTATAGTGATGATCTAATGTTCGATGACACAGTTCATCAAGTAATCCAGAAAAAAGATCAGCAAATAAAAGTATTCGATGATCCCGTTCTTCAAGCTGAAGAGCAAGCATATCAACTCGCGGTATGGTTAGAGAAACTAGGATACAGTAATTTGCCAATTGAGTATTACGTTGTCATGACGAATTCTCAAACACGATTACGAATTGATCCTACAAATAATCACCATGCTGAAAAAGTTATCTCTCTTCAACGGTTACCTTCTCTTTTCCGCGAACTTATCAAAAAATATCAACAAGATCTACTGACGTTAAATGAAATGAGTAACCTCACTAAAACCATTTCCAATCACCATCAAACCTATATTCCAGATATATTAAAAACATCGAAAGTCAGCGCAGAGGATATTTTAAAAGGTGTAATTTGTATGAATTGTGGAGTGGTAGGCATGAAGATGTACAAACTCAGATGGCAATGTGTTGGTTGTGGCCACCGTTCCAGCAACGCACATGAAAATACATTGAAAGATTATTTCTTATTGATGAGTCCCATCATAACAAACCAAAAGTTTCGTGACTTCGCACTACTTAGAGCTAACAGTACAGCGAGGGATATGTTAAACAAAGCATCATTCAAAAAGAAGGGAGATAAGAAGTTCAGAAAATATCATCTCTATTATGACTTCAATTCAGAGGATTTTAGCTACTTATCTAATTTGACTGCAATAAGGAGCCAAACTCGGAGATGAATTGAACCCACCGATAAAAAGATAAACCCCGTTGATAAAAGATGAAAACCCGCCGATAAATGAGTTAAACCCGCTGATAAACTGAACATACCCGCCGATAAATACAAAAAACCCGCCAATAAACGCAAAAAACCCGCCGATAAAAGAGTGGAAGCTGCCCTATACCGCATTCCAGCTGCCTACCTCTCACAAACATCCTTAGAAAAATGCATTCATAAACAAATTACTTCATAAACCATTGACAAACTCAAACCCTAAACGCATTATGGTTATATACTCAACTATATAACCAACAAACAACAAGCAAACACAATAAATCAACAAAGCCAAACAATAAGGCGGTGAAGACAATGCGAAGAGATTTTGATGAAGGGAAGCCGATCTTTCAACAGGTGCGAGAGCGTATTGAAGACCAAATCGTTAACAATCAACTAAAAGAAGGAGATCAAGCGCCTTCAACCAATCAGCTAGTTCAGTTTTACGAGATTAACCATGTGACGGTAGCAAAGGGAGTGAATCAACTCGTCGACGAAGGAATTTTATTTAAGAAAAGAGGTGTTGGCATGTTTGTCGCGGAGGGTGCAAAGTCAAAGTTAGTGCAGAAACGTCGGGATGCCTTTATGGATAATTACGTCTCTCCGATGGTGCAAGAAGCTGAGAAATTAGCGATTGAGGAAAAAGAAATGCTCAAGTTGATTCGAAAGATTAAGAGAGGTGAAGAGAATGAGTCATAAATTGGAAATCAAGCGAGTGTCAAAGTCATTTAAAAAGCATGAAGTAATTAATGAAATTGACTTTAATGTCGAAGGAAATAAAATCGTTGGACTGATCGGTCGAAACGGCGCAGGGAAAACAACGTTGCTCTCTTTAATTGCTGGGCTTAAGCAGTCAGATCAAGGAGAAATCACTTTGGATGGGGAGCCTATCTTTGAAAATCAATCACGGATGCAACAGGTCATGTTCCTATCAGACTCCCAACGTGATCAATCATTGAAAGTCAGAGAAATGCTTGATATGACTGAAACATTCCGTCCGAATTTCGACCGAATATATGCGGATGAGTTAATCAAAACATTTAACTTATCAACAAAAAAAAGTATGAGTGAATTGTCGAAAGGAATGAGGTCGGCCTTGCAAGTTGTCTTAGGATTAGCAAGCAGAGCGCCAATCACAATATTTGATGAAGTTTACACAGGAATGGACGCACCGACGCGAAAGAAATTTTACAATGAAGTCCTTGATGAGCAAGCGGAACACCCACGCATGTTTATTCTATCAACACATCTCGTCTCGGAAATGGACTATTTGTTCGATGAGATTGTTATGATTCACCAAGGGAAATTACTGCTTCACGATGAGTACGAAGCAATGACGCTGAAAGGGCAGACAGTGATCGGTGAAGCAAATGCTGTCGATCAATTCGTTTCTGGGAAAAAAGTACTGAACGAACAACGACTGGGCCCGACGAAATCCGTGACAATCTACGGTGAATTAAGCGAAGAAGAGCGTCAGAAAGCGAAGAAGCAAGAGCTTGAAATCGGCAATGTGTCTTTGCAAGATTTATTTATCCATTTGACAGGAGGGGAAGCGTAGTGATGAGCAAACTAGTAACGAATGATTTACAACGATTTTTCGCCACATGGATACTCATCGTAGCAACCGTATTACTCGTATTACAAATTGGTGTCACAATCGTAAAAGTTATTTTTAGCGTAGAGACAGGTGATGTGTTCACCACGGCATTTGATGCTTATTCTGTCGTCATGATAGTCTTTGGAGTCATGGCGGTTTATCCTTATCTTACGTTGCTCGCTTTCCATGGTGTTACTCGTAAAAATTACTTGAAAGGGACCATCGCAGCTGCCATCAAAACAACATTTCTTTCTTTATTGATTGCACTTGTGTTTCTCGGTTTGGCATATGTTGCAAAGAACGTATTTCAACTGCCTATTAATGGCACGCTTGAATTAGGTGGTTTCGGTGAAAACCTTCTCCTTGCTTCAGTCGGTTATTACCTCTCTTCGCTGGCCATCTTTTTCATAGGATGGACCATCGGGTTATCCTTTTACAGACTTGGTTGGTTTGGAGGGACGATTGCCATCATCATTTCATTGTTTTTATTTGGAATACTAGATTACTTTTGGGAAAATGAGTTTCTTGTAATCACAATAAACGGAATAGACTTCAATAATTTTTGGGAATCTCACTTTTTCATCTCACTAACCGGAACGCTGATCATATTAGTCGGCCTTTTCATCACAATCCGGAGCCTTACCCGCAACATAGCATTAGAATTATAAAAGAACGTAAGCTGGCTAGAACTTCCTAGCCAGTCTTTTTAACAGTAAATCCCAATAAAAAATCAGACTCTTTCTTGCTATCTGACAGTAAAATCGATACAATGGAAGAGTCATAATTTTACCCCAAGATTTTCTCTTCCCAACCCAAGAGATCATCCCTTTATTTCCAAAATAAATTTGAATGAAAAATAATATAAAATAAAAGCGTGGTGTAATGATTTGTCAAAAACATTGACAATCGCAGAGTTAGAAACGAAAACACTCAAGGACCTCTATGCCCTTGCACGTGATTTCGGCGTTTCTTACTATGCAAAACTAAACAAAAAAGAATTGATTTTTGCGATTTTAAAAGCGCAAGCTGAAAAAGACGGCAAGCTATTCGTTGATGGGATTTTAGAAATTATCCCGACAGAAGGCTTCGGATTTTTGCGTCCGATTAACTATGCGCCGAGTCCGGAAGACATTTATATTTCCGCATCCCAAATCCGTCGTTTTGACCTAAGAAATGGCGACTTGGTTTCCGGAAAAGCACGTCCACCAAAAGAAAATGAGCGTTATTTCGGCCTACTACACGTCGACGCCGTCAATGGTGACGACCCGGAAAGCGCGAAAGAACGAATCCACTTTCCAGGCCTGACCGCTCTTTATCCTGATCGGAAAATGAACTTGGAAACGACGAGCAATGTATTATCAACTCGGATTGTTGATATGATGTCACCCGTCGGCTTTGGTCAACGTGGCCTCATCGTTGCCCCGCCAAAAGCGGGGAAAACAACGATATTAAAAGAAATGGCGAATGCGATTACGAAAAATCATCCACATTCCAAATTGATCATACTTTTAATCGATGAGCGTCCAGAAGAAGTGACGGATATCGAACGCTCTGTCGCTGATGAGGTAGACGTTGTCAGTTCCACGTTCGATGAAGTTCCGGAAAACCATATTAAGGTTTCCGAACTTGTGTTAGAACGAGCGATGCGACTTGTTGAGCATAAACAAGATGTCGTAATTCTCATGGATAGTATTACGCGTTTAGCGCGTGCTTACAACCTCGTCATCCCGCCAAGTGGAAGAACATTGTCCGGAGGGATCGACCCAGCGTCCTTCCACCGTCCAAAACGTTTCTTCGGTGCGGCGAGAAATATCGAAGAAGGCGGCAGTTTGACCATCTTGGCAACGACCTTAGTCGATACAGGATCACGCATGGACGATGTCATTTACGAAGAATTTAAAGGAACGGGGAACATGGAGCTTCACCTCGACCGAAGCTTGGCCGAGCGTCGAATCTTCCCAGCAATCGATGTATTGCGCTCCGGCACACGGAAAGAAGAGCTGTTGTTACCGAAAGATCAACTCGATAAAATGTGGGCCATCCGGAAAACGATGCAGGATCAAAATGGATTCCTCGAACGCTTCATGAAGCGATTAAGACAATCGAAAACGAACGATGAATTCTTCAAACGAATGGAAGATGAAATGCAAGGGAAAAACTAGTCTTAGCACAGTAAAAACTTCTTGCATTATGAACATGCAGTTGATATAATCACTCTGTATGAAAAGACAAAGCACACCGTTGTTTTGAAAAAACTCTGTTTCCACAGGATTCAGGGCAAGGAGGGTTAACCATGAAAAAGGATATTCATCCGGAATACCGCAAAGTTGTATTCTTAGATACAAGTTCTGATTTCAAATTTTTGTCTGGATCTACTCTTAATTCTGACGAAACAATCGAATGGGAAGACGGCAATACGTACCCATTAATCCGAGTTGAAATCAGCTCAGAGTCACATCCTTTCTACACTGGTAAGCAAAAAGCTGACAAAGTCGGTGGCCGTGTAGACCGATTCAAGAAAAAATACAATCTTAACTAATAAGATGAGAAAACAAACGCTGACCGTAATTCAGCCAATCACCTATCAAAGGGATGCGGCTGATCGCGGTCAGCTTTTTTCTTTTTATGTCGAGTGGCTAGGGTTCTTTGTTGGATGGCTGAAACATTTTATCGGGCGGCTGCACCGCTTAATCGGGCGGCTGGTACGCGTAATCGGGTGTCTGGGCCGCGTAATCGGGCGGCTGGAACGCATAATCGGGTGTCTCAGCCTCCTGATTGGGCGTCTAGACCGTTTTATCGGGCGGCTAGCCCTAAATCTGTCAGACTCGAATAAAAAACCTTCATCTAATCAAAGCCAAGCGAATCTACTTTTATCTAAACAATGTGATGACAAAAATCAAAATTAGGAAAAACTAACCCTTTTTATTCCCCCGCGGATTCGGTAGAATGATAAGTGACCATCTGCGGGTATGATAATTCATGTCATTTTGACAAAAACCGCAAGCATTACCTACGAAAATGATTCAACAAATAAATCGAAACTACGAAAAAAGAGGTGCCTCTCATGATGTATATAATGAACCATAAAGGCTGGATGGAAGTTATTTGCGGAAGTATGTTTTCTGGAAAATCAGAAGAACTCATCCGCCGTGTGAAGCGAGCGACATATGGCAATCAAAAAATTGCTGTATTTAAACCAGCAATCGACAACCGCTATAAAGATGATTCAGTCGTCTCTCATAACGGGAATGCCATCATTGCTCATCCGATTCGACAAGCTTCAGAAATCGAAGAATACGTAACGGATGACCTGGATATCATTGGGATTGATGAGGTCCAATTCTTTGACGAAGAAATCGTTCAAGTGACTCAACGATTAGCGAATCGAGGCATTCGCGTCATTGTGGCTGGTCTTGATCAAGACTTCAGAGGAGAGCCGTTCGGTCCGATGCCACTATTAATGGCGAATAGTGAAATGGTATCAAAGTTGCATGCGATTTGCCCCGTGTGTGGATCCCCGGCAACGCGTACACAGCGTCTGATTGATGGTGAACCCGCTTCATATGACGATCCAGTAATTATGGTTGGTGCTTCTGAATCGTACGAGCCACGCTGCCGTCACCATCATGAAGTGCCAAATCACCCACATTTGTATCACGTATCAAAATCAGAAATGAATCAATAAGATAACATAGCAAGCACTGACAATCGATTAGTGCTTGCTGTTTTTGACGGTAGCCCATTACTGTAATATAATAATGAAGGAAAAAGTAGAGGTGAACAGCATATGTTCGAGAAATTGGAAAATATCGAAGATCGTTACAATCAATTGACTGAAAAACTGATGGACCCAGAAGTCATCAATGATTCCAATAAATTACGCGATTATTCAAAAGAGCAATCAGACCTGCAGCCAATCGTCGAGAAGTTTCGTCAATATAAAGAAATTCGGCAACAAATAGACGAAGCGAAAACGATGCTAGAAGAAGAGTCTGACGAAGAAGTGGTGGAAATGGCTCAAGAAGAACTGAACGAACTCGAGCCACAAATCGAACCACTGGAACAAGAGATGAAATTACTGCTCGTTCCGAAAGATCCGAATGATGATAAAAACGTTATTATGGAAATTCGTGGTGCAGCAGGCGGGGAAGAGGCAGCTTTATTTGCCGGAAACCTTTACCGTATGTACGCACGCTATGCGGAAGCCCATAATTGGAAAACTGAAATCATCGACGCGCACGAATCCGATATGGGTGGTTATAAAGAAATCATCTTCATGATTACCGGTAAAGGCGCGTATTCTCAATTGAAATACGAAAACGGTGCACACCGTGTACAACGTGTACCTGAGACCGAGTCGGGTGGACGGATTCATACGTCAACATCAACGGTCGCTGTACTTCCTGAAGCGGAGGAAGTCGAAGTGGATATTCATGAAAAAGATATTCGTGTCGACACGTTTGCTTCCAGTGGACCAGGTGGACAGAGTGTTAACACGACAATGTCAGCTGTCCGTTTGACCCACGTGCCAACGGGAACAGTCGTATCTTGTCAGGATGAAAAATCGCAGATCAAGAACAAAGAAAAAGCGATGAAAGTTCTGCGCGCTCGTGTATATGAGAAATTCCAACAAGAAGCACAAGCAGAATACGATGAAAACCGTAAGTCAGCAGTCGGTACAGGCGATCGTTCGGAACGAATCCGTACGTACAACTACCCACAAAACCGTGTGACAGACCACCGCATTAATTTGACGATCAATAAACTCGATCAAATTATGGAAGGAAAACTTTCTGAAATTATCGAAGCGTTAACGATTGAAGAACAAACATCGAAACTTGATCAAATTACGGAATAATCGATAGAAACGGTGACATACATGAAACAACCAACGATTCAAGAAGCTCGCAAATGGGCTTCTTCTTTTTTACAAACACATAATCGAGAAGAACGCGTAGCAGATCTCATGTTGTGTTATTTGTTGGATGCGACGATGAGCGGTTTATTTATGGATGCTCATGAAAAACTGGAAACGAAAACGTACGAAACATTCGTCGAGTGGATTGAATCACATGCAGCAACAGGCAAACCACTCGAACATTTCACGAATACAGCGACGTTTTATGAACGCGATTTTTACGTCGATGAAAATGTTCTTATTCCACGCCCGGAAACTGAGGAATTAGTCCAATACTTGCTCGGCAAACTCTCTGGAACAGAAACCGTTGTTGATGTTGGTACAGGAAGTGGTATCATTGCGATTTCATTAAAAAAAGAGCTGCCTGACTTACGTGTGCTTGCAACGGATTTATCGCACGAAGCCCTTCAAATCGCTCGTCGAAATGCAATGACCCATGACGCGGACATTGAGTTTCTCCAAGGAAGTTTTTTAGAACCCGTAATCGAAGCTGGTCACAACATTGACGTCGTCGTTTCCAACCCACCATACATCGCACAATCAGACCGAGACAGCTTGAGCGATACGGTCATATTCGACCCGGAAATGGCATTGTTTGCAGAAAATAACGGATTGTATGCTTATGAACAAATCATTGCACAAGCAAAGCGACTAGAGCCAAAGCAGCTCGCCTTCGAAATTGGCTATCAACAAGGTGAGGCAGTAAGCAAGTTAATTCAGCAAGCCTTCTCTGCTTCCAGCCCTGAAATTATTCAAGACATTAATAAAAAAGACCGCATCGTTTTTGCTGCGTGTTAAAGCGAAGCCTCTCATTAGTCTACTGAACTATTGAGAGGCTTCTTTTTTATGGAATAAAATTTAACATGACATAAATAAATTTTAAATAATATTAAAATATACTTTAATTTAATTAAAGTTAATGTTAAAGTAAAATTACACATTTGATGAGATGAGGTGATTAAATGGATATAAGAGATGTACCAAGTTGGATCTTGTCATTGGACCAAGAGGATGTGGAGTTCATCAAAAAATTCGTCATGAATTCAGGTTCTTTAAAAGAAATTGCAAAAGTGTATGAGGTTTCTTATCCGACGGTAAGGATTAAGTTAGATCGGTTAATTGAAAAAATAAAATTAAATGATGCAGCGGAAAATGAAGAATTTATTCAGTTTATTAAAAAGCTATCAATTGATGATCGAATCAATTTGGAAGAAGCAAAATTAATTATTGAAAAATATAAAAAAGAAAAGGAGAGGTAGCAATGCATTGGTCTCTAAATATTTTACTCGCGATTTTCATACTCGTTCTTCAACACTTTCTTTCAACAAGAAATAAAGTTTTTTGGGGAGGTATACTACCAGTAGGCTATGTCATACTCCTGATTTACATTCTTCTATCAGGAAAAATGGACGTCGGCTCAAGAGACTTTTGGTTTATTGCCATTTTAGGCACAACGATTTTACTGGGAGATTGGATATCAGGTAGAGAATCTCTCGAAAAAAAGAGAAAACAGGAATTGGACAAAATGACATCTCATGACTTGAAATAAATAGATGACAAAAGGAGAAAGCAAAATGATTCATATATTAACAAGAGAGTTTCTTGAGTCTTTTAAAAGTGTGCGGTCCATCCTAATTATATTATTTATTACATTTGTATCTTATCAATCAGCTACGTTCATTGATAGCAACCCAGGTTTGATTCAAGAAATTGTAAAAATCGGTGGTGAGGAAGGAACAGTATATACTGCAGCAATCGCTCTCATCGTATTAATACTTGGATTTCTATTTGTTTTTGCGACGTCTCATGATTTAATCAACAAGGAAATCGAATTAAAAACGATGCGTTTACTCGTGACGAAAACGTCGAGAGTGCAGATCATGGTAGGTAAATTTTTAGGCACATTGTTATTTTGGGTAGCTACGATAACGATATCATTTGCAGTTATATTCATCATCTCTGGTTCATGGTTTTTAAAAGATTATTTTCATTCCTTCGTATTTTTATTTTACATTGTTAGCTTTGTCGTTTTAGTTTCCACCGTATTCACAAAGTCAAAATTAACAATGTTCTTAGGTATTCTATTCGGTATTGCCTTACCGATTTTAGGGCTAGCTTCAGCTGTCTCGAATAATTGGTATTTAGTCCCGTTCAAATACTTATTACCTTATAGATATTTAGAAGGTTCGATCGCTTTGATGTTCGTTCCCATCGTTATTGGAGCGTTCTACTTTTTAATATCTGTGTTCATTATGCAAAGGAAGGATTTATAGATATGAGTATAATCGAAGTGAATCATTTAACTAAAAAGTACGGAACAACGGAAGTGTTAAAAGATATTAACTTAGAAATCTACCAAGGTGAGGTTTTTGGTTTTGTAGGTCATAATGGAGCTGGGAAATCTACCTTCATTCATACGATTACAGGTATAACGAATAAAAGCTCAGGCTCTTTTACAATAATGGGCTTTTCAGACAGGCAACTCAACCATGTCAAAAAAAGAATAGGTGTTATGCCAGACGTCTCTAATTTATATGAAAATATGAAAGGGTTAAACTTTTTACGCTACATGGGGAAGTTAGCAGGCGATAAGCGTAACAAGCCAGAGTTGAAAACATTAATGAAAGAAGTAGGCCTAGAGGGCGCCGCACAGAAAAAAATCAAGTCCTATTCCTTTGGTATGAAAAAGAAAATTTGTATAGCTCAAGCGTTACTAGGAAATCCTGATTTAATTATTCTAGATGAGCCAACATCAGGAATTGACCCAGAATCAGCAATTAAGATACGAGACTTAGTAATAAAGTTGAAGGAAGAAGGAAAAACGATCTTCCTTACCTCACACAATTTAGATGAAATTGATAAAGTAAGTGATCGGGTAGGCATTCTCAGTGATGGTGAGATTAAAAAACTAGGTACCCCACGTCAATTAAAAGAAGACAAAGGTGCAGGCGTTACTATTTCCGTTAGAACAAAACCGATTTTGCAGAAAGATGATATTCAAAAACTGTCCGAGAAAATGAACACAGACATAATCTTTATGGAAGCTAAAAGAGATTCTACACTCCTACAGGTACCTTCAGAAGAAGATTTGCCAGAAGTCTCCAAAAAGATTATTCAATCGGATGTTCATCTGTATGAAATGAAAATAGAAGAACGTTCATTAGAAGAGGTCTTCATGAATGCTTAAGTGATCATCGTTTGAGACGTCTTCAAGTGAAATCAAAGCCAATTTCCTTGCTGAAAAATCAGTATGGAACTTGGCTTTTTATCTTTCCGAACTGTTATCTCTGACAAACTAGGAAGTAAATATATGACATATCTAACCAGCTTCAAGTCGGTCTAATGAAATCGACCACACACTCGGCTGACATCAAATTTCTATAAGGAAGGTTTTAGAACCAGTATTCAAGATCGAAGCAATAACGTAACAAAAAAAGACTTGATTATTTTAGGAAATCTTCTTCAAAACACAGAAACTTATGATACATTAGGGCTAAGTAATTTTAAAATATAGAATTATTTTTCTTCAACAAACCGGCTATTTAACTACATAGTTTGTTTTATAAAAGGTGTTTACGATTGGAGGGGAAATATGGAGGTATCTTTAGTTAGTCTTAATTCAATAATAATTATTTGTATGGCGATTAGTACAATAATTAAGGCGCTAAATATTGCATTAAAGAGAAAGGAAATATCAAAACAAAAATACAGACTATTAGTAGCTTCTTCCACTATGATTGGTGTTTCAATAGCCACAGCATTACCATTCATCTTTATAAAAGTGTTTGAGAGTATTACCTAAATAATAATGAACAATTGAGACCTTTTTTAATGCTTCATCCTCTCGTTTAGTCATGCCAGATTGCAGCAAAAAATGAATTAGGAGGGGATGTAAGCGTGAATGCTAGAATGCTCGACACCTCTATTGCTTCGGGCGGTTGTCGTGCAAGGTTTGAGTTAGAATCGGGCCAGATTATGAAATAAATTATAGGGAGGTCATTTAGATGCAGTGGTCAGAAATAAGCTCAATATTAATTATGCTATTGCTCTTAGGTTGGAGTATCAGTTTAATGAGTCAAAACAGTGCTCTAAAAAAAGAAAACCTTAGGCTTTTGAAGAAAACTGGAGAATATGACGATATGAAAAATGAAGCAAAAGAAATATTAAAAAGTTCAACGGAAGTAAAGACTGTGAAATCATTGAGAGAGAAATACGGTTTGTCATTGATAGATGCGAAAAAATTGTTGACTCTGTAAAATAGTATCTATCAGCAATCGGGCGCTTTAAATGAGTACGGATTTATATTCCGGAAACGGAAAAATGCTTTGTGGGGAAAGGGGTTATATAATTGGATCTTCTAGTGGAAATTTTAAGAGTTGTAGCTAGCGCATTGCTTATTATAAGTGCTGGCTTTTATCTAAGGGATTTAGAAAAGACTAAAAAACAAAGAAAACTTACCTCACTTGAGTTAATTATGTACTTTACGATACTGTTTGCATTTATTCTTTTTGCTCTCAGTTTACTAATTTCAATATTTTCCTAGAAAAAAGTTATACATCAATCGGGCGCAGTTATGGAAGAAGTACTGTGCCTGAAGTAGAGAAATTCCATACAAATATACCAGATGAAGTTCTTGTAGCTATACATGTACAGCTTATGAATATTAAAAATTACTAATGATTAACATGTGTTTTAAATTTCATGATCTTTCATAGATGTGCGCAATTGCTTAGTAAGGACTACGTTTCAATTGGGCCACATAGCAGAATAAAAGGGAACTAATGTTAGAACTATTTTAAGGGGGATTCGATCATTAATGCTTATTATAGGCGCATTGATAATTCCATTTTTTATATATGCTCTTATTATACATATCAAATTTTCAAGAAGCGAGAATTCCAAAAACGAAAAAGGGAAAATAATATTAGCCAAATCAGCTAAATACGCACTTCCTGTATTTCCTGTTGGCTGGCTTGCCTTGGAACTTTATCACCGAATTATAACGATCATACCATATGAAACGTATAGAGACGCTATATGGGTATTAGTAATGCTGTTATTTACGATCTATGGTTTTTCGATTCGCCATTATACAAGAAGACGGGTATTCGAAAATCAAGAAGTATTTGGTAAGTAGTATTCTGGAAGCGGGCGTGATTCTCTAACTGAAAAACTGCGAGTTCTGCTTAAAGAGGGAAAAGAAGTTCAAGCTGTTAAAGAGGTAAGGCAAGCCTTTGGGCTTTCGTTGTTAGAGGCAAAACAATATGTTGATGGTTTATGAGGTGCTTTGCTCCAGAAATGGGCGCGTTTTGCACCAATATCGCGTATAAAGCCCAAAGCCAAATAAAAGACCGCATCGTTTTTGTTGAGTGTTAAAGCAAAAACAATGCGGTTAATTGCTGTCAGAAGGTGGCTCCTCTTAAAAAAGCCGATACTTGATCATCGTTTAACCATTTCATCATCAAACGGAGATCCTCAATCCTCATTTTTCGAATCTTTATATGCCTATGCTTCACTAGCATTTATTTTCTCCCACTCATCCTTCAGCAACCTGTAAACGACATGATCGACATACTTTCCATACAACCATTCACCCGCGCAGATTTTTCCTTCTTCATGAAATCTATGACGATCCGGAATCGAACGGCTTTTTATAATCCATTAAGGCTAAGTAATTTTGCAATATTTAATTATTTTTAATCAAGAAACGGACCATTTTTTGGAATGATTTTCTCGAAAGGCAAGAGTAATGTCCAACGGTTTGAAAAATATGTTGCTTTTATAACAATAATAGTGTATATTGCATAGTGTACGATATACAGTGTGTGATGTATAGTATGAAATGAGGTGGGTGTATGGATGATTTGAAGAATTCTTTAGCGACAGAGCTTAGGAGAGGAACGTTGACATTAGCAGTTCTAAGTCAATTGGGAACTCCTCAGTATGGATATTCACTTGTTCAGTTATTGGAGAAATCAGGAATCGATATTGATCAGAGCACCTTATATCCATTGCTTCGTCGTTTAGAGAAACGGGAGTTAGTTACGAGTAGCTGGGATAAATCTGAAAATAGACCACGAAAATATTATGTTTTAAGTGAATATGGACACGAAATTTACTTGCAGTTAAAAGAAGAATGGATTGAAAACTCCAAGGTGCTTTATAAATTATTAGAAGGAGGAGGAAAAAATGAATCTGATTGATGTCTATATACAGGAAGTCACTCGCAGGTTACCTGAAAAAAACCGTGCTGACATTGGTCTTGAATTAAGGTCTACAATTGAGGATACGCTACCTGATGATTATGACGAAGAAGATGTAAATACTGTTCTTCAAGAATTGGGGAATCCAGCAGCATTAGCCAGCGAGTATCGAGACCAGCCAATGCATTTGATTGGTCCACGTTATTTTGATATTTATGTATCGTTGCTGAAAATGATTGTACCGATTGCTGCCGTTGTCGCACTAATTTCTATGATAGCGAAGTACTTTGGTGCTTTCGGTGAGGAGGAGGCTATCTTAAATGCTGTACTCCATATCATAGGTGAAGGAATATGGGTTGTTATTCAAGTTGGTATCCAAGTTTTTTTCTGGTTAACGCTTGTGTTTGCCATTTTAGAACGAACGGATAAAGGCAAATATGGGGAACCCTTAGCAACAAATTTCAAAAAATGGACTCCCAATGATTTAAAAAACGTCGCTTATATTTCAGGTGAAAATTCGATTACGAAGCTAAGGGTATTTGGATCTTTGATGTGGACAACAGTTTGGGCAACGTTATATTTTTATGCCAATCAATTGATAGGTGTATATGAAGGTAGTGAAGTTGGACTTGAATTTGTGATGCCAGCCTTAACTCAGGGAGTCTTAATGAGCTATTGGCCATTGGTTCTCGTAGTCATCCTACTTGAAGTAAGTTCTTCTATTTATAAACTAATTATAGGGAAATGGACAACAAAAATAGCAATCTTTAATACGGTAATTGAACTTATTTCAACTAGTCTGTTTATTGTGATTTTAAGCAACCCGAATCTATTTCAACCCGAATTTCTTTCGTATATGAGTGATCTGTTTAATATTTCATCTTCACAATTTAAATTTTGGTTAGTTGGGGGTGCAATAATCATCCTTGTTTTATCAGCAACAATCAGCATATTTGACGGTTTTCGTAGAGCTTTAAATCGTTAACCTTATATTTATGAAAGAGGCTTAGGAGCTAAGAAAGCAAAGATACTAAACCTTCTCTTGCTGTCATTGGTACTGGTCTAACGTCTACTATTCAGGAATCGGGCGCAATTCCTTAATAAAAAGAAGCGCCAGTATTGGTATAAGGGCCAGATTGTAGTATAAAAATTTTTAGGGTGATGTAGTTGTTTGTAAAAGGAATTAATCATTTAACGTTCTCTGTTTCTGATTTAGATAGATCCATTAAATTTTATCAAAGTGTATTTGATGCTAAATTGTTGGTTAAAGGAAGAGACACAGTCTACTTTGACTTGAATGGAATTTGGTTGGCACTAAATTTAGAACAGGATATTCCTCGTAGTGAAATAAGCCAATCATATACCCACATAGCCTTTACAATCGAGGATGCTGATTTTCATTATGCTTATGATAAGTTGGAAAAACTAGGAGTAAATATTTTAACTGGGCGTTCTAGGGATGAAAGAGATAAAAAATCTATTTATTTTACTGATCCCGATGGGCATAAATTTGAATTTCATACTGGTACATTACAGGATAGGTTATATTATTATAAACAGGATAAACCACATATGGAATTTTTCAATTAATACTGCAATACCAGTTAATGCTAAAAAGCTTATTAAGAACATGTTACGATAAAAAAGTTAACATACTAAATAAACCTTTTGATTTAAAGGAAAAAACAAAAGGATTTAAAACGATTTACACTCGGTCTACAAAAGTTTCTTTTAACAGCACAAATAAATATATTGTTTAAAACAATCGGGTGCGTTTCTTTAATAAGGAATTGCGCCAATATCGCATATAAAGACCAGAGCTTAATAAAAAGACCGCATCGTTTTTGCTCAGTGTTAAAGTAAAAACGATGCGGTTAATTGCTGTCTGGGATCCATTCCATTAACAGCAAGTGATCTTCAAGATCTTTTATTTTACGAAATCCGCTTTTCTCATAGGCTCGAATGGCCCGTCGGTTTGCTGAATTCACTTCCAACAACACCTTTGTGGCACCTTCGCGACTTAATTCGCTCAATACCATTCGAATCATCTGCGTCCCAATCCCTTTACCCCACAACGTTGGTTCGCCAATAAATTGATCGATTCCATAAAGCTTGCCGTTGTTCAGGAAGATGCCGTATTCATCTAGCTTATTTGGTTGGATCTCATAATATTGGATATAACCAATTGGCTGGTCGTCGTGTTCAATTATACAAGGTGTCACATAATGATTGCCTTCAATCCGTGGTCGGTATTTTTTCACTATACGATTCCAATCAGAAGGTGGCTCTTCATAAAAAGCCAATACTTGATCATCGTTTAACCATTTCATCATCAAACGGAGATCCTCATCCTTCATTTTCCGAATAGTAATATTTTTATGCCTCACTAGCATTCATTTTCTCCCATTCTTCCTTCAGCAACCCGTAAACGACATGGTCGACATACTTTCCATATAACAACTCACCCGCACGGATTTTTCCTTCTTCCTGGAATCCGAGACGTTCCGGAATTGACCGGCTTTTTTTATTTTCCACCGCCGCTCGAATATCAACTTTATGTAGGTTCAGCTGCTCAAACGCATAATCAACCAACGCTTGTGTTGCGCGTGTCATAATGCCTTTTCCTTGAAAGCCTTCCCCAAGCCAATAACCGATATAAGCGATTTTATTTTGCCAATCCACCTCATTGTAACCAACAATGCCTGCCGCTTCTCCGTTGTAGAGTATAACGGTGTTCAGCCCTTTGCTTTCCGCATACATTTTCTTCGAAGCTTTAATAAAATTCCGCGTGTCACCAATTTCAGTCGTCATATCAATCCATGGAAGCCATTCTCTTAAGTAGTCCCGACTTTGATCTGTCAACTTGAAGACCGTTTCAGCATCGCCTTCATCAATTAATTTCAATGATATTTCCTCATCCACTTCATATGTAAACATCCATTCCGCCTCCCGACCGTAATTCTTAAAAATATTGAACTTATCATAACAATTTTCACATTCGATGTATAGACCTTTGGGAAGCCGGCGAGAATGAGATTAATAGATTACGAGAAAGGTTGAGGGGAAATGAAGCGATTTATCGTTATTACATTAATTTTATTAATTTCAGTACAACTGTTTTATCCGAAAATAGTAGCTCACGAAGGAAATGAAGAGCGTCAGGTGATTCCAGATGAAGCGATTCGCCTAAGAATATTGGCAAACTCCAACGATGAAAAAGACCAAGAGATCAAGCGAGAAGTCCGCGATGCTGTCAGTGAACAAATTACGGAATGGGTCGAAGAGTTAACGTCTGTTGAAAAAGCTCGCCAGACAATTAAAAACAATATGCCGCAATTGGAAGAGCTCGTCGGAGAAATTGTGACGGAACAATCCTATAAGCTAGACTTCGGGAACGTAGAATTTCCAGATAAAATCTATGACAATTATATTTATCCGGGTGGCACCTATGAAGCTGTCTTGATTACAATCGGAGAAGGAAAAGGCGACAATTGGTGGTGCGTGTTATTCCCACCGTTGTGCTTCGTTGACTTTTCCAATGGCACGACAGTACTCGAGCACGACGGTGAAGAAGAGGAAGAGCCTGAAGTGAAGTTCTTTTTATGGGAATGGATTAAAGGAATCATTTCGTTCTTTGCGTAAAAGTGTCACTCTATTAAAATTCTATAAACAATCATATTTGCCATCTTTGCCTCATATTTTTTAGAAACAAACAAATGAGGTGAAGAAATGGTCAAAATAACAAAAGTCGAACATTGTTCTAAACAGGAAATTGATGAATTTTTTCAAGATGAACGACAAAAACAAGAATATTTAAAAGAAGATTGGGCGAGGGAGCATGGATTTTTCATGGAGTTCGGACAAGAGAAAATCTGTTTCTTCGTAATTGAACCAGTAGAAGGTTCCCATGCATGGTTACGACGTCTATTAATGTTTCGATCAAACACGAAAATGGCTGTTTTCCTGTTGGTGTTTGACTGGATTGCAGAAGAAGCGGAACGACAAGGGTACGAATCATTGATCGTCAGCGTGAATGACCAAGTGCGCGCAGAATTACTCGAACTGATTCAGTTTAAAAAAATCTATGAAACCCCGTTGAATGAAGAACTGCCAGGAGAATGGTATGAGAAAAAATTGCAACCCGTTTCGAAAAGCACATAATTGCAAGATGTCTATTTTCCACGCATAATAAAGGGAAGAAAAACTAAAGGATGAACGAGATGGAAGTGAATCACACCACGAAACAATGGAAAATAGATACGCCTGAAGATCGTCGTTTACATGAAGCGGCCGATTGGCTGAAAGACGGAAAGCTCGTCGCATTCCCGACAGAAACGGTTTACGGACTCGGAGCCGATGCAAGGAACGATCAAGCCGTGAAGAACATTTTCAAAGCAAAAGGACGCCCAGCGGATAATCCGCTTATCGTACATGTTGGAGATGTAGAAGCCGTCAGTGAACTGGTGACGGAGGTACCGGAGCATGCAAAAAAATTAATGGAAACCTTTTGGCCGGGACCGCTCACCATCATTTTACCTGTAGGCAATCAATTAGCTAGCCATGTGACAGCGGGGCTAGACACGGTTGGCATTCGTATACCGGATCATGAAGTCGGCCGGGCGTTACTTAAAGCAGCGAAAATCCCTGTCGCGGCACCGAGCGCCAATCGTTCCGGACGACCAAGCCCGACTTTGGCTGAGCACGTCATCACAGATTTGAACGGTAGAATCGATGGTGTTGTTGACGGAGGGATTACCGGAGTCGGCGTTGAATCGACCGTTATTGATTGTTCAATGGAAACGCCAATGATCTTACGGCCGGGCGGCGTAACCCGTGAACAAATCGAGGACGTCATCGGGCCGGTTGACGTAACCGGAAAGTTAGCAGCTAGCGAGCAACCACGATCGCCCGGCATGAAATATAAACATTATGCACCAGACACAGCAGTTTGGCTCGTGCGTGAAGCGGGGAACATGGCGGTAATTGCTAATCAGTTGAAAGGCCAAGGGAAAAAAGTTGGCTACCTTGTCAGTTTAGAACGCGCACACGAAATGAACTTGGAACAGCCATTTATTTTAGGTTCACGAGAAAACATAGCTGAAATTACCCAGCAGCTCTATCAAAGATTAAGAGAGATTGATGAGCATGATTACGACGTCGTCTTAGCTGAATCTTTTTCGAAAGAAGGAATCGGTGAAGCATTAATGAATCGTTTGGAACGAGCGGCGAGCGAGATCAAGTAGCTCCGAGGCACATATATTTGGTTGGAGGGCCCATATCTATCCATAGTTGGGCCCATAAATTTTGCCTTTGGTTCCATATGTGAAAGGTTAGGTAGGATATAACCCATTCATGGGAGCATAAATCACACGATTGGCCGTATATTATGTGAAAATCACAGGTCATCAGTGATCAATCTTGCTAAGGCACATATAATCCCAAAAAGGGAGCATATATCATTCGAATGGGCCCATAAATTTTGCCTTTGGTTCCATATGTGAAAGGTTAGGTAGCATATAATCTGTTCAAGGGAACATAAATTCCACCAAAGGGCACATATCCGTTTGCTACCGCTACACCAGCAAAAATCAATGGAAGTCTTTTCAAGGAAAAGGCTACAATTTACCCTAGTATCAGCCATTCAAAATTTCTTCTAAACATCAACAAACATGCATACATTGAAATAGCATGTCCGGTTGATGGGAGATGGAAATGATGATGGCTGTTTTTGATACATTCACACCCTTTGTTCTAATCGCTTTTGCGCTAGGCATGGATGCTTTTTCTGTTAGTCTTTCAATAGGTCTGATGAAGATTCGTCTGAGAATGGTTTTGTTTTTTATTTTAGTCGTTGGTTTGTTGCATATTTTGATGCCTTTAATTGGAATTACTCTCGGTGAAATCATTTCCGATCAACTCGGAGTAATCGCAAACATTATCTCCGGATGGCTACTCATTATGATCGGTGTTCAAATGATTTTGGCGACAGTTTTTGAAAAAGATATGAAAAAATACGTGAATTATTCTGGCTTGGCGGCTCTTGCGCTAACTGTAAGTTTGGATAGTTTTTCGGTTGGATTAAGTATGGGAATGGGTGGAATTTCCCAGTTTGTTGTCGTACTATTGATCGGCTTGATGAGTGTTCTATTGGCGACACTCGGGATGATTTTATCACGTAAAGGAATAAATTTATTCGGTCAGTACTCTGAAGCGATTGGTGGTTTGATTTTATTATGGCTCGGCATTCAAATGGTTATGTAATCATTTATGCTTGGATTTGTTTAACGGATCCGAGCATTTTTTATGCTCATAATTCCAGCAAATAGCTACCGTTTTCAGGACAATGTATGGTATATTTTGAATAGACGTCGACAGGAGGGAACTGGATTGAATCGAGTGTTATTCGTTTGTACAGGGAATACGTGCCGGAGCCCAATGGCCGAGGCAATATTAAAGCATAAACGTCCAGATTTGGAAGTGCAGTCCGCAGGGGTTTTTGCGGGTCACGGACAAGCAGCCAATCCAAAAGCGATCGAGGCGCTACAAGAAAAAGGAATCGACTTTAATCATGCCTCTCAACCGCTTACGAAGGATTTAATCGATTGGACAGATTTAGTTTTAACAATGACAGAAGATCATAAAGTCATGTTGATGAGTGATTACCCAAGCGATCGAGATAAAATTTTCACTTTAATAGAATATGTTCAGCCAGTTCATGAAGAAAATACAAATATCAGTATCTCCGACCCGATTGGGTTATCGATTGATACGTATATCGAAACATTGAATGAGATTGAAAAACACATCGATCGAATGGAATAGACTTTGAAGGAGGACTTCACAATGAAGGTCATCTTAGCATCAGATCATGGCGGAAAAAATTTACGCCAAGAAGTTTCGAATTTACTGGAAGAACTAGGTATCGAATTTGAAGATATCGGATGTGACTGTGAAGGGTCAGTTGATTATCCTGACTACGGCATCCCAGCGGCCGAACGTGTTGCGAAAGGCGAGTTCGACTATGGAATCGTCATTTGCGGAACAGGAATCGGTATGAGCATTTCCGCCAACAAAGTGAAAGGAATCCGTTGTGCATTAGTGCATGATGTATTCAGTGCGAAAGCAACCCGCCAGCACAACAATGCGAACATGCTAGCGATGGGTGAGCGTGTCATTGGACCAGGACTAGCGAATGAAATCGTGAAACACTTCTTGGAAACAGAGTTTGACGGCGGTCGTCACGAAAACCGCGTGAATAAAATTACACAATTTGAAGAACAGTAAAAAGCTGCTGGTCGTCTGAAAAAGGCGTCCAGTTTTTCATTTAATGAGAAGGTTGGTCGGGTTTTTGTTTGAATTCATAAAGTAGTTCAATGACTAAAAGAACTGCAGCGCTACCCGTAGCAATCAGTATAGCTTGGTCGTAGCTCAAACCTACTAACGTGGCAATGAGTCCGAAGACGAGAATTCGGACAAGCGCTAGTAGAATTTGTTGAAATAATTTTATGCTAATAAGAAAGTTAATGATTGTTTCAAAAACGGTTTCAATCGTAAACAAATAAATAAAATAGCAAACTGTCAACACGATTAATTTTGACGACGATACATCGATTGATAACACGATATTTGCAACATTTAATGCACCTAGCAACACGAGCGATAAGCCACCGAAAATGGCAGTGATGAGTAAGGCCAGGAGGGTAGAGACGAAACTGACCAGCCACATACTGGCTTTTTCATCTGTAGCTTCTTTCCGCTCACCTTTGAATACCATAGGAAAAATCAAACTGATGGAAATAATGAAGATAAAGATCAAAAACACTAGTAGCCACATTTTTTACACACGTCCTAAATCGTAAAGAATTCTTTAATTAGTTTATCATAAAAACATAGTCAAATTTTCAACCCAAAATGACTGAAAATTTGTTACACTAGTATATGGATGACTTCGATTCTAGGAGGAATCAAAATGACGACCATCGAAACCGTAAAACAAGACCTTCAAACAATGATGGAAGAATGGAAGAATCAAGATTTCATTCGAGATGAAGGACTGTTCTTAATAGGCTGTTCAACGAGCGAAGTTGTCGGCGAACAAATCGGAACAGCAGGTAGTGAGGAAGTTGCCTCAGCAATTTATGAAGCAATGAAGAAATTTCAACAAGAAACAGGTGTCTCCCTAGCCTTTCAGTGCTGTGAGCATTTGAACCGAGCAATTGTGCTGGAGCGAAAAGTGCAAGAGCGCTTACAAATTCCAGAGGTGAATGCTATACCTCAACCACAAGCTGGAGGTTCGATGGCGAGCCATGCTTATCAACAGATGGACGATCCCGTGTTAGTGGAAAATGTCCAAGCTGATTACGGTATGGATATCGGTGACACGTTGATTGGAATGCATTTGAAACCAGTCGTTGTACCACTTCGGCTAAAAACGAAGCAACTCGGCAATGCACACGTCACCCATGCATTCACTCGACCAAAACTGATTGGTGGAGAACGTGCGGTGCATCGAAAATAAGATTTCAGCCAATTGATTGGCGTTCAATAAATAAGGAGGGGTTACATGAGTCACTTAAAAAACAAATTAAAAGAAATCGATCCAGAAATGCTTGAAGCAATTAATAAAGAGAAAGGCCGCCAGCACGATAAAATTGAGCTGATTGCATCAGAAAACTTTGTCTCTGAAGCGGTAATGGAAGCAGCAGGCTCTGTATTGACCAACAAATATGCAGAAGGCTATCCTGGCCGTCGTTATTACGGTGGTTGTGAATATGTCGATATTGCAGAAAACTTAGCACGTGACCGGGCGAAAGAACTGTTCGGTGCAGATCATGCAAACGTTCAACCGCACTCTGGAGCCCAAGCGAATATGGCCGTTTATTTCTCTGTATTAAAACCAGGCGATACCATTCTCGGCATGAACTTGAATCATGGAGGCCACTTGACTCATGGAAGCCCGGTGAATTTCAGTGGAAAACTTTATAATGTTGTTGATTATGGGGTAAATGAAGACGATGAACTTATTAACTACGAGGCGTTACGTGAGCGTGCGCGCGAAGTAAAACCAGCAATGATTGTTGCAGGAGCTTCAGCTTACCCACGCGTCATCGATTTTGAGAAATTCCGCGAAATTGCGGATGAAGTCGGTGCCTACTTACTTGTAGACATGGCGCACATCGCAGGACTCGTTGCAGCTGGATTGCATCCAAACCCAGTTCCGCATGCACATTTCGTGACGACGACGACGCACAAAACGTTACGTGGTCCTCGCGGTGGCATGATTCTTTGTAAAGAAGAATTCGCGAAAAAAATCGATAGTAATGTATTCCCAGGGATGCAAGGTGGTCCATTAATGCATGTAATCGCTGCAAAGGGCGTTGCATTTAAAGAAGCATTGGAACCTGAATTTAAAGAATACGCAGCAGAAATTATCGATAACGCCAAACGACTTGGTGAAGCGCTCGTTAAAGAAGGCGTTCGCCTTGTATCCGGTGGAACGGACAATCATTTACTATTATTAGATTTACGTCCACTCGGCTTAACTGGAAAAGTAGCCGAAAAAGCGTTGGATGATGTCGGTATTACAACGAACAAAAATACGATTCCTTTCGATCCAGAAAGTCCATTTGTGACTAGCGGCATCCGTATCGGAACAGCAGCCGTCACGACAAGAGGCTTCGGAATTGAAGAGATGGATGAAATTGCAGCTATCATGAAACTGACATTGGACAATCTTGGTAACGAGGATAAACTAGAAGAAGCGACACGACGCGTCAAAGCGTTGACAGATCGCTTCCCAATGTATGAATAAAAAAGAAAAGCAGCGGTGATCCCGCTGCTTTTTTAGTTCATTTTGAGGAGCCGTCGAAAAAAGCGATCGAGCCGCCGAAAAACTTTGTGAAGCCGTCGGAAAATCGCGAGCAGCCGTCGAATTCAGCGTTGGACCCGTCGAAAAAACGTGCAAACCCGCCAATAAAACGTTCGAAGGCGCCGATAAAGCTCGAGAACCCGCCAATAAAACGTTCAAAGCCGCCAATAAAGTTCGAGAATCCGCCAATAAAATGCAAAAACTCGCCGATAACAAGCCTAAATCTGCCAAAAAACACAAACACTCACCGAATCCAACGCACCACCAAACCCAAAATATAACCCACATTCATATTTTCGCTACAAAATGCTAAACTAACAGGACAACATGTTTCTTTCAATTTTGTTACAAATCACTCATCCACGCGGTTTCATGGTAGAATAAATAGGGTTTAACAAATACTGAATAGGTGAATAAACTACAATAGAAACATACGTGAAGAGTCAGGAGAGAAATGACAGTGGTAACAATCAATGATGCGTTTATCCGTGATTTATCTGAAATCGTAAAAACGGAGAATATAAAAGTGAATGAGCCGCTCAATGCTCATACGTATACCCAAATGGGTGGAAATGCCGACGTATTCGTTACGGCAAGTCGTTATGAGGAAGTAGAGCAAGTCGTTCGTTTTGCGAATGAACATAATGTTCCGTTTACGTTAATCGGAAATGGTTCGAACATGATCATCAAAGATGGCGGGATTCGTGGTATTGTGTTGAGCTTGAAAAAACTTGACGACATTCAAGTCGACGGTACACGTTTAGTTGCACAAAGTGGAGCGCGTATTATCGATGCTTCTAGAGAAGCCCTTAGCCAATCATTAACAGGTCTTGAATTCGCATGTGGAATTCCTGGAACGGTAGGCGGCGCGTTATTTATGAACGCAGGTGCCTATGGCGGTGAGATTAAAGACGTATTGACAGAAGCTGTCGTCGTCGATCGAGAAGGGAATCTGAAAACACTCGCAGCGGAAGACTTAGATCTAGCGTACCGAACGAGTAATATTCCAGACAATGGTTATATCGTCATGGAAGCTCGCTTTGATTTAAAAGAAGGAAATTACGAAGACATTAAAGCAGTCATGGATGATCTCACATTTAAGCGTGAATCGAAGCAACCGCTTGAGTATCCATCTTGCGGTAGTGTGTTTAAACGACCACCAGGCTACTTTGCTGGAAAATTGATTCAAGACAGTGATCTACAAGGTAAAGGAATCGGTGGGGCAGAAGTGTCTACAAAACACGCTGGCTTTATCATTAATAAAGATCATGCAACGGCGACGGAATACATTGATGTTATTCATATGGTGCAACGTACAGTGAAAGATAAATTCGGCGTCGAACTTGAACGCGAAGTGAAAATCATTGGGGAAGACCCGGAATCGTAATACAACGAGAGAGCTTGGACTAAACGAGTAGTTCGGGCTCTTTCTCTACATAATCCACTAAGACAAGCTATGCATACACAGCAATTAAACAACAACAATTTGTGAGAAATTTCGCATTTCGTTTAATTTGTCGATGCATGTTGAAATATGGTCAATAGTTCGCTACAATTCAATGGATATGTGAAAAAAAGGAGCTGTTCAGATTGGGAAAACTCTATGTTTTTGATCACCCGTTAATCCAGCATAAACTCACTTTCATCAGAGACAAAAATACTGGAACAAAAGCTTTCCGTGAATTGGTTGATGAAGTATCCGCATTAATGATGTTTGAAATCACTCGTGAATTGCCATTAGAAGAAATTGAAATTGAAACCCCCGTCGAAAAAGCGAAATCCAAAGTCCTCTCAGGGAAAAAGTTAGGCATCATTCCCATCCTTCGTGCCGGTTTAGGTATGGTTGATGGAATCGTTGACTTAATTCCAGCTGCTAAAATTGGCCACATCGGTCTCTATCGTGATCCAGAAACATTGAAACCAGTTGAATACTACGTGAAATTACCATCCGATATCCATGAAAGAGAATTAATTGTAACCGACCCAATGCTCGCAACAGGTGGCTCGGCGATTGAAGCAATTGAATCGTTGAAAAAACGTGGCGCATCACATATTCGTTTAGTATGCTTAATTGCAGCACCTGAAGGCGTCGAAGCTGTTCAAGAAGCGCACCCAGATATCGATATTTATATTGCAGGACTTGATGAAAGACTGAATGAAAAAGGCTATATCATTCCAGGCTTAGGCGATGCTGGTGACAGACTTTTTGGTACAAAATAATAGATGGTGCGGCTGATCTCTATTTCAGGGATCGGCTTTTTTTATGATATGTACCTGTGTCATAATAAGATTAATGTACGAATGATGAGTTGGAAGGATGTATGTTATTGTGGGATATTTAATCAGTCTGTTTGTAGCAGGAATGATTGGACTTTCATTAAGATTTATCATCTTAGACAAATTTGAACTTTACCAACTCGCAATCTTGCTGGTGTTTCCGGTGGTTGCGGTGCTCCTTTACTTTTTTCTGCGAAATCAAACGAGAAGAGACCAAGCATTTCAACCGTTCAACAGTGAAGGGAAATGGATGTTCCGGCTAGGAAATGCGATTACGCCAAATTGGAAACCAATTTATGCACATCAACAATGCAAAGGAAATTTCCGCAGAATTTACAGATCTCCTTGGAAAATGTTTATTGCCGATATCATGCGCTCCACCGGTCGTTGGTATTTAAACCTAGAAGCAAAGATGGAGAATGGGGACCATTTCGCTTTCGTCAATCAAGAGGAAAATAAGCTTTGGGGAAATGATCAATGGATTCTTCAAAAAAACGGGGAAGCAATTGGTCGCGTACAAACAGATCTTTCTATGAAAAATGCTAGTAAATTAAAGGGTCTGATTGAAGCAATCATAGAAGGAAAGCAATATAAATTTCAAACATATGGCGTGAGTGATACTGTGGAGGTATATGCCGATGACAGGTTAATCGGTAGGGGTATTAGAGAAAAAGGCTATCAATTCACTTATCAGCCAACAGTCGAAGAAGCAGATCACGTTCACCTCATGTTGACCTTCATCTTAGTTACGTTTTATTTTCATACATAAGAATCGCTCTCATGAATTTCCATTAATTGCACAAACTAAACTCCGAGCGAAACGGAGGTGAGTTGTTGCATAAGAAATTCTGCATGACACTAATCATTGCGCTAATTTTTTTACCCAACATCGTCCAAGCAGACGAAGAGCAAACATGGATCATCGAAATGGAAAATGCGCCAGAAGACTTAGAAGCGATCCTGCAAAAAGATTATCCATTCATTGAAGTTCTTCATATGTATGACACGCTGCTTGAAGCGGTTGCCGTTCAAGGGAAAGAGCGGCACATCGAGCAATTATATGAAGAAACGTTCGTCACAACCATTCACTCGGCACAAACGTATCAAGTGCCTCACGCCCATACAAAAAATTCAGCCTTACCAAAAGCAAACTATCATCCAGAAGACATTGAGCAAACAGGTAAAAACGTAAAAGTCGGTGTCATCGATACAGGTATTGACTATACACATGCTGATTTAGAGGCGAATTACCAAGCGGGATTCGACACGGTCGATTTCGATGAAGACCCGATGGAAACGACGGTTGAACAAGGTGTGCCGACGATGCATGGAACACATGTGGCGGGCATTATTGCAGCAAAAGGAGAGATCACGGGTGTCGCTCCCGATGCTGAAATTTATGCTTATCGCGCACTTGGTCCAGGTGGGACAGGAACGACGGCTGAAATTATCGCAGCACTTGAAGAAGCCGTTGACGATGGGATGGACGTCATCAATTTGTCCCTTGGAAACGAAGTGAACAGTCCCGATAGTCCCATGACAGAAGCGGTCAATCGTGCGGTCGAGTTGGGTGTTCCCGTCGTTGTAGCAAATGGAAATAGCGGCCCTGATTTATGGACGGTCGGTTCACCAGCGACGGCAGAGAAAGCGATGTCTGTGGGAGCCTATGCGCCAGTGCAGCATCAACCATATATCGAACTGGCCAATTCGTATCGAATCGATTTAGCACAAGTTCCTTTGAGTCCTGCTTGGAATTTTTCTAAACGAATGCCATTAGAGACAGTCTCATCTGTTGAGGAATTGGAAAAAAGCATCAACGACCGCGTAATTTTAATCGAAAAAGAAAAGACGTACCTTGAAATGATGGCGGCGATCATGGAAAAAGGAGCATCAGCAGTAATTGTGTACAGTGAGGAAGACCCGAATTCTTGGGAGTTTGTTGAACTGCCAATTCCGGTCGCCTATATTTCAAAGGATGATGCGAAACAGCTACAATCTGCAGGTAATTGGTTTACGACAAAATATGAACAGCTAACGGACAAACTTGCAACGTTTAGTTCACGAGGACCGGTCACATCAAACTGGCAAAGCAAACCAGACATTATTGCACCGGGCGTGAACATTTTGAGTACCGTTCCAGGCGGCTATGCTGAATTGCAAGGGACGAGCATGGCGGCACCTTATATAACAGGTCTGCTTGCGCTATTAATTGAAAAAGATCCAGACGCATCACCAGAAGAGTTAAAAAACCGCTTAATTTCTCATGCCAATCCAATAGACGAACTCAATCAATCTGCCATCGACCAAGGGGCAGGAGTAGCGGATATCGCGAGAAGCGTAGAGAGAAAATACACGATAAAAGATAAAGCGATTCATTTTGGGAAAGTCGATCAAGATGATCAAACCATTCAACGCTCAATTACAATTGAAAATCATGAAGAAGATCCGATGCTCGTTAGATGGGAAATACCGAGAAAGCAACCAGGAATCCAGTGGAAGTTACCATTCACAACAGAGATTGCACCCGGCACCTCGGAAAGCTTTCCAGTTGAATTGCGTGTATCGACTGATCGATTAACGCAAGAACTTTTAGAAGGATACGTTTACGTCAGCGTTGGTGATGAACGCGTATCATTACCCTATACATTGGTGACAGAAGAAGCAGACTACCCACGAATTTCAGGCATCGAACTGGAGCCTATCCCATTTAAAGAAAATAAATACAACTTATCCGTATACTTAGCCGAAGAAGTCGAGCAATTGGAAGTCGCAATTATTTCAGATGATTTTTCTGAAACAAATTCGATTCTTGAAGAAACGAATATTAATGAAGGAAAATTTCAAGCGACCATCCAAATTGACGAAATGAGCGAGTCAAGCCAGTACCTTATCGTCCAAGTCGTCCAGAATGGAAAAACATACAGCTCAGAAGTTCAGTTGAATTCTTAAATTGCAAAAGAAGCTTGAAGAAAGCAGGTCGGAATCAAAATCAAGAGAATGGAAAGGAGCAGGCCGACACTGAAGTTAGACTGCGGAAGATTGGTCGCTGACTGCAGAAGTCGGTCCGCTCACTGCTGAACAGTGGTTGCTAACTACTGAAGGTGGGCGGCTGACTGTTGAGGATTTTCTTCTAACTGCTGAAGATGGCGCTCTGACTGCTGGAGTTCGCCTGTAAACTGCTGAAGATTGTCTGATAACTGTTGAAGTATGACCGTAAACTGCTGAAGTTCGGTCTCTCGGCAAGCGTAAGTCTATAAATTATCGGGCGGCTGCTCACGTTCACGTTTATCGGGCGGCTGCACGCGTTCATCAGGTGAGTTCCACCATTCAATATTTATCGATTTAGGCGAGAAGACTCCATCCTCAGGCGAAGCCAGGGTGGAGATGAATCGCCTTCGGACAAAAGATGACAATAGTCATCTTCCTTGTCCGAAAATGAGGTTATTACTTCCCAAAACACAAGCTGGTGGTGTATAATTAGAACATACGTTTCCTTGTTAGGAGTGAAGTAATCTTGCTGGTAAACAAAGCCTATCGATTTCGAATCTATCCCAATAAACAACAAGAAAT
>NZ_VMHE01000015.1 GCF_007559425.1 Allobacillus salarius | reverse complement strand
GATCTTCAGCAGTTAGAGGCGCTGGTTCAGCAGTCAAATCAAATCCATCAACCAAAACAAAAAAATCCCGGCATTGCCCCGGGATTTTCTCATCTTCCTATTAATACATTTCAGAGATTGTTTTTCCTTGTAGGAAGTTATTCAAGTAGTCAGGTCCGCCTGCTTTGGAGTCGGTTCCGGACATCTTGAATCCGCCGAATGGGTGGTAGCCTACGATTGCTGCTGTACATCCACGGTTAATGTATAGGTTTCCGACGTGGAAGTCTTCTTTCGCCATTTCGATATGCGTACGGTTGTTGGAGATAATTGCTCCAGTTAAGCCGTACTCTGTATTGTTGGCAATGTCTAACATTTCGTCAAAGTCTTTTGCTTTTGTGAAGGCAACGACTGGTCCGAAAATTTCTTCTTGCATGATGCGGGATTTCGGATCAGCATCAGCAAAGATTGTCGGCTGGATGAAGAAACCGTTCTTGTCATCTCCAGTACCACCATGTACGAGGCGAGCACCTTCTTCTTTCCCGATTTCAACGTAGTTCAAGATTTTATCGTAGGAAGCTTGATCAATCACTGCACCCATATAGTAGTTTTGCTCGGATGGGTCACCTACATCAAGCTCTTTCGTTAATTCAACACAGCGGTCTAATAACTGATCATAAACGTCTTCATGCGCAACAACTCGAGAACATGCTGAACATTTTTGACCAGAGAAACCGAATGCTGAGTTAACAATCGATTCAGCGGCTAATTCTAAATCTGCATTGTCATCAACGATAATGGTGTCTTTTCCGCCCATTTCAGCGACGACGCGTTTTAACCACTCTTGTCCTTCTTGTACGACTGCTGCACGTTCGAAAATACGCGTACCTACTTCACGAGAACCTGTGAAGCTGACAAAGCGCGTTTTTGGATGCTCGACTAAGTAGTCACCGACTTCTCCACCTGGTCCTGGTAAGTAGTTGATGATTCCACCTGGAAGTCCTGCTTCTTTTAATGCTTCCATTAACTTGTAAGCAATGACTGGTGTATTACTTGCCGGTTTTAAGATGACAGTATTACCAGTCACTATTGGAGATACAGCCGTTCCAGCCATAATTGCAAATAGGAAGTTCCATGGTGAAATGACAACTCCTGCTCCTAATGGAATATAACTGAAGCGGTTATTTTCAATTGGACGGCTGACGATATCTAGCCCTTTTCCACTATCAATTTCTAGCATTTGTCTTCCGTAATATTCTAAAAAGTCGATTCCTTCTGCGATATCCGCGTCGGCTTCTTTCCAAGGTTTTCCGGCTTCTTTAATAATCCACGCATTAAATTCAAAACGTCTGCGCCGGACGATTGCTGCTGTGCGGAAAAGAATATCGGCACGCATTTCAGCAGTGGATTTTCTCCACCAATCGAAATGTTCATTTGCGGATTGAATTGCTTTCTCCGCAAGTTCTTTATTCGCTTTGGAAACTTTCCCAATCACTTCTTCTTTATTACCCGGGTTTGTCGAAACGATTTTATCATCTGTATAAATCTCTTCACCGTTGATGAGGAGAGGATACTCTTTGCCAAGCATTTGTTCAACTTGATGAAGCGCTTCTTTCTGCGCTTTCTGATTTTCCTCTAATGAAAAGTCTGTAAACGGTTCATGTGTGAAAGGTACTACCATTGAAATCTTCCTCCTCTTAATTTTCTGATATTATAGCGCTTACACATCTATTTTAAATGAAAGGGAGGCGGTATTCAATCCTTCTTTTTTACCTCCCTATCAAAACAGCTATTGATAGATATAAACTTCTGGTTCTTCTTTGTCTGCTTTTCTGTAAACGACACTCTCTTGACGTTCCGGTGACATGACATTCACTTCTACATCGTAATGGTTTGGAAAATGTTCCTGAACCAACCGGTACACATGTTGTGTGAAGCCGATGACTTCTTGTTTTCCATTGAATTCTATTGTTATATCAATTGATAAGTCGTGTAAATTTCCACCATTAAAATAACCCGTACCAATTACACCAATATAATTCGGGAAAAATTCGCCGACATCTCTTTCAAATGCCGTAAAGGCTTCATATTGATCGTAATGGTCTCTTTCTGCTTTCCCAGAAGGAAAAAGAACATACTGTTCATTAATATTTTCCCATTCGCCGATTGTTCGACCATTCGGATCAACAACAGCTTTCGTTAAGTAGTTTCCAGGTGTGATTCCACTTGCCTCATTTTCTTTATACAATGCAATCAAAATTGGAATATCCGCTAACTCTTCACGGTCTCTCAGTCGGTTGATCACCTTCTCTGCCGTTTCCTTGCCGAACTTCAATAGTTCCGCTTCATCGATTTCTGTGTAAAGTGTCGGTTCACCGATATCTGTTTGAAAAGCATATTCCGATTTCAATACAAGTGCTACCGCGATGCCTCCAAGTTGCATTTGGTCTTCATTGACACGCTGCAAATAGTTTTGTTCGTGTATATAAGAGAGGATCTGTGGACTATCCTCTTGCATTTCTTTTCTCTTTTCTTTGTCTGCTTCTTTATATTCATCATCGTCCAATGGTGGATTCAACCCAACTTGAATATCTTCAGGATTCGCATCTTCATTTTCATCTAGATGTTCTTGAACCTCTTCTTTTGTCGGTTGTCTACCGAGATACTCTCCTAACGTATCTTCCGTCAGATATTGTCCCTCTTGAAAAAAGTACTTCTCCGGATCAAAAACATCCTTCGCTTGGCGAATCAACCCTTGTTCAACCTCATCGATATCATACCGGTTTTTTACCCGATCGACGATATAACCACGCGCGACACCCGGGACGTAAGGCAAAATGGTTCGATACGTATCTTCTTCTAGCTTGTTGGTCGGAATAATATATCGCTGTTCCTCTTCATCTTCTGTTTCCTGTACAACTTCTTCATCGGTGTTATAGTTTGGTGCACAGCCTGAGACGATTAATAGCGCCAGGCTGAACAGCATCAATCGTTTCATTCTGTCCACTCCCTAAGCATTCAGTGCTTCTAGCATCTGTGCTTCATTCCATATTTCAATGGATAATTCTTTTGCTTTATCCAATTTCGAGCCAGCATCCTCACCAGCAATCAATAAATCCGTATTTTTACTGACACTCCCTGTTACTTTTCCACCAAGTGATTCAATTTGACTTTTCGCTTCGCCGCGAGACATTTCTGATAATTTACCGGTTAACACGATTGTTTTATCAGCAAATGGGGAATCGGTTGGCACTTCGATGGCTTCGTGTAAATAATCCATATTCAAGCCTGATTCCTTCAAGCGTTGAATCAACTCTTTTGCTTCTGGCTTCTCAAAATACGTCACGACGGAATCCGCCATTTTTTCTCCAATTTCCGGAACGCTCTCTAGTGTTTCACGGTCGGCCTCCATGATTGGATCAATCGATTTAAACTCAGCCGCTAATATGTCCGCCGCTTTACTGCCGACAAAGCGAATGCCTAACCCAAACAATAAGCGCTCTAGCGAATTTTCTTTCGATGCTTCAATGGCATTCATTAAGTTGGTAACTGATTTCTCACCCATCCGTTCCAGCTGAAGCAAATCTTCTTTTTTCAAGTGGTATAAGTCAGCAAAATTCCGAATAAGCTCGTGATCAAATAATTGTTCGATGACTTTTTCACCTAAACCATCAATGTTCATTGCCGTTCGTGATACGAAATGGATGAGACCTTCTTTTAGCTGGGCCGGACAATTTGGATTCATACAGCGCAAGGCGACTTCGCCATCAATTCTCTCCAAATGGCTGTCACACACCGGGCAATTACTAGGCATGCGGAAAATCTGCTCATCACCGTCTCGCTGATCTTCAACGACACGAACGACTTCTGGTATAATATCGCCCGCTTTTTTGATGACTACGGTATCGCCTATTCGGATATCTTTTTCAATAATTAAATCTTCGTTATGCAAAGATGCACGCTGTACAGTCGTTCCAGCAACTTGAACAGGTGTTAAAATCGCCGTTGGAGTGACAACGCCTGTCCGTCCGACACTGAGTTCGATATCTAGCAAATCGGTAATCGCTTCTTCCGCAGGGAACTTATAAGCGATTGCCCAACGCGGGCTCTTTGCTGTAAAACCGAGCTCTTCCTGTTGCTGAATCGAATCGACTTTAATGACGATGCCATCAATATCATAGTCCAACTCGTTACGGTGGATTGTCCATTCTTCTGTGTATTCAATGACTTCTTCAATCGTGTCGAATCGCTTCGTTTCTGGGTTCGTTTTAAACCCTAATTCTCTTAAGTATTTCAATCGTTCACTATGGGAAGCAGTCGATGCTGCTTGCCATTCACCAACTGCATATAAAAAGACGTCTAGGTTACGACGTGCGGCCACTTTCGGATCGAGCTGACGCAATGAGCCTGCTGCCGCATTCCGAGGATTGGCGAATAGTTCAAGACCTTCTTTTTCCCGATTGTCATTCAACGAAAGAAAAGACTGCTTTGGCATGAACACTTCTCCGCGGGCTTCAATCGTCACAGGCTCCGTCAGACGAAGTGGGATGCTTTTGACGGTCCGTAAATTGTGCGTGATGTCTTCTCCCGTTTTCCCGTCACCTCTTGTCGCTCCGAGCACGAACTTTCCTTCCTCGTAACGCAACGAGACAGCAAGTCCATCAATCTTCAGCTCACAAACGTACTTAAAGTCATCTCCGATTTTTCCGCGGACACGGCGATCGAAATCACGTAATTCTTCCGCATTAAAAGCATTGCCAAGACTTAGCATTGGCACCGTATGATCAACTTTTCGAAATTCATCTAGTGGCTGACCACCCACGCGTTGGGTCGGTGAGTCATCTGTAATGAGTTCTGGGTGTTCTTCTTCCAGCTGAACAAGCTCGTGTAGTTTCTGATCATACACGGCATCGGGAACGGTCGGTTGATCCAACACATGATACTCATAATTATATTGATTGAGCTCTTTTCGTAACGCTTCAGCTCTTTTTTTTGCTTCGCTCATATCACTCATCCTTTTTCACATGGGTAATCGCCTTATATTTTTTCGATTGGTGCAAATTGGGCAAGTAATCGTTTAATTCCTGTCGGTGCCGGAAATGCGATATCTAACTCGGTATCTTCCTCTTCACCAACGACTTTGACGACCGTACCTTCGCCCCACTTTTTATGGGAAACCTTATCGCCTAATTGGAAGTTCACATCGCCTTTTGGCTTTTCTTTAATGACACGAGATTTCCTTTTCCCTGTCGTACGATTTGGTCTGAAGTCATCAATTGTTGTTCCAAAGCCTGTTTGTTGAGTCGTCTCTTTGACATCCTCTTCGATTAAATCAACTGGTATTTCATCTAAAAAGCGGCTTCGCTCGTTGTATTGCGTTCGACCAAAAATCGTTCGTGACGTAGCATGTGTAATAAACAAATCACGCTCGGCGCGAGTGATGCCTACGTATGCCAATCGGCGTTCCTCTTCCATTTCCTCCATATCGAATAACGAGCGGGTATGTGGAAAGATGTTTTCTTCCATTCCGACTAAAAAGACGACTGGAAATTCAAGTCCTTTCGCTGCGTGTAGTGTCATCAATGTAAGCTTATCTTTCGTCTCTTCATCCGTGTTATCCAAGTCAGAGATCAAAGCTAAGTCTGTCAAAAATGAAATTAACGTTTGATCTTCACTCGTTTCTTCAAATTGCTTTGTAACGGTTTTGAACTCTTCTAAGTTTTCCAAGCGGCTTTGTGATTCGATGGATCGATCTTTCATCAGCTCCGCTTCATAGCCTGAGCGAGACAGGACTTGCTCAACCACATCCGTGACATTTAAAAATTCCTGTTGCTGTTGCCAGTCTTCAATCATTTCTCGGAATAAATTCAGTTGATTGGATGCTTTTTTGCTCATGCCTGTGAAATCTGATTCTTTAACCGCATCAAATAATGATAAGTCATTGATTTCTGCATGCATTTGCAATTTATCCACCGACGTTTTACCGATGCCTCGTTTCGGCACATTCACGACACGCTGAAAACTAATATCATCATGCGGGTTCGTTATTAACCGTAAGTATGCGAGCAAGTCTTTAATTTCTTTTCTGTCATAGAATTTTGTCCCGCCGACGATTTGGTAAGGGATGTCGGACTTCACGAGTACATCCTCCACTGCACGTGACTGCGCATTCGTCCGGTAAAGAATCGCCATTTCTTTATAGCGTGTACCTTTTGTTCGGTTTAACTCTTGTACTTGATCGATGACGTAGCGCGCTTCATCCCGCTCATCAAGCGCTTTAAACAATTTGATTTCCGTTCCGTCATCGTTTTCTGTCCAAAGGTCTTTTGGTTTTCTCGATTGGTTATTTTCAATGACGGTGTTCGCAGCTTGTAAAATCTTTTTCGTCGAACGGTAATTTTGTTCGAGTAAAATTACTTTTGCGTTTGGATAATCTTCTTCAAATGAAAGAATGTTATAAATGTCAGCCCCACGCCATTTATAAATCGATTGGTCAGAGTCACCGACGACACATAAATTTTGAAAACGAGCGGCTAACTGTTTCACTAATTCATACTGCGCTTTGTTTGTATCCTGATACTCATCGACATGAATATATTGAAAACGATTTTGGTAGTAATGAAGAACTTCAGGATGCTTTTTAAATAAAAAATGAGTTTCCATAATTAAACTATCAAAGTCTAGTGCTTGGTTTTTCTTCAAAATCGTTTCGTATGTTTCATATAATTCAGCAATTTTTTCTTCACCGTAATCATTCGCTTGCTGCTTCATCACTTTCGGTGTAATCAGCTTATTTTTCGCATCACTGATCGCATATTTTACCGCCTTCGGATTGAACACTTTCGGATCGACGTTATTGATTCGAAAAGCTTCCTTGACTGCCGTTTGCGAATCAGACGCATCATAAATCGCGAAGTTCCGGTCGATGCCTAATTTATCCCCGTCTCGGCGTAAAATTCGAACACAAAGGGAGTGGAACGTCGACATAATAATCTCTCTCGCTTGTTCACCGACAAGTTTCGTGACACGTTCCTTCATTTCCTTTGCTGCTTTATTCGTAAATGTAATCGCCAAAATGTTCATTGGCGCAACGTCTTTCTCTGATAGTAAATAAGCAATCCGGTGAGTCAACACCCGTGTTTTACCACTTCCGGCCCCTGCCATGACAAGTAGCGGACCGTCTGTGTGCTTGACCGCCTTCGCTTGCTCTTTGTTCATTCCTTCAAGGATCTCTTGCATGGATAAACTCATTTATTTCCCACCCTTAATTTTCTCGACTGAATGGACCGCGTGAACGGTTCGCAATGCTGCATTCAAATTTTCATAAATGATATTTCCGACAACGACGATATCTGCATGCCGCGCCATATCTCTCGCTTCAGCCTTCGTCGTAATTCCACCACCATAAATCAATAAACTTTGATCGAGTTCTTCACTTACGCGTTCAACAAGTTTTACATCTCCATATGTACCGCTGTACTCCATATAAACGAAAGGAAGATGCATTAAATGTTCCGCAACTTGTGCATAAGCAATGACATCTTCATCCGTTACCTGCTTCGAATCTGTCCATTGATACGCTTTTGACTCGGGATTTAACATAATATAGCCTTCCGCTTTCAACTCTTCCCATTCAATGAACTCCCCGTATTCCTTAACGGCTTGCTGATGGTAATCAATCAACCACTTTGGATTTTCTGTATTCAACACCATCGGAATAAAGTAAAAATCATAGCCAGGTGTGACGGCTGACAAATTGGACACTTCCAAAATACACGTCACTTCATATCGACGAATTCTTGCCAATAAATCAAGCACTTGATCGAGTGTCACATCGTCCGTGCCACCGACGATCACTGCATCTGTACCTGATTCGCAAATTTTTTCCAACGATTCATCATCAATCGGTTTGTTCGGATCTAATTTAAAAATGTGTCGCCACATTCGGTAATCTTCAATCATTCGACATACGCCTCCAAAATTACATACCTTTACCTCACTTATTATAGCAGAAACAAGGGGGGTCTTTCACCGATTCTTCTTAAGCAATTTGGATTAATTTGATGACGAACCAATCCCTCCACACAATTTTGTTGAGAAAAAGATTCCGTTATGCTACGATATTCTCAGGAAATATGAATATAGACCCACGAAGAAGGACCAATAGTAACCAATCACCTCTGCAATAAGCGATTCAGGGACGGTGCAAGCCTGAAGCAAGGATTGGCGAAAAGGCAGTCTTGAGTGTAATTTTTAAAGCGGACATGATTGTTTCATGTCAAGCAGGGTGGAACCGCGAGAGTACATCTCGTCCCTGGGCAGTTAATGCTCTGTGGACGAGATTTTTTCATGTAACAGACATTATTAAGGAGGCTATATACATGGCGAAAAATATGGAACAGCTCGTCAATCATGCGAAACACCGTGGTTTCGTTTTTCAAGGATCTGAAATTTATGGAGGACTAGCAAATACATGGGATTATGGTCCATTAGGTGTTGAAGTAAAACGTAATTTGAAGGATGCTTGGTGGAAAAAGTTTGTCCAAGAGCAGCCGAACATGGTCGGCTTGGATGCTTCGATTTTAATGAATCCAAAGACGTGGGAAGCTTCCGGACACCTTAACAATTTCAATGACCCGATGATCGATTGTAAAGAATGTAAGTCACGCCACCGTGCAGACCATTTAATCGAAAATCATTTTGAAGCGAAAGGCGAAGAACGTGTCGTCGATGGCTTGCCTTTTGACGAATTGCAGAAAATCATTCAAGAAGAAGGAATTACTTGCCCGAATTGCGGCTCTAATGACTTTACGGATATCCGTCAATTCAACTTGATGTTTAAAACCTATCAAGGTGTAACAGAAGACTCCTCTGATGAAATCTTTATGCGTCCTGAAACAGCACAAGGAATTTTTGTGAACTTCAAAAATGTTCAGCGTTCGATGCGTAAAAAAGTTCCGTTCGGAATTGCACAAATCGGTAAAAGTTTCCGTAATGAAATTACACCAGGAAACTTTACGTTCCGAACGAGAGAATTCGAGCAAATGGAGATTGAATTTTTCTGTAAACCTGGCGAAGAAAAAGAGTGGTTTGACTATTGGTTGGACTTCAGCCATAACTGGCTGACAAATCTCGGTCTCAATAAAGAATTGATTCGACGTCGCGAACATGATGAAGATGAATTATCTCACTACAGTAATGAAACAACCGATCTAGAATACCTTTTCCCATTTGGATGGGGTGAGCTATGGGGAATCGCATCTCGTACGGACTATGACTTAACACAGCACGCCGAACATTCCGGCGAAAACTTTGAATACATCGATCAAGAAACAAATGAGCGTTATATCCCTTACGTCATTGAGCCATCATTAGGAGCAGACCGTTTGGCACTTGCTTTCCTAGCCGATGCGTATAAGGAAGAAGAACTTGAAGATGGAACAACACGTACCGTGATGAATTTCCATCCAGCAATCGCACCATATAAAGCGGCAATCTTCCCATTGTCCAAGAAACTATCTGAAGAAGCGCAAGAAGTATTCCGCGACTTAGCAACAGAGTTCATGGTTGACTATGACGAATCCGGTTCAATCGGAAAACGTTACCGTCGTCACGATGAAGTTGGTACACCGTATTGCATCACATACGACTTTGATTCAAAAGAAGACGGTCAAGTGACAGTGCGCGACCGCGATACAATGGAACAAACAAGAATGCCAATCAGCGAACTAAAATCCTTTTTAGCTGACAAAATGAACTATTAATATGGAAATGACACCAAGATTTGGCTTGGTGTCATTTTTTTGATGGATAATGATTGTTTTGCGGGGCGTCTAATACCGGATAGGCTATTGAATTTTGACGCTACCTTCGATTAGAGGACGTCTTTTCTACGATAGAGCAATAAAATTCAGGCCTTTCGTCGATTAGAGGGCTGCTATTCGACGATAGAGCAATAAAATTTGGACCTACCGTCGATTAGAGAGTGTCTATTCGACGATAGAGCGATAAAATCCGGGCCTTCCGTCGATTAGAGAGCGTATATTCGACGATAGAGCGAGAAAATTCAGGCCTTTCGTCGATTAGAAGGCGTCTATTCGACGATAGAGCAATAAAATTTGACCCTTCCGTCGATTAGAGAGCGCCTATTCGACGATAGAGCAATAAAATTTGACCCTTCCGTCGAATAGAGAGCGTATATTCAACGATAGAGCAATAAAATTTCGGCCTACTGTCGATTAGCAAACTACTATCCAAGTGTAGCGGTCAAACTATCCTTTTTTTGTATTTTCCACTTAAATATATTCTATTGCAAGTACTGTAAAAATGATGTTGCAATAAGGAAGTAAATGACGATACTAACCATGTCGTTAAGCGTCGTTATAAAAGGTCCTGAAGCAACGGCCTGATCAATATTTAATTTGTTAATAATAATTGGAATGACACAGCCAATGAAGGTCGCAAATCCCAATGCGAGAAAAACCGAGCCGCCGACGATAAATGCTAGTGGCCAATTTCCGTTATAGAAAATCGGAATGACGATAAGCAATACCGCAGCAGAGCAAATACCGATCATGAACCCTGCGGATAACTCACGTAAAATAATTTTCCAGACACCTTTCTTCACTTCGTCATTTGAAATACTTCTAACAATGACTGCTAGTGTCTGTGTTCCCGTGTTTCCCGCAGCACCCATCACTAAAGGAATAAACGCAGATAACATCACAACTTCTTGTAGCGTATTTTCGAAAAAACTAATGATTTGCGCTGTAACCATGCCGATCAGCAGTAATCCCATAATCCATGGTGCTCTTTTTTTCGCGGCAAGTAAAGCGGATATTTCAATACCTAGTGCGCCTCTGGATGCGGCGAATTCACCTAAGTCCTCTGTCGCTTCTTCCTCTACGACATCCATAATTTCGTCGACCATAATAATTCCTAATAAATGACGATCATCATCAACAACAGGAATGGCAATCAAGTCATAGTCTTTTGTCAGTTTCGCAATATCTTCCTGATCCTTGTCTTGCACTACTTGTATGACTTCTTCTTTCATAATCTCTTCTAACGTCTTCGTCGATTCACCCGCCAACAAATGGCGAAGCGAGACTACGCCGACTAATTGATGCTGATCATTTTCGACATAAACATAGTATATCGTCTCAGCTAGATCAGCAAACGCTCGCAATTTTTCGATTGCTTGCTCTATAGTCAAGTCTTTATTTAACGAAACGAACTCTGTTGTCATTAACGCTCCAGCTGTACCTTCCTCATGTTTCATCAGTTGCATTACAGTCCGGGCTTGTTCAGCATCCATTTGATCAATCGATTGATGAATGACATGCTCTGGCAAGCGGTTAAATAAATCGGCTAACCGATTCGTTGACATCGCTGAAAAAACATCAGCCTGGTACGTGTCCTCTAATTCTTGAACTTTATCTACTTGGTCCTTCAGTTTCAATTTCTGAAAGATTGCAGCGAATTCTCTTGCTGACAAAGCTTTATATACGTTTTTTCTTAACGAGGGATTTTGCAATTGTTCAAACCATTTCATTTGATTGTATTGATGTAAACGTAACAATTCATGTCTAAATGACTCAATATCATCGTTTTCAAGATATTCATCTAACTTTTTATAAGAACGATGTGCAGAGGTTGCACTCAATAATAGAAACATAACGATTCACCTCAACTATCCAATCTATCTAATGGATTACCCGAAGTTTTGTCTTTTGAACCCCTGACAGAATGAACATGTTAGAATAAAAGAAACAAAAACTAGGAGCATTCCGATGAAACTACATTATTTATTGGCAGTCGGGTTAGGAGGCGCTGTAGGAAGCGGCTTTCGTTACATGGTCGCCCGCTTACTAACAGAAACACCAGCTATTGCAACTTTATCCGTCAATATTGTTGGAAGCTTTTTATTAGGGATAGTCGTAGCGTATTTTATTAAATATCCTGAAAAACACACCTTACAATTACTTTTAGGGACTGGTTTTTGTGGTGGATTTACAACAATGTCTACAGTGGCTTTCGATTTCTTCAAACTCATTGATAGCGAGCAATATATTTACTTGGCCGCTTATTCATCAGCAACCTTAATCGGAGGAATCCTCGCTGCTTTGTTCGGATTTCTATGGATGGAAAAGAAGGTGACAAAATGATTCACGTCATGATTGGTGGAGCATTTGGTGCAATCACCCGGTATGTGCTCTCATTATTATTCTCTAAAACCAATGTATTTCCTTGGGGAACGTTCGCCATTAATTTAATCGGATCTTTTTTATTAGGAATTGTCATCGCCACTATGTCTAGTGAGTCAATACTCTTATTCGGCACTGGTTTTCTCGGAGCCTTCACAACATTCTCGACATTCAGCGTTGAAACAATGGAAATGCTTCGCGGAAATAAATATGTAACTGCGATTATTTATATCGCAAGCAACCTTATTGGAATAGGCATTTGTTTTTCAGTTGGATATGTGTTGGTTGGGTGAAACGGTGATGTTGAGACGAGTTATCGATGACATTTTGTGATGCGGTGATTCTAGTTTGTGTATTGAAACGGCCTCTCGATGACATTGCGTGATACCACGGTGCTCATTCGTGTGTTGAGACGGCTTCTCGATGACTTTTCGCGATCACACAGCTCTCATTCACGCATAGATCACACACCCCACTACATTTAACATACAAAAAATCCGTTTTCTAAAATAGAAAACGGATTTTCATTCATTTATTTTTCTTCTTTTTCATCTGCGTAAATTCTGCCGAATACCATTTCGTATCCTTCGCTGCCGTAATTTAAGCTTCTTTTCACGCGTGAGATTGTAGCAGTTGAGGCATTTGTTTCTTCCTCAATTCGCTGATACGTATGGCCTTCGCGAAGCATACGAGCAACATCCATTCGTTGTGCTAGTGCTTGGATTTCATTGACCGTTGCTACATCGTCGAAAAACTTATAACATTCCTCGACGTCTTTTAATGCGAGAATTCCTTTGAAAAATTGATCCAATTCTTTTCCGCGCAATTTATCGATTTGCATGTAAAACCCTCCTCCAGGTTTTTTCTTGTTTATTCTTTGTTGTTATTGAATCGTTACTTTCTCTTCGATGCCCATTGGGATTACGTTAATCCATGTTTTTCCGGGAACTAGTTTTGCTTCCTTCCCGTCTACAAATGGTAGCATTAGTCCATCAACATTTTTCCATTCAATTTCTTTTGCTACACCGTTTTGAATCAAGTATCCATTTCCGCCCGATTCGCGGTCAATGTCCCGACGTGATGCTTTATCAATGACCTCATGATGTGTTTCATAGATTAAAACATTCGAATAATGAAGCTGTTCTTCCGTGTTTAAGTCGGTAGATGGCTGTCCATCCGCAAAACGTGCATACGTATTCGTTGCTTCATCATACTCATAGGAAACACTTAAGTTACTGAAATAATCGATTCTGATGTCTGTTGCTGGCGAACCATCAACTCCGCTCAATTCATCCTCTTCATAAAAACCGAGCCAATCATGATCTTTTTCTGTCTCTATATTATTTCGTTTCGCTACTTCATAAGCATTTTCCAATAACGCATAAGAGTTATGAGGTGCTCTTCGGAAGGATTCCCGTTTGAACAAAAATCCATCGTTATCATAGTACGCTCCATTCAAATTATCCACCCAACCGGCACGTAAATCTTCTTCAATGAAGTTTGCTGCACCATGGTAAATGTACAACGCCTCATGTGCTTTGGCTGTCTCAATATAATAAGAACGAGCACTTCTTACAGGACCAACCGCTTCCGGTATTTGGCTCTGATAGACTGCTAGAAAGCGAGTAATGGGTCCTTCCGCCAAAAATTCATACACAACATCAGCGTGAATCAACCCTGTTTGCGGCCTTGCTTTAGAGTGGTTATTGATCATGACTGCCAACGCCCGGTTCGTCACTTCTTGATCAGCATCTTCTCCAGTCAATGGATAAGTGAATTGAGGTTTCGATTCAACTTCATCTTCCTCATTTTCTGTAGATTCTTCTGCTGTTTGTTCCGTTTCAGTAGGTTCCTCACTCGTCTCTTCATCGTCACTACAAGCAGAGCTGACTACCAAAATCATTAATAAAGTAAAAATAACGTAGTACTTTCTCATCGTTTTCCCCACTACCTTTATTTGAAATTTACATTAACGCATAATCGACGGGAACAAGATCTCTTTCTTCATGACATCGACAATTCCTGATGGTGTAATTCGGATATAAGGCAAATGCGTCGAAGATAAAAATAACAATGTATAGACAGGATCGCCAAATGTATAACCGAACTCTTGTAGAAGTTTTTTTAATTCTCTCTCTTTTTCAATAACATCTTCCATCTTTAAGTTTGCCATAACACCTTGTAACCGTAAAGGTAGTTCGAAAATGATTTCGCCTTTGTGCGCAAGAACAATTCCTCCGCCAAGTTCCTTCATTCGCTGGAACGCAAGCTGGATATCACTTTTTTTCTTACCGAGCAAAATGACATCGCCTGTATTGGAATAAGAACTCGCAAGTCCACCAAGTGAATCAGTAAATCCTTTTATATAAGTGGATGTTAACCATTTTCCTTCCTTATCCATCAAAAGAACATACGCTTCGTTATTTGAACGGGACAGTAAATTCTTATTTGATTCTGTTTTGACGGCATAAGGCTTCAACAATACATCACTGATCATTTCCATACCAAACGGCATTGAAATATGTAAGTCATCTGCATTAGGCTCCCAATCCAACTTCAATGGATCGAAATCAAAGGCTGGCCAATCAACCGGCTTCATGTAATCGCTCGCTGTTTCACCATTTCGGACAATCCACTTACCCTTAGCCATAACAGAAGTAGGCAATGGGTTTTCTTTTGAAGAAAGGAAATTGATGTGCGCTGTCCGTCCAGGTGCAATGCTTCCAAGACGATGATCTAAATTGAAATACTTTGCTGCATTAATTGAAGCCATAGCATACGCCTCTTCTACGGGCACACCTTCTTCAATCGCTATTTCAATGCACCGTTCAATCATCCCTTCTTCTTCATAAAAGCTAGGGGTTGCTCCATCTGTTGTGAATAACATGTAATCCCAAACTTTCACATCGTACGCCATGAGCTCCTTCAGTATATTTCTCAAATCAGGACGAATGGAGGAATGTCGAATCGCTGCATAATAGCCCAACTGCAAGCGTAAATACAATTCTTTCGCAGAAATCGATTCGTGATCGCCATCTGCTCCAAGTAGTTTCATTTTTGATAACGTTCGAATGGAAGCTCCTGGGAAATGCCCTTCAACCGACTTACGGAGCCGCTTCGTCTCTTGCATCCAGTATAGGGATAAGTCATCCTCTTTTAAAATTTCAGGCCAATTCGTCAGTTCGCCCCCTTGAATGACGGCTTCATGATTAAGCCAATCCAATACTTCTTCACTATCCAAAAACTCTTCTTCTTCCCGGAGAGCAGATTGTGAATCGAAACGAGCCCACCAAAAAAGAGAAGCAGGCGTATCCTGTAAACTGTCAATAAAAGAAAACGCTTTCTTTTTCTTCAATAATAAAAGAAGCATCAAGTTATCATTAACAAGTGTTGTCGTGCCTTTTTTCAGTGCATACTCTGCCAAGGAATGGGGATTATATAACTGAAACGGATGTGAATGAGGCTCAACATAACCAGGAACGAGATATTCTCCAGTGCAATCGACCACTTCAGTATTTCTCATTTTTTTCGGCATATCGTCACCGACGAACACGATGCGATCCTCATAAATCCAAATATTTGCGGTTTGCCACTTCTTTAAATACACATTTAAGAAAGTCGCATTTTTCAAAACAATCGTTGGCGAAATTTTTCCGTCAATAACAGCAACATGTTCTCTTAGCTGCTTGTTACGCCAGCGATATAAATGTTCTTGCATGTTCAGTCCTCCATTTATCTCTGTATAGTCTACATTTTAATGCATTAAACCTGTAAAGGGAAGGGAAAAGTTATGAGAAAACAAAATATCGGAACGGTCAGTGCGTTTGTAAGAACGAGTATGGGATTATGTGGTTTAGCAGTAGGAGCGGCAAGGCTTTCTCGTCATTCTGTAACAACCTGGAACCTTCTATTAATCAAGTTATCAGCTCTAGTAGCAGCTGAAGGTTTGACGAAATATTGTCCGACGAAGGAGTTATTCGTCCCGCAACGAACTTCTTCTAAATGATTGATAGATTTAAGGTTAACAAAAGTTTCCAATAAATGAAAGGTTCAAAAGGGACTCATTCTCTTTTGAACCTCGTTATTTTTCTATCGCTTCAAAGACAATCTCTTGACTGATTGGCACTCGTTCACCATTTTTCTTCTCTTCAAACACGGGTTTTTCCATCCGTCTTATAGGTCGATATCCGTCTTTGGCTATTTGGTCTAAACACGAATCGATTGAGTCAAAATCACTCACTCTGTACTTTTTCTTCTTCACGTTGCAATCGACTCCCTTTTACTTTCTTCACCCAAAAGCCGCCATGAATCTGACGTGGTTCATAAGCGATGATAAACGCTTTAGGGTCAATTTCCTTTATCGCTTCGTACAACATTAATTCATAGCGTCGTGGAGTTAACACTTGTAAAGCCAAACGATCTCCATCCATTCCATACGCATACCAACTCGTCACACCATAACCTTTTGCACGAAGCTTGCGAGTAAATGGAATATCTGGATTAGAGGAAATAACGTTAACCGTAATATACCCAATCGCCAGCTTTTCTTCAATTTTCATTCCAACAATAACACCAATCCCAAATCCGAGTGCATAAGCAATCACGTTTTGGATTTCACCTAGGTTGTCCAATACTAATCCTAAACCTACTACATACACCGTTATTTCAAAAATACCAATGCTAGCTGCAATATATTTCTTCCCTTTTAATGTAAAAATCATCCGTCCGGTCAATAAAGAAACGTATACAATATTAACCACTAGGATAATTGTTACCATGACAAGGCTAGATTCAAGCAACGCCAAGTCTCCTCTCAAATGAATATAATTTTATTTTATGTTCAGTCTTCCCTTAAATTTACTGGGTAATCACTATTAACTATATGAGTGGTCAGTTTAATTTACCCAACCAATTCTTATGTATTTTAATACCAATTTAACGCCTAGGTCAACTGTCGACAGCTAGATGAGATCATCTCTTAATTTATTGCACACCAAGTCCATTCCTCAATAATCACAAAGCCCCCACCAGCTATTCCTTACATAGCCAGTAGGGGCTTTGGATTCATAAATTAATTACGTTAAAAAGATAAAATACAAGAAGAATATTACACCTAACACATACATCAATGGGTGAATTTCTTTATATCGACCTTTGACAAGCATCGTAATCGGATAGAAAATAAATCCAATCGCAATACCCGTTGCGATACTATTTGTTAAAGGCATCATGAGGACCGTCAAGAAAGCTGGTACAGCGATCTCAAATTTGTCCCATTCGATCTCTTTTAAATTGGATACCATCAAAACCCCGACGATAATCAACGCTGGTGCTGTCACTTCTGTCGTCACCACACTGAGTAATGGTGAGAAAAATAAAGCGAGCAAGAACAATCCCGCTGTTACGACAGATGCAAAGCCAGTACGACCACCTGCGCCAACACCTGTTGTCGACTCAACGAATGAAGTCGTCGTGGAAGTACCTAAGATTGCCCCACTGACAGTCGCTGCAGAATCAGAAAATAGAGCTTTCCCTGCACGTGGCAACTTTCCGTTCTTCATCAAACCACCTTGGGTCGCAACCGCCACCAACGTTCCTGCTGTATCAAAGAAATCAACGAACAAGAAAGTCAAAATGACAACTAACATATCCATTGTGAAAATTTCACCGAAATGAGTGAGTGCTGCACCAAACGTCGGTGCTAAGCTTGGTACACTACCAACAACATCATTGACACCAGTTGGCACATTAATCAAACCGACTATCATTCCAGCAATCGCTGTAATGATCATTCCGTAAAAAACGCCACCTTTGAAGTTCGCCGCTAGTAAAATAACGGTGACAAACACACCAAAGATTGTTAGTAAGATACTAGGATTAGTCAAATCACCTAATGCGACCAATGTCGCCTCGTCTGCTTGGATAATCCCAACATTTTTCAAACCGATAAATGCGATAAACAAACCAATTCCTGCACCCACAGCGAGCTTTAAGTTATTTGGAATAGCATCGATGACTTTCTCGCGAATCCCAGTTAACGTTAATACAATAAAAATAAGACCTGATGCGAGTACGCCTGCTAAAGCCGTTTCCCAAGGAATTCCCATCCCTAAAACAACACTATATGAGAAGAATGCGTTCAATCCCATACCTGGTGCTAAAGCGATTGGGTATTTCGCAAGTAACCCCATAATCAGTGTACCAATTGCAGCAGCTAATGCCGTTGCCACAAATACAGCCTCCGGGTCCATCCCTTCGACTCCCTCAACGTCACTCAAGCTAAGGATCGCTGGGTTAACGAATAAGATATAGGCCATCGCCAAAAATGTTGTCAGGCCTGCGACGGACTCTGTCCGGTAATTTGTCCCAAATTCCTCAAAACGAAAATAATTTTTCAACGCAATTTCCCCCTCGATCACTTGAAACACTACGGATATCCGAGCTAAAGAATAGCAAAAGCACCCTTGGTATAACCAAGAGTGCTACGAGGAAGATTGCAAACATACCATAAGCTTGGTTAGATAATAACAAACCATTTTGCTTTGGCTATTAACAATCACTCGTAGTCAGACCATTTACGGTAGTCTGGTAGAAACTCTTGGGCCATATTCCCAATATTATACGAAGTGTTCAAGTTTAATTTTATAATACATCTCTACTTTACAAACTTCCACACGATTCGTCAAGAGGGAAATTCACGTATATTTTCTCATTTACATCAACTTCAATAATATTTTTCGACCTAAAGCCGAATATACAGAGCATAACTTTCTTATTTAGTTAGCAAATTACGAACAATCTGAGACCATAGCCGATTAATTTCCTCCCGGTCACTTTCCAAATTCTCCTCCCGGTAAACAGCTCGCTCATAATAATTGGTTAACTCGGACATATCTGTGTTACCAATCAACCTGTCGACTTTTTTCGAAAATTCTCGTAATGTCTGACCACTTTCAACTACATATCCTTCTTTTTCTAATAGCTTCAATAAGAATTGATAAGCATCTGTGAACGATTCTTGGTCATGATTACGTTGTAGTTTGTTTTTCTTCCAATAAGACATGAGACGGAAGCGATACCGTGAAATCAACCAAATGATTAACACAGCAAGCCCTATGACAATGCCCCATTTTAACAACGTATAACCAGAAAAGTCAGAAGCAGTTTCCACACTTTCGGCATCACTTTCTTCTTCTGGCTGTGGTGCTTCAGGACCTTCGTCCAATTCAGGTTCAGGAAGTTCTTGCTCCTCTTGCTCGGTTGGTTCATCCGTTTCCTCTAAATCTTCCGGTGCCTCTTCTGCCATAAATTCGGTTTGGTTGGAAAATCCGACGGTCGGTTCAAAGGGTACCCAACCGACATCAGGGAAAAACACCTCCACCCACGAGTGAGCGTTATTATTTTGAACTTCATACGTCGTTAAATCTTTGTCATTTGCCAGGTCTGTCTGCTGGGTCATTTCTCCGCCTGTAAAACCTTTCACCCATCTAGCTGGTATTCCTGCTGAACGAAGCATCGCAACCATTGATGTCGAATAATGATCGCAGTAACCTCTTTGTGTTTCAAATAAAAATTGATCGACAAAATCTTGATCATCATCTGGAACAGGGACGTCCTTCGTTTCATACACATATCCATTTCGAGAAAAATATTGCTCGACCGCTTTCACTTGATCGTATCGATTTTCTTTACCCGCAATGATTTCCTCTGTTAATTCATATACTCGGTCTGGCAACGTCTCCGGTAACTGCAAGTACGGTTCAGGTACAGTGTGCATCGCAGGAGACACAGCCTGCATTTGTTCAAGAGGGAATTTCGGTTGCTCCACATATAAATTATACGGCTCGGCCGGCAGTTCATCCGGGCTATTGACTTCCCCAGTCACTGGATTGTATTCGACCTGTAAATTTCTAAAAGATGCCGTTCCATAACGATAAGGAAGTTTATTTAAATTTCCTGGTTCGACCAACTGAATACTCGATTGACCTGGTTCTCTTGTTACCGTTGTCGGATACGTTTCCAATGCGAGCGTTTCCCCAGGAGAACCAGTAGCAAAATCACCTTCGATTGTGCGCTTCCAGCCCTTTCCGGTGTATTGATCCTTTGTTTCAACTTTCCAGTATTGACTGGATTCAGCAGATGCATAAAACACTGTCGTATCATCGGCAATAAACCCGCCGCCTAACTGTTCGTCATTTTCTCCATACCCAATCCGTTGTACTTTATCTTGAAAGCCAACACCACTGAAGCCTTCTTCTGCCGTTCCTTGTAAAAATGGAACAGGATCAGGCCACTGAGGACTAAACTTCGGTGCAGCATACCCAATGGATGTCCCGACGATGATAACGACGAGTAAAGGTGTTAACCATTTCATAAGTATGCGAAACGATTGAATCTTTAATTTTTCCGCTTCAGCCAACTTAAATAAATGACTGATGCCTAGCACACCGACGCCAATTGCAAACGTACGGATGATCGACCAGACAGCACTATATTCTGTAAAGGTGTCCAAAACCGTTAAATAAACAAACGTAAATACGATAAAAGATAAGGGCCTTTTCACGATGGCGAACCAATAATAAAGTAGATAACTCAACATCCACAATAAAATCAAAAACAGAAATGTTCGAAACTGCGCCGTAAATTCCATCCAACTTCGGTTAGAAAGCATTTCGAAATTTATGCGTAAATCACCGAGAAATTGCTGCATCCATGCCCCGGATAGAAAACGTGCATCAAAAAACAAAATATCCATGACGACGAGTAGTCCGAGCAATTTGAGCGGTGAACGAACCCACGCTGGCATAGCGACTGCCGTCATTAAATAACAGTAAGCAACAAACAGATAAAACACGTAAACGTAACCTGTGTCGGTAACGATCTCAAGTGGTATAATCCATTCGAATAATAAAAACATACTGCCGATATATAATAATATACTTACCCAAGGATGGGTCGGATTTCCGTTCAAACGCATTACGCGTTCACCTCGATTATTTCACTCGTCAAATTGTCTTCAGAGAGCCACTGGAAACCGGCAGGACTCTGCGCCAAACGATTGATGATCGCATGCTCTTGATCCGTCAGTTGCTTTTTTCCGGCAATAAAGATAAACAATACGTCTCTCGCTTGCTGACTCAAACGCAAGACCGATTCTCCAATTTGCTCATTTAATTCTGCCGATACAATGAGCAGATTGCGATCAGCCGCACGTAACGATGCTTCCTTGATCAACTGCTCCTCAAATGAGCTCGATTGCAACGGTTGAATTGTTGATAATAAGTGTATTAGTTGTTCATCACACCGCCTTCGATTCGACAACATCAATTCTTCTCGTAGAGCACCCGCATGGATAAATTGAACATTTCCATACAAATTTAACGACTGTCGGGCCAACGATTGAGACAACTCAATAGCCGCTTCAAATGCGAGCCAACGATTCGGATCCGCTACAGCTCCATTTAACAAAACCGTTACGTCCTTATTTTTTTCTTGCTCAAACTCTTTTGTAACAAGTCGCTGCTTTTTAGCGGTTGTTTTCCAATCCACCCATGAAATACGGTCGCCAGGAGCATAATCTCGCACACCCGACACGACATTCGTATGTCTCACCTGAGGTAGAAACGCCGATTGCCTTCCTTCATCAAACGCTGACATTCCACTGGATAGCTTTGTCGTTCGATTCCACGCCCGCACAGCAAAATCATTTTGAACTTCTATTACTTTTCTCTTTTTAATAATCCCTAAAAAATCACCTGTAACAATTTTCACCGCACTAAATTCATGTTTGCCACGTGGTACATGATCAAGTAAATAATGATAAGTTAATCTCCGCTTAAACCACGGAAAAATAATCGTTTTTTTCGCTTCCCGGTTCATTAACACTTTCGGTTTGCTTAAAAATTGATACTTTTTCGCACGGGTATCTTTCCAATTTAGACTCTCAGGCAATGAGTCTTCGATAATTAAATAAAAGACCGGCAATGGCAAAAAACGCTTTAACGTCACTTCTACTTGAATGTCTTGTCCTGCTTCTCCATAACTCGAATTAAATTGACGTTCGGCTTTAAACAAACTTAATGGATAAAACGTTAAAAATAACGAATAAAGAAACACAGGGAGAAAGCCAAAAAATAAAAACCAACTGACAAATCCCCCTTGAAACATCGCGTACGCAAAGAGAATTCCGGCAAGAGACAATACAAGAATGAAACGAAAAAATGTACGTATAGAAGCAATCATTTTAACCACGTTCCATCGGAATTCGGGTTTTATTTGTGATTTCTTCTAAAATCGAAACAACCGTCCGTCCTTCAAATCTAGCTTCTGAGCTGACAAGCAAACGATGACTTAACACATCATGCAATAGCCATTTCACATCATCCGGCACGACATAATCCCGTCCCTGGATAAATGCATAACTTTTTGAAGCACGCATTAAAGCGATGGAAGCACGCGGGCTCGCACCGAGTTCAAGCATTGGATGATTCCTCGTTTGATGAACCAATTTTACAATGTATTCCTTGATGCTATTGCTGACATGGACTTGCTGTACTTGTTGCTGTAATTCAATGACCTCTTCTTGTGTCATAACCGCTTGAATTTGGTCGACCGGATGAACGGAAGTCGTGCGTCCGAGCATATCGATCTCTTCTTGCTCCGTCGGATAACCTAGTTTTAATTTGATTAAAAAACGATCTAACTGAGCTTCTGGCAAAGAGTACGTTCCTTCATATTCAATCGGATTTTGCGTCGCCATGACAAAAAACGGTTGCTTCAATGCCATCGTTTGGCCATCAACCGTTATATTCCGCTCTTCCATACTTTCCAACAAAGCCGACTGAGTCTTCGGTGATGTACGGTTTATTTCATCCGCTAAAACAATATTTCCAAAAATCGGTCCTGGCAGAAACTCAAACGTCATGTCTTTTTGATTATAGACAGAAGCACCTGTCACATCAGAAGGTAATAAATCTGGCGTGAATTGAATTCGTTTAAAATCCAAGTCCAATGATTTGGCTAATGCCCTGACAAGCATCGTCTTCCCGACTCCTGGTACATCTTCTAATAACACGTGACCACCAGCAAGCAAAGCTACAACCGTTAATTCAATCGTATCTCGTTTTCCAACGATTACTTTCTCCATATTCGTCAACAGCTCTTCAATCTTCGAATGCTGTGTCATAATCGATCGCTCCATCCCCACTTCTCCTCCTTCAATTCTTCCACTGACAAATCTACCTTCAGCGTTGGCGTATTTTACACAAAGTATACGCTCAAACTACTAATCTATTAGATGAACGGTTATACGCCATTCGCTAGAATGACTACGTCCAACTAGTATTTATTTAATTACTTTTCATTTTACCAATAATTCCGACATTTTACCCTATACATTACATGGAAAATTAATTTCATACTGATATTTCTATGTTTTTATCCAAAAATGTCCAACTAAATCAATACACTCTCTTAAATGTTACCAGAAACAAGACTGACTAGGAAATGGCTTACTGCGTTTAGTACTTAAGAAAATGAGGTAAACAATAACAAACAAGAAATATGAGGTGATTTGATGAATAAAGATCACAAACCTACAGATAGAAAAAGGGATTCTGTTTATGACGAAAAACGAACACCCTTAGACGGAATGAAAGAACAACAACACACGGATGATATACCAATGGAAGATTTGAAGATTGATGAGTTGAAAAATCAAGACGGAGCAGGCTACCAAGAAACATCACAGTCAGAGAGGAAATGGGAAGAAAAAGATAATAAAAAACAAGATGACATCGACTAGATTACAACTGGCTCAGGTAACTGAGTCAGTTTTTTAATGTCTAATATATCCATTTTAATGCAATAAAATGAAGGAATTTACTGAAATTAGTCGAATATGTACAGTAAATTTAAAATTTTGTGAGGAGGTAAGTAGATGGCTGCATTTTATTATTTACAGAGCCCCGATCATAAAGGCATTTTTACTGTACATACTGAAGACTGTAGAATTATCTTGCCTGTTCATGGAAGAACTTATATTGGCACTTTTGAAAACTGTCAAGAAGCAATCAAAAGTGTAACACTCCTCTTTCCCTATCGCATATTTAATGGTTGTGTAGAATGTTGTCCGGAATGTCTTTATTGGTGAACGGGATGACTGGAATCTAGCTGATAGCATCACCTTCTAACGTCTTTTCTCACTTCATTTTTAAGGATCATATATTCTTCTCTTGGTCGTAAATATAAAAGTTTTGGGGCCATATTTTCTCAAATTAGCTACATAAGTTATCGTCCGAGGCGCATATATGAGCTTCGTGGCACATATTTAACTTAAAAGGGTTCAAATAAAGTAGGATTTTATTGTCAATGACGGCTTAATTATTAAATGTAATAAGAATTTTTGTGGAATGAAGTAAGTATGTGTTATTTATAGGCGATGAATGTGTAGGTTATCCTTGGAGATCGTAGTAGATAGTGTAGATTTAGCAGGCTCGTAGTATAAATTATTGTTTCGATTGTTATAAAACTCTTTTTTTCAATCGGAAAATATCCTCATCATGATCGATCATTTTCTCTTGGATGTATTCTACTTTTTCTGTTAGTCGGTCAATTTTACCCGTGACAACACCGTGGTTTTTGTCCACCTTTTCTTCTAAACTGTCCATTCTTTGTTCGAGGCTGTCCATTCTTTGTTCGAGCCCATCGATTCGTTGATTCAATCTCGTTTCAACTCCATCGATTTTGTCAGACAATTCACGAATTGCTTGAATAATCATATTGAATTCACTTTTTTCCATTTTAGCTCCTCCTTTAATTTGATGATAAATCTATTATACTAAGATTTTGTCGGAAAAGGAAGTGAGTCTAAATAGGACATTCTTAGAAATATAGTTAGTTCTAATATGATTCAATTTACTCGGCCACTTTATTTAACTTCTCTGCTATTAGGTATAGTCCATTAGATTATTTACAAGAATAAATATTAAGGGCTTCTCAAATGTTTTAAAACAACGAGAAGCCTTTTTATTTTTTATGGTTAGTCCTTTGCGAACCTTTTAAATTAATCTTTCTTCTTTAACACAACCCGCAACAAAGTTTCCCAATAATCCTAAAGGGGAACATGATATGCAAGTTGAAACGGAGAGTGTAAACATGGAGAAATGGAACAATGCAATTCTTGTATACAAAGCTGAAGAAAAGGCTAATGTTATTGGAAAAAATTTATCGCAAACAATCCCGATATTATCTCAAAAGATAAAAGAACTAACAATCATTGCAACTTCTAGTCCAGATGATTTGAAAGAAGTATGCAAATCAAAAGGCGCCAATGTTGATCTAATTATTGTGCTTGGAGGAGACGGGACGGTCCATTTAGTTATTAACAGTATCGCTCAGTTAGAGAAGAGACCGGCTGTTGCTATATTACCAGGTGGCACTTCTAATGATTTCAGTAGAACACTAGGTATGCCACAAAATCTAAAATTGGCTGCACAGTCCATTGTAAATGGAGAGTTAGTTTCTACAGATATTTGCCAGGCAAACAATGATTACTTCCTCAACTTCTGGGGCATCGGACTTGTTGCTGAAACTTCAAAAAACACTGATGATGCACAAAAGGATAACCTTGGCGTACTCAGTTATTTTGTGAGTACTTTAAAAACATTGAATCAGGCAACATCTTTTTCTTACCAGGTGAAGACCAGTGAGGGCGAATATGACGGAGAAGCAAGATTGATTTTTGTATTAAATGGCAACTTTATTGGTACGAAAGAGATAGCAATTAGAAAACTGTTCCCACACGATGGTCTGTTAGACGTGTTGATTGCTAAGAACACTAACTTAGACTCGTTACGAGAAATATTTTCATTGAATAATCAGCAGGTAGATCCTGACCAGCTTGAAGAATTAGATCATTTTCAAGTGGAAAAAGTAGAGATTGAAACAAAGGTGAAAATGGATGTCGATATGGACGGTGAAATATATACGACAACACCTACAGTTATATCTGTTTTACCTGGACACATTCAAATGGTAGGAGCAGTATAATTAGCTATACCGTAAAGTGACGTGCTCCCTTTAAAGTAGACACTTAAAAATTAATTTCGCATGAAAGGAGCATATCATTTTAACTAACGAGAATAAGTCTTATTATAATGAGATGATTAAATGCGAGCATATCAATCAAAGAAATCATTTGTGTAACTATACGTATTAATTAAATCACCATTCACTTTCACTCGATTGTGTGGCTTGCTTGGTACATCACAAGTTAGCAATGTTATCTCATCTTTGTCACGGTCATTAATGAGATCTGTTTCATCCTCATATACGATTTCTGGATCATATAATTTATATTCATAAATTGTTTCTTTATCAGTCACATATATAACATCCCCTTTTTTTAATCTGGGAATATCGTGAAATAACAACCCTTCTTCTTTCATTCTGTGGCCCGCAATCGCATAATTACCTTTTCCTAGTTCACTATAATCTTTCATTTCACCAGCACCATGCAGTAAATTGGTATTGTTAACACTCCCGTATATTGGAAGTTTCAAACCCGTTCTAGGTAAGTATAGAAATGCTACTGGATTTCCTTCAAATTTCAAACTTTTGAAGACATCTACATTACTTGGCAATTCAGTTACTTCCTCGCTATATTCTTTGTTTTTACGATTAGCTGCTAATTCATTACTGTCCAACTCTTCCATTTCATTTAGTGAATTATTCATATTATGATTTATAATATAATTCTTTATAAAGGGAGTTCCGATGAATAGGATTCCAGTTATAACTAGAGTTATAACAATAATATTTCGCCATAGTTTCATTTCTTATTGCTCCTTTTTAACAAAAGCCCAGCCAATAAAGGCCAGGCTTTTATCATACTAACGTGTTATTCAGTAGGCTTTTTTTTCCTGTTTGAAACGATTACTATTGCACCGGCTAAGATGATTAATAGCAGACCAATTATGATTGATTGTGTATTAGAACGGTCTCCGGTTTTAGGTAAAATTGATTCGTCTTTTTCTGACTCTACTGAACTAGTATCCTTTGTATTCGTAATGACAAAGCTATTAGCAGATTCTTCAATTGTTACATCATAACCTTCAACAGGAATTTCATTTATAGTATATTTATATTCTTCCCCATTTTCGTTATATTTATCTAAATTTGCGAAAACGTAAGACCACTGATCTTCTTCTGAAATATCGACCGTTTTTATAACTTCTCCGTTTTGTAAAAGATTAACAGTAATAAATTCAGGGCGATCTTGTTTTTCATCATTTACCCATACTTTACTCACTTCGATCGATGTCAGTTCAGAACGAATATTTGTAATGTCATATCCGTTCACTTTTGATACATAACCAGCTACTTCTTGTTCTTGGACTTCATAGTGATAAGGCACACCTTCATCATCAAATTCATCAAGGTTATTAAAGCTATATGTCCAATTATCTTTCGATGTAACTAAAGCTGTGTCGATCACTGTTCCGTTTTGAAGTAAATCAATTTTTATCTCACTTGGACGGTCAGCAGATTGGTCGTCTAACCATGTTTTTGTGCCTGATATATCAATCTCCCCGACTCTGAGATTTGTAATATCAAAACCTTTCAACGATGTTTGATAACCTTCAACTGACTCTTCTTCCACCGTAAATGAATAAGGCATACCCTTTTCATCAAAAGCTTCTATACTTTCAAATACAAAAGTCCATTTATTGTCTTTAGTCAACTCTACTGTTTTAAATATTTCACCATTACGTAAGAGATTAACCGTTATTGCACTTGGACGTTTTTCAGATTCCGCGTCAAGCCAGCTCTTTGTGACTTGAATGTTTCTTTGTTCTGATCTTGTGTTCGTAATGTCGTATCCATCTACTTCTGCAACATAACCTGACACGTGTTCTTCTTCAATTGTATATTCATAAAGAACTCCATCTTCATCATACTGATCAAGCTCTTCAAAAGTGTAAGCCCAGTTATTTTCAGCTGTAGTTGTGACTTCATCCACTACAACACCATTTTGCAATAAATTGACCGTAATGGATTCTGGTCGATCTGTTGCATCGTTGTCTTGCCATGTTTTTATGCCAGATATATCTGTTTTTCCGGTGCGTACGTTCGTCAGGTCAAAACCATTTACAATTGTTTTATAACCGTGAATCGGAGCCTCTGAAATAGAATAATTATAAAGAACCCCGCTTTCGTCAAATTGATCTAAGTCTGTAAATTGGTAGTTCCAGTCACTGTCTGCCGAGACATCTTGAGAGCGAATTTTTTTACCATTTTGAAGTAATTGAACTTCAATAGATTCTGGTCTCTCAGAAGACTGATCATCTTTCCATGTTTTTGTCCCTGAGATGTCTGTAGTTCCTACTCGAAGGTTTGTTATATCATAACCTTCAATTGTTTTTTCGTAACCTTCAATCGGTTCTTCGTCAACAGTATATTCAAACGCTACTCCGTTTTCATCATATTGATCCAAATCGACAAAACGATATTCCCATTGGTTTTCTGCCGTAACTTCTTGCGAGTCAATAACTTCATCATTTTGCAATAATTTAACCGTAATGGATTCTGGTCGATCCACTGAGTTATCGTCCAACCAAATTTTATTGCCTTCTACGGATATCTTTCCGACACGAAGATTGGTTAAATCGTAACCGTCTATTGTTGTTTGATAACCTTCTACACGTTGCTCTTCAATTCGATAGTCATACTCATTTAATAAGTCATCTGTAACAGGAATATCCTTAAAGGTATATGCCCAATTTGTTTGTTCGCTTACCTCTTTTGATTCATAAACATCACCATTTTGCAGAAGTTTAACTATAATTGTCTCTGGACGATCTACAGAATCATCATCTTTCCAAGTCTTAGTCCCTTGAATGGTTGTCGTCTCTATTGCCGTATTTTCTGCTTGAACTTGGACCGTTTCTGTTGCTTTTTCATCAATCGTGAATGAAATTGGTTTTTCATCTAATAAATAGCCATCAGGTGCTTCTTTCTCAATAAAATAATGTTCACCCGGTGACAGTTCTTTTACAAAAATGCGACCATCTTCATCAGTGGTAAACGTACCTAAAAGTGTCGAACTTTCTTTTTCATAAAGTTCAAAAACGGCACCTTTCAGAGTTTCTTGATTTGCTTCATCCACTTTTGTTAACTCAACTTCATGGATAATCTCTTTATTCTTTACTTCTAGCTTAGTCGCTTTATTATCAACTGTTACCGTTTGTTGATCATTAATGCCAACAACATAACCTTCAGGAGCTTTCGATTCTTTCAATAGATAGTCACCGTATAGTAGGTTCTTGAAAGTGACGATGCCTTCTTGATTTGTTGTTTTAGAATTTAAAAGTACTTCGCCTGTTTCGTCATAAAGCTCGAATACAGCTCCGCTCAATCGTTTTGAATGGTCATTATGGTCCGTTTTTGTGATCGTTAAACTTCCCACTTCACCGTCGATACCACCACTTATATTCGATAAATTGATTTGATTGGAATAAGTGTCATCTGTATCTAAAGATGTGGTTTCATTAGCAAAGAACTTTGCATCATTGGAAATCATACCATCATCTTTATATAAAATATAAGTGTCATACTCCAGGACATAAGCCCGATCTATTTTATCTTCATTGAAATCAATCGTGAATGTATATTGACCTTGTTCATTTTCAACAACAGTCAACGTATAATCTTCACCTTCTTGAAGAAGCTTTTCAGTATCTTTCGAAATTCCTTTTTCCGTCACAGTTGTTCCATAAAGTTTAACGCTATCTTCTACTAATGCTTGGTTGATGCTCGGTGTATCTTCTATTTTTAAATCTGTTACCGTTGATTGTGCGAAATTAATGTTTACATTCCAATTGACGACTCTTGGATTTTCTTTATTTTGAGATGCATTTTTATCCGTATACTCTCCGCCATGAATCGGTTGTACAGATGCTTTTAACTCATTTTTAACTTGATCTCCATCCAGCAAGATTGCTTTATTATCGTAGCTACCCTCAACCAACAACCCATTTAAATCAGTGGTATATTCAATAATATATGGTGTGTTAATCTCCCCTAATTCCACTTGAAAACCAGAGTCACCGTTTTCATTGGTTGCCTCTTTAATTGCTGGGTTTTCGACTTCATTTCCTTTTCGGTATCCGTTCGCCTTTCCTGTTAATTCCATCTCATAAACTTTGACATTGTCTATGTCAAAATTCTGCTCACCTAAAATAAAATCTTCGACAATTGCATTTTCTACCGTCGTTTTGTTGTAATTCACACCAATCGTCCATTTAATTTCTTTTGTTACCGGATTATATTGAGCACCCTTGAATCCATTTTGTTTCGTATACTGATCAGGATTAAACGTGGCATTTCCTTCTTTGGTAATTTTAGAACCGCTATCGTCAATCCACTCAAGGTAAGCACTATTGGTATACTTCACATCATTTGGATTGACCTGATCGAAATCGATTTGCGTAGTGTATGTGATAATTACCTTTTTTGTAATATTCTCAGTGAAAGCAATATTGATCTTTCTTTCATCACTTTTGAACTTATACGTAAAATCTTTTCCTTCTTCTAGCGTTTCTTCGCCATGTTTAATGACTATATTCTTCGGTGTAAACCCTTCTGGCAATTCATCGGTAAACAAAACTTTTTCCATCACATATTCATCTCGGTTTATGACAACACGCCAATCCGTTTCTTTCGTATCGTAATTCGTGTTGTTAACATGAGACTTAATCAAAATACCTTGATGAATATCTCTACTGCCTTCATTTTCATTTCCAAACTCATCAGAGATTTTGTTTGTGACTTTATTATTATTATTGATTCGGTCAACAGCGGTCGTTCGATAAATGACTTTGTATGCGGTCTCTATGTCACTGTTGAACTGAAAATCAAAGCCGGTCCCATTTTTAGTAACCTGATAATCAGCAGCGTCTATATCGGTTGCACCTATCTCTTTACCTGTATCTGGGTCAATTTCTACTTGTTTTACGATAAAACTATCATCTACAAGTTCTTGATTAATACCGAATTGATCTGTCAATTTCGCTTTATTTTGGGGGATCTTCTTTTCATCATAATTATATTTAACTTCCCATTCAATCGTTTGTGTAACATTGTCATAATCGCTTGATTTTTTTTCAAGAGGTTTGCCGCGCTTTACGTCAACCGTAGCAGACGCTTTAATACCATCTTCACCTAACTCTTCCCCTGTTAATACTGCAGTATTTTTGTATTTTTCACCTTTGTTATCATTAATTTTCGTATCATATTTAATTCTATAAGCTGAATCGATGTCACCAAAAATTAGCGGAAACTCATTACCGAAACCATGATTGTCTAATCTTTGAGTCTTCGTTTCATCAATACTTCCATCCGAATTCATCGATAACTGATATACTTCCAACGTTCCAGCAACGTAAGAGTGATCACCTTCCAAGATATCCTCTAAGGTTGCATTGTTGATTTCTTGCAAATCCTTATTAAAATCTACCGTCCATGTGATTGTTTCGGTATTATACGATTTATTAGGAACACCAATCTTATCAATTGATGAACCGCTAGGAACGAACTTAATTGGATATGTTATTGTGCTCTCACCTTTTATCGGAAAGTTTATCTCTGTTTCTGCCGAATCTTTATAATGAGCATCAAATTCAGATTCTAAATTTATATAACCTGAAATATTTGATTTCTTCTCTATTTCATCATTAAATGTTATTTTAATTTCATTATTATTGGTAACTATAAAAGAGCCGAATTGCACTCCTGATTCTTGCTTCAAAGGAATAGGTTCAGGATTAGCTAATACATTGAAAAGTTCGGGAATTTCGATTGTATAAGTGGATCCGTCTTTATAACTGTGGCCATTCGGTAAAGCAAAGTCATAAGCTAATTCCACTTTGAAAGCATCATATGGATTATTTACTTTTATTTCTTCATCAGGCTGCAAGATTGTAGACTGACCATTTTCATCCAACATTGATAAATTTACATCCGTAATAATATTTTCATCAATAATAGCCTGGATAGATTGATTTGCTTTCTTATATTGTGAAGAATCTTTAGAAGTTAGTTCTTTTTCTTCAGAAATATTATTTTGATTTTCTTCTAACTTTTTATTTGTTTCTTCCGTGTCTTCAAGTGTTTTGTTCGATTTTTCTTCTTCGGATTCTAAATTTTCTTTTTCGGATTTCACTAGTTCTTCATTCGGTTTACTTTCTTCAACTTCTGTATTCTCTTCGCTTAACGTCACATAGCCATGAAGATCAAATGTATTTCCTGCTTCAGGAAATTTTTCAATGTTTTCATTGAAGCTAATTTCTAAAATATTTTCCTCTGTGGCCGTATACGTACCAACCTCTTCTTTCTCCGTAACAAGAACACCATTTTGTTCTTGATGAATACTCATCTGTTCTGGAAGTTTAATAGATTCTGTATAATCACTCGCTACATCCAAACCTCTCACAGACCAACTCACGTGTAATATTGAGGGTTCAGATTCTTCTTCAGCATGTGTCACAGAAACATCGGTCACAACGCTTTGGTCAGCACTTTCTGTTAGTGTCTCACTATGGACCCCTGTACTGATTGTCAACGTTTGAAAAAACAAAAGAAATACGATGGACAATCTTAGTGTTTTTTTCAATTTTTACAATCCCCTTCTATGTATTATTTATTTTGAAAAACGTTGCATTATAATTAATGCAAAGAAAAATTCCACATATACGAAAGGTACTATGTACCCATATACAAAAACTGTACAGATTTGGAATAAAAAAAGTTGATTGCACGTTTTTAGTGCAACCAACTTCTTTAATCATCATTATTTAAATAATTCAGGTCGTGTAATTGAAATTTTGGATCCAATCGTTATACCAATGCTGAATTTTAAAGCTTGGTTCAACAGCTAGCTCTTTTTCCAACATCAGTTTGAGCTCATTATAATATTTTTTCACTGCTTTACTATCCTTTGTCACTGCAAATGTTTTCATTAGCTCAAAATATCCCTCTTCCTCTAGAGGGTATCGTTGATATATGTCATATGCATGTTTTAAAGCTGAGTCAATATCGCTAGTCTCCCTATACCACTGAATCATTTTAGATTTTGTAGAAATCGTTAAAAATCGAAGTCTTGTTTGTTCATAATCGATCCAAGTATAATCAAAACCTTGCAAATAATCGCCATCAACTAATTGTATGACTTTTTCATATTGACTTATTGTGTTTTCATTCATAGGTTCATTTTTCTCTATGAAACGTTCAAATATCTCAATATCTAATGCTACATTCTTTAACTCTATTTTATACCCTTCACCAATGTTCACGATTTTTATATTGTTTATTAAGCTTTTTAAAGTTCTTCTTACCTGATAGATTGTTGTATACAATTGAGCATTTGCTTTCTCCAATTCAAAGTAAGGCCATAAAATTTCAATTAACTCCTCTTTTGCCACAATTCTATTTCGGCAGTGAATTAAGTAATAAAAAACCTGTTGAGCTTTATATGTTCTCCATTTCAGGGGAACTTCTTGATTGCCTTCAAGTATTTTTGGCTCATAACATAAGTGAATCTGAATTTTATCATGCATTTCTTTTGTATGCTCAGTTATTTCACTATTTAAACGAGCTGTCGTTTTATGCAGACGCTCTAATTTAATTGGTTTCAACAAATAATCAACAGCATTTAATTCAAAAGCCTGCACAGCATATTCATTATAAGCTGTTACAAAAACAATTTGTAACTCTGGATTGTCTTCTAATAATTTTTCAGCGAATTCGATTCCGTTTATACGAGGCATTTCAATATCTAAAAATAATACATCCACTTTATGTTTATCAATTATTCTTTTAGCGTCTAATGGATTCGTGAATTTACCGATTATTTCATATTGTTTTGTTTTTATCAATTGGTTCTCTAAGTACTCAAGTGCTAGTTTTTCGTCATCAACGAGTATAGACTTCATTTATCTCCTTCCTTTCGTTCATTCTGCTTTGTTCCAATAAATCATCCTGATAAATATTAAAAGCAACAACCGTTCCTTGCATAGGAATACTTTTAATCTGTAAGTTGGTCTGAAACTTAATTTTTAATCTCTTATTCGTGTTTGCTAAACCGACACCTCCTGTCTCCGTAGTTTCTGTGATAGAACGGACAGTTTCTTTATTCATTCCAACTCCATTGTCTTTTATAACAATTCGAAGATGTTTTCCTCTCTGGAAAACTCTTATGGTAATTACGCCGCCTTCAATTCTCTGCATTACACCATGATGAACTGCATTTTCAACAATCGTCTGAATCGTTAGAGGTGGGATATTAAACCCTTCAATATTGCCAATTTCCCATTGGACAGTTAGCCTTTCACCAAAACGAACTTTTTCGATATAAGTATATGAGTGAACAATTGAAAGCTCATCTTTAACTGAGATTAAATCATCATACGCAGTGAAATTAAATTTACTTCTGAGAAAGTCGCTAAATGCATCAATTAAACGTCTCATTTCATCCGTATCGATCTCACTTAATGCATTGATCGTATTCAATGTATTAAAAATAAAATGTGGTTTGATTTGTGCTTGTAACCACTTTGACTCTAAATTCAGTTGAATTTCAGTAGATTTTTTGATGTTAATCAAGTTTCTGACTCTCTCTTTAAGTTCATTTCCATTCACAGGCTTCGTCAAGTAATCATTGGCTCCTGCTTGGAAACCCGTAACAATGTCTTTTGGATTATTTCTTGCCGTAAGCAAAAGAATAGGTAATTCTGTCTTGCTGAACTGCTCTCTCACTTTAGTCGTTAGGTTATAGCCTGATAGATTTGGCATCATGACATCCATAATAATTAAGTCCCATTGTTCTGCATTTATTTTTCGTAACAATTCGCGTCCGTGTTGAACACAGACCATTTTATAATTCTCACCAGACAGCAATGATTGCAAAACAGTTAAGTTGATTGGATCATCATCTATGATTAAAACATTCGCAACTTTTTCGGTAGAAGATTCTTCATTATTGCTTATCGAATGTTCTTTGTTAATATAAAATTTGTCCAAGTTTGTTAAGGATGTTTGATCTCGATTGAAATTCTCATTTTCTCCATGTTTAATTGTTAATGTGAAAGAAACCTCGCTCCCAATACCCTCTTCAGAATTTCCATAAATTTTTTCATCATGTAACTCAATCAACTCTTTGCTAACCGCAAGACCTAGACCAAGACCACCTTCTGTTGTGTTAATGTTGTTTTCACCTTGTTCATATGGTTGGAACATTTTATCAAAAGCTCGGCTATTCATACCAATGCCTGTATCTTTAACTGTGACAATTACTTGTTTACTTCTATTCGTTTGCGCACTCAGAGTAATTTCTCCTTCGTCCGTAAATTTAACGGCATTATGAATTAAATTATAAATCACCTGAATTACTCTATTCTCATCTGCAAATACCGGTGGTAAATCATCATTTATTTCGTTCTTCAGAGTCACATTCTTTTTGTCTATCGTAGAGTCAAACATATCCAATATTCCCGTAGCAATCGATTGCAAATAGAAGGCTTTTTTTCGGATTGTAGGTTTTGTTATTTTCAAATTAGCCATCTCAAATAAATCGTCTAATAGATAAGTTAATCTGTTCCCCACTACGATAACATTTTCTAAATCTTTTATACTTTTCTGATCGATGATTCCTTTGTTTCTATTTAAGGTTATTTCTGTTATGTTCAAAATACTATGTAATGGATTTCTTAATTCATGAGATGTCCGAGCCAAGAATGCATCCTTTTCCTGACCAACTCTCGTAAGTCGCAAAGCCTGGTCTTTTGTTCTGTTGTGCATGTTGAAATACATTATAAACCACATGACTACCAGAAAGCCTATGACTAAAAGCAAATCTATAGGATAGAAGAAAACATATATTTCAAGATCATTCCAAATCCCCCACCAAATATAACTGTTCAATAAAGCTAATAATGCGAATAATATCCATATCGTTTCTTCCCGTTGTATATTGCTTTTTTTAAATAAACTACCAATTATGAGTACAAGAGAAATAATTAAAATTCCACTGAGATAATCCATCGTATCAAGTAAGTAAACTAACGGAGAAAATAAGACCGTAATTATTGAAATTATACTAATAGTAATAATTATTCTATGTATTATTTTGGGAAATGTAAATGAGTCTTTGATAAAAGTCCATAACGAATAAATCATACCAATGGTCGCTAAATTTGTGATTCTTAAATTCCATTTATAATCCAATTGCAACCAATAGGTTAATAGTTTTTCATTACTTCCTAAAGAATAATTTACAATGACACAAAAAACTAAAAACGATAAAAGGAGATACGTCCCTTTACGGTCATTTATGAAATAAACACCAATTGAAAAAATAGTGAAAATAATAAAAGCAACGAAAACAATTAACTGCATCGAATAGGAAATTTGATTATCTGAAAGAACGTTTGAGCTTTCACCAAATCGTATAGAACGAGAGATAGCACCATTTTCAGGCTCTAGATAATTTGCGACTTGAAGCATTATTTCTGCCACGCCGTTTTCGTCTGTAGTAAATGAAGCTGTATAAGGAACATTTTTCGCATCATAATCATTCTCATGATCACCAACTTCACCTGACTGTCCCAACAATTTTCCGTTGACATATAGTTTTGAAGCATTCCTCACACTAGGAACAGAAATACTATAAACTTTGTCATCTGCTGAATCCATTACTAACTTCAAGTAATAGGTGCCATAGTTAGGAAGGGACCCATTCTCATCAACACTATGGTCTCCCCACTCACCTGGAACCTGGACAAAGTCGAAATGCTTAGAAACTTGGTCGGTTGTCGTTAAATGATTCGGAAAGAACTTCCACTCGCCATCCAAATTTATTACTTCTGTTGAACTATCCCACTCAGTTAAATCCAGTTCACCTTTTTGAATCTGTGGTTGATCTACATCGTCATAAAATAAGGCTAACCAACCAATTCTTAACGTAGATAATAGAACAAGGAACAAAACTGCTATTAGAATTAGCTTTATTCGATTCATTTTTTTAAAAAAGTTAAGCATTCTGTGAACAACTCTTTCTTCTGAAATTTAAACTAAATTTTGTGTGAAAATAAATAATAATTAAATTACTACTATTATACCAAAAGATGCTAAATACTAGGTTTAGTATTTCAACATATTAAAATGCCATGTATAAAGTCATACATGGCAATAACATCTAATTTATTTACCTATATTAACAACAGCAAGCAATCCAAGACACTACATACCTTTTTTCACATCGGAAACAAGCATTTCTAACTCCTCTTTGTTCATTCCGTTATATTTTTTGACAATAACACCTTTAGGATTGATTAAATAAAAATTAACTCCGTGAGACCTTAATCCAACGGCTCCTTTTGCTAAGTTAGCTTTAAAAGTTTCCTGAGATAAATCTTGAATCGTTTCAAATTCATACCCTGTTAAAAAGCTCCACGAGTCAAAATTAGCATCATATTGGCTAGCATATTCTTTTAGAACATTGGGTGTATCATTTTCTGGATCAACACTAAAAGAGACAAGGTGTGGGTGTAAGCCTTCTTTGTCCAATGTTTTTTGGATATCTGCCATCCGTTCCGTTGTAATGGGACATACGGCTTCACAACTTGTATACATAAAATTTGCTATCCACCAATCACCTTTTAATTCTTCAAAACTCAAAGTATCTTTATCTTGTGTAGTAAATTGAAAGTCTGACATTGGTTCAGACATATTGGTTTCTATATCCGCTTCATTTCCACAAGACACTAAGAAAACTAGGAAAAAATAGAATATTAACTTGATCCTTCCCATGTCATATTCTCCTTCGTTAACCAAGACTTTTTATTAGCAACATTATTAAATCGTTAATAATTAAACAATAAGTAACCTGATAATTGCTGAAAAATGATTATCAGGTTACTTGTAAAAAAGTAATATTTATTTAAAAGTTACAAGCTAGCTTTAGGTATTAGCTTTAGCATCTTTTGCTTCGACTAATTGACCTCCACCATTCTTTAAAAACTCTTCAATACCTTCAGCAGCACGATAAGCCATAGCTCCTACCGTTCCTGTTGGGTTTGCGGAACTAAAATGTGGAAATGCAGAAGCACCTACGACAAATAAATTATCTACATCCCACATTTGTGAGTAATTGTTCACTGCAGAGGTTTCAGGTGAGCTCCCCATAATAGCGCCTCCACTACTATGTTGGAATATAAAACTCCCACTAATATGATCAACATCTTCACTTGGTTCGATGATATCTGCGCCCATTTCTTTCATTACATCCGCACACACATCTCTTCCATATTTAAGCAAGTTATGTTCTTGATCTTTAAAATCAAATGTGACGCGTATCAATGGATCACCCGAGCGATCGGTATAATTAGGATCAAGATCTAGATAGTTATCTCTATAAGGCATAACAGCGAACATAAAGTTAACATTTAACATTCGGTTTGCGTAGAACAGAGATTTCTCTTTAAATTCTCTTCCCCAAGTAGGCGTCCCTTTTGGTACAGGGTTATGTGAAATTGCTCCACTACCTCCTTGGGTTATTCTAGCGACACCACCATGGATAAAATCAACATCCGAATGGTCAAAGTTATCAGCAGCAAGATCGTAAAAAATAGCACCTAATCCCCCTGCTCCCATGTATAAATTGAACTTCTTTTCATTAAAGAAACCAACGGCATTACTCGCGCCATCAGCCACATGGTGATCACAGAAGTTTTTACCAATGACTCCCTCACCCGTTTTCGGATTATAAGGTGTCCCGATTTCAGATAATAACAACAAACGAACGTTATTAAATGTATAGCTTGTCATAACGACTACGTCAGCTGGTTGTTCAAATTCTTCTCCTGTACGCGTGTCTGTATATAAAACGCCTTTAGCTTTACCATCTTCATATAATATACGCGTTACGTTGGCGTTTGTACGAAGCTCAAAATTATTCGTTTCTTGTGCAGTCGGGATCACCGTAATAATAGGATCTGATTTAGCACCAAATTGACATCCATGGCTGTAACAAAAAGCACAGTATTGGCAAGCATTAATCCTTTGACCATCAGGGTTCTCATACGATTCTGATAGAGTAGCTGAGGCCAAGGTAAGTGGATGATAACCTAAATTTTTGGCAGCTTTCTTAAACATCTTGGTAATAGGAACGTCTTTCATTGGGGGAGTTGGATATGGATTCGAACGTTGTGGTCCGAAAGGGTCTTCTTCACCAGAAATTCCCGCCATTTTTTCAAATTTATCGTAGTAAGGTTCTATTTCGTCATAAGTAATTCCCCAATCTTGAATGGTCATTCCTTCAGGTATTTTATCTTTCCCGTACCTCTCAACAGTCTTACTATAAATCTCATAATCATAAGGGAAATAACGGTGATATTGCGCAGCCCAATGACTGCCTCCGCCGCCTGTATCTTTTCCAATTCTTAGATTACCATTATCACGAATTGGTAGTGCTTCTGTATCAAAATTATTACGAAAAGTAAGCGTAGCATCAGACAGGTCATTCATCATTTCATTTCTAGGATTGTATTTTAATTCGTCTTTTATCTGGTTATAGTCATCGAGTGACGTTTCTTTACCTCTTTCCAAACCTAATACTTGATATCCTGCTTTAGCAAGTTCAGCAGCAATAATACCGCCTGTCCAACCAACACCTACGGTAACAACTTCAACTTTATCTAGTTTTTTGGCCATCGTAATATCTCCTTTTCAAACTATTTATTATAGTCACTTAAGCTAATTGGATCCATCTTAATAAATTCTTCTTCTTCAATTTCATTTATATAGGCACTTTGGGCTCCAGGAAATTCCTTCATGCGCCAACCGTCCATATTTCTATTCCCGCCGTATAAGGGATCTGCATAAGCACCTTCAAGTGTAGCTTGTCTAAGTAAACCGAAAAATCGAGTCGAACTTACATTTTTTAAATCTACTTCTCCATTTTCAAACATCATTAAAACTTCATTTTGCTGATCCTCTTCTAGCTCTGGGAAAGATGCCTTAAACTTTTTGTTACTCACTTTGTTTATTTCACGAATACCTTGAATAAAAATTTCTCCTCTGTTCAAAGGCGATTGAAAACCTTGAGTTTGTTCCCCATCTTTGAAGGGTCCAAGCATATAATCATCGGCATTTTTCCCCCAAGAACCAGCTAATTGTTTATCAATGAAGTACGGAACGCCTAATAGGATCGCACCTGGTCCATTATCATCCTCTGGAAAAATTCGCTCAGTTGCCCAACTTAAAACATTAAAATCTTCTCGACGATTAAAAAAGATTCTTGCTTCACTAAAGTCAGGAGATGTCTTTGTCTCTGTAGCAGAATCAGAGTCGTCCCACCAATTATGGCCAATCACACCTCCAAGGAAGCCAGCACCAACTACGCCTCCTGTGAAAACTCCTGCGTTTTTTAGAAATTTACGTCGACCACTATCTTCTTCTTGGTTAGCGTCAACGTTTTTATTTTTGTCTTTATCATCCACCACAACCAAACACCTCATCTCATTTTAGTATTTAATCTATCTAATATTTGGATTTAATATACCTTAACATAGTCTATTTTTTATTTTAAATATTTTGTATTTAGTTATTAATTGCAATACTCGTGAAATAACCAAGAAGAAATAGAGTTCGACCGAAAGTCTTTTAGATTACAGTAATTTAGTTCCACTTTCCTTTAACAGTCCCTTTTGGTTTTTAAAGTGGCGCATAAGTATACTTTTCCGAATTGCTCTATTAACCTTTATGGATTATTAGATTGTCCAAAGGAATTTTCATTTTCTCTTAATGCTTCATTTACCTCTCCTTTCGTTGTGTACGAACATAATGGGAAGAAACTGTGATGTTACTAGTAGGGGCAAACCTCTGGTTGGATTTTTAAAAAGGAAATTATTCAAACAATTACCTTATTCCGTTCTGTTTAAACCTTTAAAGTAGTAGTTATCCTTACTATTTACTTAAAAACGAGCTTATATAATTAATAATATAAAAAAGGCTAATCACTATAGAATGAATCTAGTGATTAGCCTCAGTAAATATAACAAAATTATTAAATTGTTAGCATTTGATTTATTGATTTAAGAGTCTATTTAAATCCACGGTCTCAGGCAGCTATTACATCATGCCCCGCGTGTTGTGATCCGTTTTTTATTGCTTTTATAAATTGTAAAATGCTATTGAATCAATGGTTTGGAGTGTTCCTTAGTAAAGATGATTGCGTATAATTTTGTATCGTTGTTTATTTCTGTATTTTTTGTTGCTTTTTATTTAACAATCATCAACTTTATTATATTTTATTTCTGTCTGCTTCTTTTCTCATCGAATTCTAATCGTATTATACTTTTGGTATCAAAATATCTATCATTTTATCTGAACGTGTAGTATAAATAACCTGATGATTATTTCCTGCCAAGTCACATAATACTGTCTTGTAAAAATACACTTGATGGTTTTCATGTAAGAAACTCTCTGGCTCTTCTTTAGCTTTCCCCCATTTATTTTCCTTTTTATTCTTTCCTTAATAATACACTAAACAATATGGCCTTGATTTAGGCGCGATGATTATTTAACAATCGCGCCCTTTCGGTTTAATCAAATAAGGTTCTTAAACTAGCGTAACTATTAATTGAAAATATAATAAACATACCAAGAAAGAAACAGTTGAATAACTTTGATGAGGTATCATATCAAAGTGGTGGAACTTCAACTTCTGTATTTTTATCATCACGAACAATGCATATTGAAACTTAAATCTGAAATAAGTGCTACTTCTTTTTAATGATCGTTATGTAGAAAGCTATAATTGTAAACCAATCAATGATAGCGGTTGACAATCACCCCCCTTCTTCTATTAAAATAATTTTTAACAGAAGGGGGACGTTTACATTGAATCGACAAGGTAATAAACTGAGAATTATGCTCAAGATCTCTATATTTGCCGCTATAACTGCAATACTTGCACAGATGGAAATTCCACTTCCACTTATTCCAATCAGTGGCCAGACATTGGCAGTAGGGATTGCAGCAACTGTTCTTGGAAGCCGTCAGGGATCATTGGCAATGGTGCTCTATATGGCGATTGGAGCGGTCGGCCTTCCGGTATTCGCTGGATTCAGTGGGGGACCACAGGTGCTTGTAGGCCCTTCAGGTGGATATATTTTTGGGTTTATAGCCGCAGCGTACGTTACTGGTCTCATTTTGGAAAAAACAAGTTTTACAATCTCAATGGCTGTCATCGCAAATATTATGGGAATGTTTGTAACACTGGTTTTTGGTACTATTCATTTGAAACTTGTACTGGATCTTGGATGGAGTGCTTCCTTGGCTGCCGGTGTATACCCGTTTCTTGCTGTAGGATTCATTAAGGCATTTCTAGCCAGCTGGATTGGCATTGTTGTCAGAAGACGCCTAATACAAGCAAAAGTACTTGGAGATATGCCAAAAGAAGTTGCATAAGTTATGACACTAATTGAATCAAATAGAAGCACCATAAAAGTGTCACTTTGACCGATAATTTGCATTTATTTAAAGCGTTATTTGCATAATAGCTCAGTTATCTTTACATAAGAAGTTTAGCTGAGCTTCTTCATTATTAATATTTTATAATTAATATTTTTGCCATAACGTTATCTGTACTCAATTTTTTATGGTTACTTATTCATGTTACCTTTTTGTGACATACAAGAAAAAAACGAGGTCTACCCTCTGGCAAACCTCGTCATATCAAGCTTTTATTATTCAGTTTTTGGCTTACATCATGCCCGGCATGCCGCCGCCCATGCCGCCCATGTCTGGGGCGCCACCGCCGTTTTCTTCCGGTAGGTCGGCAACTACTGCTTCTGTTGTTAGGAACATAGCAGCTACGGATGCAGCGTGCTGTAACGCTGAACGAGTTACTTTGGTTGGGTCTACAATACCTGCTTCTACCATGTTCACCCATTCGCCTGTCGCAGCGTTGAATCCAACGCCTAGATCTTCACCTTTTAGACGTTCAACGATAATTGAACCTTCTAATCCGGAGTTTTCAGCAATTTGACGTACTGGTTCTTCTAGTGCACGAAGGACAATGTTTTTACCTGTTTCTTCGTCGCCTTCTAGAGACAACTCGCTTACTTTGCGGTAGATATTGACAAGAGCTGTTCCACCACCGGAAACGATTCCTTCTTCAACAGCTGCACGTGTTGAGTTCAATGCGTCTTCGATACGTAGTTTCTTCTCTTTCAATTCTGTTTCTGTTGCAGCACCAACTTTGATGACTGCTACTCCGCCTGCTAGTTTAGCTAAGCGTTCTTGTAGTTTTTCTTTATCGAAATCAGAAGTTGTTTCTTCTAATTGAGCACGTAGTTGGTTAACGCGGGCAGATAGTTCGTCCGCTTCACCAGCACCTTCAACGATTGTTGTGTTTTCTTTTGTGACAACAACTTTTGAAGCACGGCCTAATTGGTCAATGGTAGCTGATTTCAAGTCTAGACCTAAGTCTTCTGTAATCACTTCTGCCCCAGTTAGTGTCGCTATATCTTCAAGCATCGCTTTACGACGGTCACCGAAACCAGGAGCTTTAACAGCTACTGCGTTGAATGTTCCACGTAGTTTGTTGACAACAAGTGTCGCTAGCGCTTCACCTTCAACATCTTCAGCAATAATCAAGATTGGCTTGCTTTGCTGTACAACTTGCTCTAATACAGGAAGAACTTCTTGGATATTGGAAATTTTCTTATCTGTAATTAGAATGTATGGATCTTCAAGCTCTGCTTCCATTTTATCTTGGTCAGAAACCATGTATGGAGAAGCATAGCCGCGGTCGAACTGCATACCTTCAACGACTTCTAGCTCTGTAGCGAAACCTTTAGATTCTTCGATTGTGATAACACCATCGTTACCAACACGGTCCATTGCTTCAGCGATCAACTGACCAACTTCTTCGTCTGCAGAAGAGATGGAAGCAACTTGTGCAATAGAATCTTTTCCTTCGATTGTTTCAGAAATCTCACGAAGTTCATTTGTTGCTAATTCAACAGCTTTTTCGATTCCACGACGGATTCCAACTGGGTTTGCACCAGATGTAACGTTTTTCAATCCTTCACTGATCATTGCTTGTGCCAAAACCGTTGCTGTCGTCGTACCGTCACCAGCAACATCGTTTGTTTTAGAAGCAACTTCAGATACAAGCTGTGCACCCATATTTTCAAAGTGGTTTTCCAATTCGATTTCTTTTGCGATGGTTACACCGTCATTCGTAATCAATGGAGAACCGAATTTTTTCTCAAGAACGACGTTACGTCCTTTTGGTCCCAATGTTACTTTTACGGCATCTGCCAATGCATTAACACCATTAAGCATTTGACGACGAGCGTCTTCACCAAACTTCATTTCTTTAGCCATAAGTATAAATACCTCCTTGATTCATTCCGTTAATTTTTATTACTGAACAACAGCTAAGATGTCGTTTTCTCGTAGGACTAAGTATTCTTTGCCGTCTTGCTTCACTTCTGTTCCTGCAAATTTTGAATAAATGACGCGGTCGCCTTCTTTCACTTCCGGCGCAACCTTCTCACCATGCTCAGTCACTCGACCAGAGCCGACTGCCACGACTTTCCCTTCTTGTGGCTTTTCTTTTGCGGAATCAGGCAAAACAATTCCACTTGTTGTTGTTTCTTCTTGCTCAACAACCTCGATAATGACGCGATCTCCTAGTGGTTTTAACACGACAAAAACCTCCTCTTATGAATTGAATAATCGTTTTGTTAGCACTCGTGTTATCTGAGTGCTAAATCCAATATTATAATACTCAATCTTTTATTTTTTTGCAAGTAAAAAACAATATTTTTGTTTCGGCTTTTGATTTAGTATAAAATAAACGTTAGGTTCTTTTTTGATTTCTAAAAAATATCTTAAAAATAGCCAACAAAACTAGTGTATCATCTCATGAATGATCAACAAAAGGAGACGGTTGAATTGCCTCAAAGATATTGGATTATCATCTTCACATATATATTGGTACAAGTTTCACCACTCTTCGGTATGGGGCTATTTGAACGTGTTTTTCCGAGTATGGAAAAAGTCGATCATTTCGTTTATTGGCATTTGTTCAGTTACACGATTGCAGCGCTCGTCATGCTATACTTGGTTCAAGAAGATATGAAGCCAAAAAACATGCGTGACCGCGAAGGAATTGGTAAGCTAATCGGTTGGTCAATTGGCGGTGTATTCATCGCTTATGGAGCTCAAATGTTAGCCAATATCATTAACTTCCAGTTTATCGGCATTGATCAAACCTCTGAAAATACGATGGATATCATCAGTATTATTGAGGCGAATTACTGGTTTATTATTGTACCAATTGTATTTGCACCATTTTTCGAAGAATTGATTTTCCGGAAAATTTTCTTTGGACAACTCTATAAACGAATGAATTTCTTTTTTGCAGCGCTGCTCTCTTCTCTAATATTCAGCGCTCTGCATCTTGATTTTACGTTCACATTAACGTATGTGGCTATGGGTTTTGCTTTTTCTTATTTATATGTAAAAACGAAAAGAATCATTGTACCGATGATCGCCCACGGAGCCATGAATGCAACAGCCGTATTGATCAACCTATTCGTCGACATTGAAGATTTAGAAAGACGGCTACAGGAATTAGAAAATACGGCAACAATTTTAATTGGGGGATAACTTATGCGTGCATCACCGCGATTTTTTGCAATTATTTATTTGCTGATGGGGCTAGGATTCATGTACATTGCTTACATGAGTGTTGAAGATACTGTCTGGAACATTGCGACAATCATTTTCACACTGATCGCCGCGTTCGACTTCGGCGCAGCAATCAAAATGTTCGGACTCCACAGACGTTTAAAAGAACAGCAAGAGAAAAAATAGTACAAAAAATCGAGATGGCATGTAGCTGTCTCGATTTTTTTGGTGTGAACTACGACTTGCTTGAGTAGTGAGGGACATTTTTTAAGTAATTAGGCTAAATCTTTAAGAGGATTATCGGGTTTCTTGAGTAATTAGCACATTTTCAGCCAGATTGTTGCTTTTTCCAATTACGTGGCACACCCAAAGTGATTGAATCTCAATTATATGAACCCAACTCAGAAAAATATGTTCCTCCTACCCCGTCTTATGCTCCCAGGTCAATAAAATATGAGACCCAAATAAAAATATATGCACCCTCTTCGCGAAAATATGAGCCAAAAGCCAAAATATATGCGCCCTACCCAATCAACAATCAATAAAACCTTCTCCAAATCGGAGAAGGTTCCTTATTCTTCATTATATTCCTGCTTCATCCGGCATGCTGCCGGAATGGCGCTCGCTACAATTACTGCAGCTATGATAAACGCTTCATTAAGTGCTTGCATCGTTGCCGCTTCAGCAGATATCTCATTTGCAAGCATGATGCTCCCTCGGCGTGTTTCGTAATAAACGGAAAATAATACAATTCCCATTGACGAAGCAATTTGACGGATGAGGTTGTTCATCGCTGAACCTTGGGCGACAAGTCTCTCTGGTATGGCATTCATGCCTGCCGTGGTAGCCGGCATATTACCAAATCCTAAACCAAATCCATGAATCGCAAAGAATACAACGACTAACCAATAAGGTGTTGAGAGGTCAACAAAAAATCCAAACAATAAGGATGCACCAGCAATTAACACTAAGCCTGGTGGCACGACGAATTTCGGGCCTTTCAAATCAAGTAATTTCCCACCTAATGTCATAAATACACCACTCGCTAGCGCACTTGGTAAGAAAACGAGTCCGGTTTCAATAAGCCCTAATCCTAATGCTTCTTGGATTAAATACGGAATTAAGAAAAGACCAGAGAACAAACCGATGGACGCCGCAGATGTAACCATAATTGAATATCGGTACGTTTTAATTCGAAACACGGTTAAATCCAGTAAAGGTTGTTTTAATTTTAACTCGTAACGAACAAATAAAATAATTAAAATGGAACCGACGATGACTAAGAATAAATTAGTCCAAGTAAGTGCGGACTCAAACTCACGGCCTTGTCCAAGAACATAGAGAATAGAACCAACCCCGACAGTAATCATCGAGAAACCGATCCAATCAAATTTCAACGATGGATCAGATGGTGTCGGTTTTAGGTATTTAGTAGATAGAGTCAAACTCAGTAAACCAAAAGGAATATTGAATAGAAATAGAAAATACCATGAGAAGTTTTCTGCAATCACTCCACCGATCGTCGGACCAATGGCGGGTGCAATCATGACGGAAATACCATAAACCCCGACTGCAAAACCTCGCTCATTTCTCGGAAAGGCTTGGAAAATTAATGCCATGGCGTTCGGCATCATTAGACCCCCGGCGATTCCTTGTACAGCACGGGCAATAATGACCATACTTAACGTCTGGGAGAGTGCACCGAGTGTCGAACCTGTCATAAACAAGAGTAAACCGGCAATATACACTTTCTTTTTTCCGAATCGGTCGCCTAAGAATCCGGTCAGTGGCATCGTCATTCCCATAGAAAGCATGAAAATCGTTAAGATCCAACTGACTCCGACGGCATCTGAATCAAATATATACATAAAATCCGGAAGAACCGGATTCAGCATACTGTTATTTAGAATGACCGTAAATGTTCCGAATAAAACGGAGACAATGACGAGCCATTTATTCGTTGTATCAGCTTCCTTGCTCAATGCTGTTCACCTCAATACGTTTTCCAACAAAATTTTACGATTTGTTTTTTAAAAAATAATTCAATGTTTGTAGCTCAACGGCTAAGTCAATACTATGTACCTGTACAGTATCCGGTACGTTCAATCGGACTGGCGTGAAGTTTAGAATTCCTTCGATTCCACTATCTACTAATCGGTCAGCTACTTGCTGTGATGCACTCGCAGGTACTGTCAGTATCGCTACTTGAATTCCTGACTCCTTTAACGTCTTTTCAAGCTCGTCTAATGCATAAATGTGTACATTTCCAATCGAATGGCCGATTTTCTGCTTATTCGTATCAAACGCTAAATCAATTCTCATATTATCATTCTTAATGAAATTATAGTTCAATAATGCTTTCCCTAAGTTCCCAACACCGATCAGTGCAACTTTCGCCACTTCATCTTGGTCTAGAATTTTCCGGAAAAATTGAATCAATTTTTGGATATCATACCCATAACCTTTTCTGCCTAACTCACCGAAATACGAGAAGTCTTTTCGGATCGTTGCTGAATCTATTTTGACAATTTCACTTAGTTCCTTCGAGGAAATTCGACTTTTCCCTTGATCTGAAAGAATATTTAAATGTCGATAGTAAAGCGGCAGCCGCTTCACCGTTGCTCGTGGGATGCGGTCATCTTTCATTACTCAGACTCCTTTTAACCAATTCAACCACTAACGTATTCTCCATAACAATGCTAAAATGGAGGAGAACTAGTTAGAGGTGAAATGATGATCTTAATGCAATTAAATCAAGTCAGTAAATATTTTGGCGCTGACCTTATTCTATCGGATATTAAATTAGAAGTACATAATCAAGATCGAATTGCCATCGTCGGGCGTAACGGCGCTGGGAAATCGACCTTGCTTAAAATAATGGCTGGTGAACTTTCCTATGAAGGTGAAATCTATCAACCAAAAGATTTGACGATCGGTTATTTGGAACAACATACCGGTTTTAATTCTACCGCGAGCATATGGGATGAGATGCTCACCCTATTTAAAGATACAATCGCTTTGGAAAAAGATCTGCGGGCAATGGAAATAAAGATGGCTGATCCTGATGAAATGAAAGATGAAGAAACCTACCAACAACTGCTCCATGACTATGATCGAAAACAAAACTTGTTTCAGTCTTCTGGTGGCTTTCAATATGAAGCTGAGATTGAATCTGTCTTGCATGGACTAGATTTTGGCCATTTTGATTTTTCCACACCTGTTAATGAATTAAGTGGTGGGCAAAAAACGAGGCTCGCATTGGCGAAGCTGTTATTGTCCAAACCACAACTTTTAATTTTGGACGAGCCGACAAACCATTTGGATATCCGAACACTAAGTTGGTTGGAATCCTATTTAAGAGGATATGACGGTGCGATTGTGATCGTTTCCCACGACCGATATTTTCTAGACCGAACCATTTCCACCGTTTATGAAGTGACTTTCCAACGAACGAAGAAATATCATGGAAACTATAGCTATTATTTAACGCAACGCGCAAAAGATTATGAGCTTGAATTAAAGCAATACGACAAACAGCAAGCGGAAGTGAAACAATTAGAAGACTTCATTCAACGGAATATTGCTAGAGATTCTACCAGTAATCGAGCGAAAGCGAGAAGAAAGCAATTAGAGAAAATGGAGATTATGGACCGCCCGACATTGGAAAATAAATCGACGAAGTTTTCATTCTCCATCCAACGCAAAAGTGGAAATGATGTATTGAAAGTTGAAAACTTGATGGCTCAATATGAAGACATGGATAAACCCGTCTTCCAAAATGTGAACTTCCATGTAAACAGAGGAGAACGTTTAGCGATTGTCGGACCCAATGGGGTTGGGAAATCAACATTGCTCAAAGCGATTTTAAAGAAATTGGAACAAGTACACGGAACAATCCAAGTCGGCACAAATGTACAATTTGGTTATTATGATCAGGAACAAGCATCCTTGCATCCGAAAAAAACTGTTCTTCAGGAATTATGGGATGACTATCCGCAGAAAAATGAAAAAGACATTCGCACGATTCTCGGGAACTTTTTATTCAGTGGTGATGATGTATTAAAAACAGTCGGGATGCTGAGCGGCGGCGAGAAAGCTCGGCTGCTCTTATCGAAGCTCATGCTACAACAAGCAAACGTACTTGTAATGGACGAACCGACAAACCACTTAGACTTAGACAGTAAGGAAGTTCTTGAAGCAGCATTGGCTGATTTTCCAGGAACCATCCTTTTTGTATCGCACGACCGTTATTTCATTAACCGAATTGCCACTCAAGTAATGGAATTAACCAAAGAAGGTTCGCGCATCTTTTTAGGTGACTATGATTATTATATAGAAAAAATTGAAGAAGAAGCTGAATTAGAAGAATTGGCAAGAGCGGAAAACGAACTCGAAAGTGAGCAACCAGATAAACAAGACTTTCAGGCGGAAAAACAATTCAAACGTGAATATCGTAAAGTGCAACGGAAACTTGAAGCTATTGTGGAAGAAATCAGTAATACAGAAACGAAAATCGAACAGTTAGAAGAAACGATGAGCGATCCTGAAATTGCTGGTGATTATTCAAGACTACAATCCATTCAAGACGACTTGCAGCATCATCAACTTCTACTTGAAAAACATATGGAAGAGTGGGAGCAGTTGCAACTTCAGATGGATGAAATGAATGAATAAACAGCTTTATTCCACATTAAACCCGAACTAAAATTTAGTTCGGGTTATTTATATGGTGATTGTATTCAATATTATTGATCTATACTTTAATAGGAAAGTTAACTAGAAATATAATCGTTTTTTCATATTCTTTTATCCATGAACATATCCACATATCCCCCCTTGATTTAACAGCAATCCACATACTTATACACATTATCCACAGTTACATATAAAATTATCCACATATTTATTCACATTATCAACAGCGTCATGGCAATCTACATAAAAAAATACCCACAGCAACTTCTTGTCACTGTGGATAACATGTTTTACCTTTCTATCATTAACCCAGGTTGTGCATTTAAATTCAGACTGGCATATTGATTGTTACGATATTGAATGGATGCGGCTGCTCCGATCATCGCTGCATTATCCGTACATAAATAAAGCGGAGGAATGGACACCGCAATGTTTGTCCCTTCAAATCTTTCTTGAATTGATCTTCGTAGTGCACGATTCGCAGAAACCCCACCGGCAACGATTAATTGCTTCACACCGTATTGTTGGGCCGCCTGATACGTTTTTTCAACTAACACATCAACGACACTGGCTTGGAAAGATGCTGCGATATTAGCTTTAGATATAGGTTCGTTTTTTTGCTTTAACTGATGGATTTGATTTACAACAGCCGTTTTCAATCCACTGAAGCTAAAATCAAATGAGCCTTTTTCCAACCACGATCGCGGGAAATCATATGTTTCTTCTCCTTCGTGAGCCAGTTGATCGATGACTGGTCCACCTGGATAAGGTAAGTCTAATGCTTTTGCGACTTTATCATATGCTTCGCCTGCAGCATCATCTCTTGTTTCACCAATAATTTCGTAGTCGCCATGCTCTTTCATTAAGATTAACTCTGTATGTCCGCCGGAAACGACTAAGCTTAACAGCGGAAATTGAAATTCCTGTTCCAACCGATTGGCATAAATATGACCGGCAATATGATGCACACCAATTAACGGTTTCTGATGAGCGAATGCCAACGTTTTTGCTGCATTCACACCGATCAACAATGCACCGACTAACCCTGGGCCTTCAGTGACCGCAATCGCATCAATCTCTTCCATCGTAACTTCCGCTTCGTTCAATGCCTGATCAATAACTAACGTAATTTGTTCAATATGGTGACGGGAAGCCAACTCAGGTACGACACCACCAAACTTCTGGTGAATGTCCATTTGCGTCGCGACGACATTGGAAAGTAAAGTTGTACCGCCTTCAACGACTGCTGCGGCAGTTTCATCACAGCTTGTTTCGATTGCTAATATCTTTTCTTGATCCATTTATAATTCCACCCACATGACAATGGCATCTTCCCCATCATCTTGATAATAATTTTTTCGTACACCTACTGGTTTCATACCAAACCGTTCATATAATCGTTGAGCCACATGATTGGATTCTCGTACTTCCAATGTAAGCTCAGTTGCACCTTTCAACCTCAAGTATTTGAGCATTCGTTGAAATAACTGCACGCTATAGCCTTGTCCTCGTTCATCCGGATGGATTGCAATGTTCGTAATTTGAGCCGCCTCAACAACTGTCCATGTACCAACGTATCCAATGATTTTATCCCCTTTTTCCATAACAAGATAATCTGAGAACGGATTATTAATTAAATCATGAGTAATGTCTTCTTCTTTCCATGGCGCAGTGAACGAAGCATTCTCCACCTCCATGACTTGGTCCAAATCTTCATACGTCATCCGTCTAACGATTACATCCTTACTTATTTTGCGCATTTTTCTCCAACCATTTCACTTCAGCTTCTACTAACCGGTGATATTGCGGGCTTGTTGTATGAATATCGACAGGTTCTCGGTCTTTCCCAAGCAAAACAAGTTGACCTGCTTGTGGGAAGCTCAAGTGACCAGTAACCCATTTTGCACGCTTTCCTAATATTTCATAAACCATATCAGAAAATGTATGCTCTGTTGGACTGACCATTGTAATTGGTTCCCCAAAATCATTTAAACGGTCCAACCATTCTTCCATCGCGATATTCTGATCAGGTAGCTCTTCCGTCAAACGCCCTTCTTGAGCGCGGTATAATCCAGTGAAGACGTTACCTCTTCTCGCATCGAAAAAAGAACAAATGAGACCACTGGAGTAGATTAGATTAGCTGCTACAAGCTCAAGACTAGAAACAGTAACTAAAGGAATATTTAATGTCCAAGCCAATGTTTTGGCTGTAGTAACACCAATCCGTAAACCTGTATAAGAGCCTGGACCGTTTGCAACGATAATTTTCGAAAGATCTTTCGGCTGAATGTTCACTTCCTTCATTATATAATCAATCGCAGGCATCAGTTGCACAGAATGATTTCGTTTACTATTTAACGTATGCTCAATCAATGGAGTCTCATTATGATATAATGCGACACTCATTGGTCGGTTCGAGGTATCGATTGCTAATATGTTCATTGTTGAAGCTCCTCAATTAATTTCTCATATTCTTCGCCAATTGGTTGAAGAAGAATTTGACGTTCATCAGCACTTATCTTCTTCATTTGAATCTTTAAGTATCTTTCAGGCAGATAGGTCCGAATATAATCAGACCATTCGATGACAGTAATGCCCTCACCTGAGAAATATTCATCAAAACCAATATCCTCTTCACTATCTTCCAGACGATATACATCCATGTGATAGAGAGGCATCCGGCCACGATATTCTTTTACAATCGTATAGGTTGGACTATTGACCGTTCGTTCAACGCCTAACCCTTTTGCTAGCCCTTTTGTAAAAGTAGTTTTTCCCGCACCTAGATCACCATCTAACGTGACTACTTGATTCGGTTGTAAAAGCTCACCTAATTTTTCTGCAAATTCCATCGTTTCTTCATCATTATTTGTAAAAAACTCTTTCATACAATCACCTATCTTCTAGCCATGTGAATAACCACTTTTATGCAAAATTGTTCTCGAATTTTTTATCGTTAAAAATACTTCTGGTGTGTTTGATTCCTCAGTAACTTTGCCAATCGGTGTCACCTGTAACTTATTGCTTGTCTTTTCTTTGATTAAATCCCATTCTTTCGGTGAACACGTGCCGACCAACTCGAAATCTTCTCCACTTGATAAAACATACTTTTTTAATTGCTCAGTATCTATAGATGCCATTTTAGAATGGACCGGTAAGTCATCCCAATTGATTTCAATTACAGCATTTGAAGCTTCAGCGATTTCATTCAGCTCGCTTGCTAGTCCATCACTAACATCATTCAATGACATGCGAGAAATTGAATCTGTTAGTTCCGTGAAATCAATGCGCGGAGTTGGTCGCTTATGTCGGTCGGTAAAATGATTTTCCAATAGAACATCCGATTTTAATAGGTCATAACCATAAGCAGCTTCACCTAAATTACCCGTAACAAATACAATATCGTTTGTTATCGCGTAACTTCTTAATCGTTTTTTATTCGGCAACACTTTTCCAAATACACTTATCGTAATGACCAGTTCATTTGCTGAAACTGTATCTCCACCAATTAAATCGACTTTATATTTTTTGGCTAGTTCGTCCATACCAAGATATAAATCGATTAACTGTTCATCAGAATAAGTTGACGGTACAGCTATATTTACAGCGTAATAGAGCGGCGTTGCTCCCATTGCTGCCAAGTCACTTAAATTTGCCGCTAACACACGGAAGCCAATATCCCTTAACTGCATATATTCAAAAGAGAAATGAACATTCTCCACCATTGTATCAGAGGCGATGACAAGCTCATATCCATTTGGCGGCTTTACAACAGCTGCGTCATCACCGATCCCTTTAATAACCGATGAGTTTCTGTAATAAGACGGTTTAATCTTTTCAATAAACTCGAACTCCTTCAAAACAACACCACCAATGAAGAGATCTTTTTTCAATAATAACATGTGCTTATGAAATTCGTTAGTAGAATAACTTTCATACGTATGGGAAAAGTCTTATATCTTTTCATAGAAAATAATTTTCATTCTAAACAAAAAAACATGTGGTTTCCCACATGCTTTACATTATGTATTAATGGCGGTCCGGACGGGACTCGAACCCGCGACCTCCTGCGTGACAGGCAGGCATTCTAACCAACTGAACTACCGGACCATTTAAAATTAATTATTTCACCTTGCTTCGAGATCAATTCGACGTAGAAGCGATGATTAAATTGGTTGCACCCTACGGGCACTCCATATCTTACCTTTCTTCGAAGTTAATCCGACGTAGATACGGTAAGTAAATTGGTTGCGGGGACAGGATTTGAACCTGCGACCTCCGGGTTATGAGCCCGACGAGCTGCCTGACTGCTCCACCCCGCGATATAATTAACATATAGACCATTCAATCAATGATCTGCCCGGCAACGTCCTACTCTTGCAGGGGAAAAACCCCAACTACCATCGGCGCTAGAGAGCTTAACTTCTGTGTTCGGAATGGGAACAGGTGTGACCTCTCTGCCATCGTCACCGGACAAATATGTTGTTGAAAGGCATATACCTTCAAAACTAGATAAGAAGCAGTGCATCATCAAGTAAGTTAAGTCCTCGACCGATTAGTATCCGTCAGCTTCACGTGTCACCACGCTTCTACCTCGGACCT
>NZ_VMHE01000014.1 GCF_007559425.1 Allobacillus salarius | reverse complement strand
GTCGAACCGCCCGTCAATCGGTTGCAGCCGCCCGACAAACGCGTCGAACCACCCGACAACCGGTTCTAGCCGCTCGACAAGCGAATCAAACCGCCAAACGAGCAGGCCAATCTGCCCCGTAGATCCGTTAAACATGACTCATTTCAAAACTACTCGCCAATTGGCGGGTTTTTTTGGATCATGCTAAAAATTCCTCGCTACGATCGATACGTGTTAAAAGCTTCAGAGTGTGGAAAGTAAGCATATAAGATCATCGACAGGAAAACACTTTAAATAGATTTGTTTTTCACATAAAAAAATAATTTTGATTATTAGGTATTCACCACATATTGTGGTAAAATAGAAAAGTTGAAAAGAACTAGGAGGAATGATATGCAAGTCTCAAAAGATATCCGCAATATCGCAATTATTGCACACGTCGATCACGGAAAGACGACGTTAGTTGACCAATTACTACATTACTCAGGAACATTTAAAGAACATGAGCACATCGATGAACGTGCCATGGACTCCGATGACATTGAAAAAGAGCGTGGAATTACAATTTTAGCTAAGAACACAGCTATTAATTATAAAGATACTCGAATCAACATTATGGATACACCTGGACACGCCGATTTCGGTGGCGAGGTCGAACGGATCATGAAAATGGTTGATGGGGTGCTTCTAGTGGTTGATGCCTATGAAGGCTGTATGCCACAGACGCGCTTTGTGTTAAAGAAAGCATTGGAGCAAAAGCTTCAACCAGTTGTCGTATTGAATAAAATAGATCGCCCGAACGCTCGTCCAGACGAAGTCGTTGATGAGGTTCTTGATTTGTTCATCGAACTAGGTGCAGACGATGAACAATTGGAGTTTCCGGTTGTTTACGCTTCAGCTCTACAAGGTACATCTGGAAAAGAAGCAGGAGAACAACAGGAGACAATGGACCCTGTGTTTGAAACGATTATGGACCATATTCCTGCACCGAAACAGGATGTGGACGGTCCACTTCAGTACCAGATTACGTTACTTGATTACAATGATTATGTCGGGCGAATTGGTATTGGACGAATTTTCCGAGGACGAATTAAAGTAGGCGACAGCGTTTCATTAATTAAAAAAGACGACACAGTGAAAAACTTCCGTGTCACCAAATTATTTGGTTTTCTCGGTTTGAAGCGTACAGAGATTCAAGAAGCACAAGCAGGTGACATCGTTGCAATCGCAGGTGTAGAAGATCTTAACGTTGGGGAAACAGTCTGTGATCAAAATCATCACGACCCACTTCCTGTTCCACGTATTGATGAGCCGACATTGCAGATGACCTTTGTTGTAAACAACAGTCCGTTTGTCGGAAAAGAAGGCAAGAAAGTCACTTCTCGTAAAATTGAAGAACGTCTTTTGACACAGTTAGAGACGGACGTCAGCTTACGAGTAGAGCCTACAGATTCACCGGATGCATGGAAGGTTTCCGGGCGTGGAGAATTGCATTTGTCAATTTTAATTGAGAATATGCGACGTGAAGGGTACGAACTGCAAATTTCCAAGCCTGAAGTTATCATTAAAGAAATTGATGGTGTGAAATGTGAGCCGATGGAACGAGTTCAAATCGATGTACCGGAAGAATATACCGGAGCGGTTATGGAGTCGTTAGGTGAGCGTAAAGGTGAAATGCGCAATATGGAAAACCAAGGAAATGGTCAAGTTCGTTTAGAGTTTAACGTACCATCCCGTGGTTTAATTGGATATTCCACTGAATTTATGACGCAAACACATGGTTACGGAATCATTAACCATTCATTTGATCAGTACGCACCATTTATTTCCGGACGCGTAGGCGGACGACGTTCAGGTGTTCTCGTTGCACAAGAACGTGGAAAAGTAACGAACTACAGTATCTTAGCTTTGGAAGATCGTGGTACGATTTTTGTCGAGCCAGGAACCGAAGTTTATGAGGGTATGATTGTAGGCGAACATAACCGTGAAAATGATTTGACGGTTAATATTACAAAAGAAAAAGCACTCACAAACGTTCGTTCAGCGAACAAAGATAATACGGTAAATATTCGTAGTACACGTACGTTAACATTAGAAGAAGCAATTCAGTTTCTAAATGAAGATGAGTATTGTGAAGTCACTCCAGAATCGGTACGACTTCGTAAGAAAATCTTGAATAAGAGTGAACGTGAACGTGATCAGAAACGTGCCAAAAAAGCATAAACAAACTGGAAAATCTCTTGCTGCATAAGCAAGGGATTTTTTTGTTCAAAAAGAATCAATTTCACACAAATGAAACCATGCCGTTAAATAACGTAAGTCTTTAGTCAGTATAGAGGAGAAAATGTTTTAGTAAAGAGTGAGAGAGGGAAGGGACGTTTGTCCTAATAGACGGTCTCACAACAAGCCTGATGAGGTTTAACTTTTACTGAAAACGAGTACATAGATAAAACAAGTTGAAATACAAAGCCATAAGAAGGTGATACAACATGAACATTCTTATTTGTTCAACAGGATCTAGAGTAAAAATGACTCAATATATAAAAGAAGCTGTCAAATCATCTGGAGGAAAAGTGATTGCAGGTGATTCAGACCCATACTCACCAGCATTGTTTGCTGCTGATGATTATGTATTATTAAAACCAGTTGACGATGATGAATACATGTCGTCCATCATACAAGCGTGTAATCAAAAAGAGATTGATGCCATTATTCCATTGATTGAAGAAGAAGTTCCAAAGCTCGTAAAAAACCAATCTGTTTTAGGTAACATCGGTGTGAAGTTAGCGACGAGTGATCAAGACTTAGTTGATGTGTGTACGGATAAATTAAAAACCTATCAATACATCGATCAGCTAGGGTTTCCTGGAGTGCCGACATTTTCAACGATCGCAGAAACATTAACGTTGCTTAATGAACGAGATTTTGATTATCCACTGGAATATGGATGATGAAGTATTCAGAAGTCATGTTACGTAAAATCGACTCGTCTAAATAAAAATAATAAACCAGCTAGCGCATATGGCTAGCTGGTTTAATGATTAAGATGCTTGTTTTTCCATCCGTTTGAAGAGCTTTTCGATTTCGTGACCAATTTTCTTATAATGCGAATCTTTACCGTTGTTCTGGTATTTGATCATTGCTTTCTCAATATGCTTTATGGCCGACTTGATATGTTGTTCCGTATTACCGTTCGTTTGAATATGCGTAGTTAACTCTTCTTTAAGCTGACTTAATGCTGTTTGCATATCTTTTTCAGAAGCCATCTCGAGAAGAGAGTCAGTCACTTGCGCGATGGATTTTTCACCTGCCACATAGCCATCGAGTAAAGAAACTGCTTCGACTACATCTTGTGAGTTTCTTGGCATCAGTTTGTATTCATCATAGTTATACGTAACGACACCAGTTACAGATTCATATGTTTTTCCTGTTTCGACAAAGCCATCATAGGAGTCGATGACAAATGCTCCTTGATCATCGCTAGCTTGATAGTTAGCATGATTATCAACAGACTCAACAGATACATTGTTCATTTGAACGAGTTGCCCCTCTAAAGATTCACCTAAATCACTAGATGTAACGACTTTAGGAGCTGGGACACCTGAATTTTTTTCAACAATTGTTGTATTCGCAAGCGTTGGTTGAACTTGTAGTAAACCGAAGTACTCTTCCGTTCTTCCTTTTACGCGAACCTTATCTCCAACTTCTACGTCTGAACCAGCGAGACGAACAACAATTCCAGCACTGTCATCTTGAACGTAGTAATTTGTGGAACCACCGACCGCGAAAGCGGCAGTCACGACGCCTTCAAAATGGACACGTGTGTCTAGAGCGGAATCTCTGACCTCTTGTAAGCTTGTTATCGGAAGTTCTTGTAATAAATCATTTTCATCCCTTGGCATTACTTTAAAAGCGCCAAAATTATAGTCGAGGACTCCGATAATTGTGTCATACGTTTCACCGACCTGTAAAAAGCCCGCGTCATTATCAATAATGAATTCTCCGCTAGCATCTTTTACTGTGTAGTCGTTGTATTGATTCACGCTGAGTACTTCAACATCTTCTAACTGAACCAACTGTGCCTCCAGTTCTTCACCGATTTGGTCAGACGTAATGACGGTAGGCTCAACGGTTGTCCCTTCACCAATTACCTCAGCGCTTGATGCCTCTACCTGAAGCATGTCGTAATATTCATTCGTTACACCCGCAGCACGGATGTGATCACCGACATTGGCATTCAGTTGGTCTGTACGTACGACAATTCCAGCCGTTTCATCTTGGACGTAGTAATTTGTTTTACCAGATTGGTTGATTTTGTGTGTAATTGTTCCTTCAATCATTACATTCGTACCAACTGAAGCCGCACGTGCATCAGCGATAATTGGTTCACGGTCGAATGCAGGTTGATACCCTTCGTTCAATGCTGACATTTCATCCGGGAAGAAGATACGCTTATCAATCGGGACGTTTTTCCAATCGTCAGGCATGAAGTATTCTTTTGTTTCTGAATTACCTGGGTATCGATATAATGCTCGTCCATCATAACGAGCTCTGAATTCAAACGGTAGTTCCATTAGTGGGTTTTCTTGAGACCACATATTGTTCCCTTGGTTAATGGCTTCACGTTGAATTTGCTGGTATTCCTCATAAGTTGTTTGATCGCCGATTGGCCAAATAAAGTAAGTCGCTGCATAGCCATTTCTCACCATTTCTTTGTTCGTGTTTAAGCCATCTGATTTACGTACGACTTCAGCGAGCAAACGGCCGTAAGTATCTAATGGTTCTGCACCCATTTTTAAAATAACTTTATCGCCTGGTTGAATATAGGAAGCTAATTGCTTTGTTGCTTGATCACCATGATATTTTTGTGAATGATTGGGGTCTTCGTTTATCAAATTAGAATCATATTGGTCTAAGTGGTAAGTTTCTGGGGTGTCTATGTTTAAAAAACGAATTGTCGTTGTTCCGAGTATCGCTTGTTGAATTTTAATGGTGTCACCATCGACAACGCGTTCAACGGTTGCTTCATACTCTTCTTGAACTTCATTTGACGGAGGCTCAACTTTATTATGCGAACCTAAGTGTTCAAACGTGTCGCTATAAAAAGCAATCCACTCATCAAACGAAAAGGGGGAGGTGAGATCTGTGTTTCCTTGCGTAACCGCAACGTCTCTGACAAGCGTCATATTCTGAGTCTTGGCGTCGTTGTTCCCCCAGTAGCTGCCTGGGTCTTCTCCAACTACGCCAACTCGGTCAATAGCTACACCTTGTCGTGTTGTTTCATCATAATTTTTGAACAAAACAATGGCATCATCACCGTTGAAGCCATAAAAATAAGAGGATCCTGTTAGATCAGCCTTTGCTAAAAGCTCATCAGAACCTCTTTCATTTGCGATGACGAATGTATCTCCTGAATTAAGTGTTCCCGAAAGAGATAATGCGTTTGCATTTCCATCTCCAGGTTCTTGGGAAGCTCCATTCGCGAAATTAACAATTGTGTATTCAGATAAGTCAATTGTACTTCCTGTTCCATTGTACAATTCAATTGCCTTGTTGTAGCTGCTACCTTCTACATACTCAGAGATAATCAAGTCCTCATGACTATCTGCTTGAATAGCAACTGGAACAAGTAAAAAGAGTAATACTGAGACGATTAACATGATTAAACCGGAATTTCTTTTCTTCACGCTCACTTCTCCTCCTTTAATAAAATCAGTTTCATTATATCGCAATTCAAATAAAAACAAATGAAAATTTACAAGAAAAAGAAAATTGCGTCATTAGTCCTATTATAAATAAATTGAAATGGAATAAGTCATTATGTATGCCAAGTTGTAATCTAGGAAAAAAGGGACTCAGCTATTTTATGTTGAGAGTTGAATTAGAAAAAGAAAAATAGAAAAAACCGGAGGAAATCATTCCTCCGGTTTTAATAATCAATAATTATTCACCGATTGTAACATCTTTTAACTGATAGATTCCCAATGTATCAACAGAGAAGTTTTGAACTTCTTCGCGAACACCAGTCAAGTAGTTTTGGTGGTGAATGTAAAGCATTGGAGCTAGTTCAGTTAATTTTTCTTGTGCTTCTTTGTAAATTTCAGCACGTTTTTGTTCGTCAGTCTCACGACGACCTTCGTCAAGAAGCTTATCAAGCTCTTCATTTTCTAAGAATGAACGGTTACCTGGAGAACCGGCCATAGAAGAATGGAATAATGCATATAGGCCGTAGTCAGCATCACCTGTTACAGTGGACCAACCAAGAACGAACATGTCATGCTCACCATTTGCAGTTCTTTCTAGGTAAGCACCCCACTCAAGCTCTTCGATTTCTACAGTAATACCATATTCTTTCAAAGCATCTTGAACGTAAAGAGCAGTTTCTACACGCTGCTCGTTATCGTTTGTCCATAGAGTCGTTTCGAAACCATCACCGTAGCCAGCTTCCTCTAGAAGTTTTTTCGCTTGGTCTGGCTCATAGCCTAAACCTTTAACACTATCATCATATCCGAATACACCTGGTGCCAATGGACCAGTTGCTGGTGTACCATTACCTTGGTAGATTCCTTCGATGATCTCTTCGTTGTTGATAGCTAGGTTAATTGCTTGACGTACTTTTGGATCATCAAATGGTTCTTTCTCAACATTGAATCCAATGTAAGACAAGCTTGTAGACGGTTGGTTATTTACGCGTGTATCTTCATTGCTTTCTACACGGCTAACATCTGTTGGCTGAAGTGGGTTTACAATGTGAGATTCACCAGTTTCCAATTCAGCAATACGAGCAGATGGTTCAGGTACTACTTTAAATGTAACAGTTGATGGTTTGGCAGGCTCACCCCAGTAATCTTCGTAACGGGATAGAACTGTCTTTTCACCAGACTGACGCTCTTCTAATTTGAAGTAGCCAGTACCGATTGGGTTCTGAGCAGAGTGGATACCAGTGTATTCCGCTAGGTCTGCTACATAACCTGCTTCAACCTCTTCACCTTCATCATTTTCTTCCATTCTAGAATACTCTTCGCTACCGTCAGCTCTTGCTTGATAATATTCATCAAGCGTGATGTCTAGGCCTGCTTCTGAGATTGCATTCTCATAGTCAGCGTCGATGACATCCTTACTCATGACACCACCAGCATCGTGAGCTAAGTGAGCTAGAAGTGGAGCGAATGGATATTCCGTCTTAATTTCTAGTTCGTGATCACCAAGTACATTAACTTCTGTAACCATGTCATAAAGGAAAGCACGTGGTGATGCAACTGCAGGGTCAAGTACACGATCAAGGTTCGCTTTTACGTCTTCAGCCGTAAAGTCAGAACCATCATGGAATGTTACACCTTCTCTAAGTGTGAATACCCATGTCGTGTCATCTTTTTGTTCCCAATCTGTTGCAAGACCTTCGACGATATTCATGTCTGCGTCTTGTTCAACTAAAGTTTCATAAATGTTGTCACGAACGTTACTGGAAGGAACGTCGTTTTCTATGTGTGGATCTAATGAAACAACATCAGAAGATACTGCTAGGACGAGGTCATTGCTGCCATCTCCTCCAGATGCTTCTTCACCTTCACTGTCTTCAGAATCAGATTCACTAGAATCTTCTTCAGAACCAGACTCTTCAGAACCGCTTTCTGACTCGCCTTCACTATCAGACTCGCCATCACCGGCACATGCTGCCAATACTAGAGATAGACCTAGCATTAACGCGAAAAGCCAAAGTAGTTTTTTGGACTTCATAGTGCGTGTTACCCCCTTGAGAATATATCGTTTTCCCTATGTAGGATAGGGTTAAAAAAATCATACCTTATTTTTTCACAATTAGCAAGGTTTCATTTAATCAAAAATCCAGCAAACTTCGCACTTTAATTTATAGTGAAATAGTATTGTATAAGATATTTTTCATTCTTTTATCCCTTTTCAGAATAATTTCTATATAAGAAATAATGTTGTCAAAATTTTGTCTAGCGTTTATGATAATCTAGAAACGGTTCAAATATACTTCCTTAACATCCTATATTTCCTTCCAGAAATCTACTAATTACGTAATCGAATAGATTGGTATAATAAGTAGTACTTTCTTTACCTAAAATGTCATACAATTTTGAAAACGAATTGGATGTTTCGGCAAGACAATAATGAGCAGACATATAGTGAGACCGATTTCTCAACAATGAAAAAAGGGGGGCTCCTGGAATGGCGAATCAAAACATAGAACAAAATACTGATCATTCTGAAGTTGAATTACAAGCGATGAACGTTAAGAAACCGTCTCCATGGAAAGATTTCTATAAACGCTTAAAAAGGAACAAAGCTGCATTAATTGGTTTCTATACAATTGTATTTTTATCAATTGTATCCATCGTCGGTCCATTCCTGTTATCAATGGACCCAAGTGACGTAGATGTCATTAACAAATTTAGTCGACCATCCGCTGAACATTGGTTTGGAACAGATCATATGGGAAGAGATATTTTCACTAGAATTGTTTACGGGATGAAATATACGCTAGGTGTAGGGTTCGGCTCTGTATTCTTAGGTGCCATTATGGGTGTACCATTAGGAATTGTTGCTGGATACTATGGAGGGCGAATTGATAGTTTCATCATGCGACTCATAGACATTTTACTAGCCTTCCCAGGAATCTTACTCGCGCTTGCGATTGTAAGTATTTTAGGTGGTAGCTTAGTAAACGTTACGATTGCAGTAGCAATTTATGCAATACCTGGCTTTGCAAGAATTGTGCGTGGCTCAACATTGGCGGCGAAAAAGCTTGAGTATGTTGATGCTATTCGTGCACTTGGTTCATCAGACTTACGAATTATTTTTAAGCATATCTTGCCAAACGTTTCTTCACCGGTGATTGTAAACGCGACACTTTATATTGCTTCAGCAATTCTTACTGCAGCAGGGCTTTCGTTCTTAGGGATGGGTGCTCAGCCACCGATGCCGGAGTGGGGTGCTATGCTGAATGACGGAAGAGATTACATTTTCGATGCTGGATATATTGCGTTCTTCCCGGGTATGGCAATTGTTATCGTTGTATTGGCATTTAATATTTTCGGTGATGGATTACGAGATGCTCTCGATCCGAAATTGAAGAACTAGGAAAGGGGTGCGAAAAGAAAAATGACAACTTATATTATACGTCGTTTATTTCAATTAATACCCGTACTGTTTGGTGTAACATTGCTTGTGTTCCTATTAATGCATTTGACACCAGGGAATCCAGCTCAGCTCATTGCGGGTGAAACAGCATCTCAAAGTACAATTGAACGGATCGAAGTCAGCATGGGTTTAAATGATCCGCTTCCAGTTCAATATGTAAATTTTGTAACAGATGTTGCTCAATTGGATTTTGGTTATTCTTATAGAAATAACACACCAGTTTTTGAGGAAATTAAACCAAGGTTTTGGATAACGATGGAACTGGCGATTTATAGTACGATATTAAGTATTTTTATTGGATTAATTGCTGGTATTGTTTCTGCTGTTCGTCAATATTCTGTGCGAGATGTGACGATTATGATTATTGCATTATTCGGGATGTCTATGCCGAACTTCTGGCTAGGACTTATGTTGATGAACTGGTTCTCTATCCAGTTAGGATGGTTCCCGCCAACCGGTTGGGGATCGGCCTCACAAATCGTGTTACCTGTTATCACATTAGGTACAGCCGGTGCAGCAGTCATTGCTCGAATGACGCGTTCCAGTATGCTTGATGTTATTTCTCAAGACTATATTCGAACAGCACGAGCAAAGGGAGTTCATGAACAAATCGTTATCTATAGACACGCACTGAAGAACGCTTTAATTCCAGTTGTAACGGTCGTTGGTTTGCAATTCGGAACATTATTGGCAGGTACAGTACTTACTGAAACGGTATTTAGTATTAATGGACTAGGCCGATTGGTGATCGATTCAATTATGGCGAGAGACTTCCCAGTCGTGCAAGCTTGTATTTTAATCATTTCAGTTATTTTCGTAGTCGTAAATTTAATCGTAGATATTTCATACACATTATTGAACAAACGTATTGATATGGACTAATAAATGAAAGTGAGGTGGAATCATTGAGTACAAACGAATCCATACTTGAAGTAACAGATCTCCGGACGTCTTTCTTTACTGAAGGTGGTGAAGTCAAAGCAGTCGATGGAGTGACCTTTGATGTACCAGCAGGAAAAACCCTAGGTATCGTAGGAGAATCCGGATCAGGTAAAAGTATTACTGCGATGTCTATTTTGCAGTTGATCAGCCACCCAGGGAAAATTAAAGGTGGAGAGATAAAATTCAGAGGAAAGAACCTCTTAGATTTAAGTGAAAAAGAGATGCGTAAAATCCGCGGAAATCAAATCTCAATGATTTTCCAGGAACCAATGACCTCTTTAAACCCAACATATACAGTCGGACAGCAGATCCGAGAATCATATAAAATCCACCAAGGATTGGGGAAAAAAGAAGGTAGCAAACGAGCGATTGAGATGCTGAAGCTTGTTGGTATTCCTTCACCTGAGAAGCGATTGGACCAGTATCCATTCGAACTGTCTGGTGGAATGCGTCAACGTGTCATGATTGCGATGGCTTTGGCGTGTAAACCAGATTTGTTGATTGCAGATGAGCCGACAACTGCTTTGGATGTGACAATCCAAGCGCAAATTCTTGAATTGATTAAAGAATTGCAAGATGAGTTAGGCATGTCTGTCGTCATGATTACACATGACTTAGGCGTAGTTGCTGAAACATGTGATTATGTAGCGGTTATGTACTGTGGTAAAGTCGTTGAGTATGCTGATGTGAGAACACTATTCAAAAATCCACGTCATCCATATACAGTTGGTCTTTTGAAATCTCTACCACGTAGTGATCGAGACCAAGAGGAATTGACACCAATTAAAGGAACTGTCCCTAGTCCGGATGAAATGCCTGTTGGCTGTCGATTTGCACCGCGTTGTCCGTTTGCAACAAACCTTTGTCATGAAAAATTGCCATCTCTGGATGATGTCGGAGATGGAGAACAAATTCGCTGTTGGATTTACACAGATGAGTGGAACGGCGACCCGGGGGTGAAAGTATATGAGCCAGAAAGAACTACTGAAGGTTAAAAATTTAAAACAGTACTTCCCAATTAAAGGTGGCATTTTTGGCCGGACTGTTAACAATGTTAAAGCGGTTGATGACATATCTTTCACCGTACATGAAGGAGAAACAGTCAGCGTCGTTGGAGAATCCGGTTGTGGGAAATCAACGACAGGCCGAGCTATTTTACGATTGGATAATCCGACAGACGGCACTGTTGAATTCGATGGTGTTAACTTGTTGGACTTAAATAAAAAAGAAATGCGCAAAATGCGTAAAGATATGCAAATCATTTTCCAAGATCCATATGCTTCTTTAAACCCACGCCAAACAGTACGTGAAACATTAAGGGAAGCAATGGCGATTCAAAACGTCGTTCCGAAAGAAAAGAGAGCCGACCGAATTGCTGAATTGTTGGAAACAGTTGGATTGCAGCCATACCATGCAGACCGCTACCCACACGAATTCTCAGGTGGTCAGCGTCAGCGTATTGGGATTGCGCGTGCATTGTCTGTTGATCCAAAGCTAATCGTTTGTGACGAAGCAGTTTCAGCATTGGACGTATCTATCCAAGCACAAGTGCTTAACTTATTGAAAAAGTTCCAAAAAGAAATGAATCTTACGTATCTATTCATTTCACATGACCTTGGCGTTGTACGTCATATTTCAGATCGCGTCATTGTCATGTACTTAGGAAAAATTGTTGAGGTAGGAGATAAGAAATCAATCTTTGAAAACCCTCAACACCCTTATACAAAAGCTTTATTATCCGCTATTCCAGTACCGGATCCAGATCATAATAAAGATCGGATCTTCTTACAAGGAGATGTACCGTCTCCAATCGATCCTCCTACTGGCTGCCGTTTCCATACGCGCTGTCCATTTGCGACAGAACGTTGTAAGGAAGAAACACCTGAGCTAAGAAGCGCAGGCTATATGGCAGAAGGACACCAAGGCGCTTGTCATTACATGGAGTTAATCGAGTCTGGTGAACACCAGCCAACTCGTGAAACAAGTAATGTGCGTATGTTGGACGAGGAACCTGAGAAAGTTTAATAAGAAAACAAGCAGGAGGCCAAATGGTCTTCTGCTTTTATTTAGCAGGCAAATAAAGCGCTTACATACAAATTTGCTATTCCGTTACAATGGATAAAAATCATGTTATGATACTAGTGGGAAATGAAAAAGATTCAGGAGGTAACGAAATGCCTAGTGATACGTTAGATCAATTTTTGAATGAAAATTTACAGGAATTAAAAGACCAAGGTCTTTATAATGAGATTGAAGTGGTAGAAGGTGCTAATGGTCCGAAAATAACGATTAAAGGAAAAGAGTTAATCAATTTATCCTCTAATAACTATTTAGGCCTTGCAACAGATGATCGATTAAAAGAAGTCGCAAAACAACATGTTGAATCACATGGCGTTGGAGCGGGTGCCGTTCGTACGATTAACGGAACATTAGATGTACACGTTGAGCTTGAAGAAAAAATTGCTGAATTTAAAGGTACTGAAGCAGCAATCGCTTATACTTCCGGCTTTAACTGTAATATGGCTGCTATTTCTGCCGTAATGGATAAAAATGATGCAATCTTATCTGATGAATTAAACCATGCTTCCATTATCGATGGCTGTCGTCTGTCCAAAGCGAAAATTATTCGTTTCAATCACTCAGACATGGAAGACTTAAGACAGAAAGCAAAAGAAGCCAAAGAATCAGGTCAGTTTAACAAAATTATGATTATTACTGATGGTGTATTTTCCATGGATGGAGACGTTGCAGATCTTCCAGGGATCGTCGAAATCGCTAAAGAGTTTGATTTAATTACGTATGTTGATGATGCCCACGGATCTGGAGTGATGGGGAAAGGTGCCGGCACGGTAAAGCATTTCGGTCTACAAGATGAAATCGACTTTCAAATGGGTACTCTTTCCAAAGCAATCGGCGTCGTCGGTGGCTACGTAGCTGGTAAACAAAACCTGATTGACTGGTTGAAAGTTCGTTCTCGTCCTTTCCTATTCTCAACATCCTTATCACCTGCAGACGTAACCGCATGTACAAAAGCGATTGATTTGTTGATGGAATCAACAGAGCTTCACGATCGTTTATGGGAAAATGGAAACTATTTAAAAGAAGGGTTGAAAAACTTAGGATTTGATATTGGTGAAAGTGAAACACCAATTACGCCTTGTATTATCGGAGATGAAAAAACAACCCAAGAATTCAGTAAGCGTTTGTACGAAGAAGGTGTTTATGCAAAGTCCATCGTCTTCCCAACTGTTCCACGTGGTACAGGTCGTGTAAGAAATATGCCGACAGCTGCACACACGAAGGAAATGCTGGATGAAGCTATTTCGATTTATGAAAAAGTCGGAAAAGATATGGGAATTATCCAATAGAATAGAGAGAGGAACAGAGGGGGATTCCTGAATGAAAAAGATTTTAGTAACAGGAGCGCTCGGTCAAATCGGATCTGAATTGACCGCGCAGCTAAGAGAAACGTATGGACATTCGAATGTAATTGCCACTGACGTTCGAAAGTCTGAAAACTTAAATGACACGAATGGCCCCTTTGAAGTACTAGATGTTACAGATGAGCGGGCCATGCACGATATCGCAAAGAAATATAATGTAGATACGATTATGCACTTAGCTGCATTATTATCAGCGAAAGCAGAGAATCACCCCCAATTTGCTTGGAACTTGAACATGGGTGGATTGATGAACGCGTTGGAAGTAGCACGAGAACTCGACGCCCAATTTTTTACCCCGAGTTCAATCGGTGCTTTTGGACCGAATACCCCAAAAGATCTCACGCCACAAGACACGATGCAACGCCCGATGACGATGTATGGTGTCAATAAGGTTGCAGGCGAATTGTTATGTGATTACTATTATAATCGTTTCGGTGTCGACACACGAGGAGTTCGCTTTCCTGGACTGATTTCCTATGTAACAGAACCAGGTGGTGGCACGACAGACTATGCGGTTGAGATTTATTATGAAGCGTTGAAGCAGAATAAATATACATCATTTATCGGAAAGGGCACACAAATGGATATGATGTATATGCAAGATGCGATTGACGCAATCATTCAACTGATGGAAGCAAACCCAGAACGTTTGCAACATCGCAATGCCTTCAATGTAACAGCATTTAGTGCTGAGCCAGAAGATTTCAAGCGATCCATCCAACAACATTTACCTACTTTTGAACTGGATTATGAAGTCGATCCTGTAAGACAGAAGATTGCGGAAAGCTGGCCAAACTCTATTGATTGCACAGCTGCAAAAGATGAATGGGATTTTAAGCCGCAATATACACTAGATGACGTCACTGAAGATATGTTGACGAACGTTAAGAAAAAACTAGAAAATGATTAAAAAAACATCCCCTGACCGTTCAATGAGCGGTTTTCGGGGATGTTTCTATTTGTGTATTCCATGCGACCTTCTTACAAACTATTTTAGATAGTTTATGATACGAAAAGTTTGCGAGACCGATTTTAATTGAACGATTCATCAAGTCTGCTCGCATAAAAAGTAAACTCTTGTTTATGTTTCAGTATGTTTTCATCTTTTGTTGTTTCCAATAACTTAGAGAGTACAATTTCCATTGCTAAATCTGATTCATCCATATTATATAAGGTCATGGCAAAATAAATATAAAATTCATTCGCAGCAGGGAACTCACTCATACCAATTTCAAATGCTTCTTTTGCATTCTCATATAAACCGACAGCACGATAACTCGCTCCGAGATGAAATAACGAATTTTTGCGTATGTCTTCAGACAAATCCAATTCAAGTGCTTGGTTAAAGTATGTAATTGCTTGGGGCAGCATTTCAAGATCTTTATGTATTAATCCTGCTTCGAACAGAATTGACGGATCATTTGCTTGTTCTTCTGCTAAACGTGTGATTTCTTTACGCGCGCTTTGAAGATCTCCATTTTGTTTTAAATCAAAAAATGTATGAAGTAATTTCATTTTTCCACTCCTATTCATACTGGTTTTCCGTAGACGTTATTTTGTAGCCCAGCCTTGTTTCTGAACCTTAATGAAATTGTATCAGAAGTTACAAGTAGAAAGGAATCAAGTTGTAAAAGTGGTTTTGAGTGCTCGATAGCTCCCAATGAGCAAAAAAGCATACCGCAAAGCCTTGTCGGAAATAAATTAGACTCAACCACAAACAAAAACGCTGTTCAGACCAAAAGAACACGACAGAGCAAAGAAAAGTAAAGTTTAATTGATAAATTTTTTGAAAATTCCCAGGAATAAACTATATATTAGCGAGGAATACATTGGATTAAGAAGAATTATCTTAGATTATATAGCTTAGTCGAAAAATACTCAAAATAGCTCGCAATTAATCCTATAAAATATATAATATCATTTTTGACTAGTGTTCACAGATTATCTACAATTTAAGATTGAATAGCTAATAATTCAGTAGGTTGGCTTTTCAAAAAAATTGAGAGGATTTTTTTCCTAATGGCAAATGAGAAAAAGAAGCAGTTTACAAAAAAGAAGTATTATTCAGATGAATATCTGGGGACAGGAGTTCAATGGGGATCTTTTATTATAAGTGGCGGATTTCTGTTGTTATTTGTTATTTTGGCATTCTTTTTGCCAGATAAGATGAGTTCATGGGTGAATAATTCATTTGATTTTTCCGCTAAATATTTTGGTCTATATTGGCAAATTCTTCTTTTCGCAACATTTATTGTCGGATTGATTTTAATGTTTTCTCGGTATGGAAGAGTAAAGTTAGGACTTGTAGACAGTCCTCACTACAGTAATTTCCGTTGGGTCGCAATGATTTTAACGACATTACTAGCTTCTGGTGGTGTGTTTTGGGCAGCTGGTGAACCAATGTCACACTTTCTCGACACACCTCCACTATTCGTTGATGGAGAATTAACAGAGTGGGATAAAGCAGTTATCGGTCTCTCCCAATCGTTCTTACATTGGGGATTTAGTGCCTGGGCAATTTTAGGTACGACGGCAACAATTGTATTAATGTACGCACACTATCATAAAGGTATGCCACTAAAACCGCGTACGATCTTGTATCCGATTTTTGGAGACAAGTTATTTAAGAAGAATAATATTATAGGTATTTTAGCAGACGTTACTTCCGCCATTGCAGTTGCAGCTGGTACGGTAGGTGCAATTGGCTTTTTAGGATTACAAGCATCCTATGCTGCTGAACAAATTTTCGGTTTACCGAATACATTAGCAACACAAATTACATTTATCGTTATCTTAATTGCCATTGCTACTGTATCGGCAATCACAGGTGTTGATAAAGGAATTCAGATTTTAAGTCGTTTCAACGTTGGTTTTGCGGTACTTCTTATGATTGTTATTTTAATCATTGGGCCAACAATGTTTTTATTTGATGCATTTGTAGCGGCTGAAGCGTTTCAAATTTCAAACTTCCTCATGATGAGCCTGACCCGTGGAGATCCTCAATGGTTAGCTTGGTGGACGGTTTTCTTCTGGGGATGGTTCATCGGATTCGCACCAATGATGGCAATCTTTATTACACGGATCTCGAGAGGCAGAACAATCCGTGAGTTGATTTTAGCTGCCGGTATTTTTGCACCAGTTGTCAGTAATATCTGGTTTACGGTTCTAGGTGGAACTGGAATTTTCTTTGAAATAGAAAAACCAGGTATCATTTCAGAGCCGTTAAATAACTCCGGCCAAGAAGCCGCAGTGATGGCGATCCTTGAACAGTTGCCATTTACGTCGATTATGGCATTTAGTTTCTTGATTATCACAATTATCTTCGTAGCAACGACAACAGACTCAATGGCTTATGCCTCTGCTGTTTCTGTTACAGGAAATGATAACCCGAAAACGTCTGTCCGTGTATTCTGGGCATTAATCTTTGGGGCGATAGCAATCGCTTTATTGGCAATGGGTGAAAGCAATGTAGGTATGTTCCAAAACTTTATTGTTGCTTCTGCAGTACCTGTATCACTACTCATGCTTCCACCTGTATGGGATTCAGTGAAGATTGCACAAGAGTTAGCGGTTGAACAAGGAATTAAAAAGAAAAAAGAATATTCGTTTGAAGAAGATGACAATTATCCACATGTCTAGATTTCATCGAAAGAATGCTACTATACTATCTATCGTAGCTAATAAGATGGAAGGAGCGCGGAAGAGAGAATGGATTACCGCAAAAAATGATGCGATGATTCAAGAGTTCTTGCGAAAAGATTCGGAATTGATTTTCCGTAGGATTCACCGAATAACAGAAACAAAAGATCACTCGAAATAAAAAAAGGCCCGATGATTTAATAACGAATCATTGGGTCTTTTGATTTCAAGCTCTACTATTCAACTTAGAACCATTAAAATTAGTAGCATAAATTTAACATTAGTGGGGAATACAATTACATAGTGAGGAATTATCTGAAATTAGATAGCTGAGTCAAAAAATACGTTAAATTGCTCGTTATTATTCAAGCATAATATATAACACGTTCTTTGACGATTGTTCACAAATTATCTACAATTTACTATTGGGTAGCTAATAGAACATATTTTTAGTTAACAAAAAAAGTGAGAGGGTTTTTTACGGAATGGCTAAAGAGAAAAAAACGACGCAGTTTACAAAGAAGAAGTATTATACGGATGAATACCTAGGCACGGGTGTTCAGTGGGGTTCCTTTATTATAAGTGGAGGATTCCTACTATTATTCGTTATTCTGGCATTCTTTATACCAGATAACATGAGTTCTTGGGTGAATAATTCATTTGATTTTTCAGCCAAGTATTTTGGTTTATATTGGCAGCTCCTCGTCTTTGCAACGTTTATTGTTGGATTGATTTTGATGTTTTCCAGGTACGGAAGAGTAAAGTTGGGACTTGTAGACAGTCCTCTCTACAGTAATTTCCGCTGGGTTGCAATGATCTTAACGACATTACTAGCTGCAGGCGGTGTGTTTTGGGCAGCCGGGGAACCAATGGCTCATTTTCTCAACACGCCTCCATTGTTCGCAGATGGGGAATTAACAGAATGGGATAAAGCGATTATCGGTCTTTCCCAATCGTTCCTGCACTGGGGCTTCAATGCTTGGGCAATTTTAGGAACAACGGCAACAATTGTATTGATGTACGCTCACTACCATAAAGGTATGCCGTTAAAACCACGTACGATTTTATATCCGATTTTTGGAGATAAGTTATTTAAAAGAAATCATGTTGTTGGAATCTTGGCAGATGTCACTTCAGCGGTTGCAGTTGCAGCTGGTACAGTAGGTGCAATTGGCTTTTTAGGATTACAAGCATCCTATGCCGCTGAACAAATTTTCGGTTTACCGAATACATTAGCGACACAAATTACATTTATCGTCATACTTATTGCCATTGCTACAGTATCGGCAATCACAGGTGTTGATAAAGGAATTCAGATTTTAAGTCGTTTCAACGTTGGTTTTGCGGTACTTCTTATGATCGTTATTTTAATCATTGGACCAACTATGTTTATTTTTGACGCGTTTGTATCAGCTGAAGCTTTTCAAATCTCTAACTATCTCATGATGAGTTTAACGCGTGGAGACCCTGCATGGTTAGCAGGTTGGACAGTCTTCTTCTGGGGTTGGTTTATCGGATACGCTCCAATGATGGCGATCTTTATTACGCGGATTTCAAGAGGTAGAACAATCCGTGAATTAATTTTAGCCGTAGGTATCCTTGCACCAATCGTCAGTAATATCTGGTTTACCGTTCTAGGCGGAACAGGAATTTTCTTTGAAACGAAAAATCCTGGAATCATTTCAGAACCGTTGAATAATTCCGGCCAAGAAGCGGCAGTAATGGCGATTCTTGAACAAATGCCATTTACATCGATTCTTGCTTTCAGTTTCTTGATTATCACAATTATTTTCGTAGCAACGACAACGGATTCAATGGCTTATGCATCTGCTGTATCTGTTACAGGAAATGATAATCCGAAAACGTCTGTCCGTGTATTCTGGGCATTGATCTTTGGTGCGACAGCTGTTGCTTTATTGGCAATGGGTCAAAGTAACGTTGGTATGTTCCAAAACTTCATCGTTGCTTCAGCGGTACCTGTATCGTTTCTCATGTTGCCGCCAGTTTGGGATTCAGTGAAGATTGCGAAAGAGTTAGCGGTTGAACAAGGAATCAAAGGGAAAAAAGAATATTCGTTTGAAGAAGATGACAATTATCCACATGTGTAGAATTCATCTTTAAATGCTACAATAAAGTGTACAGTAGCTTAAAAGATGGAAGGTGTTATATTTGAGTGATCACTTAGAAGCAAAACCATGTTCTCATTCATTAACCGTGAGAAACTCACATGTTTTGCCACCTGATACCAATATGCATGGAACATTGTTTGGTGGAAAGTTGATGGAATATCTAGACGACGTGGGAGCAATCGCTTCAACACGACATGCTCGGAAGCCAGTAGTTACAGCTTCCACAGACTCCGTAGACTTTTTGCATCCAGTCAAAGCAGGCCATACCATTTGTTTAGAAGCTTTCGTCACTTGGACACATCGGTCATCCATGGAAGTTTTCGTTAAAGCCATTACTGAAAACTTGTTGACCGGCGAACGCCAAGTTTGCGCAACGGCTTTTATGACAATGGTTGCGGTTGATGCAGATGGCAGGCCGGTGGAAGTACCACCTGTTTATCCAGAAACCGAAGAAGAAAAATGGCTATATGATGGCGCAGGAGAGCGGATGAATTACCGTAAAAAACGTCGTGATGATTCAAAAGTTCTTGCGGAAAAATTCGGAACTGACTTTCCGTGGGATTCACCGAATAACAAAAACAAACGATAATTCAAAATATAGAAGACCCAATGATGTGATGAACATTCATTGGGTCTTCTTACATCACAAGGAATAACCGTTAATAAGCTCGAATAAGATGTTGATTAAATGGTCGATCTTCATAAAGTTTCAAGGAATTTAAAATTGACAGTAAATATAAAGTAACATACAATTCAGATAATAACGTTTTAAGTGAGGCCAATAATGGAGAAAGACAACCAAGTAGGAATCGGGAAGTTTGCTTTGCAGCTCGTATTAGACTTTAGTGATGAGACAGATGCTGCAAATAAAAACCATTCAAATAGCAATTATGATTTTTGTATAGGCAAGACAGGGGCGATGGATTTAAAAAAAGTCGTTTCAGCAATTGAGACGGCATCCAAACGGAATCAAATAATTAAAGAAGACTTGTACCGGGAAACACACGCGTTATATCACGCTATTTTAGAAGCCATACAAGGTGTTACCCGGGGTCAGTCACAATTAGGAGAAATTATGCGAACTGTCGGTTTGCGTTTCGCCGTTGTAAGAGGGAAGCCGTACAAAAATAAAGCGGAAGGCGAATGGCTTGCCGTTGCGCTCTATGGGACGATTGGGGCACCGATCAAAGGATTAGAACATGAAACCGTCGGCCTTGGAATTAATCATATTTAGAATTTGCCCAGTCGAGTCATAAGTAACTAGGGGGCTTGTATTCAAGATGAATTCTTGGATATAAGCCCCTTTTTGCTTTTTTAGGAAAAAATCGAATTTAACTATTGGGGGTAATGATTATGCAAATAAGTGGTAACGAACTGACAATTGCTGATGTTCAGCGAGTTGTTTATGAAAATGAAACCGTTTCGTTGAAGACTGATCAACTGAAGAAGGTTAAGCAAAGCCGGAAGTTTGTAGAAGAAGTATTATCAACAGAGCAAACGATGTATGGAATTAATACAGGTTTTGGTCATTTAGCAAATGTAACAATCGACCAAGAAGATTTAGAAGAACTTCAGTTGAATTTAATCCATTCCCACGCTTGTGGCGTAGGTGAGCCTTTTTCTGAAGAGATTAGTCGAGCAATGGTTTTGCTCCGTGCCAATGCGTTAATGAAAGGAAATTCAGGTGTTCGACCAGTGATTATAGAACGCTTAGTTGATTTATTAAATCATCAAATCCATCCGGTCATTCCACAGCAAGGTTCATTGGGAGCAAGTGGTGACCTAGCACCATTAGCTCATTTAGCGCTTGTCTTAATGGGTGAAGGAGAGGTTTATTATAAAGGAACAAGACTACCAGCAATTCAGGCATTATTGGAAGAAAATTTGAAACCACTGACATTAAAAGCGAAGGAAGGACTCGCGTTGATTAACGGTACGCAGGCAATTACAGCTGCCGGTTGTATCGCGTATCTTGGAGCTGAGCAGCTGATGCAACAAGCAATCAAAATCGCCGCCATGACGGTTGAAGGATTGGAAGGCATTCGGGATGCATTCGATGAACTGATTCACCATGCGCGTGGTTATCCAGAGCAGATTGAAGTGGCGAAACAAATTCGAGAGCTACTTAAGGATAGCCAACTTACGACAGCTCAAGGAGAAAAACGCGTACAAGATGCTTATTCATTACGATGTATTCCACAAGTATTCGGTGCATCTTGGCAAACGCTGAATTATGTGAAAGAAAAATTGACGATTGAGATCAATGCGGCTACTGATAATCCATTAATATTTGCAGAAGAAGGTAAAATTTTATCCGGTGGTAACTTCCACGGCCAGCCTGTAGCGATTGCAATGGATTTACTGAAAATTGGTGTCGCAGAAATGGCGAACATGTCTGAGCGACGTGTTGAACGTTTAGTAAACCCACAGTTAAATGATTTGCCTGCATTTTTGAGCGCTAAGCCAGGCTTAGAATCGGGAGCTATGATTTTACAATACACGGCTGCTTCGCTTGTTTCAGAAAACAAAACATTGGCTCATCCAGCAAGTGTTGATTCCATTCCTTCATCAGCGAATCAAGAAGACCATGTCAGCATGGGAACCATCGGTGCGAGACATGCTTATCAAATCGTTAGGAACACAAGCAAGGTACTGGCAATTGAGTTGATTTGTGCAATGCAGGCTGTAGAATACCGAGGAGTTGAACGAATGGCAAGCGAAACAAAAGCTTTTTATGAGCAATCCCGAAAGATTGTTCCGAGCATTACAAAAGATCGAATCTTTTCAAACGATATTGAAAAGTTAAGTAATTATTTAATGTAAACTGACCAACGTGGATCGAACAAGGAAAGACTCTGAAACATTGTCTTAAACAGTGAAATAAGAGATTGATAATTTCCATGAGAAAGGTGATGGGTAGAGAACTTTGTGAGCAGATTTTTTATGAAGACTCGGTTACTAGAACATCTAGAGCTACTGGATGTTGATTGTAAACAAATCTCTAGAGAAATCCATATAATACAATAAAGCGAAAAAACCCTTTCTTTAGAAAGAGGATGTATAGTATAATAGTTTTCAGGTAAAGATATAGAGAAAGAAAAGGATTGCGTCACACCGAGGTGAATAAATGAGAGTATTTAGTTGGTGGTTGGTTGTAACGATCATTGTAGTTATTGGTGGACTTGCGAGTTACTTCGTTGTGGAAGCAAACAGCGATGACTCAGTGTTCCGGAGTATCAGTCATACAGGTGCAAACAAAGAACTCTTTAATAATTACGAAGAAGTTTATATCGGTAAAGAGATTAAATGGGACGGAGGAGACTCTCTTCCACTCATCAAAGATATTCAGTTAATTAAGCAAGATGGAGAAGAATTTGACCAGTCGAATAGCTCCATTCAGATTAACCTCTACATAGATGATACTGGCAAAACGAACGTCCATTACCGAGACACTTATGAAAATAAACTATTGAAAGAGTCTTATCAGCCTGTCCAAGATTATCAGATGGATTCAGACCGGTTCACACTTGTTTTCGAGACATCGTTAAAAGACCAAAATTATCAATACCATTTAAAAAAGTTATTAATCACATATATTGATCACGGAAAAGAAAAGCAAACAGAACTACCATTACGTTCTTTTATCTTTAATAATTAATTATACAGACTGCTTCAATGTCTCCACCAATAAGACGGTGGACGATGAAGCAGTTTTTTTATATAAAAATATTCGGAAGATGAACCGAAAATTATTGTCATCTCCCGAACGGTATTGGTTAAAATCTAATCTCTATTCAATTCCTTTTGACATTTCGTGCAAAGCTTACTTTGTATTTCAATTGGTCTTTGTAAGATATTCCCACAGTTCGTGCAAGTATTTAATTGGTCAGGGTTTGTCGGTCCATACTCAACGGAATTCCGAAAATCATCAATCATGTCTTCCACTCCTTTCTGCGAGTAGCATCCTATACACCATCAATAATACCCTCTTTTCCAAAAATTCTAACCTATCATTGAGTTGAGAAATTGTGCTTCCTCTTATACAATGGGAAGGAGAATGGGAGTGAGTAAGATGAAGAAATCAGAACTTGAAACAGAAATCACTCATTTGAAAGCGGATTATATCCGAATTCAAAGTGATCTTGATAAGATGGAGTCCGTTGGAGGGAGTATTACTCCTATTGAAAAAGTGCTCGAAAAAATAGAAATAGAATTAGCCGAAAAGAAAAAACAGTTAAAAGATATGGAAGAATAAATAACGTTTTTGGTATGTAAAAGGACTGAACCATTATTAAATGGATCAGTCCTTTTTTGTGTGCTAAAAAATACTCGTAATATTATTGATGAAGCTAGACACCATCGTTTCGATATAAGTTCTAGCAACGAAGCTTAAAATTAAAACACCGATGAAATAGACTATGAGCAATAAATAAACACGATCGGTTCCACCGCCCTTGTCCTCAACACCATGCTTTGTTAATACAGCTGGTAACATAAATATGACTCCAAGTGTTGCGATGATAAATGCAACGGTTGCCAACCAATTCAGATTCAAAACGGAGAACAATATACCGATTAAGAAAATGGCTGAGAATGGAAATAGATATCCACCGTATTGAGCGGTCAATGCTCGTAAATCTTTTATTTCACCAGAAATCTTAGCTAATATAAAGATAAGCAAAATCATAATAATTTGTAGCGCATAAAACCCAACAAACGGTAAGATGAAATAATCAAAAAAGCTGACTTCCACACTTTGACCAAGTACATTGCCTAATCCAAGGTCATTGAATGAGTTTTGCAAATTAGAAGAAATGCTTTTCATAGAGTAATAGATATAACCTGCAATCAGTAAAGAATAGATCGCAATGGAAATCAAACCAATTGCTAAATGATTCGGTGTTAAATGTTTACTGGCAGACGGCTGTCTAAAAATTTTCTTTAGAACACCGTAAACATTCTCGCTAGGTAATGCTTCATCCGAATGAATCGTAATGATTGAAGCTTCGATATTCTCACCACAGTTAGGGCAAAACTGTACATCATCTTCAATAAAGGTGCCACAAGATGGACAACGCATAAAAAAACTCCTTTCTATCCTACACATCACTTGTAACTATCATATAAGAAAAGAAGTACAGAACACAATCAATCAATAAGTATTTACAAAAAAGATTCCGGTGCTAAGAACTGATCTAGCGAACTCCCTAACCCGGAATCTATTCAATCATTCGTTGTAAGAATGCTCATTAGCAATTTATGGTTGGTTGGTCTTCAAGTGATTATCGTAGGTGACATCATATAAGTCCTTGTAAGCAACATGCTCATCCCTGAATTCAGATGGAGACTCCAAGCCTGCTGCCGCTGCTAAATTAAATAGTCCTTCACGCATGGCAATAACGAAATTGGTAACACGATAAGACTTCTCGTCAATGTCTAATGCCCGTTGCAATTTTGGATCTGTCGTCGCCACTCCGACAGGGCATTCATTCGTGTGACATACTTGTGCCATAATACAACCGACAGTCACCATAAAGGCTCGGGCTACTTGAACGAGATCCGCACCTAATGATAAGGCAATTGCAATTTTATCTGGTGTAATTAACTTCCCAGAAGCTATAATCTTCACACGGTCTCTTACACCCTCGTTTAAGAGTGCTTGATGCAAAATCGGCAATGCTGCCTTTAATGGCAATCCAACACTATCGGCAAGCTCTTGATACGTAGCCCCCGTTCCGCCTTCACCGCCATCGACGGTAATGAAGTCTGGGTGTTTATTAGTCTCCTTAATCGTTTTAGCCAAATCTTCGACGTATTTTTCTTGCCCGACGACGATCTTCATTCCAACAGGTAAACCGGTCGCTTCTCGAATATCAGTAATGAAATCAAGAAGTGTATGCACATCGTCAAATTCGTTAAATCGGTTTGGACTGTTAATCGTTTTATACGGTTCGACGTTACGGATATTAGCAATTTCGGGGGTGACTTTATCACCTTCAACGTGACCGCCTCGAAGTTTTGCACCTTGTGCCAACTTTAATTCGAACTCACTTGTTCAATCTCTGCTTTCTTCTTTAATTCTTCCCACGAAAACTCACCCGCCTCCGTACGAACACCGAACAAACCAGGCCCGATTTGCATGATGAGATCAACATCACCTTTTAAATGATGATTTGAAAGTCCGCCCTCACCCGTATTCATCCATGTACCGGTAGCGCGGCCAAGTCCAATCGATAATGCGGTGATGGCACGTTCTCCAAGCGCTCCATAGCTCATCGCGGACATGCCAATATGACCTTTTACATGAAACGGGTTTGGTGTATCTTCACCAATGACGACTTCATATTCTTCCTCAAGTAAAAAAGGTTCCATCATTTTATCTTCTCGGTGCTCTTTTCTACCGATCAACGAATCCTTATCAATTTGGTAAACGAATGAGCTGATTTGAGGACTTTCTCCAAGTGCTAATTCCTCTACTTGTTTAGGAAACATCGAATTTTTCACGTAATAGCCGGGCTCTTCAAAATCTCTGAGTGAACCGTAGCCAATTAATCGGTGACCATATTTTGCGGGGATGATAATATCATGATAATCCTTTCGTGAAAAAGGCTTACCTTCTGTATCATCTCGGAAAAAGTATTGTCTTAACTCCGGTCCGATCTTTTCAAACATATATCGAATGCGACCAAGTACCGGATAATTCCGAAGTACGGAATGTCTTTTTTGGTTACGGTCGACAAAGTATGCATACACTACGAAGAACGCAGGCAAAACAAGAACAAATAAAATAATAATTAATAAAATGACGCTCACGATATCCGCCATTGACTACCCCCCTAGTGAATTATATAATTGCTAGCGTATATATAAAAAATATCGTATATATGGGTTATACCACATCTATTAGGGAACTAAGCATACTAGCCCATAAGGAGGGAGGCGCACGATGGACAATTTATTGTTTGAACTAATGCTCATCTTATTTTTAGGCGTTAGCTCGCAGTGGGTCGCATGGCGCTATAGATTACCAGCGATTGTCGTGATGTCTGTTGTTGGTTTACTGGCAGGACCTATTTTTGGAGTCATAAATCCCGAGGAAAACCTCGCAGTTGTCTATGGTCCATTGATTTCCATTGCTGTTGGGATTATCTTATTCGAAGGAAGTCTAGGTTTGGATTTCCGTGAGATTAGAGGAATAGGTAAACCAATCTACCGCATCGTGACAATAGGTGCGTTACTAGCCTGGCTTTTAGGCTCATTAGCCGCACATTACGTCGCAGGACTACCGCTTGCTGTATCTTTCGTAATCGGGGCTATTTTAATTGTTACAGGACCGACAGTTATTTTACCTCTCTTGAGGCAGGCTAAGCTAAAGCCACTTCCTTCTGCAATTCTAAAATGGGAAGGGATTATCGTAGACCCTTTAGGTGCCTTGCTTGCTGTTTTCGCATTTGTATTCATCCAATTCATTACCCTTGACGATGTGACATTCATCACTATTTTATTCTTTATCGGTGGATCGATATTAGCTATTCTGATTGGGATTGGATTTGGTTTAGGCGTTGGTAAATTATTCGAGAATGGTTTGGTACCTGAGTATTTGAAATCTCCATTTGTTTTGTCCAGTGTCGTGACTGCCTTTACAATCAGTGATACGATTATGCACGAAACAGGTTTGCTAGCCGTAACGGTAATGGGTATAACCCTTGCAAATATGAGAATTTCATCTATTGGAGATTTACGTCACTTTAAAGAGAATATATCTATTCTGTTGATCTCTGTGATTTTCATTATGTTAACAGCGTCATTGACAAGAGAAACATTGATTGCCATGTTTGAATGGCCAATCATCTCGTTCGTTTTACTAATGCTTTTTGTCATTCGACCGTTAACGATTTTCATCTCAACAATCGGTACAGGTTTACCGTTTAAAGTAAAATTATTGACAGGTTGGATAGCTCCACGAGGAATTGTCGCCTTGACGGTATCTGGTTACTTTGCTGGAGTTCTAATGCTTGAAGGTTATGAGGAAGCTGAAATGTTAACATCATTAACATTCGGACTTGTGTTTGCGACAGTTATAGCTCACGGTTTTTCCATTGGTTGGCTTTCGAAAAAGTTAAATCTATCTACTGAAAGCACACCAGGAATATTAATGGTTGGATCCAGTAAATTCACGGCCAACTTTGCAAAAGTATTGGATGATTATGAAATACCGGTTATGATCATTGATTCATCATGGAGCAGATTATCACATGCACGAAGACTCGATGTGCCAAACAAACATGGAGAAGTCCTTTCTGAACAAACCGATTATCAGTTAGATATGACTCCATATGAGTATATGATCAGTATGACGGAGTTTGATTCCTACAACACATTAATCAGTACGACATTTAAGCCAGAGTTCGGTCGGGAATTTTTATATCAATTACCGATCCAAATGGACAATGGCGATCGTTTAGATGAAGTCAGTAACCATATAAGCGGAAATATTCTATTTAGTGAACAGGCTAACTGGACAGTACTGAATGAGAAGATCAACCAAGGATTTGTATTTAAGAAAACGAAGGTTACAGAAGAGTATACATTTGAAATGCTGAAAAAAGACTTACATCATGAATCGATTTTATTGGCGATTATTAAAGGGAGTGGGAAGATTAGTTTCTTCTCTCCAAATCGCGAGCCAAAAATCGAATCAAATGATATTGTCATCAGCTTATCAAAACCAAATAATCGACAAGGATAAGTCGAACAGTGTTGAACCAGCTAGCGGACTAAAAGCGGTCCCTAGCTGGTTTTTTCTTGTACTTAAATAGAAAGTCTTGATAGCAACGGGAGCCTTTCTCGACGCGCGAATGAGGTGTGCAGCGGTGTGAATTGTCGTAGAGAGACCGTCTCGATACCTTAATGAGAGCGGAATCAGTTATATTTGTCATCGAGCGTGCATCTCAATACCCGAATGAGGGCTGAATCTTTTCGAATCGTCGTTGAGAACGTGTATCAACACCCGAATGAAGCAGAGGAGCATCGAAACTGTCGTCGAGAACGCGTCTCAACACCCGGAAGAAGTGGAAAAGCATTAAAAACGTCGTTGAGGAATGCTCTCAACGACTGAACAGACTAAATATTAGTTGAAAAGGTCATCGAGAATGCAACTCGACGACCGAAATGATTTGGTTAGTGACTTCTTTGACACTTGGATGGTGTTTGTTGATGACGGCATTCGGGACAAGCACCAAATGTTGATCAACCCTTAGCTGTCGAATAGAGATCCGCTTAGGCGAACGGACACTCGGCACCCTCTGTCCCCCTTTGTCAACGAAATTCACTTCTCTTACCAAAACTTTTGAATCAAGAGATAAGTACACATCATTGGTTCCATGCAATTGAATGACGAATTGGTTTTCAGCAGTCTTTCCTTGAATAGTTGCGATACTTTCCCATTTTCCTTCATCCGCCAAGACTCGTTCATTCACAAACAAGTTCTTAACTGCTTTGACTCCGTTTTCAGTTGAAACCATCGAGCCGTTTGGAATTACTTCGGTATTTACTATGTTTTAACAAAAAATCACCCCCTGCTTGCGGTTACACTATGCAAACAAGGGAAATTCGAAAACAAATGCAGTATATCTAGGTTGTTTAACCAACTTAATTATTTCGGTTCTTCGCTATCAAAATCAATAGAACGACCAAACCACATAAAGAAATAATCCCCGCATACAAGAAACCAATCAGTTCCATATCATGCCTTTGATAATTGAAGTACATGAAGAGAAAAAGAATTGATAAAGAAGCAAACATCCAACTGAGTCGTTTCAACACATATATTCACTCCATCCATAAGTTTTACTTTAATCCAGTAAAATAATACCATGTGCAGTCCAAAAGTCCTCAAGAACAAATATTGACACCTAAATGAGTATGAATCAGTGACTATAGCACTAGAGTGAACCAATCTCAAAATAAAATAATATAGGAGCAATGGATTCGTTCAATCTAGGTACGAACACCCCATAAATAACAAAATATTAAATTTATTAAAATGTTTAGCAGGGATGTTCCTGGTCACCGTCGAATGATACATATAAAAGGACACTATACATTTAATTTAGATAGAACGCTTGAAAAATCACCTATTTATCCTCAGAATTTACATCCAATCTAATGAATCCTCATGACACTTTTCATAAAAATCAATCTAAAAAGATGAAATTATCACCTTAAAACAATGATATGAAGGCTTTCTCATAACAAACTTTGAAAAAGCAATCAACTAGTAAATTTGGAGTATACACGATAATCTGCGCGTATTTTCGATTATATTATAGAAATTTGAATTTTATGTTTACTTCCTCGCAAAATAGGTTATTAAACTATAAAATGTGTGTTTTTTTGGAAGTTGAATAAATCCAGCTAAATCATATACGCTTAAAATAGAAGAAATGAACAGTATAAATTATTTACTAATATATACAGATTCTTTCTTTTCGAGAGGGGGCAAGTTTTTTGGGAAGCTTGAGTAACAATGGCTTTATTCTAGGAATAAGAAAAGTCTTTCATATTATTGATAAAGCAATGATGAAATTAGAGGAGTTTATATTATCCTTCTCGATCATTTTAATTTCGATTATGATCGTCGGTAATGTAATCGCCCGAGAAGTTTTTAATTCAGGAGCTTTTTATTTCGCCTATGAGGTGAGTAAATTTGCCATCATTATAGCAACATTCATGGGAATCGCTTATGCAGCTAGAAAGGGACGGCATATCAGTATGTCTGCTTTTTATGACTTTGCTCCTATGAAGGTTCGTAAAGTGATGATGATCGTGATTAATGCAGTAACTGCAATCGTGATGTTTGTCATGGCGTATTATACTTATAATTTTGTTCTTTTTGAATATAACACTGGGGCTATTACGACTTCGTTGGAAGTCCCTAGATACTTAATGGCTGTATTTATCCCAATCGGCTTTTTGACAGCTGGGATTCAATATATTAGAAACACAATTGTAAACTTCACAGCGAAAGCAAAAGATAAAGTTTATTTAGGAATCGATGCCGTAGATTATAACGATCAAAGAGAGAAAGATCTAAAGGTGGAAGATATATCCATCTAACGTCAAAAATCGATTAGAGTAGAGAGGAAAAATCTATGTTAGCGACATTATTATCTATAATGATTATTCTTTTGCTGTTGAACTTTCCAATGATGATTCCGCTGATCTTGGCACCTGTTGTCATTATGCTTATTTACAATCCGAATTTAAGTATGGATATTCTAATGAAACAGTTAATGACGGGAATAGAATCACCCGTATTGTTATGTGTTCCGTTATTTATTTTCGCTGCGGACATCATGACAGCTGGTAAGACCTCACAGCGTTTATTAGATTTCGTCGGTTCGTTCGTCGGTCACATTCGTGGGGGATATGCCGTAACGACTGCAGCAGCCTGTACAATGTTCGGTGCGATATCAGGTTCAACACAAGCAACAGTGGTCGCCATTGGCCGACCGATGAGAGAAAGATTACTTAAAATGGGGTACAAAGATTCGCAGGCAATGGCCTTAATTATTAACTCCAGTGATGTGGCACTATTGATTCCGCCAAGTGTAGGTATGATTATTTATGCGCTTGCAGCAGGGTCAGTATCAGTTGGGGATTTGTTCATTGCCGGGATTATTCCAGGAGTAATCGTATTTCTGGCATTTGCAATCTATAACATTATTCATGCAAAAGTGAAGAACATTCCACTAGGTGAAAAAGCTAGCTGGAAAGAACGATTTGTTCATTTTAGAAAAGCACTTTTACCGTTAGGATTTCCAATTATTATTGTCGGTGGAATCTACACTGGTATATTTACACCAGTAGAAGCATCAGGTATTTCCGTATTGTATGCAATCATTTTGGAAGTATTGATATTTAAGACGATTAAATGGAGAGAACTTCCTGGAATTTCACTCTCAACAGGTTTAGTTACATCAGCCGTTTTCATTTTGGTTGCTGGTGGACAGCTTTTCACTTGGGTAATCGGTTTTGCGGGAATTCCAAGAATGATTACTGAAGCAGTTCTTGGGACAGATCCGAGTGCGTTATTCGTCCTGTTGATGGTCAGTGTGTTTTTCTTCGTTGGATGTATGTTTGTCGATCCAATCGTAGTTATTTTAGTCTTAACACCAATCTTTGCTCCAGCTGCTGAAGCGGCAGGGGTTGACCTGATTCACCTTGGAATCATAGTTACTTTCCAAGCAGCATTAGGTTCTGCAACACCGCCATTTGGTGTAGATATATTTACCGCAAGTGCGGTATTTAACAAACCTTATCTGGAAGTTATCAAAAGTACACCACCTTATATCGTGATGTTGATCGCAATTGGGTTGTTGTTGGTATTCGTTCCAGAGTTATCATTAATGCTTGTTCCTGAATAAAGTGAACTGTTTTAAGCAGTTCCTTTAAATAATAAATACATTACAGGGGGTAATGAACATTTTTAACAAAAAGTATTTGTTAATGTTAGCATCAATTTTTGCATTAAGCTTACTGCTAGTTGCATGTGGCGGTGGCGATGAAGGAGACTCAGGAAGTGAAGGGTCTGACGAAGAATCAGGTTCTGACGAAGAATCTGACTCAGGTTCAAGCGAAGGAAGTGAAGAGGCTTCTGGAGATTTTGAATCCGATCAGTGGCGCATGGTGACTGAAGAACTTCAAGGCGAAGTACAGTTTGTCTATGCACAAGAATTTGCTAAACGAATCGAAGAAAAAACAGGTGGCGCAATTACAGTTGAAGCGCTTGAATATGGTGCCCTAGGTAGTGAAACAGACCAGGCACAGTTACTACAGCAAGGTGGAGTTGAGCTGGCTGTCATGTCTCCAGGATTTACGGGAGGACAAGTTCCAGACGGTCAAATTTTCTCTATGCACTATTTGTTCCCGACAGATCAAGAGCAAATTCACCAGATTTTAAAGGATAGTGAAGCTCTGAACACAGACCTTCGTGAGAAATATGAAGAGCACAGCATCTCTCCATTAGCATATTGGAGTGAAGGTCAGATGGCATGGACAAGTAACACAGCGATTAAATCCCCATCTGATTGGGAAGGTTTAAACGTTCGTGTACAAGAATCACCTCTAATGCGTGAATCTTATGCTGCGTATGGAGCTACTGTTCAGTCATTGAGCTGGGGTGAGTTATACACAGCATTGGACCGTGAAACGGTTGATGCACAAGAAAACCCGATCTTCTTTATTGAATCTGCAAGCTTTAATGAAGTACAGGATTATATGATGATTTCTGGTCATAACAACTATGTTGCGATGACGACTGCGAATACTGAATGGTATAATGGTCTTGACGATAACGTGAAGGCTGTAGTTGATGAGACAGTAAAAGAATTGCAAGACTGGGTATTCGACGAGCAGAAAAAACAAAACGAAGCTGGGCTTCAAGCGATCAAAGATGAAGGAAGCACTGAGGTCATTGAATTTGATGAAGATCAAATTGCTGAATTCAGAGAAGCTATTCAACCAGTTCATGAGTATTACCGTGAAGAGGTTGAAGGAATCGACCCTGAATTATTCGATAAGCTGAAAAGTGAAATCGAAGAAGTTACAGGTGAGTAAGAAAACCATTGAATTGTATTTGAAATTAATAAAGCTAGCTGTGTGAAATTGCAGCTAGCTTTTAATTTTTGTTCTATAGTTGCTTTTATTAAAATGGTAATTCAAATTTCGACAAAAAAAGTGTATACTCGTTACATGTTATTTTGGATAATCCTACCTTATTCACTCCATCTAAAGAATGTGACTGTTAAACGAAGGAAGGTTTGGGGAAGATAAGGATTAGGAAAAGTGTTAGATGTTGAGGAGTGTTTGTCGAAATGGAATGGGGTTTATTACTAGAATATGGCTGGGTACTCCTCGTCCTAATTGGATTGGAAGGAATTCTCGCAGCAGATAATGCGCTTGTTTTAGCCATTATGGTAAAACATTTGCCTGAAAAAGAACGTAAGAAAGCTTTGTTTTATGGTTTGTTTGGTGCTTTTGTTTTGCGACTAGGCTCTTTGTTTATTATTTCTTTTCTCGTCGATGTATGGCAAATGCAAGCAATTGGTGCAGCCTACTTATTATTTATTGCGCTGAATCACCTGTTTCGGAAATTTGTACTTCATAAAGCAGATGAATCTGCAGAAGACTCAGCCATCAGTAAACCGAAAAAGGGTTCAGGTTTCTGGATGACTGTCGTCAAAGTTGAATTTGCGGATATTGCGTTCGCGATTGATTCAATCTTAGCTGCTGTTGCACTGGCAATGGCTTTGCCGAATACGGATTTACCACAAATTGGTGGAATGGATGGAGGTAAATTTCTTGTCATATTAACTGGTGGACTGATCGGTGTCATTATCATGCGGTTTGCAGCGACTTATTTTGTCAAATTGCTTAATGAACGAACAGGATTAGAAACAGCTGCATTTATTATTGTCGGTTGGGTAGGGGTGAAACTTCTTGTTCTTACCTTAGCTCATGAAGACATTGCGTTAATTCCACATGATTTCGCAGAATCAACGATATGGAAACTGACTTTCTATATTGTGCTCGTGTTGATTGCCTTAATTGGTTGGTTTTCCTCTGGACCTTCAAAGGATGCCGATTCAGATCTATCAAAGGAAGAAAAAGAAGCGTTATCTCAATTGGAAAATAAAGATGAATAAGCAATAGGTTGGGACGAATCAAAGTTATTAACTCAAGAAATACGAATAACCATCTAACTTAGCGTAGGAAATATACGGAGACTTCTACAGGAAAAGCCTAGGTGAGACCCCGCAGTGCGTAGCACGAGGAGGCTCAACAGCTGCCCGTGAAAAGCGAAGTATATTTCCGAAGCGGTATTTCCGCCATACTAAATTAGAATGTTCGTATTTGAGTCAACTTTAAAGATTTTGTCCCAGCCTTTTTTGTTCATATACATGTCCCTCGCCCAATTATCTAAAACCACTTGTCCCATGGTCTTTTTCAAAGCTTAAATTCATACAATAAGGGAGACCGGGAGGATGATGATATGTCTGAACATAAGTATTTTATGGGAGGTACTACTGCAAAAGGATACGTCAATTTTTATGAAAACTTAATCGAACAACTCGATTATGTTCTTTACATCGAAGGTGGGCACACATCGCTTATAAGTCCACTGCTCAAAGATGTTGCTGACCAAATGAAAAACCAATTAAATATAGACTATATTTACAATCATATTCAACAAAACGAGCTTGAAGGAATCGTTTTTACAGAATTGAATGCTGGTATTTTTGATCGTTCAAAAATGAATATTCGCCGGATGAAATGGCCACTTATTAAAGAAAGCCTATTATTCTGCGGAGAGGGATATGACAAAGAAGGATTAATTGAAAAGAAGCAATCTTTAGTAGGATTAGAGAAAGAAATAGAAGAAGTCCACACACTTGCTGTTCAAAGTTTCCAAGAAGCGCTAGCGATTCATCATGAAGTTGAAGGCATTTATGGGCCTTACATGAACTTTGCAGAAGCCAATCGGGCAACAGATCATTTGAAGGTCGAAATATTTGAGAATAATATGTTGAATAAACCGTCAAGCGTACATCATCGCTACTTAGGTGCAGCTACACCAGAAGGACCTGTTGATTTTATTCAAAATTTAACAAACCAAGCAAACCGAAGAATTTTTATGAAAGGCACTTCAGGGTCGGGGAAATCAACCATTCTACGAAAAATTGCTCGCGAAGCGCAAGAGCGCGGATTTGATGTCGAAGTGTATCATTGTGGATTTGATCCGACGAGCTTAGACATGGTAATCCTTCCTGAACTAGGGCTGTCTATATTTGATGCGACCGCTCCACACGAGCATCACCCAAATCTGCTTAAAGATGAAGAATATAATCTATCTGAAAAATTTATGACACAACCAGTATCGAAAAAGGATCAGCAAGCGATTAGTATTTTAAAGATTGACTATCGGTTGAAGGTTGACGAGGCGACAGCTTACTTGAAACAAGTCAATAAACTTCACGAGGAGTTTGAAAAGATCTATCAAGACAATATGATTCCCGAATTTTATAATGTAGCAAAAGAGGAATTATTGAACTGGGTGGATGAAAAAAAGTAACTAAACGAGAAACGAATTGAACGTTAACAGCTAGTTAAAAGATGGTCTCAATCAAATTTTAGAGATCATCTTTTTTTAATGTGAAAAATATCTGTCAATAAGTGATACGAATACTTTTTAAATTATTCGGAATATGAAATAATAAGGCATAATAGAAAAAGAAGGAGTGTCGTATGATGCCAACAGAGGCTACATTAAAGAAATATGCCGAGCTTGCTGTGAAGGTTGGTGTAAATGTACAAAAAGAACAGCCAATCTTTATTAATGCACCAATCGAGGCAAGAGACTTTGTGCACCATGTAGTAGAGGAAGCTTACAGAGTAGGTGCAGAAAATGTAACAGTTAACTGGTCAGATGAAGTAATCACAAGAAAGAAATATGAGAACGAACCACTACATGTGTTAGAAAGTATTCCGGATTGGTTGGTCGATAAGCAAACCGGTCACGTCAAAAATGGTGGATGTATTTTGAGTGTTTATGCACCTAATCCGGATTTGTTGGATGGGATTGAACCAGAACGAATTGCCAAAGCAAATAAAGCGGCTGGTGAAGCTCTGGCTGAGTATCGGGAATATATGATGAGCGACCGGATTCAGTGGTCAATTGTTTCGGTACCTACAGAAAAATGGGCAGCAAAAATATATCCTGACAAAAATGAAGAAGACGCGATGAATGAGTTATGGAAAGAAATATTTAAAATTGTTCGTGTCGATCAAGAAGATCCAATTCAAGCTTGGGAAGACCATAATGAAACGTTGCATGATATTCGAGATTATTTAAATGAAAAAAAATATGTCGCACTAGAGTATCATTCAGCTACTACGGACCTTCGCATTCAGTTGCCAAAAGGCCATATTTGGGCAGGAGGAACGGCAAAATCGGAAAAAGGAGTCATTTTCAATCCGAATATGCCGACAGAAGAGGTATTTACAGCACCACATCGGGAAGGTGTAGAAGGTACTGTCCGAAACACGAAGCCTTTAAACTATAATGGTAATTTAATCGATGATTTTAAACTGACATTCAAAGATGGTAAAGTGGTTGATTTTGAAGCGGGTAAAGGAGAAGAAACGCTTAAACATTTGCTGGATACGGATGAAGGGGCAGTTCGGCTCGGTGAAGTTGCTTTAGTTCCTCATTCATCACCTATTTCTCAGTCAGGATTAATCTTCTTCAATACGCTTTATGACGAAAATGCTTCTTGTCACTTAGCACTCGGACAAGCTTATCCCACAAACTTAGAAAACGGTGAAAACATGAGTGCAGACGAACAAAAAGAGGCTGGCATCAACAAAAGTTTAATTCATGAAGATTTCATGATGGGTTCTAGTGACTTAACGATATACGGTGTCACCGAAAGTGGTGAAAAAGAAGAGATTTTAAAAGACGGAGAGTGGGCAATTCATTCATAGCTAACATTTTGCTGTGATTCCTTGGTAATTTTTGATAGTTTTTGTGGAAAATCTAGTCAAAAAGAACTATAATAGAACAATAAGTTGGAATAGAAGGTGGAGATTGGATTGTCGCTTATTGGTCAAACAATCAGATGGCATCGCATGCGCCAAGGAATCACACAAGAGCAGTTAGCAGAAGGTATTTGTTCTAGCGCTTATTTAAGCAAATTAGAAAACAACCAAATTTCTTTGAACAAAGAGATTGTCAGCCAATTATGTGAGCGAATGGAGCTTCCTGTTGAAAAGTTCATCGGTTCTTCAGATGAGCATGTAAGAAAGCTGTTGGAAAATTGGTTAGATACGTTACATCAATATGATGTAAAAAAAGCAGAATCTTTATTCCAGGAAATTCAGTTGTTAGATGAAAAAAAGATATCTATTGAATTGAGTTATTTGTATGAATTGTCGTTATTCGCTCATTATTTGTACACGGGTCAACATGAAAAATTAGATGAAAAGTTCACGTATTTACAAAGTTTTTCATGGATTTTGGAGGAGCATTATCCATATAGCTATCACAAGTTTGTCGGTTATTATTATTTGACGAAATTTTATTGCGCGAATGCAATTAAGCATTTTAAATTGGCAGAGAAATTGATAAAAGAAACATCCGATCCTAATCTTTATTTGATGATTGCAAGTGCATACACGCGTATGGAAATGATTCTACGTTCCAATAAATATGCATTAAAGGCCTTTCAAACGTTTCAGGCAAATTTGGACTATACACGTGTAATCAGCTGTCAAATTATTCTGGGTTTGAATTATTGTTTAATTGCAGACCTAGAAACAGCTGAAAGTTATTTTGGAAAGCTTAGAAATCTGGATGAAGCTCAAGTAGGCGGGTTAATAAAATCGGTCATTTATATGTGTGACGGTATTATGTCCATACAAAAGCATGAGTATGAAGCGGCACGTGAATACTTTGAAAAAGTGATTTCACGACAAACAAATCATGAAGTTGAGTTGATCTCGAGTCATTATTTGGCTATGACTTATTTTTATCTCGGTGAAAATAATCGTGCGATTCAAGAATTGAACAGAGGATTAGAAATAGCTGAAACGTGTCGTAATGCTCGCTACCAATATAAGTTGAAATCTATTTTATATTATTTTCGTGGCGAACATGAACAATTGCATCAACTACTGACTAAAGACGCAATCCCATTTTATCAAAAGTTAGAAGAGGAACATGAATTATGCAGTTATTATTTATTGGCTGGAAGTGTTATGAACGAAATGAAGCGATATAAAGATGCAACGAAATATTTGATGGCTGCTTATAGAGTTAATCGTACGGAAGATTCTTTTTTGCCGAACCTGAAATCAGCAAAAGCAAAGCCAGGTTTACCGTTTTTAACTTATTAACATCATACAAAAAGCGATCCCAAAGTCACTTCCATGACAGCGGGATCGCTTTTTTAATTATATATTATAGATTAAAAGATTAAGTGTGCAATACCGACGATGATTGGCAATGTAATTGCCGTACGCATTAAGAAGATGACAAGTAGGTGCCAGAAGTTCACAGGAACTTTAGAAGCTAACAGCACACCACCGACTTCGGATAGGTAAATCAACTGTGTCACACTTAAAGCAGCAACGATGAAGCGTGTCATGTCGTTGGCAACGCCTTCGATAATGATTGCGGGTAGAAACATATCCGTGAAACCGACGAGCAATGTTTCTGCAGCCGCTTTTGCTTCAGGAACTTGCATTAATTCTAAGATCGGTACGAAAGGTGCACCAATCCAAGTGAAGAAAGATGTAAATTCAGCAACGATAACACCTAATGTTCCAATTGCCATAACAATTGGCAAGACCCCGATCCACATATCCAGAACATTTTTAACCCCAATTTTTAAATAGTTAATGAGATTAGGAGCTTTGCTCGCTCGATCGACCGCTTGTTTATACCCCCAAGTAATCGCTGTATAATTTTCAGGAACGGACTCATCCAATGGCTCTTGGTCTTCTTTCAAATACGTATCAGCGAACTTAGACAATGGCGGAATCCGTGGCATAATGACCGCTGCAACGAAACCAGCTAATACAACTGTACCGTATAAAGGCAAGAACATGTGCATTAAATCAACTTGACGAACGATGGCAATCGTGAAGGTGATGGAAACAACGGAGAAAGTCGTTCCAATAACTGCAGCCTCACGTTTCGTGTAATAGCCATCCTCATATTGCTTACTCGTCAATAATACACCGATTGTCCCATCACCTAACCAAGAAGCCAAGTTGTCGACTGTCGATCTTCCAGGTAGTGTGAAGACAGGGCGCATGACTTTCGTTAGCAATGCACCGATGAATTCTAACAAACCAAAGTTCAACAGGAGTGGCAGTAAAAGGCCTGCGACTAAAAAGACAGCGATTAGAAATACGAGCAGGTCATTTAAAATCATACTACCTGTAGCACCAGAGTATACAGCTTCCCAACCGACTTTGAAATAAGTAAATAATACAAACACCATGGCAATCACACGAACGATTGTCCAAAATAAATTGACCCGGAACAATGAACCGAAAAAAGAGTTCGGATTTATTTTATTAGGATTTAATAATGTTATGATGTACACAATGACAGACAATATAGCAGCGACAGAAATTAATAGAACGACCAATATAAGTGCAAAATCACCTAGCAACTTTAAAAATTGATCGGCTAAAAAGGCGACTGCAATTGTCGTTTCTCCTTTAATTGGAATAGGGATCATGAATAATCCGATTCCAATTAAAGATAAAACAATAAACTTCAAATGATGAATACCAGCATACTTTTCTTTCAACGAAAACTCCCCCCTAATAATGAATTTATTTTAAACCCTTATGACTATTTATGCAATAACAAGTATAAATATTTTGTAGAATAATGCAGATAAAAAATTATTTAACAATTTTGAAATATTACTTAACATTTAGTGGAAGTTCGTGTATACTAAAGATGGAATCAATTAAAAGCGTATACATAAACAGATATCATACACAGAGATGGTTGTAACAGGGGAGGTAACGTTCTTAATTATGATGCATTTCGAAGAGTTGGTCGGAAGATTTGAAGGAAAGCTTGGAAGAAACTTATGCAATAAAGAACGGGATTTAATATCGTGGATGGTAAATCAACAAACCCGTAAACAACATTTCTCACCAGAGAAAAAACACCTTCGTCAAAAAACACTGCTCTTTTGAGTGGTGTTTTTTTAATATATTCCAAACGATTTAATTGTATGAAAAAATAAATTTTCTCTATTCCTTTAATCAATAACTGTGTTATAGTGATAAAAAGTTATTTCTTAACATACATATGATGAACTATACGTTAAAAGATAGTGAATGTGGATAGCGATAAGGCTGGGCATTCTCTATAAAAAAAGAGGTGGATGAGTTGGATCAAGGAATGAAAAAAGACGAATGGAAATCAAGACTTGGGTTTATGTTAGCTGCCATGGGATCGGCTGTCGGTTTAGGGAATATTTGGCGCTTTTCTTACGTGGCTGGTGAAAATGGTGGCGCTACATTTTTGCTTATCTATATCTTTTTTATTTTAGCGTTCGGTATACCGCTACTACTTGCGGAATTCAGTGTCGGGAAAGCGGGTAAAAAAGATGCGGTAGGCTCCTTTATGCGATTAGCACCAGGAACAAAATGGCATTGGACAGGTGTCATGGGTGTGATCGGCGGCACACTTATTTTAAGTTTTTACAGTGTGGTATCTGGTTGGTCATTATATTATTTATTTCATTATTTAATTGGGGACTTTTGGACAGAGCCTACGGGTGGATTTGGTCAAGGTTTCGAAGATTGGACATCAAGTACTTGGGGACCGTTGATTTGGCAATTTCTATTCATGGTCGCAGTTGTATTTGTTGTCATTCGCGGCATTAAACGAGGTATTGAACGTGCAAATTTAATCGCAATGCCGGCATTAGCCATTTTGATGGTTGTTTTAGCCGTGTATTCATTGACATTGGATGGAGCAAGTGAAGGATTAGCCTTTTTATTTACACCGGATTGGAGTCAGCTCAGCAATCCACAAGTCTATTTAGCTGCAATGGGGCAAGCCTTTTTCTCACTTAGTCTAGGGATTTCAGGGATGCTGACATACGCGAGTTACTTGAAGAGCAAGGACCGCTTGCCTGCAGCAACAGTCGGTATCGGTGTAATGGATACGGTATTTGCCATTATTGCAGGGATTGTGATCTTTCCAGCGGTATTTAGCTTTGGCGTGGATGTGCAGTCTGGTCCGAAATTAGTGTTTATTACGTTGCCGAGCATATTTGCTAGTATTCCAGCTGGCGGATTAGTCGGAATTGCTTTCTTCGTTTTATTAGTTATGGCTGCCTACTCTTCCGCACTTTCTATGCTAGAGATTCCAGTGGCATATTTTCACCGAACACTAGGGTTAAGCCGGAGAGCGGCCTCGATTCTTTGTGGATCGGTCATATTCGCAATTGGCATTACCGTTTCTTTAGGTCACGGCGTTTTGAGTCATGTAACGATTGTTGGCGATAAAGGTATTTTAGATTCAATTGACTATGTTACCGGAAACTTTATTTTGCCATTAGGTGCCATGTTGATTGCTATCTTTGTAGGATGGTACTGGACGAGAGATCAAGCGATTAAGAATAGTGAAATCAATAATCATTCACTACAATCGATTTGGTACTTTATCGTTCGTTACATCGCTCCAGTGGTCGTCTTGGTCGTTGCGTTAACAAGTATTTTTAGTAAATAGATTCATTTAATTGAGGCTGGGACATAACTAGCCAAAATTAAGTAAAAAAATGTACCAATCATCAATTTTTGATGGTTGGTACATTTTTGGTTTAAATGTTTGTCATCATTTAGGGTAGGGTTTGGCTTTTTGGCGATGTACTTTCTCAAGTTCACCGCCATGAATGCAAATCCTAATTCATTTTCCACGTTGTCTTGACCTCTTACAGACATACGTGTGAAACGCAAATTAGCCTTCAGAAATCCGAAGACTGGTTCCACATCAATTTTACGTTTGCCGTAAATTTCACCAGTTTCTTCCTCCGAAAGCTGTTGTCTTGTGTATGCTTTTTGGCTTTCCCACTTCGCATTATAATAAATTTTTCGGTTATTCCCTTCCTTTGCTTGGGTGCATTGGGAACGCAGTGGGCACCCTGAACAGTCCTCTGCCTCGTAAACTCGGAAGGTTCGTATATAGCCATACCGGTCTGCTCGGTGGGATAGGTAACGAAATGTGACTTTTTGGTCATTCGGGCAGATAAAATAATCGTTTTCCTCGTTATATTCCCAATTGGCGGAATGGAAAGGGTTATCTCTGTATTTCTTTTTCTTTTCTTTCCGATATTGGTTGTATGTAATCAGGGGCGTGCGTTCTCGGTTTTCTAGGACATCTTCGTAATTTTGTTCACTGCCATAGCCTGCATCAGCCACGATATACTTAGGCAGCTCAAAGTAATTTTCTTCAATGTGATCCAGGAAAGGAACGAAAGTACGTGTATCTGTCGGGTTCGGGAATACATCGTAAGCGAGCGCGTATTGCCCCTCTGTCGCAAGCTGCACATTATAGCCAGCTTTCAGCTGCCCGTTCCGCATATGGTCATCTTTCATGCGCATAAACGTGGCATCATGGTCGGTCTTGGAATAACTGTTGCGCTGGCCGAATATTTCCATGTCCTGCCGATATTTCTGTTTGCGCGCCGCAAAATCCCTGAACTTTTTGCGGTATTGTTTCGGTACTTTACGTTCGAAACGAAGGTGTTTCCGTTCGCTCCCGCTTTCGCGTGCTTCGATTGCTTTGTCATACGCTTCGACTTTTTCATCCAATTTCTCAACTATTTGACTGAGTTCATCGATGGATAATTCATCCTCGCTTTCCCGTTCAATCTCAGGGATAATCGCGTTTTCCAGTAATTCATCATACATTTGATTGGACTTTGCCACCAATTTAGCACTGTATTTCTCAACAGCCCTGCGCCACACAAATGTGTATTTGTTGGCATTCGCTTCAATCTTGGTCCCATCGATGAAAATTGCTTCTTCATCAATCTGTTTTTCCTGCACAAGCTGGCAGCGAAATTGGACGAAACATTGACGCAGTATCTCTTTAACCTCCGGATGCACACGAAACCGATTAATCGTGCGATACGTTGGTTCATATCCTTGAGCTAGCCACATCATGCGGACACTGTCACGGAGTAATCCTTCAATCTTTCTGCCGGAGAAGACAGATTGCGTATAGGCGCACAGGATAATTTTCATCATCATGCGTGGATGATAAGCTGGACAGCCTGTGTCACGCTGAAAACCTGCGAATGCATCATCCGGAATTGTTTCCACCACGTCATTTACAGCGTAAGCAATATCATTTTCTTGTAATTTTATTTCCAAATCTAAAGGTAAAACCACTTGATTCATGTTATAATGTTTAAACATAAGGATCCCTCCGATAGTTATTGTGTGGTTACTTTAATTTTATCAGAGGCGATCCTTTTTGTTTACTAAAAATAAACGATAATATAAAAAGCGTGGTACCTGCCTAATCGGTAAGTACCACGCTTTTTCAATTTACTGAGTTTTGTCCCAGCCTCTTTTTGTTATTAAAAATATCATTTTTATGAACATAGCCTTCATAGAAGAAATTCGATGCTTATCAATGATATACTATTTAACTGAGAAATGAATACAGGAGGAACACCATGTCAGTTTCTTATCAAGCAATTATTGAAAAGATGATCAAAGAATTGCAATCCATTGATGCGACCACATCAACAGATCAATTGATGGCAAAAATGTATTCCGTTCAATCAATGGCAACGTTAATTACAGGGTCAGATCGTTCAACTAACGAGGCGCAAGGCAAGTTCAGCATGCCTGTATCTGATCAACCCCAAAACTTCTCGATTGAAGAAGCCGAGGCCAAAGTGATGGAAGTTTCACCAAAAGTTGAAAAGAAGCAGCATGATCTGGAGCAAGGGAAAAGACTGGATGAAGACGATGCCAACGGAGACTCCATCTTTGACTTTTAACAACATAAAAAAGGAGAAATAAATATGAAAGCATTACTGCTAATCGGAGCAATAAATGGCTTTATTGCAGTTGCACTCGGTGCATTCGGAGCGCACGGTTTGGAAGGAAAGCTATCAGAAAAATTAATGGGCACTTGGGAGAAAGCAGTCCAATATCAAATGTTTCATACGATCGCGATTTTCGCAACAGGCATTTTAGCATTGAAAACAGGACTCGGGAACTACATGACTGCAGGTTGGTTCTTTTTCGCCGGAATCATTATTTTTTCTGGAAGCCTATATTTATATAGTCTGACTGAAACGAAGACATTCGCGATGGTTACACCAATCGGTGGCGTTGCGTTTTTGATAGGCTGGATCGTATTGGGCTACGCCATCATGAAGATGGTTTAGGTTAGGGGGGTAAGAAATGAAAAAGAAGATACTCATCATAACACTTATTTTATGGATGATTCCGTTTGCGTCTTATGCAATGGAAGAAAACGATTATCGCATAGATGTTGAAAATCATTTTCGTGAGGTTGGAGACGAATATGAATTAATCGATTTGCATTTCGTTTTATATACAATGGATGCTGCATTTACCGATAAAGAAAATATCCGTAACGAATGGACGAATCAAATCGATGACCAGATTGCCAGTGAATTACATGACTTTTTCAGTCGAGATGAGCTGACTGGTTCAGACTATAATCAACAAGTACTAGACTATTTAGAACAAAACTTTGAGATTGAAGAGCCAGAAGAAGGTGGTTTCTTCGCTGCAATCGGAAATTTTTTCAAAAGCATTTTTAATTTCTTCGCAAACCTATTCTAAAAGCGGTTCTGTTTTGTAACAGTTACGAAATATGGCACAATAGAAATGACTACTTAATAAAAGAACAGAACTCGAGGAGGTCCATGGTGATGAAATCATTTGATCAAAATAAAAAATCAACGGGAAAAAAGAGTAATCAATTTACCATCATGAAAGATGATCCGATTGACGGCCATCCCGGATTCTCTGGTGGAGGTGCCATCAGTTTAGAGAATATGTCGCCATTGATTGTCGATCCGAATGAGAATCGGGTTTGGGTGGACATGGGTGCCATGCATGCTCGAAGTGAAGTGGAGAAACGAATTCGGTTCGTTACGGATAAAGAAGAAGTACCAAATGGAAAACCGTACTGGATTGTATGGACGACGGTTGAACGAAGTGAAGCGGGACCATTCTATTATGGAATTGCTGCAAGTTTCTTGGAAGTCGACCGGGAAGCTCGCCGTGGCTATAAAATCCTTGCTGAACATGTTAATAGTATGGACAAGTCGCTAAAAGGTAGAGTTGTCATTGATAAAATGGATGACCATTCGAAAAAATTACTCAAAGACTTTTTGATTGAATTCAACCCACAGTACTGGGAAAATGCAGAAGATGAATTGAAAGCGGCGTTCGATTAATTTTGAATGAATTGTGAACAATGTTTTTTCTGATTGTACTTTTGTGAAATCCTCGTTACAATAGGGTTAAACATGGGTCTTTACATGTTTATTAGGACAAAAAAGCGGGATTGGTCACTAGACGAGTGATCAGTCCCGTTTTTTTATCATTTTATAGTGAGATGTCCATTGACATGTATGGAGTGAAGCGCTACTCCGTACACACATTTTTAGGAACAGTTCCTTTAATGAAATACATCAGGCGCGTCCGATCTTCACAAGCTGGACCTTGTAGATAGCCTGTATCAGGATCGATATAAGACCCTGTGACACCGTCTGGAACTTTGAAAGGTTGAGCCGGTTTGTTTTCATGAATTTTTTCCATATATTCAGCCCAAATCTGTTTTGCTGCAACGAGATCTTCTCGTTTCACGATTTCTTGATTATCATCATATCCTGTCCAAACGGCAGTCGTATAATATGGACTATAGCCAATCATCCAGCTGTCATTCGGTGTCGTCCCGGATTTCCCTGCATAATGATGAGTAAGCATCGGGGCAATCGTTGCACCGGTAACTCGACTATAGCTGTTTAACCGTTCATCAAAAATCCCCGTTAACATGTGAGTAAGCACAAAAGCATAATCCTTGTCGAGAACTCTTTCGGATGGTTCTGGCTCATGCTCATACAATACTTCCCCATCTTCGTTCGTAATTTTTTTGACGATGTAAGGATCGACCGATAGACCTCCATTCGCCAACAAGCCATAAGCTTCTGTCATGCTCATCACCGACGTGGAACCTGAACCTAACGCTAATGAAGGAACACTTGGCAAATCGTCCTCAATACCAAATGTACGCGCCGCTTCAATTAAGTTATCCGATGTTAAAAATTGATTCGTTTTCACTGCATAAATATTATCAGAAATCGCTAAAGCTTGTGCTAACGTGATCGGCCCGTTGGCGTAGAGGTCACCATAATTGGATGGCTTATACGTCTTGCCGTTTTCTAGTTGAAAAGTCGTTTCAGTACTCTCTAATGTCGTTGCAGGTGTGAAGCCATACAATAGTGCAGCATAATAAAGGATTGGTTTAAAGGTTGAACCAGTCATTCGGCTCGCATGAGTCGCCCGATTATAAGATGATTGTTTATAATCTCTTCCACCTTGAAGGGCAACGATTTCACCCGAATGGTGATCAATTGTTACTGATCCAACTTGTAGTTCTCCTTCAGGCAAATTTTCTTTAACTGTTGCACTCAAGTGCTCTTGTGCTTGTACGTCCATCGTGGTATAAACATTATAGCCCCCGTGTTTCAGCTCCTCGCGACTAATACCCAGTAACTCGGCTGCTTGCTTCATGGCAGTGTCCATGAAATACAATGAATCTTTGTTTGCATCACTCGCAACAGTTGTCACAATTGGCACATCTCGATTCTTTATTGCGTCAAATGTTTGTTGATCGAGTAAATTGAGTGACACCATTCTACGCAAAATCCATCGTTGCCGTTCGAGTGAGCGTTCATAGTCGTTGAGTGGTGAATAAATCGCTGGGCCTTTCGGAATTCCAGCTAAAAGAGCGGCTTCATCAGCCTCTAAATCTCGAGCACTTTTATCAAAAAAATATTGGCTTGCTGCTTCGACGCCATATTGCCCGTGGCCAAAATAAATGGTATTTAAATAGCCTTCAAAGATCTCATCTTTGGTTAAAAACATTTCTAAACGCATGGAAGCTAAAGCTTCTTTGAATTTTCGTGTCCATGTTTTTTCATTCGTAAAATAAAGGTTTTTGGCATACTGTTGGGTAATTGTACTAGCACCTTGTCTTTTGTCTTGATGAATGACATTTTGATACAGAGCCCCGCCAATCCGCTTGAGATCAAATCCGTGGTGATTATAAAAATGTTGATCTTCTGCAGCCGTAAAAGCATTTTTTAAGTGCTGAGAAACTTCTTCAATAGCAATATATTCCCGTTGATCGACGAGTGCCTGCGTTTCAAGCAAATTCTCATCACGGTCGAAAAATTGTGTTTGTTGATGAAAATTCGTATCCGGAGGACCTAATAAATAGGTGAACAATACAATGACAGCAAAGGCGGATAGCATAAAACTACCGACGATTATAATTGAGAAAAATAGTTTTTTGAACATGTCGATAACCCCTGAAGTTACGCGAATTTTGGCCGATATTATCTTTATTAGTATGGAAAAGTTGGGAAGAATATAAACATCGAGATGAATTTTTTGATAGGAAGGTTGTCTTGCGTTAGACTGAAAAAGGTTTTGCGTGTTTCATAATAGAAATTTTCACTAGAAAAAAGCGGCATGAGTCAATGCTAGCTAGGCTTATCAAACCAGTTCTCTATAACATAAGAGTTAAACGAAGATACATAATACCGTTACACCATGAGAAAAAGTGAAAGGGGAATGGCTATGGTCGATCCAATTCGAGTAGATATCGAAGTTAATGCAGAAATAATAGATGAAGACGGAGAAGAATCAATCAAAAAGCAAGAAAAGGGTGAATATATCCACAAAAATGACTTGCATGTGATAAAATATGACGAACAGATGGATGATTTCGGTAAGGTAAAAACGACAATCATCATTCAAAAAGAAAAAATTGTTTTGAAAAGAGAAGGTACACTAAAGCTCCACCAAGTTTTTCGAATTGGCAATAAAACAGAAGCGCTATATACCCATCCTTATGGTAGTTTTCGTTTAGAAACGACAACCCACCGAATGGAATTCTATAAAGGGATGAATCAGCGTTCTGGTCGAGTTTACGTTGATTATGATGTTGTCATTAATGACCAAGAGTCACGTAGACATACATTGCAGGTGAACTTTCAAGAGGAGGATTAACACGTGAATATCGTCGCTGAAGTAGAACAGCAATTGAAAAGTGAAATTAAAGCAGCTATTTTAAAAGCGGAATTAGCAAGTGAAGAAGAGATTCCAGAAATTATATTGGAATCACCGAAGGAAAAGGAACACGGTGATTATGCGACAAATATGGCGATGCAGCTAGCGCGGATTGCGAAAAAAGCGCCGCGACAAATTGCAGAAGAGATCGTAGAACAGATTGATACGGGTCAAGCATCGGTGAAAAAAATCGAAATCGCTGGGCCAGGCTTCATCAATTTCTTTATGGATCAATCCTTTTTAACAAAAGTCGTTACAGAAATTAACGAAGCGAAAAGCCAATATGGAACGACGGACCATGGCAAAGGGAAAAAGGTTCAAATCGAATTTGTTTCTGCTAATCCGACCGGCACACTTCACTTAGGTCATGCACGTGGTGCAGCTTACGGTGATGCATTGGCAAACGTCATGGAAAAAGCCGGCTACGAAGTTGAACGCGAGTATTATATCAACGATGCGGGAAATCAGATCAACCTGTTAGCTAAATCAATCGAAGTCCGTTACTTCCAAGCGCTCGGTCACGACGTTGAAATGCCTGAGGATAGTTACCGTGGAAAAGATATCATTGAACTTGCGAACAATTTATATAAAGAGCATGGGGATCAGTTTGTCGACGTGACAGAAGAAGAGCGGCTAGAAGCTTTCCGTCAACATGGACTCGATCACCTGCTTGAGCGTATTAAAAAAGACTTGGAAGAGTACCGTGTTCCATTCGATACATGGTTCTCTGAAACGTCTTTATATGAAAAAGGTGTGATCGGCCTCGTCGTCGACCAGCTACGAGAAAACGGCTATGTTTATGAACAAGATGGCGCAACTTGGTTCAAGAGTACCGATTTCGGCGATGACAAAGATCGGGTACTTATTAAACAAGATGGAACGTATACGTATTTAACACCGGATATTGCATATCACCAGAATAAAATTGACCGTGGATTTGATGAACTCATTAATGTTTGGGGAGCCGACCACCACGGATACGTCAACCGAATGAAAGCAGCAATCCAAGCATTAGGAAACCCAAAAGATATTTTAGACATTAAAATCGTTCAAATTGTTCACCTTTACCAAGACGGTGAAAAAGTGAAGATGAGTAAGCGGACAGGAAAAGCCGTTACGATGCAAGAATTGATCGACGAAGTGGGCTTGGATGCAACACGTTATTTCTTTATCATGCGTTCCAATGACTCTCACCTTGATTTCGATATGGATTTAGCGACAAGCGAATCCAACGAAAACCCGGTTTATTATGTTCAGTACGCACACGCAAGAATTTGCAGCATGCTAAAGCAAGCTGAAGAAAAAGGCATTGATGTGGAAGCTGATGCGGACGTATCTCTACTGACATCCGAAAAAGAAATTGATTTATTGAAGCGGTTAGGAGATTATCCGCAAGTAATCACAGAAGCAGCCAACAAAAAAATGCCACACCGCATTCCACAATACGTCTTTGAATTAGCCGGCGACTTGCACAGCTTTTATAACGCTGAAAAAGTTATCGATTTAGAGAACGAAGAACAAACACACGCCCGTATCGCATTGATCAAAGCCGTGCGGATCGTTATTCAAGATGCATTGAACTTAATCGGTGTTCACGCACCAGAGCAAATGTAAATAGTCGCGTAAACTGGCACTGACTTCGGTCGGTGCCTTTTTGTGTGTGCGTTAAAGCAATTAACCCTGAAGCCGGGTCGATAAACCCTGAAGGATGTTGAAATAACCCTGAAGCCAAGCGAATTAACCCTGGCCGAAATAGCCCTGAAGCCAAGCGAATTAACCTTGAAGGTTGCAAAAATAACCCTGAAGCTGAGGAAATTAACGCTGAAGAATTCCTAAAAAACGCTGAAGGCAGGAATTCTCTGTGCCAGAATGAAAAACGAAAATGAGTAATCGCCATTAAAAAACACCCCTAACTTAATCTTTGAGTAAGGGGTGGAGTTGAGAACGGTGAGCTGTACGATTAAATTAAATCTTTTCCATTTTCCCACCGTTCACGCATATACGTTTCGTTTTCTCCAGTGTTTGCGTTAATATAAAATGTCTCGTCATTCGAGCCAATATTCAATGTGACTCTCCAAATCGGTAGATAGACTAAAAATAAATCAACAATTTCATGCTTCGGTTTCTTCAAAATATATGAGCGGTCAATTTGCTGAGCTTGAACGTCCTTAATGTATTTACTCTTACACTCATCCATCCTAATTTTATTTTTCACCACGTTTTCTTGACTGATCTCAATCTCTTGCACGACAGGAATTCGTTGAAAAACGCCCCGATAACCGGACACTGCATCGACAAAAATAATATTAGGCAATTTTTTTGGAGTGAATGGTGGCCGTTCAGCAATTATGATTGTTTTCGCTAACCACATCGGGTGATAAATTAATTCATAATTAGCCAAATGCTCTTTCACATACGCTTTGTTTACCTTTGTTTTCAGTTTACTTTTCAACCCAATATTTTTATAGACAAACTGATAAAGGTTATCTTCACTAACTACCTGTCGATCACCAATTTGTTTCACGGTCATTTTTGTTTTCGTCAACACATCAATCACCTTTTCCTCATCAGTTCGTATCTTCTAAATGTGTATGATAAAACTCAACCAAATCCTGTTTTTCTTTCGGCGGCGGTGAAGTCATTAAACTAACGACAATCATAAGAAACAATGAAATCGGAGCAGCAATGATTGGTTCAGCGTTCGTCGGCAATACACCAGATGTGATGAGGATGACAAACGTAATCGCTCCACTCAGCATACCAGCCAATGCGCCTTGTGTATTCGCTCGACTCCACCAGATACCCAACACGATCGGAAATCCGAAAGAAGAGAGCAGGAAGCCACCGACCCAGCCGACCATGATTGCAATCAAACCAGGTGGATCAATCGCAATGATCACACCAACGACACTCGCTAAAATCATAATGATCAATCCAAGACCTGTAACAAATCGCTCACTCGCCTGTTTATTGATATACCCTTTATAAATATCATGAGCAATTGCCGCAGAAATCGCGAGTAGCATTGCATCAGCTGAGGACATAATTGCTGCAAGCAACCCAGCTAGCATGATTCCGCCAAGTATAGCCGGTAAATAATGGTCAATCACCGATACGAAAATCATATCAGTATTGTCCAATGTATCTATAATGCCAAGGCTTGCACCTGCTGAAGTAACGATGAAACCTGAAACAAATAACGTTAAATAAATCAAACAAGCCCACATCGAAGTGCGGCGGGCAATTCTTGGACTTTTCGAAGCGAAATTCCGCATGACGACTGACGGAGAAATGATTCCGAACCATAAAAAAGCAATGAATAAACCGAAATAAGACATCCATGGCTGAGTTATATCACCAAATTCCGGATCAGTACTTAGCGCATCACCGATTAAGGCTCCAATCCCGTTATGATTCATTAAGATGGCTAAGGCTAATATGACGATTCCAACAATCATAATGATGCCCTGAATCAAGTCCGTGTACGTAATCGCCCACATGCCACCTAGTGCTGCATACAATGTAAAACCTAATCCTAGTACAATGACTGCGGTTGTATAATCGATGCCTAAAACATATGAGCCAATGATTCCTGAAGCAGTTAATTGAGGAACCATATAAAATGTCATGCCAACACAAACAATTACGGCAGCCACAATTTGTACAGAGCTTCCAAATCGTTGATTAAAAAACTCTGGAACCGTTTTCACACCAGAGCGACGAATTTGTCCGGAAATCAAAAACATCGCAAATGGCATAATGGCGATGACACCAAAAGCATACGTAAAGAAATAAGGAACACCTAACGCAACACCCGAGCCAACTGCACCAAGTAGTGAACTAGAACTGGCTACTGCCGCGAAAATAGCAAATGCGCCAACAAACGTGTTGATGCTTTGTCCAGCGGTAAAGTAATCACTTTCAGATTGTCTCGCTCGACGATAGAAATATATTCCGATTATTGTCAGCACAACTAGATAAATAACCATAATAATAGATTCAGTGACTTGCATAGCTTACCCTCCTCACTACGATCTAGGAATTGTTGCGATCTTCAATCTTCTCAATCCAAATCACATAGACAATTGCTAATAAAAACCAGAAAAATAACCCGGCAAACATGAGCCAGCCTACTAAAGAAATTCCATATACATATACATCTGCAGGCCACCAAACAAAGACTAATAAGGCATAAAGAACCAAGAAAATCATTAAGATTAAACCAGGATCTTTAAGTTTTGATCTGGATGCCATGGTTTCACCTCCCTTCGGATGATGCGTTCTTAACTTCGTGACACTAAAACCTATGAATTAGGATGAAAACCTATTAACCATTAGATGACTTTCAACAAAATGAAAAATAAAAAAATCAAGAGTTGCTATGTTTTATAAAATTTCGGTATATTTCGACTTATTTTTCAACTTCTATCTATAATCTAAAAATCCTTTTATAAATTAAAAATTTACTTTGTTCTATAGGTCATGCCTTGCGATAGATAGACTGCGAACTGAAAACGAGAAGATTGAGATTCCTCAACGATAGAATCACATTCCTTAAAGTTGCTCAAATTGTTATTCAAGATAATTCGTTCTTGCACCACAGCAAATGTAAATAGTAACGTCAAAAGACGCCGATTTCGATCAGTGCTTTTTGTCGTGCGCGTACGTCAAAGCAATTAACCCTGAAGCTGCGCAGATTAACCCTGAAGCCGAGCGAATTAACCCTGAAGGATGTCGAAATAACCCTGAAGCCGAACGAATTAACCCTGAAGGATGCCGAAATAACCCTGAAGCCAGGCGAATTAACCTTGAAGAATACAAAATTAACCCTGAAGAATTACCAAAAACGCTGAAGGCAGAAACTTTCTGTACCAGAATGGAAAACGAAAATGAATAATCGACATAAAAAAACCCCCTCACTTAAACTTTGAGTAAGGGGCAACAGCGGAAAGATTTGTTAAGACAAGAAAACGAGGAATAGCGAGAAAAGCTTTCTTCTTTTGTTTTAAGGTGACTCAAATTTTATGTTCTCAAGCCGGAAAGGAAAAAGCGCGTCCTTCCGTGCTCGAGAAGCACTCTCAAGCACGGAACAAATGAAATTATGTGTCCTTCCGTGCTCGAGAACCGCTCTCAAGCCGGGAAGGAAAAAACGCCTTCTTCCGTGTTCGAGGAGCGCTCTCAAGAACGGAACAAATGAAATTATATGTCCTTCCGTGTTCGAGAAGCCCTCTCAAGCCGGGAAGGAAGGAAAAAACGCCTTCTCCCGTGTTCGAGAAATGCACACCCCCCGTAAAATTCCTAGAGCCCGTCGATCACCAGAAAGACAGGGCCTGATGCGTTAGCGCGACCCCTAAACAATTGGCTGAAAATAAATAAATCGATTGACTGAATGCTCATTCATTGTATAATAGAGCTAAATAATACTTAATTTGTGAGCATCTCAAAACGGGATGCTCCTTAATTAGACGAAATAATTCAGATTATTCCTTTTTTAAACAACTTTTTTTGTTAAGATAGTGATAAGGAATAATCAATTGTCAGTTCATCATAAGAATATGGGGGGAAAAGAATGGAGACGTTGTTGATCATTAATGCGCTTGCCTTTCTTGCTGTAACGGCCTACGCGATTTTCTTATTCGTACAAATTGTCCGAACAAGAATTGCTTATATTAAGCTCGGTCGAAAAACAGAGTTTGATGAAGGGATCAAACAGCGCCTGAAAGATGCTTGGGTATATGTGTTTGGACAGAAAAAGCTGTTGAAAGATAAAAAATCCGGTGCCATTCACGTTATGTTTTTCTATGGATTTATTTTAGTGCAGTTTGGTGCAATCGATTTCATTTGGGCAGGACTCGTGCCAGGCTCCCATTTACCACTCGGATTTTTATATCCAGGCTTTAAGTTTTTCCAAGAGATCGTAGCATTAGTTATTTTATTTGCGGTCATTTGGGGTTTCTATCGCCGTTATATCGAAAAGCTTGTCCGCTTGAAGAAAACATTTGCAGCGGGTCTTGTGTATTACTTTATCGGATCACTAATGTTAACTGTTTTAGCAGGTAACGGAATGGCGATTATTTGGCATGGACATGATTTAACATGGACAGAGCCTGTCGCATCCTCCATCGCTTGGGCATTCGGCTGGATGAGTCCAACCGCTGCAGCAGCTGTGTTCTTCGTCATGTGGTGGATTCACTTGCTCGTGTTGTTGGCCTTCTTAGTGTACGTGCCACAATTCAAGCACGCTCACTTAATTGCAGGTCCAGCAAACGTATTGTTCACGAAAGATAAGAAGCATGGAAAATTGAAAAAAATTGATTTCAACATTGATGAAATGGAAGAATCCGATGAAGAACCAACATTCGGAGCAGGAAAAGTAGAAGATTTAAGCGATCTTCAGCTACTAGATTTATATGCGTGTGTTGAATGTGGCCGTTGTACAAACGTTTGTCCAGCATCCGGCACAGGTAAAATGCTTTCTCCGATGGATTTATTACTAAAAATCCGTGACCACTTGTCTGAAAAAGGGGCTGCAGTGACTGGACGTTCCGCTTGGGTTCCAACGTATGCATTTGCAGGACGCACTGGAAATCAAGTAGCAGATGAACCAAACGGTACGCTAGCTCAACAAGTTATGGAAAAAAATCTAATCGGTGACGTTGTAACAGAAGAAGAGCTTTGGGCTTGTACGACATGCCGTAACTGTGAAGATGCTTGTCCGGTTATGAACCAGCACGTCGATACAATTATCGATCTTCGTCGTTACCTCGTAATGACTGAAGGGAAAATGGACCCTGAAGCACAGCGTGCAATGATGAACATCGAGCGTCAAGGAAACCCTTGGGGACTTTCCAAGAAAGACCGTGAAAATTGGAGAGACCAAGATGATACGCTTAAAGTACCTACAGTTAAAGAATTGAAAAAAGAAGACGAAGAATTTGAATACTTATTCTGGGTTTCTTCCATGGGCTCTTATGACAGCCGTAGTCAGAAGATCGCATTAGCGTTCGCTCGCTTGATGAACAAAGCAGGCATTAAGTTCGCGATTCTTGGAAACAAAGAGCGTAACTCTGGTGATACAGCTCGTCGTTTAGGAAACGAATTCTTGTTCCAAGAGCTTGCGGAGAAGAATATTAAAGAATTCGAGAAAAACGATATTAAGAAAATCGTTACAATCGACCCACACGCTTATAATATCTTTAAAAACGAATATCCTGATTTTGGTCTAGAAGCGGAAATATTCCACCATACAGAGCTTCTGGCCGAGTGGATTCAAGAAGGTCGCTTGAAGCCACAAAAAGCAATTCATGAGAAAATTACGTACCACGATTCTTGTTACCTTGGACGTTACAACGACATTTATAACCCGCCGCGTTACATCTTGGAGCACGTACCAGGCGTTGAAGTCGTTGAAATGGAGCGTAGTAAGGAAAACGGAATGTGCTGTGGAGCTGGTGGCGGTTTGATGTGGATGGAAGAAACAACTGGAAACCGCATCAACGTCGCTCGTACAGAACAAGCTTTACGTACAGAAGCAACGACAATCTCCAGTGCTTGTCCATTCTGTCTAACGATGATCAGTGATGGAACAAAAGCAAAAGAAGTCGATGAAACGGTTCAAACACGGGACGTTGCTGAAGTACTGGAAGAATCAATCTTTGGAGTTCCAGAGAAAGAAGATCAACCAGCGTAATAGTTTCGAAAAATATAATTCCCTAGAAAGGTAGCGAGAGACTATCTTTCTAGGGATTTTTGTTGTTGCTGCATGTCATTTGATTGTAAATACTTCTGAATCGGTATGCTCGTATAAAAAAACATTCCCATAATCATACCACCGAAAATCCACCCAGCCACTCGTAAGTAAATTAACATGGCCTCGTATCCATCAATCCCGTACTTTTGAAGTAGCCACATTTTTAAAAAAGCTAAAGTGACTCCCCGGACAACAAAGAGAAGTTGAATCCGTTGAAACCACTTGAATATTGGCGGTTGGTTAAAAAGAATCTTGCTTTCGGCAGGGTCAAACCCTTGTAAGGAAACAAAATCGACAGCAAAGTATAGCGCTAATGGCTTTCGAATCAATAAAAAGATTGCATGAAATCCGGCTATTGCAAAACCGAAATAAACTTGATACCAAAGCATTTTTTCCGCAGATCCTGCAAGCAAGTCAAGCGAAGTACCAATCAATAATGTGGTAATGATGAAAATCCCGGTAATATTCACCCGTCGTTCATGCCAAAATCGATAAAGCGTATAGATGAATCCAGGAACCGTTGATAGTAGCATCGCTGGATAATCACCGATGAGCTCCCTGCCTTGATTCCAAATGAGTAACGGTAGGCCAACATAAAATATTAAATCCAACAAAGCTATCTTTCTATTCATTTTTTCGACTCTCCCGATAGATTATGGTGGCTCTTTCCATGAGTGAAATCACTTCTTCGTTCAGTCGCTTGAAAGCAAATTGTTATATTGTACCTCTGTAAATATTCTGCGTTTTTAGATGAGCTCGTGATTTGACTGTGAAATTCTCTCAATATTCTCGTGAGCGTTCTTTTAGGTCTCGAACACTATTTAATAGTATCTATACGTATTTTAATTACTTTTATTTATTTTTGTCCATAAAAGAAGTAGTTAGATATATTTATACCATTTTATATTTCTCCGAAGAATCATGAAGAGGCTGGTGTAAACGCTAGAATAAAGTTGACAGTTTTTGCTCGATAAGATTTTACACTTTTGCTCAATCAACCTACTAATTTAG